>JAZNLB010000016.1:0-6661 GCA_045578865.1 Clostridia bacterium | reverse complement strand
CCTTCGTTTCGGTGATAAGGCTATTAAGTCTCCTTACTACATTAACAAGGCTAACTTTGTTGCTTGTCACAATCAGGCATACCTCACCAAGTACGATATGGTTTCCGATATCGTTCCCGGCGGTACATTCCTTCTTGACTGTAACTGGAAGGAAGAGGAGCTTGACGCACATCTTCCCGCAAGCGTTAAGTCATATATTGCAAACAACAACGTTAAGTTCTATATAATCAACGCTACCGACATCGCTCTCAATCAGATTGGTGACGGTAAGGTTAAGAACACAGTTCTTCAGTCAGCATTCTTTGCTCTTGCAAAGATTCTTCCCGCAGAAGAAGCAGTTGACTACATGAAGAAGATGGCATACAAGTCATACAGCAAGAAGGGACAGGAAATCGTTGACAAGAACTACGCCGCTATCGACGCAGGCGCAGGCGCTCTTGTTGAGGTTAAGGTTCCCGACGCTTGGAAGAACGCAGGCAAGGATGCTCCCGCCGCTGCAGTTACAGGCGACAGAGCAGAGCTTGTTGACTTCGTAAACAACGTAGTTAACCCCGTTGGCGCTATGAAGGGTGACTCTCTTCCCGTTTCAGCATTTGAAAAGTATGTTGACGGTACGTTCCCTCAGGGTGCAGCTGCTTACGAAAAGCGTGGTGTTGCAGTTAAGGTTCCTCAGTGGATTCCCGAAAACTGTATCCAGTGTAACCAGTGTTCTTACGTATGTCCTCACGCTACTCTTCGTCCTTACGCACTTAATGCTGACGAAGTAGCTAACGCTCCTGAAGTTATGAAGATGACTCAGATGAAGGGCAAGGGCTGTGAAGAATACAAGTTCGCTATCGCAATTTCACCCCTCGACTGTATGGGATGTGGCGCTTGTGCTAACATCTGTCCCGCTAAGGAAAAGGCTCTCGTTATGGTTCCTCAGGCGAAGGAGTCCGCTCAGGCAGATGTTTGGACCTACGCTACCGAAAAGCTTACAAAGAAGGATATTCCTTTCGCAGATACAACTATCAAGGGAAGCCAGTTCAATCAGCCTCTCCTTGAGTTCTCCGGCTCTTGTGCAGGTTGTGCAGAAACAACATATGCAAGACTTGTTACTCAGCTTTTCGGTGAAAGAATGTATATCTCCAACGCTACTGGTTGTTCATCTATCTGGGGCGGTTCTGCACCTGCTACACCTTACACCGTAAACAGAGATACCAAGCGTGGACCCGGTTGGGCTAACTCCCTCTTCGAGGACAACGCTGAGCACGGTCTGGGTATGTACCTCGGTCAGAAGGCTATCCGTTCAAGACTTATCGGTAAGGTTGAAGAAATGGCAGCCTCCGACAAGGCTTCAGACGAATTCAAGGCAGCTGCTAAGGCTTACCTTGATACACTCGAGGACGGCAAGGCAAATGACGTTGCAACTAAGGCTCTCGTAGTTGAGCTCGAAAAGGCTGCAAAGGATGGTTGCCCCGTTGCTCCCGAAATTCTCAAGGAAAAAGACTATCTCTCCAAGAAGTCTGTATGGATCTTCGGTGGAGACGGATGGGCTTACGATATCGGATTTGGCGGTCTTGACCACGTTATCGCATCAGGTGAGGACGTAAACATCATGGTATTCGATACCGAAGTTTACTCCAACACAGGCGGTCAGGCTTCCAAGTCTACTCCGACCGGTGCAGTTGCACAGTTCGCAGCAGGCGGTAAGCCGATTAAGAAGAAGAACCTTGCTGAAATTGCTATGTCTTATGGTTATGTATATGTAGCACAGGTTGCTATGGGTTACTCTGATGCACAGACCGTTAAGGCAATCAAGGAAGCCGTTGAATACAATGGTCCGTCCCTGATTATCGGCTACGCTCCGTGTATCAACCATGGTATCAAGGGCGGCATGACTGATACCCAGAAGGTTATCAAGAATGCTGTTGAAGCAGGTTACTGGCATACTTTCAGATTCGATCCGAGACTCACAGTTGACGGTAAGAATCCGTTCCAAATGGATTCTAAGGACCCGTCTGCATCGTACAGAGACTTTATCATGAACGAAGTGCGTTACAGCTCGCTGGCGCGCAAGTTCCCGGAAAAAGCAGAAGAACTCTTCACCGAAGCTGAAAAGCAGGCGAAGGAGAAGTACGAGCATTGGACAAAGTATTCCAAACTCTTCGAGTAATTTAAAAAATTAAAACAGAGTCCCGAGGGACTCTGTTTTTTGTTTGCGTGACACGGCCGGGATTCTTTGTCTGTTTTTATAATGTGCGGGTATTCCGTAGAGATGCGGAAATACGAATTATTTTAAAACCCCCTTGTATGGACTTTGCCGAGGCACATCAAAAATTAGCATAAAAAGGGTTGACTTTTCTGTTAGACAGTTGTAAAATAAAAGCGTAGTTAGACAAATGTAAAACAAAAAAAGAGGGATGAAAGAATGAAGAAACTGCCGGAAAGTGAACTGGAAATTATGATGATTATCTGGGATGCCGAAACAGGGGTTACTTCGGATTATATTATGGAGCGATTGGATAAAACATGGGTAAAACCGACGGTGCTTAACTTTCTTTCGCGTCTGTGCGAGCGTGGGTTTTTGAAGTGTACAAAAGAGGGGCGTTTGAATGTGTATAGCCCATGCGTGAAAAAAGAAGCATACTTAAAAAGGGAAAGCCGTAGCTTCATGGAAAAACTGCATCATAATTCTCTTACGAGTCTGCTTGTGTCGCTCTACGACGGACAAAAGGTCTCCAAACAGGATTTGGAGGAGCTTCAGGCGTTTATTGAGGAGGCGAAGGGATGACAGATTTGTTTTTGGTGTCGCTGACGAGTGGCATTGTTATCTTGTTATTGCTTCTTGTGCTGCCACATACAGAAAAGCGGTACGGTGCAAAGTGGCGGGTGCTGGTTTGGGTTTTGCTGGCGCTTCGGTTGCTTTTACCGTTTCGAGTGGAATTGCCTGCAGCGCCGATTCAGGTGCCGGCGGTAGAGGATCGGCCAATTGTATATACCTACCAGACAGGGGGCGTGGTTGGAAAAGAAAATCAACCGGCCGACGGGAAATATGTCTACTTGCCGGAGGCGAAAAATGCGGTGAGCATCACGCTTTATGATTTGATTTTTTTGATTTGGCTTGTCGGCGCAGTAGGTTATTTCAGTTTCCATATTGTAAATTATCTGCTTTTTGTGTTTAGAGTGCGTGGGAAATGCAAGCCGATGCAAACAAAGGGGGAATTGCCGGTATTCATCTGCGACGACATCGGCAGTCCGCTTTTGCATGGATTCTTTAAGCCGAGAATTTTACTGCCACATGAAAACTTTTCTGAAGAAGAGCTTTCTATGGTGCTCTGCCATGAACATATGCACTACCGTCGTGGTGATGTGTGGGTAAAACTTTTGTTTTTAGCTGCAAATGCCGGGCACTGGTTTAACCCGTTGGTATATTTTGCAGTGCGCCGTGCGAGTCGGGATTTGGAATATGCCTGCGATGAAGCAGTGCTGCGGGACAAGGATTTGGAATTTCGGAAATTATATGCAAAAACTATTTTAAAGGCCATGAAAGGAGCAGAAAATGAAAACACCATTTCTAACGACGAATTTTACCGAGAGCGGTAAGCGTGTTAAAAATCGGTTTGCCAATATTTTGAACACGAAGATGAAACGATGCGGGGCAGTAGTTTTGCTGCTTGCGGTGCTGATTTCCGGTGTTTGTGCCGCTCTGGTGGCATGCAAGCGGGAGGTTAAGACAACCGAAATTGTACCGGGAGATACAGTGGTGCTTATACGAGATGTGCAAATCAGCGAAGACATAACTGCGAAAAAAGGCGATTTGGTGTTTGTCATTTACGATGAAAAAGATACTTATCACATCCAGCTGCCGTATATGAGCCATCCGGCTATTTATGGTACGGTGGAAAAAACGGCAGTTTCCAAAGCGGCGGATAAACTGGCACAGGCAAACCATGCCTCGATTAAGCCACTTGGTAATGTGTATGAAAACAAAGGCGATGTAAAACCGCAGACATACTATTCCATGCGTACACCGCTTACCGTGCTTTCGCGAGAGGGTGCGTGGACCGAGGTTTCCTTTGCCGCAGGCGTGGATAATGTATGGGTGAAAAGCAAAGATATCGACCCGATTATTCCTTCGACGCAGGTGGATTTGGATTATTTGCAGTTACAAAGGAAAGTCGATGCAGGTCAGGATTCTTGGCGCCTTTCGCCGTACGCAGTCATCAATGACTATCTTGCAAGCCGACCGGCGACGAAAGATATACACATTCGGGAAGATCGTCTGGAGCCGACGAGCGCAAACACAATCTCCTATGTGGATGAAGGCTTTTCTATCAGCGTTTATCAGCCGATAAAAAAGGACGAAACCGGCATTTGGGTTGTCAGCAGTGCCGCTTTAAGGCGCGGACAAATGGAGGATGTGTTGCCGGAGGGTACTGAGGTTAAGGTGAACAGCGGCATGGGTTGGCGCATCCGGGTGGAAGAAAACCGCATGATTTATACACCGGACAGCAAGGTTTCGTGGTCGGTAGAGACTTTGGCTGAACGGATGGGTATAAATGCCGCGGATTACTACGGTAAGGATATTGACATCTTGATTTTTGAATATATTGCGCCCAAGGGTGATACGGCGTATATGTTCCTGTTTGATGATGAGCAACTCATTGGACATTATGAGTTAGACACACCAACTCGACTGGAAACTGCCAAACAGGCTTTAATTCATTGGACGGAGGGAAGAAAATGAAGACACCATTTCTGACGACGAATTTTACCGAGAGCGGTAAGCGTGTTAAAAACCGGTTTGCCAATATTTTGAATATGGAAAAAACCAATCGAGGTATATCCGTAGTTTTTACAGTGATGCTTTTGTTGTCAGGCTGTTCTTTGCTGGTGGGTTGCAGTTCTGCTACGATTGGGGTTATCGGCGGAGCCGACGGCCCGACACAAATTCAGGTTTTGAAAGATTATCCGGGGGAAATGCATCAGGAAATTTCCCAGATTATACTGGACTATAACAAAAACAGATACATCGAGGGTGAGTGTTATGCGGAGGGACATATTATTTTAGATTCCGAGGCTGTCGATGGCGGCACAAAGATTTATATGCTTGCTACTTATGGCACATTCAACATTTGCGGCGACCATTTTGAGCATGGTTCGGGTTGCGGTGTGATTCCGACGGTGTTGATGGTGGATGCGGAACATAACTTGCTTGCTTATCAGGAGCCAATGGACGGTGCGGGCTGGGCTGACACAGCTAAAGCGCTATTTCCGGAACATCTGCACGATAGAATTCTGTCTGTTTCGGGTGCGGATGCGGATGCACTGGAGACGCAAAAGTTTGTCTATGCGGCGGCGCATTTGAAAAGCATTGGTAAAGAAAACATGGCCATCGGATATTATGGCGATTTTCACTAAACAAAAAAGCACCCGGTCGGGTGCTTTTATCTCTTCTTATGCTTCGGTCAAACGGTCTGCCAATGCACAGAAATCCTCTAGCGAAAGCTCCTCGCCACGCACAGTTTCCTTAAAGCCAAGCTCGGCGATGATGGCCTTGTATTCGTCTTTGGAATGTGCGAAAGCGTTTGAGGTGGACAGCGCATTTAAAAGTGTTTTTCTTCTGTGGCCGAAAGCGGCGCGCACGGTTTTAAAAAATACGGTTTCGTCTTTCGGACTTACGCGCGGATGGTCAAGCATCTTCATTTTCACTACGGCAGAGTCTACTTTTGGCGCCGGAACAAAAGATGCGGCCGGCACATGAACCACGATTTCCGGCTCGGTATAGTAGCGCACCAGAACGGACAGAGCGGAATAATCTTTCTTACCCGGCTGCGCGCAAAGCCGGAGAGCAACCTCCTTTTGCACCATAACCACGATATTGTCAAATTGAAATTCGCGGTTTTCCAGTACACTTGTCAAAATCGGCGTGGTTATATAATAGGGAAGGTTTGCTGCAAGACTGATATGGTCGATGCCGTCAAACTGTTCGGCGATGAGTTTTTTTAAATTCACTTTCATAAAGTCGCAGTTGATGACCTGTACATTTTCGTGCTCGGCGAGGGTTTCTTCGAGTACGGGCAGAAGTCTGGTGTCGATTTCCACCGCAGTCACCTTCTGTGCGCGCTTTGCCAGCACATTGGTCAAAACCCCTATACCGGGACCGATTTCAAGTGCGCCGCCTGTTTTATTCAATTCTGCGGCATCGGCAATTTGTTCGAGGACATTTGCATCGGTGAGGAAATTTTGCCCCAGCCCCTTGCTCATATGAAAGCCATATTTGTTTTTTATATAGTTAATAGTAGAAAGCGATGTTAAGTCCATGATAAGCTCCAATCTTTGTTCTTGGAGTTATTATACTTTATTTTGAAAAATTTTTCAAGTTTTTGACCCACGAAATATTGTGTATCTGCCATTAAAATGTGCATATATATAGGAAGAAAAAATTTTTTTAAAAAAGTTAAAAAAAGTGTTGACAAAGTAGGTGTTGAGGTGGTATACTAGTATTCGCCGCTGATTGAGAGGCATCAAAAATTGCGGCATTGGACATTGAAAATTAAACAGTGTACGACAAAAAACAAGGAACTTGTCAAAAGAATTTGAGTAAACGCAGATAGCAATTATGTTATCAGCGTCCTGACAAAGTAAGTCAGAGTTTAAAGAGCTAATTAAACGAACG
>JAZNLB010000015.1:0-46074 GCA_045578865.1 Clostridia bacterium | reverse complement strand
TAATGATCACCGGTGGTACCGGTTCGTTTGGTAATACTGTACTGAAACACTTCTTAACAACGGATATCGGCGAAATCCGCATATTTTCCCGCGATGAGAAAAAGCAGGACGATATGCGCCACGATTATCAGGTGAAATATCCGGAAGCGAGCAGCAAAATTAAGTTCTACATTGGTGATGTGCGCGATTTGGCGAGCGTGAAAAATGCGATGCATGGTGTAGATTATATTTTTCATGCGGCGGCATTAAAGCAAGTGCCTTCGTGTGAGTTTTTCCCGGTAGAAGCGGTGAAAACAAATGTGCTCGGTACGGATAATGTGCTTAATGCAGCCATTGAGGCAGGCGTAAGCAAGGTTATATGTCTTTCAACGGACAAGGCTGCGTACCCGGTGAATGCCATGGGTACAAGTAAAGCAATGATGGAAAAGGTTGTTGTAGCGAAGTCTCGAACGGTTGACCCGGAAAAGACACTCATTTGCTGTACGCGTTACGGCAATGTTATGTGCTCGCGCGGCAGTGTTATCCCGCTGTTTATCGACCAGATTAAAGCAGGACAACCGCTGACGGTAACCGAGCCGAATATGACACGCTTTATCATGAGTCTGGAAGAGGCAGTGGAGCTTGTGTTGTTTGCATTTGCTAATGCGGCAAGCGGCGACATTATGGTGCAAAAAGCGCCGGCTTGCACGATTGAGGTGCTTGCTCAGGCGGTAAAAGAATTGTTTAAAGCTGATAATGAAATCAAGGTCATCGGTATTCGCCACGGTGAGAAAATGTACGAAACACTTTTGACCAATGAAGAATGCGCTGGTGCAATCGACATGGGCGATTTTTATCGTGTGCCGGCGGATAAGCGTGATTTAAATTACGATAAATATTTTAAAACGGGTGATGTGGAGCGCAATCCGCTTACGGAGTTTAATTCCAATAACACCGCACTTTTGACGGTTGAGGAAGTTAAGCAAAAACTTTTGACTTTGCAATACATCCGTGATGAAATTGCGGTCTGGGAGGCCAAATAAATGAAAATTCTAGTTACCGGTGCCAAGGGATTTGTCGGAAAAAATCTTGTTGCAACCTTAAAGAATATCAGGGACGGCAAGGACAAAACTACGGCGATTGACAGTGATTTGGAAATTTTTGAATATGATGTTGATACGGAAGCGACGCTTTTGGATATGTGCTGCAAAGAAGCGGATTTTGTGTTTCATCTTGCTGGCGTAAACCGTCCGGAAACAGAAGCGGAATTTATGGAGGGTAATTTTGGTTTTACTTCTGTGTTGCTTGAAAAACTGGAACAGTACAAAAATACTTGTCCGGTCATGATTTCGTCTTCTATACAAGCAGCACTAGATAATCCGTACGGCAGAAGCAAAAAAGCCGGTGAAGATTTGATGTTTGATTATGCTAAACGAACGGGCGCTAAAGTGCTTGTGTATCGGTTTCCGAATTTGTTTGGCAAATGGTGCAGGCCGAACTATAACAGCGTAATTGCAACATTTTGTCACAATGTGGCGCATGGGTTGCCGATTCAAGTCAATGACCCATCGGTGACGCTTAACTTGGTCTATATCGATGATTTGGTCTCTGAAATGCTTTTAGCTTTGCAAGGGAAGGCGCATATGCAGGAAGCGTATGCATATGTACCGACGGTGCATACGGTAACGCTCGGTCGGATTGCAGAGTTGATAGAGTCCTTTAAAGAAAGCCGCACAAGTAAACAGGTGCCTAATTTTGAAGAAGGATTTGAGAAGAAACTGTATAGCACCTATCTTTCTTATCTGCCGGAGGATGCGTTTGCCTATCCTTTAAAAATGAATGTGGATGCACGCGGTTCTTTTACGGAATTTATCCGTACGCAGGAACGGGGACAAGTTTCTGTGAATGTGTCCAAGCCCGGTGTTGTAAAGGGAAACCATTGGCATCATACAAAGAATGAGAAGTTTTTGGTAGTTTCGGGCAAGGGGGTTATTCGTTTTCGCAAGATAGATGCAGATGATATTATTGAATATTATGTGAGCGGAGACAAACTTGAGGTTGTGGATATTCCGTGCGGATATACACACAACATAGAAAATCTGGGCGATACAGACATGGTGACGGTGATGTGGTGCAATGAGTGTTTTGTCCCTGAAAGACCGGACACATATTTTTTAGAGGTTTAATTGGTTTGGAGGATTGCAATTATGGAAAAATTAAAAGTGATGACCATTGTAGGTACGCGTCCGGAAATTATTCGTTTGAGTGAGTGCATTAAGGCGTGTGACAGATACTTTAATCAGATTCTGGTGCACACCGGTCAGAATTGGGATTACACTTTAAACCAGGTGTTTTTTGATGACTTGGGATTGCGTGCGCCGGATTTTTATTTGGATGCAGTTGGCGCCGATCTGGGCGAGACGATGGGCAATATTATTGCGAAATCTTATGCACTTATGGTCCAAGAAAAGCCGGATGCAGTTTTTGTGCTTGGAGATACGAATTCCTGTCTTTCGGTTATTGGAGCTAAAAGACTACATATTCCAATATTTCATATGGAAGCCGGAAACCGTTGCTTTGATGAATGTTTACCGGAGGAAACCAACCGTCGTATTGTCGACATTATATCGGATGTGAATTTGTGTTATAGCGAGCATGCGCGCCGTTATTTGAATGCGTCGAGTGTTGCAAAAGAGCGCACATATGTAGTTGGTTCGCCGATGGCGGAGGTTTTGCATAAGAATTTAGATGCTATTCGAGCAAGTAAAATTTTAGACACACTCGGTCTGCAGGCGGGAAAATACATCTTGCTTTCTGCCCACCGTGAAGAAAACATTGATTCCGAAGAGAATTTCTTTAGTTTGATGAATGCAATCAATGCATTGGCGGAAAAGTACGATATGCCGATTCTGTATTCGTGTCATCCGCGAAGCAAGAAGTTTATTGAGCAGAGGAATTTTAAGTTTGATGATCGTGTGATTGCACATCAGCCGCTTGGATTCCATGACTATAATCATCTGCAGATGAATGCTTTTTGCGTAGTGTCTGACAGTGGTACGCTTCCGGAGGAGAGTAGCTTCTTTTTGTCGGTCGGCAATCCGATTCCGGCGGTATGTATTCGCACAAGCACGGAAAGACCGGAGGCATTGGACAAGGGCAATTTCATTTTGGCCGGCATTACGAAAAAGCAAGTGCTGCAGGCTGTAGAAACGGCAGTTGCTATGAATGAAAATTGTGAACTTGGTATTCCGACGCCGGATTATGTAGATGAAAATGTTTCTACAAAGGTGGTAAAGATTATTCAAAGTTACACCGGTATTGTGGACCGCATGGTTTGGAGAAAATATTAAAAAAATGATGGACTATTGTCCATCATTTTTTGATTTCCAGTTTTTCTAAAAGCAGTATGCGTTTTTGTGCATTTTCGTGCATTGGCGCAGGTTGCTTTTTTTGCTTTTTAAATAATTTTTGTGTTGCCTTGCCTGCAATGAAGCCAATGTGGTGCAGATAAGCAACGGGTAAAAGCCAGGTATTCTTGCGGACATAGTTGTATAAATTTTTTATATTGTTTACAGAAAAACTTAATTTGCTTTTGTTGCTTTGAGCTTGATATTGTGATGTATAGGAGTCAAAATCCTTTGCGCGAGAGGACAAAACAACTTCGTGAGTGCCAAAGCGGCCTGCCTCTGCGTGCCCGAATGCACCGCCGCTGATGCAGTCCTCCATCAGTAAATCCACGGTATCTTCTTCGCAGTTGCATTGTGGAAAATCTGAAGTTTCAAAACCGAGATATTTTATACCAAGACAGAGTAAAGCGTTGAAAAACATGGTATATCCCAGTTTGCTCAAAAAAGCGTTGAAATTATCCCAATGAATTACATTTTTATGTTTTCTAATATATAAAAGCAAATCCGAAACGAGGCGAATGCCAAATCCACCGGCAACAAAATGTGTTGTCAGATGTGCAAAATGCATATAAAGCCCATCGTTTACGCCAAGCGTGTAAAAACTGCCCAATGCTTCGGTTTGCATTTGCATAAAGTTTTCGGTGGATTTCAGTTTGCCATTATACAATATATCATTTTGTAAATCGCCTTGCCATTGAATGTGCAACTCGATTTTGCCGCAGACTTTGCTTTTGCAGTTGCGATGATGTCCGTGCGGTATGCGCGGCTTGACCTCTACGCCGCGGGAAAGCAAGATATCTACGGCGCGGCTTTCATCCTCGGGCGCAACATATAAATCAATATCCGATGAAATACGACATTCCGGATGCGGATACAGGGATGCCAAGGATTCGCCTTTTAAAATTGCATAGGGGATGCTGGCCTTGTCAAAGGCGGACAGGATTTTACGCAATCCGTACATGCGTTGCATGTTTTTGACACAAAGATAGAAGAAACTGCTGCGATACTCATGCCAGTTTTCGCATGGGTCTTCGTCGCCGTATGCCTCTTTGAGCGGCAGAAAAATGAGCGGCCAGGCATTGTGTTGGTCTGCCAGTTTTTTGATTTTTTCTAAATCATAGCCGGCTTTGGACGGGGTTGTGCCGTGCAGGGCACAACGAAATAAATAAATAAAATCTAAGGTTGTGTTCTCCACCTGCACGCGACCTCCTTTATTTTTCTCTGTTTTTGCGCTCTTGTGCGCTTTGGTAACGCTTTCTTCTTAAATAACGACGGCGTTTTTTGGCTTTAATTTGCGCCAGAATGACGAGGCAAACAAAGCCACCGGCAATCAGTAAAATCGGGATGAGTACGAGCGGATGCAAAAAGAAAGCGAGAATTTTGCTGAAAATTAGAGAGACATAGTCAATTTTCACATCTGCGCCGGCAACAAGATTTACATTGCCGATGGACTCATCTTTATAATAGAAACTTGCAGTGCCGACAATCGTACCCTTGGCAATCGGCGCAACAAGACCTTCGGTTGTCGTAATTTCGGATGTGATTTCCGAAACGGTCACATTGGTCGGCAAAAGTGCGCTTGCATCTGTTTCGGCCATTGCCGTAACAAAATCCGTACCGCGACCGTGCTTTACTTTGACTTCGGCCAAAATTTCATCTTTGGCGCTGAGTTTCTTTTTTGAAAAGGCATCAAAACCATATTCTAAAATGGCTTTAGAATCAATGAAGGAGTACACACCGTCTACCTGTTGTTTTGCGCCTAAAGTTACGGCGATTAAATTTTCATCGCCTTTCGTTGCAGAGGAGACCAAACAATTTGCGGCGGCGCTGGTATAACCGGTTTTAATGCCGGTTGCGGCACTGTAAGCATAGCGCGAAGCATTGTTGATTAAATAGTTCGTATTGCTTAAAATGCGGCGTTCTTCGTATTTGTTGGTCGGCTCTATGTAATACGTTACCGTATTTACAATTTCGCGGAAAGTTTCGTTTTGCATCGCATAGCGTGCGAGTTTTACCATGTCGCGCGCCGTTGTGTAATGATTTTCATCGTGCAAACCGTGCGGATTGACAAAATGCGTTGAATTCATGCCAAGTTCTTTTGCCTTGGCGTTCATTTGTTCCACGAAGGCATCGACACTGCCGCTCATGTGTTCGGCAAGCACATTGCAGGCTTCGTTTGCAGAATAAACTAAAACGCCGTAAAATAATTGCTCTGCTAAAAGCTGTTCATCGGCCATAAGCCCCATATTACTTGCACCGATCGGGATATCCATAACAGCATTATAACTTGCGGTAACTACATCGCTCGGGTTAATGTTTTCTATAAATAGGATTGCGCTCATTACCTTGGTCGTACTGGCCGGAAACATTTTTTCGTCAGCGTTTTTTTCGTAGAGCACTCTACCGGAGTCTGCATCAATTAAGATGACGGCACCGCTGACGGTTTGCGGTGCGGCAAAACAGATGCACGGCAGACAAACCGTAAATAATAGAATAAGCGTTGTTATATAAATAAGTTTTGTTTTCATATTGCGCTCCTTAAATTTTATTCTATTTAAGTATACCAAAATGGGCAGAAGATGGCAAGAGAAAATCGTAAAATATGTAAATTCCGTCTGCAATAGCAGACGGGGGATGCAGAGGCTATAATTTACAAAACTCTGACCAGGCCTTCAATGCTGCAACCTCTGCATCGGTCGCGATATAGACATTGGTGTCTTTGTCGCGGCGTTCGCTGTCGCTTATGGTAATAATACTTTCCTTTTGACGGCTTTTTTGCGGCAAAGCAGTTGGATTTTTGAGTTGCTTTTTTGCCATGAAAATCCCTCCTGATGTCCGGCCGTATTTAGTATGTCTGTGGTTGAAATCACTATACGCTCAGTGCAAAATATTACAAAAGTTTAAACTGGTTATTAAAAAAGTTTGACAAATGATTAAAAATGTGTTATGATGGGTGGCAAGTGGAGGTAGTATATGAATTCTTTTGTTAAAACAGCAGTCGCTTTTTTGGCGACTATAATAATTGGTGTATCCGCAACCGCAGCCCAAATCGGCACGGTAAATGTAGATGTTTTGAATGTGCGCGAACATGGCTCGCTGGAAGCACCAATACTTGGTCAGTTAAATATAAATATGCCGGTTGAAATTATGGAAACGAGCAATGGCTGGAGTCGCATTGCATATCAGGGTGCGGATGCCTATGTGCTCGGACAGTATATCAATGTGCAGTTTTTGGAAGACGGCGCAACTTTTCTTTATGGTGTTCCAAAGTTTGGGCAGGTGCTGGTGGATTGCTTAAATGTGCGTGTAGCCGCAACATTTGACGCAGCGGTGGCACGACAGTTGTATCTTGGCAAAAAAGTGGAATTGATTGGGGAAAGCGGCGAATTTTATCTTCTACAAGACGGCGCGGTGATTCAGTTTGTTGCAAAAGCGTATATTGGTGAAATTACATATGATGAATATGTGAGTGCTTCTGCCGGACAAAATGTGCTGGAAACAGCTATGCGGTATATTGGTACACCATACCGCTACGGCGGCAGTAGCC
This sequence comes from Clostridia bacterium, assembly GCA_045578865.1. Classification (GTDB taxonomy): domain Bacteria; phylum Bacillota; class Clostridia; order UBA1381; family UMGS1253; genus RGIG2041. The sequence goes on along the minus strand of JAZNLB010000015.1, from coordinate 39,141 downwards.
CGAGCGGGTTTGACTGTTCCGGCTTTACTTCGTATGTATACGCCCAACTCGGCATATCCTTGAATCGTACGGCTGCAGGACAAATGCAAAACGGTACTTATGTGGATTTGGCGGATTTGCAGGCGGGTGATTTGGTATTTTTCGGTCGGGGCTATATCAACCATGTCGGCATTTATGTAGGGGACGGGAATATGATTCATGCGCCTTATTCGGGCAGAAGTGTATGTATTGAATCTATCTACAATGGTTATTTTGGTTCCAGAATTGCCGGCGCAAGAAGAATTTTTGAGTAGTTTAAGTTAAGGTTGAAATTTGTCGAATTTTCTGTTAAGATTTTAAGCAGATGTATCAGGTTTTTGATGCTGATACATCTGCTTTTTTCTTGGAGGGAACTCGAAAAAGAGATGAAGAAGAAAATCTTGCTTTTGTGCATCGTTTATTGCATGGCGATTTGTACTGCGATATGGACGGAGGCTTTGCTTGCAGAGAGCATTGTCTTATTTTGCGTGTTCGTTTTCATTTTTGCTTATGTGCGTAAATGCGTTCGTTTACCGTTTGTTGCAGTAGCGCTTGGCGTATTCATTCTGGGTTTTTCACAGACGCAGTATAAAAATAACATCTCAAATTATATACCATCAGTGTTGAATGGATTGACGGTCAATGTGCGCGGTAGCGTACAGGAGGTGGTGGTATATGAAGATTACAGTACATATATTTTAAAACCGAACACGATGTATATCCGCTTAATCGACGGTGGCAAGCAACATTTTAAAATCAAAGGCAAGCTTGCCGTGTCGGTGGAAGAATGTGATGCGGTGCGAAAAACATACGACTACGGAGATTGTATAGAGGTGCGCGGAACGCTGGAGTTTGTACAGACGGCGAAAAGTAGTTCGGAATTCGATTATGGTTTATGGAGGAAAGCTGATGGCATATATGCCACGATGTATGTAAAAGAAATCTATGTTGCGGATTTGCAGGAAACGGATGTAAATCCGGTATTGTTGGCAGCAAGTCGAATTCGAAAATATATACTCGATACAATTCAAAGTGGAATTGGCGGCGATGCGGGGGCGTTGCTTAGCGGTATCCTGATTAACGAGCGAAGCGCATTTTCGCCCGCATTTGAGCAAGCATTGCAAATGGCGGGGCTAAGCCATATATGTTCCGTGTCCGGTATGCATATCAGCATTCTGTGCAGTTTGCTTATGTGGCTGTTTGTGCATTTACGCCTGCGCCGCAGATTTTATTATCCGCTTTGCGCCTTGGCACTGCATTTCTTTGCGTGGATTGCCGGCAGTGGTGTTTCGGTTATGCGTGCGGTGTTGATGTTTGATATGTGCATGCTGGCCTATTGGACGCGTGGAGATGAGGATAGACCGTTTACCTGTTTGTGTGTCGGGTTTCTGATGTTGATTGCTCAACCGTTGTATTTATTTAATACCGGATTTTTGTTGTCATTTGCCAGCGTTTTTGGTATACTGTTTTTAGGGAAGCGCATGGAGGGATTTTTGGCGCGCTATATTCGCATAAGGCCCTTGCGTAGTGTGGTTGTTGTCAGCCTTTGTGCACAGATATTTACATTGCCGATTCTGGCGGAAAGTTTTCACACGGTCAGCGTTTATGCGCTGCTGTATAATATTTTGCTGACCTGGTTGGTAGCGCCGCTTATGATTGTGGCGGCAGTATATTTAATTGTGTCTGCGTTTTGGATGGCGGGCGCACAGGTGATTGGATTTTTGCTTGAAGTGGTCTTGCATGGGATGTGCGCTGTGATTTTAACGGTGAAGTTTTTGCCGTTTCATGCACTTAGCATAGCCGGCGGTATTACATTTCCTTTGTTTTATTACGCGTTTATTGGTCTTTTGTACGGCATGCGCGCAAAAAAGGATGTTTGGGTCCGGAGTTTGAAGTGGATAGTTTGTATTTGCATGATTGCATTTTCGATTTCAAATTGCGTGGATGGTTACACGGCGAGAGTCCACTTTTTAGATGTCGGCGAAGGGGATGCGGCACTTATACAGTTGCCGTTGGGCATCAATGTTTTGATAGATGCCGGCGGCAGTAGTTTTGGTGCAAGAAATACAGGTGACGGCAAGGTAGTAGCATATTTGCGTAGCCTGGGTGTTTCCAAAATTGACTACGCAATTGTTTCGCATTATGATTCAGACCATGCACAAGGTATGATTTCCGTATGTGAAAACCTGCGCGTGCAGCGATTGATTTTGCCGTATCGCAAGACGGGTTATACGGAAATTTATAAAACTGCGCTCGAAGAGATAGCGCAGAAACGAAAAATCAAAGTGCAGTATACAAGGGGCGGAGAAACTTTAAAACTTCCCGGAGGGTTAAAGGCAGAGATACTTAGTCCGGATGAGGATATGCTTGCGTACTGTGCGTCGGAAAACGATCTTTCTTTGGTAATGCGACTGACTTACGGAAAGTTTCGAATGTTGTTTACGGGAGATATGCAGATGCTAGCGGAAAATCGGCTTTTGGCGGCGAAGGTGGATGTGCGGGCGGATTTATTGAAAGTTGCACATCACGGTTCAGACACTTCTTCTTCGGATTACTTTATAGATGCAGTTGCGCCGCAAGTGGCTGTAATCAGTTCCGGAAATTACAGCTACAATGGCCATCCCGCACCGCGCACATTGGTAACGCTAAAGCGCATCGGTGCGCTGACGGACCGAACGGCATTGAGCGGAGATTTGGTATATGAAATAAGAAAGTCGGGCGCGTGGCGCATAAGCCGAGAGTAGTTGAAGCCTAAGGGATTCGACTCCCATCGGCTTAAGATAGGAGGAAAGTCATGGCAAAGAAAACAGACGACAGTCTTGAAAAATTACGCAGTCATTTGCGAACGGACCAGTTGTGCCGTGTTTATCTTTTGTTTGGGGAAGAGGCATATTTAAAAGAATATTATTGCAAGGCCATTCGTGATAAAATTCTGACCGGCATGATGGACGATTTTAATTATATTGTATTCGATGGCGACAATCTGGATGTACAACTTGTTCGCACGGAGATAGATACACCGCCGATGCTTGCAGAAAAGAAAATGATTCTGATTAAATACAGCGGTATTTTTCAGAAGGCGACGGAGGCGCAAAAACAGTTCTGGTTAGATGCGCTTGCAGAGTTACCGGAATATTTGTGCCTGGTCTTTTACGAGGAGAGCGCAGATAAGCGCGGCGTTTTATATAAAGCGGTTGCCACAACGGGTATTGCGGCGGATTGTGCCTATATGGAAGGGACTCAACTTTCCAACTGGGTGGAGAGGATGTGCCGAGAGGCAGGTAAAAAAATGAGTTCGGATACGGTAGCGTATTTGATTGCAAACTGTGACCGAGGCATGCATGCCATTTTGCGTGAACTGGAAAAACTGTTTGTCTATGGGGAGGAGACCATCACAAAAAAGGACATCGACCGCATGGTTACGAAATTGCCGCAGAGTCGTGTGTTTGAAATGATAGACTGTATTTTCAAACGGGATGCAGAAGGTATGTTTTCGCTTTTGGAGCAGGCAAGAACTTTAAAGGAATCTCCGTTTATGATTTTGGAAAATTTAAATGGATATTTTTCTAAAATACTGCATACGAAGTTTTTGCTCGGCGAACAGGCGTCGCCGCAGGCGATTGCCGCGCGTCTTAAAATTCCGCCGTTTTTTGCAAAGGATTATATCAATTATGCCCAAAAATTTGACCGCGCCTTTTTGACGGATGCCATTGCAAAGGTGAATCAGATTGACTGTGACATCAAGCGCGGCAAGGTGCAGGACTGGCTTTCTATCGAACAATTTTTAGCAAATTGCATACTTTATCAAAAAAAGGGTTGACAAAAGAGAAAATAGTTGTTATACTATTCGAGAAAACAAAGCAGAGCAAACTATGCTCTCACCGTACAGCGGCGCTGCTTCGGTTAAATATTCCGATTTTATCTATGGATAAAATATGTGTGTATTTATGCGGATGCCGTTTTGGGTGTCCGCTTTTTTGCAGCTTTGAATTTAATATGGATGGTGATATTTATCAGTAGCAAAGAGCAGCAAATCAATGAAGAAATTCGCGACAAGGAAGTCCGTGTTATCGGTAACGATGGTGCCCAGCTCGGTATTATGCCGATTGCGAAGGCGCAGGAATTGGCGATTGAGGCCAATTTGGACCTCGTGAAGATTGCGCCGCAGGCGCAACCGCCGGTGTGCAAAATCATGGACTATGGTAAGTACAAATTCGAGGCTGCAAAGCGCGAAAAGGAAAACCGTAAAAACCAAAAGGTTATCGAACTCAAAGAGGTGCGTTTGTCCCCGACAATTGATACCCACGATTTTGAAACCAAACTGAATTCTGCGATTAAGTTTTTAAAGAGCGGCAATAAAGTGAAGGTAACTGTGCGTTTCCGCGGTCGTGAAATCCATCATTCATCCATTGGTGCAGAGCTGTTGGAGCGTTTTGCTCAGAGCGCTGCCGAGTTTGGTGCTGTGGAAAAAGGTGCAAAACTCGAAGGCAGAAATATGGCCATGGTTATGTCGCCGAAGGCATAACAAAAGAAAAAAATTATAAAACTGGAAGGAGTGTTTAATATGCCGAAGATCAAGACACATAGAGGTGCGGCCAAGAGATTTTCCGTTACAAAATCCGGTAAGGTGAAAAGAGGTCAGGCTTTCAGAAGCCACATTCTCACAAAGAAGACAACCAAGAGAAAAAGAGGTCTGCGTAAGTCCGCTTATGCAAGTGCAGCCAACGAGGCTACAATCAAGAAGTTAATTCCATACAAATAATCAATATCGGAAAGAAGGGAAAATGCAATGGCTAGAGTAAAAGGTGCTATGGTCACCAAGAAAAAGCATAAAAAGATTTTAAAACTCGCTAAGGGTTACAGAGGCGCAAAGAGCAAACTTTTCAGAACGGCTAATGAAGCAGTTATGAAGTCGCTCAAGTACGCATACATCGGCAGAAAGCAGAAGAAGAGAGATTTCAGAAGACTTTGGATCGCTCGTATCAGCGCAGCTGCAAAGATGAATGGTATGAACTATTCTACATTTATGAACGGTTTGAAGAAAGCAAACATCGAAATCAACAGAAAGATGCTTTCCGAAATCGCAATCGCAGATCCGGCTGCTTTCACCGCTTTGGTGGAGAAGGCAAAGGCTGCTCGCTAATTATCGCTTTCAAAAGCCGTATCTTCATGATACGGCTTTTTGTTTTATCGAAGGAGTCGTTATTATGACACATACATACAAAACAAAAGGCGTATGCTCCATGCAGATTCGCTTTGATTTGGAGGACGGCATTGTAAAAAATGTACAGTTTACCGGCGGTTGCAACGGCAACACGCAAGGGGTAGCCAAACTTGCTGAGGGCAGAAAAGCGGAGGAACTCGTAGAAATTTTAGAGGGTATCCGTTGCGGGTTTAAATCCACCTCTTGTCCTGACCAACTGGCACAGGCAATCAAAGAAGTATTATAAATAAAACCGCATCATTTTTTAGATGATGCGGTTTTGCTGTTTTAGATGTTTTTTATGATTTCACGCATGAGTGCGGTAAACTTATCCGCTATCTTGCTTGCGGTTTCTTGCACCTCGTCGTGCGAGAGGGGCATGTCCAATATGCCACATGCCATATTGGTAATACATGAGATGGCGCATACCTGCATACCGCAGTGTTTTGCAGCCATCGCTTCCGCTGCAGTGCTCATGCCGACGGCATCGGCGCCGAGCGTGCGTGCCATTCTGATTTCGGCAGGTGTTTCGTAAGCCGGACCGGAAAATTGTAAATACACGCCTTCACGCAACGGAATAGATTGCATTTTTGCTGCCGCGCGGATTTTGTCGCAAAGCAAGCGATTGTATACTTCGTGCATATCCGGAAAGCGTACACCGAGAGCCTCTTTGTTTTTACCGCATAGCGGTGAGGGAATAAAACTTGCGATGTGGTCCGTAATCAGCATCAAATCACCAGGGGAAAACGAAAGATTTACACCGCCTGCCGCATTGGTTAAAATCAGCGTATTTGCGCCCAGTAAATGCATCAAACGAATGGGTAGCACAACCTGTTGCATATCATAGCCCTCGTAATAATGAACACGCCCTTGCATAGCGATAATTTTTCTGCCTGCAAGTGTACCGAAAATAAATTTTCCGCAGTGACCTTCAACAGTGGAAACCGGAAAGTTCGGAATGTCTTTGTAGTCTATACTGTATTCTGTTTGAATTTGGTCGGCAAAACCGCCCAGACCGGAACCGAGTACAAGTGCGATTTCCGGTATAAAGTTTGTATAGGTGCGAATATGGCCGAGTGCGGTCAGTAAGTTTTTCATAAATATCCCTCCGTACATAGGATAACATTTTGGTCTCGTGAGCGTCAATGTTTTTTTGAGTTTGCTTGCAATTTTTGGGATTTATTGCTACAATAGATATGAGGTGTTTTTTATGAAAAAAACCTACTTATATGTTGCAAATATTGCGCCTTGGCATTTGGAGGCACTTTTGACGGATTTGTCCGACGAGCGATTAGAGTATATCCTGCGCTGTAAAGATGAGAAAACCCAACTGCAACGGGCGGCAAGTGTGCATTTGTGTGCCAGCGCCTTGCGCGAACTGGGGGCGGAGGTGCAATTACCGCTCGTGTTTTTAAAAGAAGAATTTGGAAAACCCTATTTGCCCGATTGTCCGTGGCAGTTTAACCTTTCTCACAGCGGAGATATTGTGTGTTGTGCGCTTAGCGACAGTATGCGCGTTGGCGCAGATGTGCAGCAAATGACTGACCGCAATTTTGCCGGGCTTGCAAAACGCTTTTGCTCTGAAAGCGAGTACAGAAGGTTGATGGGGTTTGGTGAAGATGAATTAAAGTCGTATTTTTATGAATTTTGGTCGCGCAAGGAGGCAATTGCAAAATGCGTAGGCGTTGGTTTAAACAAAGATTTTCGCACCGTTGATGTGACGAAAGGGCATGTATGTTGTTTTCAGCGCGAGGGTTATATGTATGCGGTTGCTACAGAGAAAGCATCTGATTTTGTAGTGCGTGATGTGACCGGAAATTGGTTTTGAAACGAATTTTGATTCGAAGGCTTGCTGATAAAAGTGCTTGAAATTCATTTGGAGAAATGATAAAATTAAGAAAAAATGAACAGGGAGGTTTAAACGATGAATTTAAAAGGAACAAAGACAGAAAAAAACTTGTGGGAGGCTTTTGCGGGGGAATCTCAGGCGAGAAACAAGTACGACTATTTTGCATCCAAGGCAAAAAAAGACGGCTATGTTCAGATTGCCGCACTTTTTGAGGAAACCGCTAAAAACGAGAAAGAACATGCAAAACTCTGGTTTAAGCATCTTGCAGGCATCGGTTCTACACCGGAAAACCTTGCAGCTGCGGCAGAGGGTGAAAATTATGAGTGGACCGATATGTATGCTAAGTTTGCAAAAGAAGCGCGCGAGGAAGGCTTTGAGGAACTGGCTAAGCAGTTTGAGGGTGTTGCAGCGATTGAAAAAGAGCATGAAGAGCGTTACAGAAAACTGTTAAAGAATATCGAAGATGAAATCGTGTTCTCGCGTGATCATGATGTGATTTGGCATTGCACAAACTGCGGGCATATCATGATTGGCAAAAAGGCGCCTGAGCTTTGTCCGGTGTGTGCACATCCAAGAGATTATTTCCAGATCAAGGCGGAAAACTATTAATAAACAACTCCAAGAAAAATTTTTAGCTGCCCCAATTTGTGCTGCCTATACAAATTGGGGCAGCTTGTTTTTTATTTACTTTGAATGCTCGAAAATGAATATCGGTCAGGACACAATAGTTTTTTTATGCGGAATATATTTTAATTTGTTGTAATTTGAACACAGGTGTGATAAAATAAAAATGATATATGGAGGGATGTCAAATGGATTATTTTGCAGAATATATATTGCGCCGAAGGAGAACGACTGTGGATAAATGGTTGAGCGTGGCATATGTGCTTGTTAGCCTTGCTTTAACGGCGCTGATTTGCTATGTTGCGTTATTTACGGGGAAGTTTATGGTGGCGGTCTGGGTTATCGTTGTTGCGGCGCTCTGGTATTTTTGCTACCGGCTGATTTGCAGACAGAGCATTGAATACGAATACATTTTTGTTAACGGCGATTTGGAAATTGATACAATTTATGCCAAGCGTACAAGACGAACGATGGTGACTTTGCGTGTGGCAGATATTTCGCACATGGCGCGTCGCGACGATGTGCATTATGAAAAAAACTATGATGACATACCGCAGCATCTTTTGCTGATGGATGCGACGAGTAATGTAGCGGGCGCAAAAGTGTATTATGCAGACTTTTTATATAATGCAGAGCGTACACGCCTGTTGTTTGAGCCGAATGACAAAATTCTGGAAATGATGCAAAAGTATAATCCAAAGCGTATACATATTTACCAAGAGGAGCAGAAAGAATGCAACTAGGGGTATATTCCGGTGCGACGGTTCGTGCACTGGACAACTATACAATTAAAAATTGCGGCATTTCCGGACGGCAGCTCATGAAAAATGCGGCTGAAAAGCTAGTGGAAAATATTGCGTGTCGAATGGCGCTTTGCGACAAGCGTGTTTTGATTTTGTGCGGCCGCGGCAATAATGGGGGCGACGGATTTGCAGCAGCGACAATGCTGGCAACTTGCGCTTCTGAGGTGCGTATTTTGTGTGATTATGATGTGCAGGCGTTGTCCGATGATGCGCGTTACTATTGCATAAAAGCACAAGAAGCAGGCATAGAAATCTTGAAGGACTCGGATATGGCTTTGGGCGCAATTGCCGAGGCGGATGTTTTAATAGATGCGCTTTACGGTTTTGGGTTTCGCGGCACATTGAAAGGCGCGGAGGCTACTTGGGTGGGTGCGTGCAATACTTCCGGCGCATATGTGATAAGTGTGGATATCCCCAGCGGTATATATGCAGACAGCGCAGACAGTGAGCAACTGCATGTGCAGGCAGATTTAACGGTTACTTTTACCGGATATAAGCGCTCGGCTGTGCTTTTTGATAGTTGTATAGCTTACGGTGAAATTGTCGTAGCAGATATTGGTATTCCGAAGAAAGCTAAGCAACAGTTTACACCTGAAGCAGAGATTGTATTGCCGCAAGAGGTGCAAGCGGCACTCGGGCGCAGAAAAAGAAATGCCCACAAGGGTGCATGCGGAAAAGTGTTTGTATTGGGCGGAAGCCGAGGGATGAGCGGCGCCGTATATATGAGTGCACAGGCGGCGCTGAGAAGCGGTGCGGGTTTGGTTTGCACAGGTGTTCCGGAAAGTTTAATGCAGATTATGGAAATTAAAACCACCGAAGCGATGACTTACGCAGTGGCAGAAGTGGCAGGAGGTCTTGCAGCCGACCCGGCGGCAGTAGAATTTGCCAACAAGTTTGATGCTGTGGCGTTTGGTATAGGTGCGGGCAGAGATGCAGCAGTGCGCGGTATGCTGGATTTGTTGTTGCAAATAGGAAAAACACCGCTGGTTATAGATGCGGATGGACTGTATGCGCTGTCAAAGGAAAGGCTAATAGAGCATCCGGGGCCGATTGTGCTTACACCGCACAGTGGGGAGATGGCTCGTCTTTGCGGATGTACTGTTGAAGAAGTGGAGAAAGACAGAATTGGAATTGCAACGACTTTTTCAAAGAAGTATAATGTATATGTGGTTTTAAAGGGTGCATATACGGTGATTGCTGCGCCGGACGGGCGCGTCGCCATAAACTGTCTTGCAGGCAACAGCGGTATGGCAACGGCGGGCAGCGGTGATGCGCTTTGTGGCATATGTACTTTAATGCTGGCGCGTTGTAAGGATGTGTTTGCTGCGGTGCAGGCGGCGGTGTATATTCATGCGCTTGCCGGAGATATGGCGGCGGCAGACAAAGGCGAAGACGGCATGCTTGCAGGAGATTTAATTGAGCACTTGCCTTATGCTATCCGAAAAATCCGAGAAGCTGAACCGAGGGGAGAGAACAAATGATGAATTTGCAGACATATCGCACTTGGGCGGAGATTGATTTAGATGCCCTTGCACATAACATGCGTGAAATCAAAAAAGTGACGGCTCCGACGGTGAAAATTATGGCAGTAATTAAGGCCAATGCTTACGGGCACGGGGCGCTGATGAGTTACAAGGTGCTTTTGGAAAACGGCGCGGATTGCTTTGCAGTGGCAACTTTGCCGGAGGCATTTGAACTTCGAAACGGCGGAGTAAATGTGCCGATTTTGGTGCTTGGATATGTACCGGTCCAGCAGATACAGCAAGTGTTTGAGGCAGATGTTTCAGTCATGGTGACGGATTTGGCGTCTGCCCGTGCATTTTCTGCTGCAGCCGCAGTATCGGACAAAACTTTGGGTATACATATCAAATTGGATACGGGCATGAGCAGATTAGGTTTCAGCACGGCGTCTATACTAAAAACTGTAGAGGAACTTGAAAAAATCGCCGAATTACCCAATTTGAAGATTGAAGGTATTTTTTCGCACTTCTCCTGCTCAGATACGGATGCGGATTATACAAATTTGCAGTACGACAGATTTATGCGAGTTTGCGAAGAACTTACGGCACGCGGCGTGGATATCGGCATACGGCATATTTGTAACAGTGCCGGGATTTTGCTGGCAAAAGATAAGCATTTGGATATGGTGAGACCGGGCGTTGTTTTGTACGGATTGCATCCGGACAAGAGTACGCACGGCACAATAGATTTAAAACCGGTAATGCGCTGGTTTGCGAGAATTACGCATATTAAAACCGTTCCGGCAGGCACACCGATTAGTTACGGGAATACATTTGTGGCAGAGCGCGATATGCGTATCGGTACAGTAAGTATCGGCTATGCAGATGGTTATGCGCGCGTGATGAGCAACAAAGTGCAGATGTATGTCGGCGGCAGGCTTGTTCGCCAAATAGGGAGAATTTGTATGGACCAATGTATGATTGACTTAACAGATGTGCATACTGTAAATGTTGGCGATGCGGTGTGTTTGATGGGTGAAGAGATTACCGCAGATGTTTTAGCGGCTCTGCAGAACACCATCAATTATGAGGTGATCTGTGATGTGGGCGTCCGTGTGCCGCGGGTATATATAGGAAATCAAGGCAAGAATTGTTATTGACATCGACTTTCAAGGCGTATATAATTTTAGTATATAGAGGGGCTGTATACTAAAATATAGCTACCTGCATGTGCAGAAAATGGGGGTGAAGCCGATGGCGGACAACAAAAAAATACTACTCAGTTTGCCCGAGGATTTATTGGAGTCACTGGGTGAAATGGCAAAAACGAATGGTGTGAGCCGTACGGACTTCATCCGAACTCTTCTGCAGGAATATGTTCTAACCGAGAGAGAAAAATTGTTGCGGGAACAGTTAAAACAAGGCTATACCGAAATGGGGAAAATCAATCTGGATTTGGCTGAAATGTGTTTCGATGCGGATGCCGAGGCTTGGCAAACAAGCGAGGAAAATCTATCGGAGAGTGAATAAGCAATGATCGTTAAAAGAGGCGATATTTTTTATGCGGATTTAAGTCCGGTCATTGGCTCGGAGCAAGGTGGGATTCGCCCTGTTTTGATTGTGCAAAATGATATAGGTAACAAATACAGCCCGACCGTAATTGCAGCGGCGATTACCTCACAGATTAACAAAGCGAAGATGCCCACGCATGTGGAATTGAATGCCAATGAATTTGGATTGGGAAAGGATTCTGTTGTTTTGCTAGAGCAAATCAGAACCATAGATAAACGAAGACTGAAAGAAAAAATCGGCGCGCTGGACGGTCCTCGTATGGCGGCGGTAAATTGTGCATTAAAAATTAGTTTTGGAATAGGGGGAGTAGAATGATGAAGAAAAAATGGATTGCAGTAATTGGTGCAGTATTGACTTTTGCTTTGGCGACCGTGATCGTATTGGCTGCCAATCCGGGCACGGAGGCAGATCCGCTTGTCAGCAAAAGTTATATAGAAAGTGTGTTAAAGCCGGAGATTTACGACTACATAGACCAGCAGGCAAAGCGCGGGTTTACGGTTGTAGATGTAAAAGCAGGCAAAACGGTGATCGGCGAGGCGGGAACGGAAATGATTTTGCGAATGGGGAAGGCGACGGTGATCGGGTCGGCGCGAGGCGGCCTGGCAGATGTGACACAGGGCATGGACCTTGCAGACGGAACACAAGCACCCTCAAATCACATGATGATTGTGCCGCTTAGTGACGGCAGAGGGGTGAAAATCGACAAAACTACCGATGCGATTTTGATGATTAAAGGCAGTTATAAGATTCAATAACATAATTTATAAGAAAAGAAGCTGCGGCTTCTTTTTTTATAGGTAAAAACATTGACATTTTTGTGCATTTGACAGATAATAATAGTATTGTGAATCATGCAAAATAAGGAGATGCGAAAAATGACAAACAAACTATCTCTTTTTAAACAGAGTTTGAAAAATAAGAAAATTACAGTCATCGGTATCGGCGTGAGCAATGTACCGCTTTTAAAGTTTTTGTCGCAGTGCGGTGCAAAGGTAACTGCTTGTGACAAAAAAAGCGCCGATGAACTTGCCGAGCGTCTCGAAAGTCTTTCAAAGTACAATATTCGCTACTGCTTGGGAGAAGACTATTTAGAGCATATTGACGGAGAAATTGTATTTAAAACGCCGGGGATGCGTTATGATAATCCGTATCTTTTGCGTGCAAAGGAAAACGGCAGTTTAATTACATCGGAGATGGAAGTGTTTTTCGATTTGTGCCCGTGTAAAATTATTGCGGTGACAGGCAGTGACGGCAAAACCACAACCACGACGCTGATTTCCGAAATTTTAAAGCATGCGGGACATAAAGTATGGGTTGGCGGCAATATCGGTGCGCCGCTCATCGGTGAGATTGAAAATATAGGGGCGGACGATATCGTTGTTCTGGAACTGAGCAGCTTCCAACTTCATACCATGCGTGCATCCGCACATGTGGCTGTAATTACCAATCTGGCAGAAAATCATTTGGATTGGCATACGGATATGAAAGAATATTTGCTTGCAAAGAAAAATATTTATCAGCACCAAAGTGATGCGGATACCTTGGTGCTGAATTTGGACAATGTGCATACGCGTGCGGCGGCAGATGAGGCGAAAGGCGCAGTGCGTTGGTTTTCCGTAAAAGAATCTGTGGAATGGGGCGCATCACTTAAAGACGGCATCATTTATTTGGACGGTGCACCGTTTTTGCGTGCGGCCGATATTCGCATCCCGGGAGCACACAATGTAGAAAATTATATGGCGGCCATTGCGGCTACAAAGGATTTTGCAAGTCGGGAAGATGTAGAGTATGTTGCGAAACACTTTGGCGGTGTAGAGCATCGCATTGAGTTTGTGCGTGAACTCGACGGTGTGCGTTATTACAATGATTCGATTGCCAGCAGTCCTTCTCGAGCTATTGCAGGACTTCGTGCGTTTGACCAAAAACTGATTTTGATTGCTGGTGGCTATGATAAAAATTTGGATTATACAGATTTTGGAAAACAGGTATTTATGTATGTAAAGCATCTCGTGTTGGTCGGTGCAACATCCGAAAAAATTGAGCGGGCGAGTTTGGCGGCCGGGATGCAAAAAGAAAATATTATTCGCTGTGACGGCTTTGAAGAGGCTGTACACGCAGCCCGTGCGGTGGCAAAACCGGATGATGTAGTTATACTTTCACCGGCAAGTGCAAGTTTTGACTTGTTTGAAAACTTTATGGAGCGAGGAATAGTATTTAAGGAAATTGTAAACCGAATGGGGAACTGAAATGAAATTAAAAGCGGAATTAAAAAAGTTAAGCACTTCCGTTGGTGTGAGCGGTTTTGAACGAAATCTCGCCGAGGAAATAAAAGCCATGTTTTTACCATATGCCGATGAAGTGTATATAGATGCGCTCGGCTCAGTGATTGCTGTAAAAAGAAGCGCAAAGCCGGATGCGGTAAAAATTATGCTAGATGCACATATGGATGAAATCGGGATGATGGTGACAGAAATTGACGAAAAAGGCTTTTTAAAGTTTACAACCGTGGGCGGTGTGGACACGCGTATTTTGCCTTCTGCACTTGTGACGGTGCACGCAAAAAAGAAACTGACGGGTGTGATTGGTATCAAACCGCCGCACTTGCAACAAGCGGGCGAGAATGAAAAACCGATTGCAGTAGAGGATTTATCCATTGATATCGGCTTTTCCAAAGCGGCTGCGGAGGAATTGGTCCGCATTGGAGATTTTATTAGTTTTTGCCAAAAACCGCATATGCTTAAAAATGGATTTATGTGCGGCAAATGCATGGATAACCGTGCCGGCGTTGTTGCGGTTTTGCAGGCGGCGAAGATGCTTTGGGATATACAACTTGATGCGGAAGTGTATTATGTTTTATCCGTGCAGGAGGAATTTACGCTCGGCGGTGCAAAAGCGGCTGCGGAAGGTATTGGTGCAGATTTGGCTTTGGTATTGGATGTAACCCATGCAAAAACGCATGACAATAAAGAAGGCTTTACAGCAGGGGCAGGTCTTTCGTACAGCATTGGACCGAATGTTTCTCCAATTTTGGAAAATTGGATTTGCAAATGTGCAAAGAAAGCCCAAATACCGATTTTTCCAGAGGTGGACGGCGGCTCGACAGGCACGAATGCCTGGTCTGTGCAGATTAGCAACGGCGGCGTTGCAACGGCGGTGCTCAGCATTCCCTTAAAATATATGCATACTTCGGCTGAAACTTTAAGTTTAGTTGATGTGGAGCGTGCAGGTGTACTTGCGGCGGAATTTGTAAAAAAGGCTGCCAAGCATGGTGAGAAAGTGCAGGTGAAGCGGATATGTTAATAGCGTTTTCCGATGCTTTCGGACCCTGCGGTTGCGAAAGTGAAATTGCTGCTTTGATATTGGAAAATATTAAGCCTTACGCCGATGAAATTTATACGGATGCGATGGGAAATCTTATTGCGTTAAAGCGCGGTTTGTGTTCTGAAAAGAAGTTGATGCTTGCCGCACATATGGATGAGGTCGGCATGATTATCAGCGGCATTACTGAAGACGGATATCTCAAATTTAAAACCGTCGGCGGTATTGACCCAAGACTGATGCTCAGTAAGCATGTTATCATTGGAAAAAACCGTGTTCGAGGTGTAATTGCGCTCAAAGCGGTTCATCTGCAGTCGGCGCAGGAGAGAAAAACTGCGGTGCGCGAAAGCAATATGCGTATTGACATCGGCGCGAACTCTGCCGAGGAGGCAAAGCAGCATGTAAAAGTCGGTGATTATGTGGCTTTCGATGCACAGTGCAGACCGTTTGGGGACGACCTTTGGTTAGGCAAGGCCTTTGACGATCGGGCTGGGTGTGCAATTTTGTGTGAACTTATAAAAGAGGCGAATAAGTTGCCTTATGATACCTATTTTTGTTTCACCGTGCAGGAAGAAGCAGGATGCCGAGGCAGTGCAATTGTCGCAAGGCGCATTTGTCCGACGGTGGCATTGGTGCTGGAGGGTACAACATGCAGTGATGTGAGCGGTGTACCGAAAGCGCTGGAGGTTACTACTTTGGGCGGTGGAGCGGCACTTTCGATTGCGGATGGTGGCGCTTATTCGGATGTTGATTTGACTAAGAGACTGTATGCGGCAGCGCAGAAGCAGGCAATCGCGGTGCAGTATAAGCGTACAACGATGGGCGGTAACGACTTGAAAAGTATTCAAAGAAGCGGTAGCGGCGTAAAAGCGGCGGCAGTTTCATTACCTACACGCTATCTGCATTCGCCGGCATCCGTGATTTCTAAAAAGGATTATGAGAGCGTAAAACAGGTCGCAAAATTATTTATTGTCGGTGCGGAGGAGTGGATATAAATGGAACTTTTAAATAAATTGTGCGATGTAACGGCGCCCTCCGGTAATGAAGGACCGGTGCGTGCACTTTTACTAGACGAGCTTCAGGGATTGGCAGATGAAATATATACGGATGCGATGGGCAATTTAATCGCACGCAGAGGCAAGGGTGGAAAAAAGATTATGTTTGCCGCGCACATGGATGAAATCGGTATTTTAGTAACCTATGTGGAAGAAAACGGCCTCTTGCGCTTTCAGAATTTGGGCGGGCTGCGCTTGGCAACCATGCTCGGTCAGCGTGTGCGCTTCTTAAATGGCACGGTTGGTTGCGTACAACTCACCGGTGGCGTAGAGATTACGAAGGCAAAATTGACGGATTTTTATATTGACATCGGAGCAAAAGACAAAGACGAAGCTGAAAAACATGTAAACATCGGTGATGTTGCCGGATTTACGGCAGAATTTATGCAGACTGAAACGGTAGTCATGGCAAAATCTTTAGACAATCGAGTTGGTTGTTATGTGCTTTTGGAGGCGCTGCGTAGAGCGGAGCACATAGAAAATGAGATTTATGCCGTGTTTACCGTTCAGGAAGAACTTGGTTTGCGTGGTGCCGGTGTGGCGGCGCATGCAATTTGTCCGGATATAGCAATCGCCATCGATGTGACGGCAACGGGCGACACGCCGGGCGCAGATACCATGCACACTAAACTCGGTGGCGGTGCGGCGGTAAAGATTAAGGACGGCGGCATTTTGTCGCATCCGGAGGTAGTGTCACTTTTAGAACAGATTGCACAGGAAAAGGAAATTTTAGTGCAACGAGAAGTGCTGTTGTCCGGCAGAACGGATGTGGGTGTAATTCATTTAACGCGTGATGGCGTGCCGAGCGGCGCGATTTCCATACCAACCAGATATATTCATTCTCCGGCCGAACTTGCATACAAATCGGATATTGAGGCGTGTATTGCACTTGCTGCCGGCGTGATGACAAAAAAATAAGAAATTATTTGTTGAAATTTGCTGGTGGATTTGGTATACTAATAGTTACCCTGTTTTTAGGAGGTGAGTGACTTGGCAGACAAACATATATCAAAGGCTGAAATGGAGCGGCAGGCTGATTTTTCGGACAAGTTGTATGCGTTGCATGCGACGGGGGACGAGAAAAAAGCGTTGGTCGTAACATACGGTTGTCAACAAAATGAAAATGATTCCGAACGCATCCGCGGCATGCTTGCGGCGGCAGGATACGGATTTTGTGAAGCGCAGGAAGAGGCAGATGTGATTATATACAATACATGCGCCGTTCGTGAAAATGCGGAGCAACGCGTTTTCGGTAATTTAGGTGCGCTCAAGTTGCTCAAACGCAAAAAACCGGAATTGATTATCGGTATTTGCGGCTGTATGATGCAGCAAAAGCATATCGCAGAGCAGATAAGAAAGAAGTTTAAGCATGTAGATATTTTGTTCGGCACTCATACGCTTCACACCTTGCCCGAACTTTTGTGGCAGGTGGAAAGCGAGCGCAAGCGTTGCGTGCATATTATTGATGCGGACGGCGCCATTGCCGAGCAGATGCCGATCGTGCGTGCAAAAGGAACAACGGCCTACATTTCGGTTATGTATGGTTGCAATAACTTTTGTTCGTACTGTATCGTGCCTTATGTGCGCGGTCGTGAGCGTTCCCGTACAGTAGAGGATATTCTTAGCGAAGTGCGACAAGTGGCGCAAAGCGGTTATAAAGAGATAATGCTATTGGGACAGAATGTGAATTCCTACGGTAAGGACTTGGATGAAAACATTGATTTTTCGGATTTGCTCGGTAAGGTCAGCGAAGTAGAGGGAATATACAGAATTCGTTTTATGACCTCGCATCCGAAAGATTTTTCGGACAAGCTAATTGATGTGATTGCAAACAACGAAAAGGTGTGTGCACAGATGCACTTGCCGGTGCAATCAGGCAGTAATGCAGTGCTGGAGACCATGAACCGACGCTATACCAGAGAAAGTTATCTGGAAAAAATGGAAAAACTGCGCCGTGCAGTGCCGAAAATCACGCTTACAACCGACATTATTGTCGGCTTTCCAACGGAAACACAAAAAGATTTTGAGGACACACTTTCTTTAATAGAAAAAGTGCGCTATGACTCGATTTATTCGTTTATCTACTCCAAACGCGTCGGCACACCGGCGGCAGAAATGGATTTTGTTCTAGATGATGCACAGATTCACAAAAATTTTGAGCGTCTTTTGGAAGTGCAAAACAAAATCTCGCGCGAAATAAACGATTCCTACATTGGAACAGTGCAAACTGTCCTCGTAGAGGGAACCAGTAAAACTGACCCGGGCATCTTGACTGGCAGAACCGAAGGCGGTAAACTTGTGCACCTGCAAGCAGATGATGCGTGCATAGGAGAGTTGCTTCATGTAAAAATCACAGATGCGATGACCTGGTATCTTAAAGGTAAAATTATAAATTAACATATTACAGGAGGAAACAACAATGGAAATTTTGGATATGGCAAGACAACTCGGAGAGGCAATCCGCGACAGTGAAATCATGGCGCGAGTAAAGAAAGCTGAAGAAGCGCAACAAAGCGATGCCGAAGCACAAAAACTCATCGGTGAATACAACCTCACCCGTATGCAACTTGCACAGCGTGCACAAAAAGAAGATATCACCAAAGAAGAAATGGAGCAAATTCAGCAAGAACTTTCCGCCGAACTTGAAAAACTCACCAAAAATTCCGTAATTGCAGAGTTTTTAGAGTCTCGAGCTGCACTTGATGCTATCGTAAATCAAGTCAACAGTATTCTCACCCATTTCATCACTGGAGAGGACCCGAACGGGTGTACGCATAATTGTTCCACTTGCGGCGGTTGCCACTAATTTTAAAGGTGAATTTTGCGCAATACTTCGTCAAAATGCTCGCGCATATAAAAATATGGCGCTGCGCTTTTTTCTCGTTTTGCGCTGCATTCTTGTGCGAACATGATTTAGCAAAATGAATTTATATTTGTGAGGTGGCTTATGGCTACAACACCAATGATGGAGCAGTATGAACAGATTAAATCACAGTATGAAGACTGTATTCTGTTTTACAGGCTCGGTGACTTTTATGAAATGTTTAATGAAGATGCGCTTGTTGCGTCCAAAGAGTTGGAACTGACACTTACGGGCAGAAACAGTGGCGGCGGTGAGCGTGCACCGATGTGCGGCGTGCCGTTTCATAGCGCAGATTCCTATATTGCTCGTCTGGTTGGCAAAGGCTACAAGGTAGCAATTTGCGAGCAGACCGAAGAGGCTGCCAGCACCAAGGGATTGGTGCGTCGCGATGTCATCCGCATCATCACGCCGGGCACAGTAACGGACAGTGCAGTGCTGGATGAAAAAAAGAATAATTTTCTTTGCTGCGCGTATTATAGCGAAGGTGAAATTGCACTCGTTTTTGCAGATATTACGACGGGTGAGCTGTTTGCAACTAAACTGACGGAGCAGCAGGAGAATGCACTTTTAAGCGAACTTGCCTCTTTTGCACCGACGGAAGTCGTATTCAATCTTGCGGCGCAGGAGAAATTGATGCACAAAATCAAATTGCGCCATGATGTGTATATGAGTGCAAAGCAAAATGACTTATTTGATTATGCACAGGCAAAACAGACTGTTTTGGATGCGTGGCAAGTAAGTACGCTTGATGCCCTGCACTTGCCGGAGGAAGATATTTTGGTTTGTGCGGTCGGCGGTACGCTCCGCTACCTGTTTGATACGCAGAAAATGCAGCTTTCCAAAATCTTTTCGCTTAAAGTTTATAGCTGCGTAGAATACATGGGTATTGACTACAGTACACGGCGCAATCTGGAGCTTACGGAATCGATGCGCGACAAGGCAAAACGAGGATCGCTTTTGTGGGTTCTGGATAAAACAAAAACTTCCATGGGCGGCAGACTTTTGCATCAGTGGATAGAAAAACCGCTCATTTCCAAGCCGGAAATCGAAAGCCGTCTTTCAGGCGTAGAAGAATTTAAAGCCAATTTGCTCTTGCGTGATGCACTGCGCGAAATTTTCGACGGTATTTATGATATTACAAGAATTATCAATCGTATTTCTCTGGGCAGTGCAAATCCGAGGGACATGCTTTCATTAAAACAGTCGCTCTCTCGTTTGCCTGAATTAAAAGAAAAACTATCTGTATGCAGCAGTGATATGGCAGTGCGACAGAATCGCGATATTGATGCACTTGAAGATGTGTATGACCTTTTGGAAAAATCGATAGATGAAGGTGCTCCGGCACTTGCAAGAGATGGTGGCATTATCAAGGCAGGCTACCATCAGGAAATTGATGCACTGCGCTTAGCGGAAACCGAAGGCAAAAACTGGCTTGCCGAAGTGCAGGCGCATGAGCGCGAAGCTACGGGCATCAAGACCTTAAAAGTGGGCTACAACAAGGTGTTCGGTTATTATATCGAAGTCAGTAAGGGACAAGTATCTGCCGTGCCGGATTACTATATCCGTAAGCAGACACTGACGAATGGTGAGCGTTACATCACGCCAAAACTTAAAGAGATTGAAGATATCATTTTGGGCGGTAAAGACAGACTTTTGCGCCTGGAGATGCACTTGTTTGAACAAATTAAGACTTGCGTTGCAGGTGAATTGGACCGTTTGAGAAGAACGGCGAATGCAATTTCCGTTTTGGATGTACTCACTGCGCTGGCTGAGGTTGCGGACAAAAACGGCTATTGCAGACCGCAAATGGATACGGATGGCAGAATTGAAATTACAGACGGCAGACATCCCGTAGTGGAAAAAGTGCTCAAAGGAGAACTTTTTGTGCCCAATGATGCCACCTTAGACACAGATGATAACAGACTTTGCATTATTACGGGGCCGAATATGGCAGGTAAATCGACCTATATGCGCCAGGTGGCATTGATTGTAATTATGGCGCAAATCGGCAGTTTTGTGCCGGCAGGGGCGGCGAAAATCGGTATTGTAGACAAAGTGTTTACCCGTGTTGGTGCATCAGACGATTTATCCACGGGACAGAGTACATTTATGCTGGAAATGACCGAAGTTGCCAACATTTTGTCGGGCGCAACCAAAAACTCGCTCGTGATTTTTGACGAAATCGGCAGAGGTACGAGTACATATGATGGTCTTTCGATTGCATGGGCGGTTGCGGAGTATGTTTTGTCCAAAAAGAAAATCGGTGCAAAAACCCTGTTTGCAACGCATTACCATGAAATGACCGCGTTGGAAGAAAAGCAAAGCGGTGTGAAAAATTATAGCATTGCCGTCAAAAAACGCGGCGATTCCATCACATTTTTGCGAAAAATTATATCGGGCGGTGCAGATCGCAGTTACGGTATAGAAGTAGCAGCGCTGGCAGGTGTACCGGGCGAGGTAACGAGTCGCGCAAAGGAAATTTTAAAAATGCTCGAATCTGACGATGCCGAGTTAAAACCGAGAAATGAAGCGCAACCGTTAGGCGGTATGCAACTTTCGCTCGGTGAGGGTGTGCTTACGGAAGAACTTCGCCGTTTGGATGTAACGACACTGACCCCGATTGAAGCATTAAACAAACTCTACGAACTGGTAAATAAAGCAAAAGAATTGTAATAAAGGAGGTGTACCGGTGGGGATTATTCAAGTATTGGATAAAAGTGTTGCCGATTTGATTGCGGCAGGCGAGGTGGTTGAAAGACCGGCCTCGGTTGTTAAAGAACTCATTGAAAATTCTATTGATGCCGGTGCAACTTCTATCTGTGTAGAAATTCGCGGCGGCGGTATCAGTTATATCCGTGTGACGGATAACGGAAAAGGTATTGCGCCCGAGGATGTCGGTGTGGCGTTTATGCGCCACGCAACCAGTAAAATCTCTGTTGCGGATGATTTGGCGAAAATCGGTACGCTCGGTTTTCGCGGCGAGGCGCTTTGCTCGATTGCCGCCGTGGCAAAGGTGACGATGACAACAAAGCAAAAAAGTGAAAAGGCGGCAACGCGCGTGTTTGTTTCGGGTGGCGAAATGGAGGATGTTTGCGAAGTCGGTGCGCCGGACGGCACAACGATAGAGGTGCAAAATTTATTCTACAACACCCCTGCCCGCATGAAATTTTTAAAAAAGGATGCAACCGAGGGCGGTTATGTTGCCGATATCGTGCAAAAGTTCGTTTTGGTCAATCCGCATATTTCGTTTAAGTTTATACAAAACGGAAAGCAGGTCTTTTTCTCGTCGGGCGACAACAAAATGGAAAACGCCATTTACACGGTTTATGGAAAAGATTATGCGGCAAATGTTATTCCGATTGAATATGGAGAGTTTCCCGTGCGTGTATACGGGTTTATCGGCAAAAGCCAAATCAGCCGACCGAACCGCGCTTGCCAGAGTTTTTTTGTAAACGGCAGATACATCAAAAATCGGTCTGTGACGGTGGCGCTCGAAGAGGCGTATCGCAATCAACTCATGGGCGGTAAGTTTCCGTTTGCGGTGATTTGCATGGAAATCGCACCGGAGTTTATGGATGTCAATGTGCATCCGCATAAAACAGAAGTGAAATTCTCAGATGAAAAAAAGGTGTTTGATGCGGTATATTGGGCGGTAAAAAATGCTTTGTATCAAAAGCCTGTTGTGCCCCAAATGACATTCGCACAAAAAAAGAATGCGTATAAGTTAGAGATAGAGCCGGAGGGTGAAAAGAAGGCAGAGCAGGTTGCTTTGTCGGAGCAAGTACATGCCCCGCAGCCGGAGCCGAACAAAGAAGATGTGGTGCCCGAGCCGAAAGTCCAAACACCGCCTGTGCAAACTTTTAAAGCGTATAAGGCGGCGCAAAAGGTTGCCGAGCCGCAGGGGGCGAAGTACACAGCGCCGAAAGCGGAAGCGAAAAAAACGCTTGTACCGGACTTTTCTATGTCGGACGATGAAGCGGTTGTTGAGATTAAAGAGAATATAGCGCCGCCGGTGGTTGAAGTGCCAACAGAAAATTTGGTAAGTAAGGCACAGCAAAGCAAGAGCACGCCGTGCGACGATATAAGAAACTATAAGATTGTAGGTCAGTTGTTTTCCACCTATATCATTTTGGAAAAAGACGAAGAGATGCTGATGCTTGACCAGCATGCTGCACATGAACGCATCCGTTATGAGGAGTTAAAGACGCTCTACGATGCAAGGCAGATTGCAAAGCAATGCTTGCTGGATGGCACGGTGGTGACGCTGTCGGCGGCAGAGTTTGCCTATGTAACGGAAAATGAGCAGTTGCTTTCATCGTTGGGGTTTGAATTTGAACAGTTCGGCGGTACGAGTGTTTGCTTAAACACATTACCGCAACAAATCAGCTTGGAGGATGCGGAGAGTTTATTTACGGAACTGGTCGGGCAGATGATGGCGCATAAAAGAGATGTCATCAGCGAGCAGAGTCTGCGCGCGCTATACACGATTGCTTGCAAAGCAGCAATTAAGGCAAATCAGGCATTGGGCGAGGAAGAAATTTATGCGCTGATTGCGCGTGTGCTCGAATTGGAAAACATCAATACCTGTCCGCACGGACGGCCGATTATGGTTTCCATGAGCAAATATGAAATTGAAAAACAGTTCAAACGAATTGTATAAGCAGTTGGGGGAGAAAGATATGAAGAAAATGCCACTTGTTGCCGTGGTCGGGCCGACCGCGTCCGGGAAAACGGCACTGGCGGTTGCGCTGGCGCAACGGCTTGACGGCGAAGTTATCTCGGCAGACAGCATGCAAGTATATAAATATATGAACATCGGAACGGCAAAACCATCCTATGCGGAGATGAGCGGTGTTGTGCATCATGTAATGGATTGTATTATGCCGGATACGGAATTTAATGTGGCAGTCTTTTCCAAGATGGCAAAAGATTGTATTGAGAAAATCTTTTTACAGGGTAAAATGCCGATTTTAGCCGGCGGCACGGGCATGTACATTGATAACTTGTTGCAAAACATCAAATTAACTGAGATGAAGACGGACTACAATCTGCGTAAGTTCTTTGAACGAACGGCAGCGCAGAAAGGCAATGAGTATGTGCATCGTATGCTATCCGAGGTGGACTTTGAAGCGGCAATGAACATTCACCCCAACAACATCAAGCGAGTCATCCGTGCTCTGGAGGTGTATTATTCCACAGGCAAGACCATTACGGATCAGAAAAAGCATTCCAAAGCAGAGGAAAGCCCGTACAACGACATTGTATTTATGCCGGATTGGGACAGAGAAACGCTCTATAAGCGCATTGATATGCGTGTGGACAATATGATTAACGACGGCTTGGTCAACGAGGTTAAAACGCTCATTCGTATGGGCTATACCCGCGAACTGAATTCTATGCAGGGTATCGGATATAAAGAAGTATTTGATTATCTGGAAGGTAAACTCAGCTTGGAAGATACGATTGACTTGATCAAGCGCAATTCCAGAAGGTATGCAAAGCGCCAACTGACCTGGTTTAACCGCCACGGCAGTATCGTAAAATTAGACCCGCAAGGGGATATGGTAGAACAGGCAATGGCGTATATAAATGAAAAGTTTGCCGAAAATATGAACGAAGCATGAATTTCGTTAAAAATATAGGATACCATCTTGACAAAAGCGTTGCAAGGTGGTATTTTATTACATGTGGTTTAGCACTCATCTTGTGCGAGTGCTAATAAAAAATAATAAGGGGGGCGACAAAGGTGGGGCTTAGCGACAGAAAAAAAGTCATTTTACAGTCGATTATCGAAGACTATATTGAAAATGCCGAACCGGTCGGCTCCAGAACAATTGCAAAGCGTGTGGATTTGGGGCTTTCAAGCGCAACCATCCGAAACGAAATGGCAGATTTGGAGGATTTGGGCTATTTGATTTCGCCGCACACATCGGCAGGGCGCGTGCCGTCGGATGCAGGGTATCGTTTTTATGTCAACGAACTGATGAACCGATACAGCATGGACCATGCAGATGTAGTGAAACTGCGCCGGTTCTTTACAGCAGGTGTGTTGCAACTCGACCGGATTATTCATGAGGCAAGCCGAGCGATTTCACAACTGACGAATTACACCACGATTGCGGTTACACCGGAACTAAGGCAAGCGTATGTTAAAAGATTTGAACTTGTGCCGGTGGACAACTGTTGTGCGCTTTTGGTGCTCGTTACCAATGACGGCGTGGTAAAAAACAGAATGATTAACACGCAGGAAAACGAGCAAACACTTCGAAAAGTATCTGCTGTGCTCAATGAAAAACTAACCGGTTTGATGCTGGAAGAAATCACGATGGCGAAGTTTGCCGAGATTGAGAAGGTGCTCGGCGGGCAGAGTGCACTTTTGATGCCGATTCTGCAATTTGTGCACCATACCATCAGCGAATTAAACGGCTCAGAAATTTATGTAGAAAATCCGCAACATTTATTAAATTATCCCGAATATCATGAACTTTCGCGGGCAAAAGAACTTATCAGCCTTTTGGAAGATAAGCAGAGTGTGAAACTTGCCATCGAGCAAGGTGACCGCGATAAACCAATCAATATTGTCATTGGCGAAGAAAATGAAATTGATCAAATGAAAGATGCTTCCCTGGTAACAGCGCGTTACCTTGTGGGCGGACATACCGTGGGTAAAATCGGTATTGTCGGACCGACACGCATGAATTATGCAAAGGTGGTTTCCGCATTGGGCAGCATATCAAAAAATCTCGAAGAAATTTTAAGTGAGATTTATAAGGCAGAGAAGGGTGGTAAGTAACTTGGCAAAAGAGAAAAAGACAACGCCGGCAGAAGATGTGTGCGAAACTGCACAAGCGGAAAATGAACAGCAAAAAGATGTGCAGGAGGAATGTGAGGTAAAATTGCAGGAGATGGAGGATAAATACCTTCGACTTGCTGCAGAATATAAGAACTATCAAAATCGCACACAACGGGAAAAAGAGGCACTATATACAAGTGCAGTCGCCGATACAATTCGTGAACTCCTGCCAATTTTAGACAGCATGGAGCGCGCGGAAGAAGCGGCAAAAACGGCCACGGATGTTCAAGCGGTGGCAGACGGCATCGAGATGATTTCAAAGATGTGTGCTGAGGTGTTTTCCAAGATGGGCGTGGAAAAAATCGAGGCGGTCGGACAGAGTTTTGATGCAACATATCACAACGCCGTGATGCATATAGATGATGATGCCTTCGGCGAAAGCGAGGTTGTTGAAGAGTTCCAGAAGGGCTATAAATATAAAGACAGTATCATCCGCTACAGTATGGTTAAAGTAGCAAACTAACAGTGTATATTATTAGGAGGTAAATAGAAATGGCAAAGATTATCGGTATTGACTTAGGTACAACAAATTCCTGTGTCGCAGTTATGGAAAACGGCGAAGCGGTTGTAATTCCAAACCCGGAAGGCAATCGTACAACTCCGTCCGTTGTGGCACTGACCAAAAACGGTGAAAGATTGGTAGGTCAGGTAGCAAAAAGACAGGCAATCACAAATCCGGATGACACAATCATCTCCATCAAGAGAGATATGGGTACGGACAGAAAAGTTTCCCTCGGCGGTAAGAACTATACACCGACCGAAGTGAGCGCAATGATTCTGCAAAAACTCAAAGCAGATGCAGAAAGATACCTCGGAGAAACCGTAAGTCAGGCGGTTATTACCGTACCGGCTTATTTTAGCGACGCACAGCGCCAGGCAACGAAGGATGCAGGTAAGATTGCGGGCCTTGAAGTGCTTAGAATCATCAATGAGCCGACTGCGGCGGCACTTGCCTACGGCATGGGAAGCGATATTGACCAAAAGATTATGGTATACGACCTCGGCGGCGGTACATTTGATGTATCCATTCTGGAAATCGGCGACGGCACTTTTGAAGTATTGGCAACGAGCGGTAACAACCGTCTCGGCGGCGATGACTTTGACGAGCGTATCATGAACTACCTTGTTTCAGAGTTTAAAAAGGATACGGGCATTGATTTGTCCATCGATAAGATGGCAATGCAGCGTTTGAAGGAAGCGGCTGAGAAGGCAAAGATTGAACTTTCCGGCGTAATGAGCTCGAATATCAATCTGCCGTTTATCACAGCCGATGCAACCGGTCCGAAGCACTTGGATGTAACGCTTACACGCGCTAAATTTGACGAACTTACTGCGGACCTCGTAGAAAAATCTATGGAGCCGACCAGACAGGCGATGAGCGATGCAGGTCTTTCTGCAGCAGATATTCACAAGGTGCTTATGGTTGGTGGTTCTTCCAGAATTCCGGCTGTACAGGAAGCTGTAAAACGCATTACGGGCAAAGAGCCGGATAATGGTATCAATCCGGATGAATGTGTTGCAATCGGTGCTGCAATTCAGGGTGGTGTGCTCGGTGGTGATGTAAAGGATTTGTTGCTCCTTGATGTAACACCGCTTTCCCTGGGTATCGAAACACTTGGTGGCGTTTGCACGAAACTCATTGAAAGAAACACAACCATTCCGGTACAGAAGACGCAGGTGTTCTCTACTGCCGCAGATAACCAGACCAGCGTAGAAATTCATGTTTTGCAGGGTGAAAGAGATATGGCGGCTTATAATAAGACGCTTGGCCGCTTCAGTCTCAGCGACATTCCGCCGGCGCCGCGCGGCGTTCCGCAGATTGAGGTTAAGTTTGATATTGACCGTAACGGTATCGTGCATGTAAGTGCGAAAGATTTGGGCACCGGCAATGAGCAGAACATCACCATTACAGCAAGCTCAAATCTGTCTGACGAGGAAATCGAAAAGGCAGTGCAGGAGGCTGAAAAGTTTGCTGCAGAAGATAAGGCTAAAAAAGAAGAAGCGGAAGTACGCAATCAGGCAGACACTATGGTTTACCAGTGTGAAAAGGCGCTCGGTGAACTCGGCGACAAGATTGATGCTGCAGATAAAGCAGATGTGGAAGCGAAAATTCAAGCAACCAAGGATGCAATCGGTTCTAATAATGTAGAAAATATGAAGAGTGCAACAGAGGCGCTCACGGCAAAGTTTAATGAGATTGCACAGAAGGTATACGCACAGGCTGCTCCGCAGGGCGAGCCGAATATGGGTGGCGCAAATCCGGGTGCAGGTGCAAATGACGGTTCTACCGTAGATGCGGATTACACGGTTGTAGATGACGACAATCAATAATTGCGTGCGGTAAAGCCAAGGGGAGAATTGTATGGCTGAAAAGCGAGATTATTATGAGGTGCTCGGCGTAAAAAAGGGCGCTTCGGACGATGAAATTAAAAAAGCATACAGAAATGCAGCGAAAAAGTGCCATCCGGACTTAAATCCCGGCAAGGAAGCAGAGGCGGAAGCAAAGTTTAAAGAGGTCAATGAGGCATACGATGTTTTAAAAGACCCGGAAAAGCGTTCGCGCTATGATCAGTTCGGCCATGCTGGCGTAGACCCGAACTTCGGTGCGGGCGGTGCAGGTTACGGTGGCGGTTTTGGCGGCTTTGATATGGGTGATATTTTTGAATCCTTCTTCGGTGGTGGTTTCGGCGGTGCACAAAGTCGGCGCAGAAACGGGCCGAAAAAGGGAAGTGATGTGCAGCAAAGTATTACCATTAGCTTTGAAGAAGCGGCTTTCGGCGTAGAAAAAGAGGTAACTGTGATGCGTACCGAGATGTGTTCTACTTGCTCCGGTACGGGCGCAAAGGCAGGCACACAACCGGTCACATGCTCTGTTTGCGGCGGTACGGGACAAATCCGCACAACACAGAGAACGCCTTTTGGAAATTTTCAGTCTACAGCGACATGCCAGCATTGTGGTGGTACGGGACAGACGATACCGAATCCGTGTCCGGATTGTAGCGGTACGGGGCAAAAGAAAGTACGCCGCACAATCAATGTTAATGTTCCTGCCGGTATTGATAATGGGCAGACGATTTCATTGCGTGGTGAGGGTTGCAGCGGTACCAAGGGCGGTCCCAGCGGCGATTTGTATATCACGGTCACGGTGCTTCGTCATGAGCTTTTTGAACGACATGGTGCGGATGTTTCCTTTGAAATTCCGATTTCCTTTGTATCTGCAGCTCTGGGTGATACCATACGCGTTCCTACTTTGGATGGCGAGGTGGAGTACAAAATAGCAGAGGGTACGCAGAGCGGAACAGTGTTTAAGTTTAAGGGGAAAGGTATTCCGTTTTTGCGCGGCAAAGGTCGTGGCGACCAGTATGTAAAAGTTATTGTGGAGGTGCCGCGTGGTCTTTCGAATAAGCAAAAAGAAATTTTGCGTGAGTTTGAAGGTCTTGATAACGGCAACCACAAGGAGAAAAGTAAGTTCTCTGAAATGATGAACAAGTTTAAAAAGAAGTCATAATACAGAAAAATGCGTCTTCGTGTGAAGATGCATTTTTTTTTGTATAAAAAACGCATTGAATTTTGTTTGAAACTGTGATACAATGACAATACATATGTAATAAGGTGAGATTTATGCGATTTGAAACCAATAGCGTGGAGGAAACACGCGAGATAGCAAAACAGTTGGCAAAGCGATTTTCCGTAGGTGATGTAATTTGCCTTTGCGGAGATTTGGGTGTGGGAAAAACGGCGTTTGTATCCGGTTTTGCCCGCGGATTTGGGTTTGAAGGCTATGTCAGTTCCCCGACCTTTGCACTTATACATGAATATCCGGCGAAAGTGCCGATTTATCACTTTGACATGTACCGCATTGAAAATGAGGATGATGCGTATGCCGCAGGTGTGGATGAATATCTCTACGGTGACGGTGTATGTTTAATTGAATGGTCGGAAAACATCCGCAGCCTTTTGCCGCAGGGTTTTTTTACGATTACCATCCGTAAGGATGCAGATAAAGATGAGACATACCGAGAAATAGTATTGGAGGACGCAAAGTGAAAATATTGGCAGTGGAGGCTGCGGCAAATGTGTGCTCGGTTGCGCTTGTGCAGGATACGCATTTGCTCGGCGAAATGACGGTGAATAATAAAAAAACACATTCGCAGGTGCTCATGCCGATGATTGCATCGCTTTTAGAGAAATGTGATGCGGATTTTGACAGCGTGGATGCGCTGGCAGTTTCGGCAGGTCCCGGTTCGTTTACGGGTTTACGCATCGGGGTATCTACCGTAAAGGGATTGGCGTATGCCAATCGCAAACCGGTCTACGGCGTGTCTACGCTGGAGGCGATGGCATTTCGGTTGCCGTATTGTGAGAGGACAATCGTGCCGATTATGGATGCGCGCAGAGGGCAGGTATACTGTGCGGCTTATGTGTGGTCAGATGGTATTTTAGAGACGAAAATTTCACCGACGGCGATGGCGATTGAAGAATTGTGCGAGTTGTTGAAAGCGCAAGGAGAAAACAGTTTGTTTTTAGGTGACGGTGTGCCGGTACATAAAGACTATATTCAAGCGAAGCTCGGAGCCTGTGCGGCATTTGCGCCGGTCAGTGCGGCATTGCAAAGTGCGTCCGGTGTAGCTGCGGCTGCATTTGCAAAAGCGGCAGCGGGAGCTTTGCCGGAAGATTATGCAAGTCTGCAACCGATTTATCTTCGTAAATCACAAGCAGAGCGTGAATATGACGAAAAAATGAAACAGGGTGAAGAAAAATGATAGCAATTGGATGTGACCATGGCGGTTATGTATTAAAACAGGAAATTTTAAAGCATTTGGAGGCGAGAGGGATAGAATATCTCGATTGTGGAAGCTTTAACGAAGAAAGTGTAGATTATCCGGATATCGCGCAGGTGCTTTGCGAAAACATTTTAGACGGAACTTGTGAAAAGGGTATTTTGCTTTGCGGTACGGGCATTGGAATTTCGATGGCGGCCAATAAGATAAATGGTATCCGCGCTGCGCTTTGTCATAGTGAATTTGATGCGAGAATGTGCAGAGAGCATAACGATGCAAATGTAATGTGCCTCGGCGGCAGAACGACGGGACCGAATATTTCCCTGGAAATGGTGGATTTGTTTTTAAACACGGCATTTGGCGGTGACAGACACCAAAGACGCGTAGATAAAATTATGGCATTGGAAAACAGATAAACCGAGGAGAGAAAAATCATGAACAGAAGAGAAGCCAGAGAAGAAGCGTTTAAACTTGTATTTCAAATTACGGCGCAGCGTGACTGCTACCCGGAGGTTGTAGACCGTTTTGCCGAGGAAAATGCGGCGCTGAAAAAAACGGACAAAAAGCAATTTAAATACATTGTCTCAGCAGCGAATTCCGTATTTGAAAAAGTAGAAGAACTCGACGGCATTATTGCAGAAAATCTAAGCAAAGACTGGAAAGTGGAGCGTTTGTCCAAAGTCAGTCTTGCGATTTTGCGTCTGGCGGTTTACGAAATTCGTTATGTGGAGGACATTCCCAATACAGTATCGGTAAACGAGGCGGTAGAACTTGCCAAGGTTTATGATACGGATGATGCGCCTGCATTTATCAATGGTGTGCTCGCAGGTGTGTTGGGAGCATGAGGTTATGGAAAATATATATACATTAACCGTTACGGAACTCAACGCGCGCATGAAGATGATTGTCGATTCGGTTCCTGCATTTTCAAACATCTGGATTAAAGGCGAGATTTCCAATTTTAAGCTGCATTTCTCAGGACATATTTATATGACACTCAAAGATGATGGTGGCGTGCTTCGTGCGATTATGTTTAAAAACAGTGCACAAAAGTTACCCTTCGTGCCGGAAAACGGTATGAAGGTGCTTGCGCGTGGACGAATTTCTGTCTATGAGCGCGACGGTGGTTATCAGTTATATGTTGAAGAAATGCAACCGGACGGTATCGGTGTGCTGCATATGGCGTTTGAACAACTCAAAAAACGCTTGGAAGACGAGGGGCTTTTTGATGCAAAGCATAAAAAACCAATCCCGAAATTTCCCCAAACCGTCGGCGTGGTTACCGCAGCAACCGGTGCGGCAGTGCGTGATATTATCCATGTAATATCCAGGCGTTATCCGAAAGTGAAAATTTTATTGTATCCTGCCTTGGTGCAGGGCGAGGGTGCGGCAGAAGATGTCGCACGCGGTATTGCCTACTTTAATGAGCATAAGTGCGCCGATGTCTTGATTGTCGGTCGTGGCGGCGGCTCTATAGAGGACTTGTGGGCATTTAATGAAGAGATTACGGCAAGAGCCATATTTGCCTCGGATATTCCGGTGGTTTCCGCCGTAGGTCATGAGGTTGATTTTACGATTGCTGATTTTGTTGCAGATTTGCGTGCGCCTACACCATCTGCGGCGGCAGAGTTGGTTGTGCCGTCGGCGTTGGAGGTCAAAGAGCGCATCGGTGCGCTTTCTGTGCGTGCTATAAATGGTATGCGCGGCAAATTGAAGGCGAGCAAATTGATGCTTGCGCGCTTAAAGGTGCCGAGTCCGGCAGGAAAGATTGCGGACAGCCGTTTGGATATCGATGGCTTGCTTAAACGCTTGGTGCGTGCACAAACGGTGAATTTGCAGGTGCACAGAAAACGCCTGGAAGCCGGTGCGGGTAAATTGCAGGCGATGAGTCCTTTGGCTGTGCTTGGGCGAGGTTACAGTATCGCACAACAGGATGGAAAGAGTGTAAAGTCTGTTGCACAAATTCAAAGTGGAGATTTGCTGACGGTGCTTTTGTCGGATGGTAGTGCCCAATGTTTGGTGAAAGAGGTAGTGAAACAATGAGTGAAAAGAAAACATTTGAACAGAATATGACGGAGCTTGAAGAAATCGTCGTTAAACTCGAAAAAGGAGATGCCCAGTTGGATACTTCTTTGGAGTTGTTTCGCAGAGGCGTGGAACTTACGCAGAAACTCAACGCGGAGTTGGATACCGCTGAGCAGCAGGTAAATGTGCTTTTGAAAGATGCGAGCGGACAGATGCATGAGGAAAACTTTGTGTCAGGAGAGGAAGCATAATGGAGTTTAATGAAAAACTTTCTGTGCAGGCACAAGCGATTGGGGCGGCTCTTGAAGCGTATATGCTTGATTGCGAAACTATTTCCAAGGAAATAACCGAAGCCATGCGTTATAGTCTTTGCGGCGGCGGTAAGCGTATTCGTCCGATATTGATGCAGGCAAGTTACGAACTGTTTTGTGCAGATGCACCGGAGAAGATGTTTCCTTTTGCGTGTGCATTGGAGATGATTCATACCTATTCTTTAATCCATGACGATTTGCCGGCTATGGATAATTCCGATTGGCGGCGCGGCAGACCGACGAGCCATAAGGTGTTTGGAGAAGCCATGGCGGTGCTTGCGGGTGATGCACTTTTAAATCTTGCGTTTGAAACAGCCATGCAGGCAGATATTGCGCCGGACAGACTTTTGTGTGCCTTGCGCGTGCTCGGTGCGTGCAGCGGCGTGCGTGGCATGATTGGCGGACAGGTTATTGATATCTTAAATGAAGGCAAAGCGATTGACATAGCACTTTTGGAAGAGTTACAAGAAAAAAAGACAGCAGCGCTTTTGGCGGCGGCGTGCGTATGTGGAGCTATTTTGGGCGGCGCGTCGGAAGAGGATGTTGAAAAAATGCGCCGGTTTGCCATTTGCCTCGGTTTGGCCTTTCAGATTAAGGATGATATTTTAGATGTAGAGGGCGATGCGACTGCACTCGGAAAACCGACGGGAAATGACGAGGCTTGTCAGAAAAACACCTATGTCTCTTTGGCCGGTTTGGAAGAAGCAAAGCAAAAAATGGAAGAATATACCGAAAAGGCGCGGGAAATAGTAAGTGCATACGGTCAGCGCGGCACATTTTTGGCGTCTATGACAGATTATTTACTTCACAGAGAAAAATAAAGGAGCATTTATGCGATTTTTTGCGGAAATTTATCAAAATCATGCGCTATGGGTAGCGCTGCTCGGTTGGTTTACCGCCCAAGCCTTAAAAGTTATTTTTGTACTTTTGCGTGACAAGCGCTTTGATGTGCGCCGTTTTGTCGGTTCCGGCGGTATGCCGAGTTCACATTCGTCTTTTGTTATGTCTTTGGCAACTTTTGTAGGTATGCAGCACGGGTTTGACAGCGGTTTGTTTGCGTTATGCGTTGTGTTTGCTTTTGTCGTGATGTATGATGCGGCAGGAGTTCGCCGCGCGGCAGGGCATCAGGCACGCATTTTAAATCAGATTATTGAGCATTGGGATGATGGTCCGGAAATTCAGGGCAAACGCCTTAAAGAACTTCTTGGTCATACGCCGTACGAAGTGTTGGCGGGTGCTATTTTAGGTATTGCTTTGGGTGTTGTTCTCTATTTAGTAATTTTTTGAAAATAATGTTGACAAGTTGATTTTTGCTATGCTATAATACGAAATAGCGTTTGTATGTAAACGCTTATTTTTGCGGAAAGGAGGCATGGATGATGAAGGAAGGTATCCATCCGGATTATAAGCAGACAACAATTACATGTGCTTGTGGCGAAGTGATTGCGACCGGTTCCACCAAAGAGGATTTGAAAGTCGAAATTTGCTCGAAGTGCCATCCGTTCTTCACAGGTAAGCAGAAGCTCGTTGATACAGGCGGCCGCGTTGATAAGTTCAAAAAGCGTTACGGTCTGGACAAATAAGTTTTTGTTTCAAAAAATCTGTTAAGGGCAAAAAGCATAACCTCACCTCGGTTGTAGGCTTCTCCGGCCACGACGGGGATGAAGGTGTTTTTTCAAAAATATCAGGAGGTGAATTGTAATGATTAAGGAAGTAAAGACATCGATTATCGAAGAATACAGAATCCACGAGACCGATACAGGATCTCCGGAAGTTCAGATTGCTGTGTTGACACAGAGAATCAACCAATTAAATGACCACTTAAAGGATCATAAGAAGGACCACCATTCCAGACGCGGTCTTTTGAAGATGGTTGGTAAGAGACGCGGTCTTCTCGACTATCTCATGAAGATTGATATCGAGAGATACCGTGCTATCGTTAGCAAACTGAATCTTAGAAAGTAGTTTTATACACGATGAGCGGAAATTTCCTTTTCCGCTCATTTTAGTGTTTATTTGGCGGCGGTTGGCGATTAGCAATTAGATTTGTGCTTATACACATGAGCCTAAATCTAAATGCTAAACATCAGTTGCCGTCATACAAGAAAGAGAAAACAAGAAAGAAGGTAAAAGTATGTTTAGAACATTTGAAACCACGCTGGCAGGCAGACCGCTCGTGATTGAGACCGGTAAAATGGCTTGCCTGACAAATGGTCATTGTGTTGTTCGTTACGGCGATACGGTTGTTATGGTCAATGTAACGGCATCGCGCGCACCGAGAGAGGGCATTGACTTTTTCCCGCTCAGCGTAGACTATGAAGAAAAACTCTATTCCGTAGGTAAGATTCCGGGCGGTTATATCAAGCGTGAGGGCAAGCCGTCTGAAAAGGCGATTCTCACCAGCCGTGTAATCGACCGTCCGATTCGTCCGCTTTTCCCGGGCGACCTTCGCAACGATGTTTCGGTTGTTGCAACCGTTTTGTCTGTTGAGCAGGACAATCCGCCGGAAGTTGCCGCTATGATTGGTACTTCTATTGCGATTTCCATCTCCGATGTACCGTGGAATGGTCCGATTGGCGGTGTATGGCTTGGTCTGGTAGATGGCGAATATGTAATTAATCCGACTGTTGCACAGAGAGAAAAGTCTCAGATGCATGTTACCGTTGCAGGTACAAAGCAGAAGGTTGTTATGATTGAAGCAGGCGCAAACGAAGTGGAAGAAAGCGTCATGATGGAAGGTATTAAGTTTGCACATCAGGAAATCATCAAGATTTGCGACTTTATTGACTCCATCCGTGCCGAAATCGGCAAAGAAAAGTTTGCTTATGAAGCGCACAGCGTAAATAAGGAAATCTGGGATGCCATCAAGGCTATGAGTTATGAAAAGATTCAGTACGCACTCGATACGGACGACAAGAACATTCGTGACGAAAGAATGGGCGTTGTAGAAGATGAAATCGTTGCCGCTCTTGGCGAACAGTTCCCGACACTTACAGAAGAACTCGGCGAAATCCTCTACAAGATGCAAAAGGAAATCGTTCGCGATTGGCTCGTGCAGGGCAGACGCGTGGACGGCAGAAGCCTTGACCAGATTCGTCCGCTTGCAGCTGAAGTGGATTTGCTTCCGAGAACACATGGTAGCGGTATGTTCACACGCGGTCAAACGCAGGTGCTCACTGTTGCTACACTTGCACCGCTTGCAGAAATGCAGCGTCTTGACGGTATTGATGAAGAAGAAACCAAGAGATATATGCACCACTACAATTTCCCGTCCTACTCCGTAGGTGAAACCCGTCCGTCCAGAGGTCCGGGCCGTCGTGAAATCGGTCATGGTGCGCTCGCAGAGCGTTCTTTGGTTCCGGTGTTGCCGAGAGAGGATGAATTCCCGTACGCAATCCGTACCGTATCTGAAGTGCTCAGTTCCAATGGTTCTACCTCTCAGGGCAGTGTATGTGGTTCTACTTTGGCACTTATGGCAGCGGGTGTGCCGATTAAGGCACCGGTTGCAGGTATTTCCTGCGGTCTTATCACAACCGAGACAGGCTTTACGACCATGGTGGATATCCAGGGCCTTGAAGACTTCTACGGTGAAATGGACTTTAAGGTGGCAGGTACAAAGAAGGGTATTACTTCCATTCAGGTAGATATCAAAAATGACGGTTTGCCGTATGAAGTTATATGGGAAGCGCTTACCAAGACAAGAGATGCGCGTTACCACATTATTGACGAAGTTCTCTTAAAGGCGATTGATGCACCGAGAGCACAACTTTCTCCGTATGCACCAAAGGTTGCGGTTATGTACATTGATCCGGAGAAGATTCGTGATGTCATTGGTAGCGGCGGTAAGGTAATTCAAAAGATTGTTGCGGATACCGGCGCAAAGATTGACATTGAAGATGACGGCCGCGTTCTCATTTTCGCAGAGAATCAAGAATCCGGCGAAATGGCACAGAAGATTATCGAAGGCATCGTAAAAGAGCCGGAAGTTGGCGAAGTATACACCGGTCCGGTAACAGGTATCATCCCGATTGGTGCATTCGTTGAAATTCTGCCGGGCAAGCAGGGTATGATTCATATTTCCAAACTTGCCAAGGAGCGCGTAGAAAAGGTAGAAGATGTTGTAAAGATTGGCGATATGGTAACCGTTAAGGTTGTTGAAATCGACCGTCAGGGCAGAATCAACCTTTCCAGAAAGGCAATGCTCGACTAATTTAAAACTAGTTAAGTGGGTGTAAAAAACTTTGGTTTTTTACACCCACCCTTTTTTTACATCCCCATTTTTGTTGACTTTGTTTAAAAATGCTTATATAATAAATATATAAGTGATTGGTTTGGCTTAAGCCGAGGGGAGTCGAACCCCTCAGGGTTTAAAAAGGCAAATTCAGCGAAATACTGCGGAAAAATTTATATACATACGAGGGGTATGCACATAAATTTTATCCTTGTCTTTCATCCGAATTTTCTCTTTTTAAACTCGCAGACCCTATACGCAGAGAAATGATTGTCCTTTGGCTGCGTAAGGGCGAAGCAAGGCTGGCGCCTTGCGAAAACGACAATGCCAAAGGGCAGTAATTTAGCAAGTATAGGGCCTAAGGAGTTCGACTCTCCTCGGCTTAACCATAACACACGCATACGAACCCGCCTGAAAGGGCGTCTTTGCGTATGTTTGTGGTTTGTCATTCTTACAAGGCGCGAGCCTTGCGCGTCTTCCGCACCCCAAACCTATCGCAAACTCATCCCTTGCAGGTCGAAGAATTCAAACGGCGCGGAAATGGGATGACTTCAAGGCAAAAACACAGGAAATACTATTTGTATTTCCGAGTGTTTTAACGAAGAAAGCGCACTTTTGCGTTCGTTTGAATCGAGTTCGTATGTGTGCGTTATGGTTAAAGGAAAGGTGATGGATATGAAAAAGAAATTAACCAGGGTGACGGAAGGGAAGAAACTTTGTGGCGTGTGTGCAGGGCTAGGGCAGTATTTTGAATTGGATGCAACGATTGTCAGACTCGCCTGGGTTGTATTCACTCTGCTTGGCGGTGCGGGAATTTTGGCGTATATCATTGCGGCAATTGTGATGCCGGTAGAAAATGGCGAAGAATTAAAATGACTCTTTTGTAAAAAGCGGTGCAGCAGCGCCGCTTTTTGTTGCTATTTGTATTTTGCTTATGGTAAAATGATTTTGCGGCATCTAAATTGTTCACTAATTTTAAGCTTTGATATACAAGGGACAAAAAGATAAAGGAGTTGAGCATTGTGGAAGAAAAGAAAGAAAAAAGATATGTGAGCGATAATGCTCAGCTTATGGCAGAATGGGATTGGGAAAAGAATAATGAATTAAACTTCGACCCCAAAAAATTAACTCTTGGCAGTGGTCAAAAAGTATGGTGGAAATGCAACAAAGGACACGAATGGGAAGCGGCTTGTTACAGTCGCACTGCCGGGAATCAATGTCCTATTTGTTCGGGAAGAAAAGTACTTGTCGGATATAATGATTTATCTACACTTATGCCTAAACTTGCTTCGCAATGGCATCCCTCAAAAAACAGTAATTTTACCCCAAAAGACGTTACTATAAATAGTCATCGCAAAGTATGGTGGCTTGGTCCTTGCGGGCATGAATGGCAAGCGAGCATAGCGGATAGAAATAATGGGCGCGGATGTCCATATTGTTCAAGCAAAAAAGTCTTAAGAGGCGATAACGATTTACAAACAGTCAATCCTAGTTTAGCAAATGAGTGGAATTATGAAAAAAACGATGGATTAACACCTGTGGACGTAATGCCTAATAGCGATAAAAAAGTATGGTGGAAGTGTAGTAAAGGACACGAGTGGCAGGCGACAATAAATAGTAGGAATAACGGACGTGGTTGCCCATATTGTGCAGGTCAAAAGGTTATTAAAGGAATAAACGATTTACAAACAATTAATCCAATTTTAGCGAAAGAATGGAATTATGAAAAAAATGATGGGTTAACACCTGTGGACGTAATGCCTAATAGCGATAAAAAAGTATGGTGGAAGTGTAGCAAGGGACACGAATGGCAGGCAACAATAAATAGCCGAAATAGTGGCATTGGATGCCCATATTGTTCTGGTAGAGATGTGATTAAAGGCGAAAATGATTTAGGAACAGTTAATCCAACTTTAGCAAAAGATTGGAATTATGAAAAAAATGATGGGTTAACTCCCATAGATGTATTACCCAATAGTGATAAAAAGGTATGGTGGAAGTCGGAGGCCAAGCGGTCTTAGGAAGACAAGACTTTAGTGCAACTCCTTGGCTCACAGAACGACATGGCTACGATCCGACTTGTTAATCCAACTTTAGCAAAAGATTGGAATTATGAAAAAAATGATGGGTTAACTCCCATAGATGTATTACCCAATAGTGATAAAAAGGTATGGT
>JAZNLB010000014.1:0-5921 GCA_045578865.1 Clostridia bacterium | reverse complement strand
CGTCCCGGGTTTTCGGATGCGGCTTTGCCTGCGGAGGCAGAGTGCCTTTACAATTATGTTGTGGAAGGGTGCAGACAAAGCGGAATTCCGGTTGAAACCGGCAGCTTTGGCGCAGACATGAAAGTTGAGCTGCTCAATGACGGCCCGGTCACACTTTTTGTTGAAAATGAAGGTTAAATATGTTGACATAGGACATCTTTGGTGTTATTATATATAAGATATAATGCATGAGTGTTTGCATTGTTTGAGTTAGATCACCTGGAGGGTAAGGATATGAAGAATTTTAATGTAGCAGTTGTCGGTGCAACCGGTATGGTGGGACAAAGATTTATCACGCTTTTAAATGAGCATCCGTGGTTTCACATCAAGGTGCTTGCAGCGTCTGCGCGTTCTGCCGGTAAAACCTATGAAGAAGCTGTGGACGGCAGATGGGCAATGAGCACACCGATGCCGGAAGCTGTAAAGAAGCTGGTTGTTAAAGACGCTGTTTCCGATAAAGAAGAAATCGCAAAGGAAGTAGATTTTATTTTCTGTGCGGTAGATATGAAGAAAGACGAAATCCGTGCGTTGGAAGAAGCTTATGCAAAGCTGGAATGTCCGGTTATTTCCAACAATTCCGCACATCGTCATACAGAGGATGTGCCGATGATTATTCCGGAAATCAATCCGGAACATGCCGAGATTATTGCGGCGCAGAAAAAGCGTCTCGGTACGAAGCGCGGTTTTATTGCGGTGAAATCGAATTGCTCGCTTCAAAGTTATGTTCCGGCGCTCCATCCGCTTAAAAAATACGGCATTAAGGATGTAGTTGCTTGTACATATCAGGCAATTTCGGGCGCAGGTAAGACTTTTGAAAG
Source organism: Clostridia bacterium (assembly GCA_045578865.1). Taxonomy (GTDB): domain Bacteria; phylum Bacillota; class Clostridia; order UBA1381; family UMGS1253; genus RGIG2041. Next base: position 5,064 of record JAZNLB010000014.1, on the reverse strand, counting down.
ATGGCCGGAAATTTTGGATAATGTCATTCCGTACATTGGAGGCGAGGAAGAAAAAAGTGAAGTTGAGCCGATGAAAATTTGGGGCAGCATTGAAGGCGACAAGATTGTGGATGCTGTTGAGCCGAGAATTACGGCGCAGTGTTTGCGTGTCCCGGTTTCTGACGGTCATACGGCTGCAGTATTTGTGTCCTTTGAAAACAAGCCGTCTGTTGAGGATATCAAAAAGGCTTGGGCTGAATTTGCAGGCGAACCGCAGGCACTTGCATTGCCGAGTGCACCGAAGCAGTTTTTAAATTACTTTGAAGAAAATGACAGACCGCAGGCAAAGCTTGATAGAAACTTAGAGGGCGGTATGGCTGTAAGCGTAGGTCGCCTTAGAGAAGATAGGATTTACGATTACAAGTTTGTGTGTCTTTCGCACAATACCCTGCGCGGTGCAGCAGGCGGCGCGGTTTTGATGGCAGAACTTCTTGCAGCAAAGGGTTATTTGGATTAACAAACAGACATAAATGTGCATATATTATTTGTGTACTGTGTCATTTTATCTGAAAGGAAGTTTTCGAAATGAAGAAGACTATATTTACAGGTTCGGGAGTTGCTATTGTAACGCCGTTTAATGAAAACGGCATTGATTTTGATAAACTCGGCGAGATGTTGGAGTGGCACATCGCAGAAGGCACGGACGCCATTATCATCTGCGGTTCTACGGGCGAGCCGTCCACGATGCCGGATACGGAGCACATCAGCGCAATCGAGTACACCGTAAAAAAGGTTGCTGGCAGAATTCCGGTTATTGCAGGCACGGGTTCTAACGAAACCGTACACGCAATTAAACTGTCCAAGGCGGCAGAAGCTGCCGGTTGCGATGGTGTATTGGTTGTAACGCCGTACTATAATAAGGCAACGCAGAAAGGTTTGTATCTGCACTATAAGGCGATTGCGGAAAGTATCAGCATTCCGATTATTCTCTACAATGTGCCGGCGCGCACCAATGTTTCGTTCTCGCTGGATACTTTGGAAAAACTTGCAAAGATTGACAACATCGTTGCGATTAAGGAAGCAAGTGGGGATATCGCGTACTTGTCCCATGTTGCGGCGCGTGTGCCGGAACTTGCCATTTATTCCGGTAATGATGATATGATTATCCCGGCGATGTCCGTTGGTGGTGTAGGTGTGATTTCCGTTGCAGCAAACTTGATGCCGAAGTACATGCACGAGATGTGCACGAAGTATCTTGAAGGCGATGTGAAAACTGCCGCAAAGATGCAGCTCGATATCATGGACCTCGTGGATAAACTCTTTATTGAGGTCAATCCGATTCCGGTAAAGACCGCGATGAATATGGCAGGTTGGAATGTGGGCAATTTGCGTATGCCGCTTTGTGAAATGGAAGAAACAAATGCACAGAAACTTCGTGATTCTTTGGCGCGCTACGGATTGCTCAAATAATTGGAGAATAAACTTATGACAAAGATTATGCTTAGTGGCTGCAACGGTAAAATGGGCAGAGTGATTGACCGTTTGGTTGCAGACAGAGATGATGCACAAATCGTTTGTGGCATCGATATAAATGATGTACAATACGGCGATTATCCGGTCTATACCTCTCCGGTAAAATGCGATGTAGAATGTAATGTTATTGTGGACTTTTCGCATCCAAGTTGCCTTGAGGGGATTTTGGCGTATGCAAAGGCGCATAAGATTGCGGCGGTAATTTGTACCACAGGTCTTAGTCAGGCGCAAAAGGACAGCCTTGCCGATGCAGCAAAGGAAATTCCGGTTTTCTTTTCAGCAAATATGAGCCTGGGTGTCAATTTGCTGATTGATTTGGCAAAGCGTGCGGCTAAACTTTTGGAGGGCAGTTTCGATATTGAGATTATCGAAAAGCACCACAATCAGAAGATTGATGCGCCGAGCGGCACAGCCCTGGCTATTGCCGATGCCATCGGTGATGCGATTGAAAATCAGCCGGCGTATACATATGACAGACATTCCGTACGCAAAAAGCGCGGCAAGGATGAAATCGGTATTCATGCTGTGCGCGGCGGAACGATTGTCGGCGAGCATGAGGTTATCTTTGCAGGTGCGGATGAAGTGATTGAACTCAAGCACCATGCCGCTTCCAAGGAAATCTTTGCGGTTGGCGCAATCCGTGCAGCTATCTTTATGCAAAACAAGGTGCCGGGATTGTATTCCATGGCGGAGCTGGTAGCAGAAATTTGAAACCTGTAGGTGCAGTGAAGCGTCGCTGCACCTATTTTGATAAGGGAGTGTGTCTACATGAGCAAACAAACGGATGAACAGTTAGAACTTTTGCGACAGGCGGTGGAAAGCAAGTCGCTTTGTGCGGTAAATCGTGATATGATTGATTATCTGTCTATTTACGGTTATCCGATAGCTGTAACGGAAAAGCTGATTGCCCTGCGATTTGTTTATGATTTTGCTCCGGATGGCATCAAAATTGTACGCACGCAGGATGTGACCGAGGTGTTCTGCGGCGAAGCGGAAGTGTTTAATGATAAGATTATCAAGGCAGAAAATGCACATTTGGATTTGTCAGCACCGCAGGTCAGCTTGGACAGCGTGAAATCTTTGTGCATTGACTTGCAAAAGAGTGGTAAAATCGTAGCCATTGACTGTGAGAGCTATGAGGAAAGCCGGTTTTATGTTGGCAAAATCGTAGAGACTTTGGACAAGCAGGCGCGGGTGCTTTGCTTTGACGGACTTGGTGTTTGGGATGAAAAACCAATAGAAATTGACTATAAGCAGATAACATGTATCGGCATTGGTTCGCATTATGTTGAAACGATTTCCAAGTATTTAAAATAAGAGGGATTTGCATATTGGAGCACAACGGATGTAAAAAGGCAGAATTTTTAAACATCGATGTCATACTAAAATATAGCAAAGAATAAAAAAGTTGTAATTTTTTAAAATTTTTCTTGCTTTTTTAAATCTTATGTGTTAAACTATCTTAGTGATTTATCATGGATATGGAGGTGAACGGATTGCCGAATATTAAATCTGCAAAGAAAAGAGTTAAGGTTATCAAGACAAAATCTTTGAGAAATCAGATGATTAAGTCTGCGCTGAAGACTTACATTAAGAAGTTCGAAACAAGCGTTACAGCCGGTGACAAGGCAGTTGCAACTGAAAACTTCAATCTTGTTATTAAGAAGATTGACCAAGCTGTTGCGAAGGGCGTACTCAAAAAGAATACTGCTGCCAGAAAGAAGTCCAGATTGGCTCATGAGCTCAACAAAATCGGAGCGTAACAAACTGTTTTGCGTAAATACACTCTGTTCAAAATGAGTGAAAGGTATGTTTATAACATACCTTTTTTGCGTTGAAAGGAGATTTTATGGGAAAGTATAAGCGTTTGGCTGTCAATACGATTATTTTTGCAATAGCATCATTTAGTTCGAAGCTGTTGTCTTTTTTGATGCTGCCGTTATATACCAACATTCTTTCAACGCAGGAATATGGTATAGTCGATATTGTGCTGCAAACATGCAACCTTTTGATTCCGTTGGCGAGTGTGGGTGTCATCAATGCCATTATCCGTTTTGGGTTGGAGAAGACGGCAGACAAAAAAGGTGTGCTCACCACTGGCTGCATTACACTTTCAGGTGGTTTTTTGGTGCTGCTCTGTTTTTCGCCGCTTTTGTATCGTGTAGAAGTGCTTGCGCCGTATGTACCTTATATGTACCTGTTGATTTTGATGTCGTGCGCGCATGGTCTGTTTTCGCAGTTTGCCCGTGCCATTGGCTACATTAAATTTTATGCGGTGGACGGCTTGCTTTCTACCATACTGACCATTGGGCTTAACATTTTATTTTTGGCAGTACTTCGTATGGGCATCGAAGGCTATTTGCTTGCAACCATACTGACGGATATGCTTTGTGCACTTTTGGATTTTGTCTATGTGCGTATGCATCGCTTCATTCGCATCAAAAATGTTGTCCGTTCGCTGTGGATTTCTATGTTGGCTTATTGCATTCCGTTGATTCCGAATACGATTTGCACATGGATTATGTCTATCTCCAGCCGATATATATTATTAGGAAGTTTTGGCGAATCCGAAACGGGCATATTTGCCGTAGCGAATAAAATTCCTACTATATTGATGATTGTGGCAAACATCTTTGCTGAGGCGTGGCAGATTTCTGCCGTAACGGAGGAAGAGGGCAGGGACGACTTCTTTACGCGTATCTGTGCATTGTATCGGTCTTTGGCATTTACGGTTGCGGCAGGTTTGATTTTGTTTTCTCAACTTGCGGTTCGTATTCTGGCGGCGCCGGCGTTTTATTCGGCGTGGCAGTATATTCCGCCTTTGGTGATTGGCACGACTTTCGGTTGTATTTCAACATTTTTAGCCAGCATATACATGATTGACAGAAAGAGCACCTATACGCTTATGACGACTGCAATTGCAGCTCTGCTCAATATTTGTCTGGGCATCTGGTTTGTAGATATCTTCGGCGCGCTTGGCGTAGCTTATGCAACGGCAGTGAGTTATTTTGTGCAGTTTGCCGTTCGCGCAGTGCATACGCGCACGATTGTAAAGATTTCGTGGAACATACCCGGCTTGCTGTTGAATGTTGCGCTTTTGGTCGGACAGACAATAGTGATGCTCAGTCAGGTAAAAGGTGCAATTTATATCAGTGCAGGACTTGCGGCTTGTGTATTTGTTCTCAATGCAAAAGATGTATTGGCGCTCCTGCAAATTAAAATGAAAAGAAACTAATGGTTTTGTGCCATTTGTACACTTTTTGCGTTTTGCGTGTCGAGAATTGTAGGTTTATGGGGCAATTTGCATCAAAATTAAAAAAGTTAAAAAAAGTGTTGACAAAAGGATTGGGATTTGGTATACTATCAAAGTCGCTGATGCGACGGGCCTTAAAAAAACAAAGGCATTGGACATTGAAAATTAAACAGTGTACGACAAAAACAAGGAACTTGTCAAAAGAATTTGAGTAAACGCAGATAGCAATTATGTTATCAGCGTCCTGACAAAGTAAGTCAGAGTTTAAAGAGCTAATTAAACGAACGAAATATTTTTTT
>JAZNLB010000013.1:0-96711 GCA_045578865.1 Clostridia bacterium | reverse complement strand
TGATGTTGTCTTTGCTCTCTTTAAACCAACTGAGCACCTTTTCAATCATTTCATTGGATTTTGGCGGATGGCAGTCTTTAATGCTTTTGCCAGTCAAATCCTTGTGATAACGCTCTATCGCAGAGGGATTCATATATACGATTATATCGTCCATATCGCAGACAACACAGGTGCTGTGTCTTGGTCTAATATGCTTTTAAATAGTTTATTTATCATATCAGTTCTCCGTTTCAAATAAAACAAATTGATTTTTCTCAAACTCTAAAAGTCCTTCGTCACGCATCTTGCACAGTTCGTTTGACATGGCACTTCTGTCAACTGACAAAAAATCTGCAAGCTGTTGACGGTTAAAAGGAATTGTGAATTTAGAACTGTTTTGTTTTTTCGCCTCTTCAGACAAATATGAAATCAGTTTTTCCCTTGTCGTACGCCTTGACATATGACCGAGCTTTTGGACAAGATTTCTGTTTCTCTCAGAAATTGCAAAAAACATATTCCTGACCACCATAGAGTGAAATCGGCAAGCAGTAGAACAGGTGGTTAAAATTTGTTTCACATCAAAAAATATTACCTTGCTGTCTTCCACCGCAACAACATCATTTAGCATAGCACCGCTCTCGGGGCTGGCATACGCCTCGCCAAACATTTCTCCGACGGAAATCTGACCCAATATACTGCGCATGCCCCAGTAATCATCTTTTTGTATGTGGAGATTTCCCTCTGCCAAAATCATAATATCAGAGATGTGTTCACCTTGTCTTAAAACATACTCACCCTTTTGGTATTCTAAAATCCTTGCGCCAAGGCAGGAAAGCAGTGAGTCAATTTCATCTTCACCTACGCCTGCGAACAATCGGGTGCGTTTTAATATCGGAATAAATTTTTTCATTAAATTCACCTCTCGTTGTAAATACAACAGACTTGTTACAATTATTATACTATAATGTGAATAGAAAATCAAGGAGGTAACCTTTTATGATAAGAAAAATTATAAAAATTGATGAAGAAAAATGTAACGGATGCGGATTATGTGCTAGAGCCTGCCACGAAGGAGCAATTGAAATGATAAACGGAAAGGCAAAGCTTACCCGCGAAGATTATTGCGACGGTCTTGGTGATTGTCTGCCAGCTTGCCCTACGGGTGCAATTACCTTTGAAGAAAGAGAGGCCCCCGCCTACGATGAAGAGGCTGTTAAAAAAGCAAAGGAGCAAAAGGCATCAGCACCGCTCCCTTGCGGTTGTCCTGGAACAAATTCAAAGGCAATAAAGAGAGAAATCTGCGATATAAATGCGCCTCTTGCACCTGCAATAAGTCAGCTCACACAGTGGCCTGTTCAGATTAAGCTTGTCCCTGTGAATGTACCATACTTTGACGGAGCAAATCTTTTGGTGGCTGCCGATTGTACAGCTTATGCTTATGGAAACTTTCACAATGAATTTATCAGAGGGCATATAACCCTTATCGGATGCCCGAAACTTGACGAAGGCGATTACACAGAAAAGCTTACTGCTATTATAGCAAACAACAATATAAAAAGTGTAACCGTTGTTCGCATGGAGGTTCCCTGTTGCGGAGGCATTGAAAATGCCGTTAAAAATGCCCTTCAGGCAAGCGGAAAATTTATTCCGTGGCGAGTTGTAACCATTTCAACAGACGGAAATATACTTGATTAAAAGGAAATTATAAATTCATCCGCTTAAATACATCATCTAACATTTTCCTAGCAGAAATAGTTAGAAAAGAGGGTAAAAGTGGCAATACGAAATTTTTAAGCGCACAAAAGGCTTTGAAGGATTTTACCCCCTCAAAGCCTTGATTTTGTGCTTCTTTTATCTTTTTTTAATTCCCTTTATCTTCCGCTGAATTGCTCTAAACTACCGGACTTGCAAGTTCCTTGCAATAAATTCATACCGCCGATTTCATCTTCGACGAAACCATGCTAGCCCAGAGCGATGATCGGATTTTAATTATTTCACTGTTTCTACATGACTAGCCGATACGATTCTCGGATAATTAATCTCCATCGGCATCTCTTTTGCACCATTATAATACAGCTGTTTTTCTTCCAGTTCGGGTATGTTGGGTATTTTACCGCTACAGTAGTCTTTAAATCTCAAAAGTGCCGTTTCCAATCTGCACAAAACCGCACCGTAACGCAAGTCAAATATTTCCCAACCCATAGGATTGTTTACAGTGAACCAAAAATCCCTATGAACATTATGCAGTTTCTTCACTGCATCTATCGCACGGGTGATTAGGGGTTCTACTTGAGCAAGTTCCGCTCCGTCCTTATACATTTTATGCAATTTGATGCCAAGGTCAGCTTTAGCAGCAAGCGCTTGTGCCGCAGCTGCATAAAACGCAAAGAATTTTTTGTAATGCGGGTTTTCATTGGCATATTTCTCCAGCTGTACTGCCAGATCACTGTAATGTTTTTCCAACTCAAACTCTGCTACATTGGCATCAAACAAGCCGAGCATAGGATCCTGCCACAAGAGCGTTCTGCTGTAATTGCAAGGCGGAATATAGGTGTCCTCCGGCACAGGGAACGGATAATCGAATTGTTCGAGCGCCTCAAATGCCTTCGGATCACATTTGGCGCAAAATTCAAATCTTTCGTGCACCTTCTCCATGTCCACAGTTTCACTAAAACCATGTTCTGCAAAATGCTGCAATCCGAGCAATACGCCAAAATGATTCCCCTCAGGGCCATTGTCACCCCAAACGGTAGACATAACTCTGCGTATTCCCTGCTCTTTGCATTTAGGCAAGATGTTATTTGCATTTCTTATATTCAGTGTGTGCCATACACCAAATCCGTGGAGATTTCTCGTAGCACCTGCCATAACAAGTTTGTCAGAAAGTTTTTGACTCTGCTTGATTAAATTTCTCGAGATATCTTCTTGCGAGAAATAATCCCAAATAACCATGGCAGGCGCATCGTCACGCCCCTTATAGGATACACCAAACTCCAACTCTTTGTCGGTTCGATATGTAACCTGATGACAACCCATTTCTTTTAGCGCAGCTCTAAAGAACATATCTATCCAAATCATAGGCTCAAGCTGCAGCTCTTTTGCGATTTCCAAAACTCTGTCAAGGTGCTCACGAATGATCTCGCTGCTCTTCTTGTAGCCATTCTTTTTTAAGTATTCTCCAAGTCCGAGATTGAATGCTTCATCCATGCCTATATGAATTTTCTTTGTTCTGACAGGTGCAGATGCGGCAATAAGCATTTTTCTTATAAGTTCATATGTTTTATCGCTGCCTACCAACAATGTTGTTTTGTCTTCTTTTATGTCATTATACACGCCCCAGCGTAAAGGATAGGACAAATGTCCGAGCGTCTGAATACACGGCACAATCTCCATGCCAAGCGCATAAGCATAATCGTCGAGCATTTTAATTTCCGCTTGCGTATATCTGGGACGCATATATCCGAAATACGGCTCGCCCTCAATCTCATATCCATCCTCAAGATACATCATCATAGAACTGATACCCATGGCTGCAAATCTCAAAAGCACTTTCTTGAGATGTACGGCTTTCGTCGCCTGATTGCCCTGGCTAAAGTCAATCATAACACAAATGTCATCGAAATATACCTTGTTGAATAAAGAGAAGTTTTCGTTATCCATATTACGCAGGATGTCTCCGACCGCTCTAAATATATGAGATTTGTAGCAATATTTAACCGTCGCCGAATCCTGGTTGCGTACAATTTCAAGAACGCTCTCTTTGGTATATTCGCAGTTCACTTTTATATCCGCTTCGCCTTCGTCTTTGGCAACAGCGAATTCATATTCTGCAGCAAATTCGTTCATTCCGTCATAAAGTTCATCCGGAAGATTTTTAAAATATAAAGAAATCATCTTGTGCATATTCACCTCCGCACCGCACACTTTTCTTTCAATAGCACTCCCATTTTCTTTATCTTTTCCCTTTGATTTATTCATATCATTCATTATAAATACCTCCATGGTCACAATAGCATACACAGCCCTTTGGCAAGTCCGATAAAAAGGAGTCCTTCACGATCGGCAGGTGCATGCCGTTGTCATTTATACATCTCTTTTTGCCGAAATTTTATTTAATTATATTCTCGCCGTCAAACAGGAATATTCCCTTGCCATATCCATATGTTTTTCCGGGACCAATATACTCAACAAACTTTCTTTGTAAAGAGGTATTTGTTGGCAGATTTTCTTTGTCTGCGTCCTTCCCAAAAATTCTCCACGCATCATGAAATACATCTGTTTCATGATAGCCAAAAACTTTATAATCTGCGATAAAACGCGCTGAATTTGATTTTTCGCTAAAGAATCCCTCATAGTGCGGGAAAAGCATCCACGACCAATATTCTACAGGCAGAAGGTTTCCTTCAAGTCTGTCTTTTACAAATTCATACGCCCGCTTGTATGACTTCATGCATTCCTCATAAACGAGCGGACCTGTTGAAGGTACATGGCCTTTTATAATAAGGTCCCCCTCTTTGACAATGTGACCCGCAACCTCGACTGCCTCGCAAGGATGTGTCGTTATATCAAACTGCATTCTGCCAAAACCAAACCTTTCGAGCTTAAAGAAACGCTCATACCACCAAGGACAGAATATGCCTATTTCATCGTATCGATCCATCGTTTCATTTATCTTGCACACGATGTCCTTCATTGTGTCTATATAAAGCTCATCTGAATAGCCGCGTTCTTGATATTTTTCATATACTTGACCGGTGCAGGACAAAACGAAAAGCATATACTTTGCATATTTTCTAACGCCGTTAATGTCTATGGAATCTAATTCTTCCATGACGGCCACTATATCTTTTTCGTCTTTCATAAAGCTGTCTGCAAGAATGTCGAGCACATCGCCTGCCTTAGCTTTACATGTTTCATATTGCTGTTTCATCTCATCCGTGAAGCCAATCATATCCAGTATTCCGTCTAAAATCACAGTTTTTCTCCTCCTTTTATAATCCGGTTCATATCAGACATAAGCTGAGCAGACATTCTCACTTAGCCGGGATAGTTTCCCGTTTTATGTAGTCCGCCTATGCACAGCTCCTCTGCATCAAGAGCGCTTTCCCGCGACAAACAAGCCGCAGATGCCTTACCTGAAATGGATAAGCCATTTCAGGCACTCTTACCTTGCAAATATAATAGCATATTCAGAAAATATTTTCAATACATTTCAAAAAAATTTGAAGACGCAAATGCACCATCACGGTTGCATAAAAATAGCGTAGCAGTTCGCAAACTGCTACGCTATAAAAGCTCTTTTATTTAACCGGATGTGTCGCCCTCCTTAAACCATGGGAGAACACATACAAATGGTTATTCCGATTACTCTACAACAACCTCTACTTCTGCCATTGCATGGTAATCACCTTGCTGTGCACGCACTATTACAGTTGTTCTGCCTGCCTTCAGACAAGTAACCTTACCGTCAGCAGAAACAGTTGCGATCGACGGGTCTGCAACAGCGTAAGAAAGTTGTGTGTCTTCACGCAGTTCAAACTCATTTTTAGCTATATCAACGCCCTTGGCGATCAACTGTATCGTTTCGCCCACCTTGCCGGACACATCGATTGTATCAAAGTATACCGACCAGTAGGACATGTCTTCCTTCTGCTGTGCTTCCGATTCGTAGAAACGCACCTCAAGCCATGTGTTCCAAGCACTTGTATTATTGCCCCTGCCGACAAGCTTAACATATCTTGCCTGCACATTGCCAAACGGAATAATACTCATCCAGTCTTGCGTTGTCTGCGAGCCGCTATCGTGAATTTTTGTCCAGTTTACACCGTCTTGAGATATTTCAATATCAAAGTAATAATTACGCGATTCTTGCTTGGCACCTGCAAAGGCCATGGAGTATACATTCTTCACAGCACCGAAATCCATCTGAACCCAACCCGGACCTTCACACGACCATGCGTGTTCAGTATTTGATACGAGTACGCCATCGACAATACTGCGTTTCGGCCTGTCTACAAAGCTGATAGAAGACTCTATATCCTCAACATAAATAAATGTATTGTGTGTAGGACCTGCCTTCTTTTGTTTTGCTATGGTCAATGCGTTAAGCATCTCCGGGTCAGCGTTACTCTTTGCGCCTTCGAACGGGTCATTTTCAATTTTGATGTTATATACTTTACCATCAATCGAAACAGTTGCCGTTTCACCCACAGCATTTGCCTGGGTAACGGAAACATTCTCCGTACCAATCGTGGCTACATCAATTTGCGGTACAGCTTCCTCGCTCTTTACATTTAACACATAGTTTTCACGATCAAGAGAAAAGAATGTCATGTCCTGGCCGTTTACGGTGATGCGGACATTCAGCTCCGCAATCATTTTGTTCACTGTGTCTGCATCAAATGGCTTGCTATCATCCGAAATGATAATCAAACCTCTGTCGTCCCAGTGCACATACTTGCCGAGCGCTTCTACCAAAGCCCGAAGCGGAATCAGTGTTCTGGAATTATAGGTGTTTGCAGGCACATCTAAAGTAGCTGCCTCGCCGTTGACATACATCTGATTGGAGCCAATCTGCAAGGAGATTGCTTTATCCCCGTAGTTGACGGTTACAGTTTGTGTCGCATCATCCCAACCGACCTTTGCACCAAAAGATTCGGAAATAAATCTTACCGGAACAAGTGTTCTGTCGTTTTGGGTGAATGGCGCAACATCGTAATTGGCTATGTCGACATAGGTCTTTTCGCCCTTGGCGATTGCGTTCGGCGTGTCAAGTTTTAATACAACTGCACTGCCTGCCGATGCCACGGTGCTAAGACCGTTATCGTCAGCGCTCCACTCTGCAAGCGGTTTTACCTCCCAGGGTGCGGGGATACCTTCTCCATCCTTTAAGCCTACATATTCCACTGCAAAATTCAAATCCTGCACATTTTCCATGTGCACAAACAGTTTTTTGCCCGGCTGGTCCATATTTATGATGCCGTCGATAAGACTCTTGTGCTCCATTACGGCGAATCTTGCATCTTCCGGCGCTTCAAGCATACGCAAAAGCATACGAGCACCATCCTGCTCCAAGAGCACACTTCTGCCGTCCTCGGCAATGGTAATCTCTGCTTGCGTAGAATTGAACCAATAAAACTCCGAAGGTCTCTTCGCCTTAACTTCATCACGGACAATCACACGACGGCGACCATCCGTCATCATCATACCGCGAAATGCAGTTTTATAATCTTTATGCGTATACGACATATCCAGGATACCATACGCCGTGTTGTCACTCGAACCGCTCTTCACTACAAATGCGCCCTCGTTCGGTTCCTGCTCCGCAGCTGCAGTCGGATTCATAATCAATGTGTTATGTGCCTCAGCACGCTTATAATACACCTTTTCCTTGTCGCCCTGGTATGAATAGTCAGTATTTGTATCTTCGCAAATAAATCGCGCACCATCCCAGTCAATCACATAAGTGCCGAGCGAATAATACATATGCCAAACGGTGGTATAACCACCCTCCATACCCGCAAAAAGTTCATTATAGCTGTCCCAGCTTGAGCGCATGGTAAAACCGTTCGCATTATCAGGAGAATCATAGAAGCGATCCAGCGCAAATGTCCCCGGCTCCAAGCTTGCATTTTGCGGATTATACGACGCATAGGCAAAGATCGGCTTATATGCCATAATATAACTGCCGGTATCCGGTTTCATATAGCCGTAGTCTCGTTGTGTTTTATTGGCCACCCATGCATACTGTGGTTTATTAAACTTATCCGCAAGCCAGTATAATGCCTCATTGGCAAAGCCGCCAGTACTCCTACCGGCATCACCGTAGTTGAACTGACCTACGGAGCTTGAAAAATAAATCGGGAAATCGCCTGTTTCGGAAATACCCGGGTACATAAAATACTTATACGCGTCCGGTAATTCAAAGCCGTCTACAAAATTGTTGTCTACCATATCCATGATAAAACAAAGATGAGCTGTAGCATAGCCCCAATAACTCGCACCTTCGTCAGTCATGCCCTGCGGTGCATAAGGTTCCAGCGCCCGAACAACATACTTGAGTCCGTTCTCCAAAAGATATTCCGAAAGATTTTTTTCCTCATCCGCAAAGGCAAATGCAGCAGCAAGCATGCTACCATTGCATACCGGGTTCCAGTTGTTTACACTTGCCACACCGCCGGTATTATTCTCGTAATCGTAGATAAATTGCGGAAGGCCATGCTTTTTTACGATATCGATAAGCATCTTCTTTTGCTCTGCACTCAAATCATCGTAGAGCCAGTCATACATATACGCATAACCCCATACGCCCTCCGCCGTAGTAAGCGAATGTGAAAAACCGGACCAGTGCGGCCAGTCACCGTATGCCTTAGCTTCTGCTAATGCACGCTCAAAATACTTCCTCTCACCTGTCATTTTGTACATAAAGGAGAGGCACATAAGTCTGCCTTCAATCTCACGAATAGCATTTGCGGCATTACCGTTAGAATTGATGAAAAATTCAGCCATACCATCCGCAAGGCATTGATCTGCATAGGCTTTAATCTCCTGATACCACTGCTTTGTTTCCATGCTCGTGTTCAATTTTGCACGCATCTCATCCCAATCATGGATAAGCAGGCGCGGATGGGCTTTTAAGTTGTTGACATAGCTATTCCCAGAAAGCGGGTTTTGGGGCTTCACATTTTCCCACATAACCTGCTGGTCGCCGTACAAAATAGTTGCGGTGTTATATTCTTCTAATGTATAAATGCTCAACTCGTCTAAATATATAGCTTCGTTGTACGGCAATAAACCTATAAGACGGAGATACACAGCTGTTTCTCTGTCGACACTTTCGACGAGATTAGCGCTGCCTTCATCCTCTCCGTTCAAGTTGTAAGTAGCTGTCATATCGTTCAAATCCAACTCTATGTGCAGGTAATTCCAATCATCATAGGTCAGACTATTCGCCTTATCACCGCTGAAAAGGGTGCCCTTGCTGCCGGCACCATCGTACAACAGCACTTTCATCGTTGCGTTGGGCGTTTGCATAAATGCATAATCAATTACGAAAGTATCCACCTTGTCGCTAAGCGTTACCTGTGCCTGCAGCGAGTTCTCTATGCCGTCTGAACGCCAAAAGCGCGTAAGTCCATTTCCGCCCGCAGTTAAAAACTGTATATGTTGTGCTGTTGCAGCGCGGAAAATCCCGCTCTTGGAAGCATCGCCTTGCGGTACATTTTCGAAATCCTGCTCAACAAGAACAGCCGCTCCGTCAGGAATCTCTGCCTTTATGGGCGTAGTCGTCGGCTCCATTGGAGGCTCTGTCAACTCAACCGCAGGTTTCTCTTCCTCTTCCGGCTTTGGCTCAACATATTCTTCCAATGTGTAAATGTTCATCGCATCCAGATATATAGCTTCGTCGTAAGGAAGCAAACCTACAATGCGAAGATACATATCTTTCCCGTCGCCGGTAAGTTCTTTGATCTCCGTGCTACCTTCTTCTGTTCCGTTTAAAATGTATGTAACCGTCAGATTTTCCAAATCCAGCTCTAAGCGCACATAATTCCAATCGTCATAGGTCAGATAGTCTACCTTGCTACTGTTGAAAATGGTGCCCTTATTTCCGGAATCCTCGTAGAAAATCACTTGCATCGTTGCACCCGATGTTTGCATAAATGCATACTCAATCACGAGAGATTTTACATTTGCAGCAAGGGATACCTGTGCATTCACCGACTCCTCTATGCCATCCGCACGCCAAAAGCGCACAGATCCATTCCCTCTCCCAAGCGCACTTCCGCCCTTAGATACAATCTGCACATGCTTTGCTGTTGCAGCGCGGAAAATTCCGCTCTTGGAAGCATCGCCACTTCTTGCTTTATCAAAATCTTCTTCTATAAAAATATGTGCTCCGGCCGGAATACTTGGCTGTTCCGGCGTAGTCGTCGGTTCCATGGAAGGTGCGGTCAAAACAGCCTCCTCCGCGTTAGATACTGTCATATAGGTCGGCACAAATCCAATGCTCGTCATGCAAAAGATACAAGCCAACAAAACGGAAATCCATTTTTTCATAGTCGTTCCTCCTTCATTCAGTCCCACCTTCATTTTTTACAAAGGTGTTTGGCTCAGTTTGCTACATTTATCGTATCATATTTCAGAAAAAAAGTCCAGTATTTTTTTAAATTGTTTGTCTTTTTTTGGTAATATTCCCCAATACATAAAAAGGTCAATCCTGCACTGGCAAATATAACTGAAAAGGCGGGATATGATTTTACTGTGCGTGGTATTCCATCTTCGATGCCTGCAGCGCACAGCATTTGTCAAATCCTCCTGCAGAAAGCGGTTGTTAATCTGCAGACTACGCAGGGTGGTATTGTTTTGATTCTGCACCATCGTGCCGGCAATGGTATATACGCCGTCCTTGCCCAGATAAAACGGAAGCCCCGCAACATTCTTGAACGAGGACGCACAACATGCGCCGTAGGTTGACTGTCCCTGAATAAGCGTGTATGTCACATTCCCCGCCTCGTCAATATTTAAAGAGCGCAAAAACTGTGAAGCATCCTCTGTAGCATCGTCTTTGATGATAATTTGATTTGAATACAGCTTGTGATAGCCGACAATAGTTTTATACTATGGAAGCAACCTCTTGAAATTGATTTCAAGCGAATACGCTAACGCACCAACTTTGGTGCGGTTTCCGATAAAAGATTTTCTAATCAATTTTGAGGACAAAAAAAGAAAACACAATTTTTTTCAAAATTGTGTTTTCTCTGGCGGAGAAGGAGGGATTCGCTTTTCTGCGGAAAAGCCGGTCGCGGCTCTGACAGTCCACCGGACTGTCATTCACTACCGCTCCTTCGAATCCCATCCAAAAAATGTCCTACAAAGAAAGAAAAGCACCCACTGCGTGGATGCTTTTCTTTCTTTGGCGGAGAACTTAAGTTTTATATAAATACACTTTTATATTCAGGGAATAGTGAAGAGTGAATAGGTAAAAAGTAAAAGACGACAAGTCGAAACTTGTCGTCTTTTGGCGGAGAAGGAGGGATTCGAACCCTCGCGCCGGTTTCCCGACCTACACCCTTAGCAGGGGCGCCTCTTCGGCCTACTTGAGTACTTCTCCAAACCGAATAAAATGGTATAAAATTGTGGCGGAGAGGAAGAGATTCGAACTCTTGGTACTTGCGTATCACTGGTTTTCAAGACCAGCTCCTTAAACCACTCGGACACCTCTCCAGATCTACGCAGTTTTGCTCATATCTTCGCAACCGCAGACACTAGTCTAGCATATTTTCCCCATATTGTCAAGCAAAAATACAAAAAAAGAAAGGATTTAAAAAAGGGCGTTGGTCTCGTTTACCTTCTGCTGCAAAAACAAAAATGTCCGGGTGCATCATCCACCCGGACTTTCCGATCACGATTATCTTGCTTTAATTTCGTTCCACGCCTCGACATACGGGGTGTTTTCACTGGTAAACTCCTCGCACTTTTCCATCACATCTGCGCTCGGATACAGACAGTCGTTGTTTGCAACCTCCGGCGGCAGCAATTCTTTTGCCGCTTTGTTGGTGGTGGCATAGCCGCTGGCAATCGCATTTGCCGCCGCTACATCCGGACGAAGCATGAAGTTAATAAACGCTTCCGCTTCCGCCTGATGCGTAGAATTTTTCGGGATTACAAACGAATCCACTGCAAGGTTACTGCCCTCTGTCGGGATAACGAACTTTAAGTTTTCCGGCTGCTCGTCAACTGCGCCGATGCCCTCGCCCGGATATACCATCGACATCGCCGCCGTACCGCTCATAACCTTTTCCGTCAGTTCGTCCGTACCGTAAGCAAGCACATTCGGCTTTTGTTCAATCAGCAGATTTTTCGCTTCCTCGATATGCGCCGGGTCGGTATCGTTCATCGAATAACCGAGCATTTTAAGCGTCAGACCGATGGAGTCGCGCATAGAGTCAAGCATACAAACCTTGCCGGCATACTTTTCATCAAAGAGAGCGCGCCAACTTGTAATCTCGCCTTCCACCTCATCGGTGTTATACAAAATACCAACCAGCCCTGCCAAATACGGAACGGAATATGCACTCTCCGGGTCATAACTCGGATTTACATAAATATCGTCTACATTGGCAAGATTCGGTAGATTTTCCTTGTTGAGCGGCAGAAGCATGTCTTCTGCAATCATTTGCTTAATCATATAATCTGACGGCACGATGACATCGTAGGAATCATCCCCGGCATTTTTAACTTTGGCATACATACTTTCATTGTCATTAAAAGTGGTGTAATCCACGCGGATGCCCGTTTCTTCTTCAAACAGGTCAATCATATCCTCGTCGATATATTCACCCCAGTTATACACGCGAATTGTCACCCTATCGTCGCTACAACCCGAAAACAGGCAAGCCACAAGCGTGAGCATTAAAACTACGGCTAAAATCTTTTTCATTTTACTTTTCCTCCTGTTTCACACTTCGCTTATTTACAATCACCAACAAAATAAAGATAACCGCAAACATCAAAGTAGAAAGCGCATTGATGGACGGATCGTACTTTTTGCTGACTGCATTGTAAATATAGATAGACAAATTCTCCGTTCTCGATGTAAAGAAGCTGATAACAAAATCGTCAATCGATAATGTAACCGAGAACAGAAAACCGGTGATAATTCCCGGCAGAATTTCCGGCAAAATAACCTTGCGGTACGCATAAGCGGGGCTTGCGCCCAAATCGAGCGCCGCCTCATACATATTTTTATTGAGTTGCCCGAGTTTGGGCAACACCGAAATAATGACATACGGAATATTAAAGGTAATGTGCGACAAAAGCAGAGATGTTCTGCCGAGCGGGATGCCGACAAATACATACAAAAGCATCAGCGCAATACCCGTTACAATATCCGGATTCAGCACCGGCAAATTGGTTACCGCCATCACGACGCCCTTACTGCGCTTGCCCATATTGTGAATACCAATCGCAGCAAGTGTGCCAATAATGGTCGCAATCACCGCAGACAAAAACGCAATATACAAAGTTGTCTGCAATGCACCGAGCATCTGGTCATTTTCAAAGAGTTTTTCATACCACTTGAATGTAAAACCTTTCCACTGCGCCGTACGGAATTTAGAATCGTTAAACGAATAAATCGCTAAAACGGCAATCGGGGCATACATAAATACGAATATGAGAGAGACATAGAGTTTTTTGAGTGCCTTGCTCATAACATACCGCCCCCTTCCGAATCTTTATCCGCCTTGGAGGAGATAAACATCGTAATTAAAATCAGCACCATGAGTATCAGCGACATCGTGGAACCGTAGTTCCAGTTGTCCGCACGCAAAAACTGATTTTCAATCACATTACCCATGAGTTGAATTTTGCGACCGCTTAAAATATCGGAAATCGCAAAGGTCGTAACCGCCGGCATAAATACCATGGAGATACCGGAAAACACGCCCGGCATCGACAAAGGTAGCGTTACCTTAAAAAACACACGCATCGGGTTTGCACCCAAATCCTGCGCCGCCTCTATCAAAGAGCCGTCGAGTTTTACCAAAACCGAATGAATCGGCAAAATCATAAACGGCAAAAAGTTATACACCATACCGAAAATGATGGAGTGCGTGCCATACAAAAACTCATACGGTCCAAGCCCGATAAAACCGAGCAAGGTATTGAATATGCCCTTGGTGTCGAGCAAAATCAGCCATGCGTAAGTACGCAAAAGCAAGTTCATCCACATCGGGATAACCAAAAGCAAAATAAGAAGTCCCTTATTTTTAAATAATGTACCCGAAAGATAGTAGGCAACCGGATAGCCCAAAAGCAGGCAAATCGCCGTAGCCACCGCCGCCATCCAAATCGAGCGCCAAAGCGCCTGTAAATAGATTTCGCTGGTGAAAAAGTGCTTAAAATTTTCAAGCGAAAACACCATCGAGCCGTCCGTTTGCTCTACGGTAAAACCGTAGTAGGCAACAAGCAAAAGCGGCACGACAATAAAAAGTGCTGCCCACACAAGGTATGGATAGGCAGAAAGCGTTTTTTTCACACTTATCCCTCCTTGTGCATGATATGAATATCAAACGGAATAAACGCAAGTCCCACAGACGAGCCAACCTTGCTGGCAAGCGTGGACTGTACGAGAAAATCAAAGCCCGGTGCATCAATAACCATTTCATAATGCACGCCTTTGAAGATACACGATTTTACCACGCCGGTCAAAAGACCATCCTCGGGCGCAACCACCTTAACATCCTCGGGGCGGATAACGACATCCACCGCCTCATCCGGCGCAAAGCCGGTGTCCACACACTCAAATTTGCGACCGCAAAAACTTACGACCTTATCTTCGTGCATCACGCCGTCAATAATATTCGATTCGCCGATAAAATCGGCAACAAAAGCGCACTGCGGCTCATTGTAAATGTCCTGCGGTGTGCCGTTTTGCAAAATATTACCGCCCTTCATAACGATAATCGTATCCGACATCGTCAGGGCTTCCTCCTGGTCGTGCGTTACATACACAAATGTAATTCCCAGCGACTTTTGTATATTTTTAAGTTCAATCTGCATTTCTTTTCTAAGTTTTAAGTCCAGCGCGCCGAGCGGTTCATCGAGCAAAAGTACCTTTGGCTCGTTGACAAGGGCGCGGGCAATCGCCACACGCTGCTGCTGACCGCCGGAGAGCGAATCAATATCACGCTTTTCATACCCATCCAAATTGATGAGTTTGAGCATGCGTGTTACCTTTTCTTTAATTTCGCTTTCTTTCATCTTCTTCAAATGCAAACCGAATGCGATATTTTCATAAACATCCATATGCGGAAAAAGAGCGTACTTTTGAAACACGGTATTTAAACTGCGCTTGTACGGCGGCAAGTCGGTAATATCCGTGTCATTATAATACACTCTTCCTGATGAAGGCATCTCAAAACCGCCGATAATACGCAAGGTCGTGGTCTTACCGCAACCGGACGGGCCGAGCAGCGTTACAAAAGAGCTGCTGTCGATTGAGAGGCTCAAATTATCTAATACTTCTGTACTGCCAAAATTTTTGGATATGTTCTCCAATCGTATAATCTTTGACATTTATCAATCCCCTGTCTTACTGCTCACATGGCGTTCGTAGTTTGCCATTTTTTCGCAAGCTGTATATTAGCCGTATCGCAGAATACGACAAATATCATTATACATCTTTTTTTAAAAAAGTCAATGGGTTTTCTTGACTTATTTATTGCCTTATTTATTGCCTTATTTATTGCTTTATGTATATATATGAGGCAACGGCGCAGGGCGATTCTTCTTTACATTATTTACATTATTTACATTATTACGATGTTGTTATCCGTTTGTTCTTTGATTGTTGTTTGTTTGTTATTTGTTTGTTATTTTTTCTTCTCTGCTTTGATAAAACGCCCATTTATCAATGGTTACAAGCGAAATTTTGTTTGTTGTTTTTTCTGTTTTTTCTAACTTTTTAAGGCTGTCGCGCCTGCATGCACTTATCCCCACACGCATAACCGGTGACGACCTGCGCTCTGTACCGGTTGCATTGGCATACAAAAAGACCTTATCGGTTGCCCCACAAGGTCTTTTTTGCATTGATTGCTATTTTATATTTTCAATCTGCCAGTCAATCTGCGCCATACCGTTGATGTGCAAAATGTCGTTTGCCTTGGAAAAATGCCTACACCCGAAAAAGCCGCGACTTGCCGATAAAGGCGACGGATGCGGCGCTTCAAGCACCGTGTGTATGGGGTTGGAAACAAACACCTTTTTTGCACGCGCATTTGCACCCCACAGTAAAAATACCACCGGCGTCTGCTTTTCGTTGAGCCGTTGTATAATGCAGTCCGTCAAAATCTCCCAGCCGATTTTCTGATGCGAATTCGGGCACGCCTCCCGCACCGTCAGCGATGTGTTTAACAAAAGCACGCCCTGCTTTGCCCATTTTTCCAAAAAACCGTTGTCCGGTATGTAACATCCCAGATCGTCTTTTAGTTCTTTGTACATATTCAAAAGTGACGGCGGAATTGCGATCCCTTTTTGCACCGAAAATGCCAGACCGTGCGCCTGCCCCGGTCCGTGATACGGGTCCTGTCCCAAAATGACGACCTTGGTGTCTGCATAACCGGTCAGTTTCAGGGCGTTGAAAATCGAATACATATCCGGATAGACCGTATGCGTTTTATACTCCTGCGCTAAAATGCCGCGCAGTTTCAAATAATAATCCTTTTCAAATTCTCCGCCTAATACACGGTCCCAATCGTTACCGATTTTCACCATATCCTTCACCTCAAATCGAGTCGTAAACCTCTGTATTACGCAGAATATACGCATTTTGAATCTGCGGTTGAGCAAACTTGAAGTAGCGCTCATTACGCAGAGAATTATAAATGGTTACCTTGACGCTTTCAAGCGGTGTATACTGCGTTTCACGCTTGGTCACCATCAGAATGTGGTAGCCAAGTTCGCTTTCCACGATGCCGCTCATCTGCCCCGGCTGGAGCGAAAATGCCGCCGTTTCAAATGCCGTCACCATCTCGCCTGTGCCGAAGGTATAACCATCCGGATAAGCCGCAAGTCCCTTGTCTTCGGAATACCGATGCATCAGTGTATCAAAATTTGCTTCGCCGCGTTGCATGGTCAGCAAAATTTCTTCAATCAACTCTCTTTTTTCCTCACGCATTGCTTGCGGAAGCGCATGACCGTTATCGTCATTTTTATTTAAGAAAATGTGCTTTGCCGTTACAAGCGGTCTTGCATAAAGGGCAATATTCGTTTGATAGTACTGCTCAATATCTTCCTGCGTTACCGGGTCAATGATAATATCGGTAAGTTTATCCCGCAAAAGTGCCGTTTCCTGCAACCAGTAATAAAAATCGTATGTCACGCCGAAGGATTCGAGTTTTTTAACAAAGCTTTCCATCCCACCAAAGTTGTTGGCATAAACATCAATTTGCGCTTTAAGACTGGTCCTTTCCGTGTTACTCACTTGAATACCCACATCCGACGCATACTGATGCACAATGTAATTTGAGACGGTTTCCTGCCGCACGAACTCTTTAAAATCCGCATAGGTCTGCGCGTCCATCTGTCCGAGTTCCAAGTTGTATTTAAACCAGTTGAGCATTTGCTTAAATGTGCTCACACGCACCGCTTCGCCGTTCACCAAAAAGGCAATTTCCTTGCTCATAATCAGCGACTGCTCACGGTCTTGCACCGTAACGGTCATCGTTTCATCATCATAATCCACACTTTTGTCTAAAAGTTCCGAATAGGCACGAAGCGGCACATAGGTGCGCCCGTTGTATACCAAAGAATCTATGTCCGCCGGTTGACCGTTAATGACAATCTTTACACGGTTGACGAGCACATAAATCGTTTCGTATAACGCATCAGCCATCGCCGGCGCGCTCATCAAAAGCCCCGCCACCAGAAGACCTGCAATAAATCCTTTTATATAAGACTTTTTCATATGTATCTCCCCATTTCCTGCCACTTTACGCAGCAATTATAGCATAGCATACTTTTCATTTTTTGAAAAGTCCCGTCACGGATGAAATTTCTCTCAATCCATTGATATGACTGCATTTCAGACCATTCTTACATTTTAATTACAGGTCAATTACACCGCTTTTCTTCTCTAAAATTCATCAAATTTTACATTATGTAAACCTCTTTCATGTGGAAAACCGTTCCGTTTTTTGCACATGTTATGTGGATAACTTTTTGCAAAATGCGTATTTTCAAGGAAAACTATGTGCAGAACATATGTTTTTTGTGGATAACTCTGTGGAAAAACATAAAAGTTCGCCTGAATTCCCGAATTTTATGTGATTATGTAAACCGCACCCGCAAAATTCTGCGTCGAGTTCTACTTGACAAAAGCAGGAAATGGTATATAATGAGTATATTAGCTATGATATATTTGGGGTGTTATCCCCTCAGGAGGCAGAAGAATGGCAAGTTCTTTTTTTTCTAAAATTAAAAACATGTTTGGCATGTCCACCGACATCGGTATCGACTTAGGTACCGCATCGGTGCTGGTGCATGTCAAGGACAAGGGCATCGTTTTGTGCGAGCCGAGCGTGGTTGCCATCGACAAAGGCACGGGCAAACTCTACGCCGTTGGTACGGAAGCGCAAAAAATGCTCGGTCGTACACCGGGGAACATCACCGCAGTGCGTCCGATGCGTGAAGGCGTAATTTCCGACTACTCCACGACCGAGATGATGCTCAAATACTTCATCCGCAAGGTGACAAAGAACCGTCTGTTTAAACCGAGAGTTATGATTTGTGTACCAAGCGGCGTAACCGAGGTGGAGGAAAGAGCCGTAATAGATGCGGCTATGCAGGCAGGTGGCAGACAGGTTTACTTAATCGAAGAGCCAATCGCGGCAGCCATCGGTGCGGGCATTGATATTGCCCGTGCGTGCGGTAGTATGATTGTGGATATCGGCGGTGGTACAAGTGATATTGCGGTCATTTCTCTCGGCGGTATCGTGGTGAGCACCTCCATCAAAGTGGCAGGTGATAAATTTGACGATGCCATCGTGCGCTTCATCCGCAAAAAGTTTAATGCGGTTATCGGTGACAGAACGGCGGAAGAACTCAAAAAGGAAATCGGCAGCGTGTACCCCAACGGTAAGGAAACCTTTATGGAGGTGCGCGGTCGTTCGCTTTTGACCGGTCTGCCGCAGTCCATCAATGTTTCCAGCGAGGATGTGCGCGATGCCCTCGACGAAGTTGCCATACAGATTGTCGATGCCGTACACTCCGTGCTTGAGCGCACACCGCCCGAACTCGTGGGCGATATTGCCGAAAACGGTATTGTGATGACCGGCGGCGGTGCGATGATTGAAGGCCTCGATAAACTGCTTATGGAAAAGACGGGCATTCATGTATACTTAGCAGATGACCCGCTCTCTTGCGTGGCAAAGGGTACGGGCGCATCGCTCGACAACCTGCATGTGTTGCGCGACAAAGGCTCGTATATGTACGATTTGGAAAAATAAAATAACAAAAAGCTGAACGGACTTTATTGTCCGTTCAGCTTTTTTTGTTTTGCCCTTTACTTCAACAATCCCATTTTATCTTTACACATCAAAATTTTTGACACACTTTCATCAATGCGCTCTTCCTTGATTTCTCCGCTTTCCACCGCATCCATAATTGCACCTGCCACTGCCGCTACATCTGCCGGAATTAAAATCATATCCACCCCTGCTTTTACGGCAAGCACAGCCGCCTCCGCCTGCGAATAATGCTCCGTAATGGCACCCATCGCAAACGAATCCGTGATAATGATGCCCTCAAAGCCAAGTTCTTCTTTGAGCCATTCGGTCACGACCTCATACGACAGGGATGCCGCTACATCCTCCTCGACCTCATTGACCAAGGTGATGTGCGAAACCATCACGAAATCTGCGCCCGCCTCTATGCCCGACGCAAATGGCAAAAACTCCGTTTCACGCAGTTGGTCATAGGTACGCAGACTCTCTGTATAGCCCGTATGTGCATCCGAAAGCGCACTGCCGTGCCCCGGAAAATGTTTAAGCACCGCACGCACGCCGCCCTCCTGTAAACCGGAAACGACCTCGGGCACCATAAAAGCGACCGTTTCGGCATCCCGACCGAACGCTCGGTTGCCGATTTCCGTATTGTCCGAATGGATTAAAACATCCGCCACCGGCGCAAAATCCACATTAAATCCCAGCTTAGTCAATCTCTCTGCCAGAGTCTTGCCATGCTGATATGCCGCCTGCGGCTCGCCGCCTTCCCCGATTTCTTTCATCGAAGGCAGCGGTGAATATCCGAGCTGTGGATTTTCCGTCAGGCGTGATACGCGACCGCCCTCCTCGTCTATCCCTGTAAAAAGTCCGATTTTTGAATACCCCTGTGTTGCCGAAATCATATCGCTCACCTGCTCGCGCGACATCAGGTTCGGTGCAAAATACACAAGTCCGCCGACCGGTTGACTTTCAATCGCCGCACGCGTGGTATCCCCGGCGACAACAACCTGCCCTACACCCGTAATCGACTCCGGGGTGACAAAAAGCATTTGATACACCTTTTCTTTTAAGGTCATATCGGCAAGCACCGACTTTGCCGTCAAATCCGTATGCGGTTTTTCCTGCACTACATTCTGCTTTTGCTCTGTGTTATCTGTAAGCATCGGCCACACAAAATACAGCGCCGTACCCAGGGCGACAATCACCGCAACCGCTAAAAATGCCCACCCGAAACCGCCGTTCTTTTTTTGATTTTTATAACTGCCGCGTCTGTGTATCGTTCGTCTGTCCATCTTTTTTCTCCTTACATTCTACAATCTTCTGCAAATAAGTATATAAAATTCCAAATAAATTGTCAATAAAAAGCAGGGCATCTGCACATAATGTAACCGAGGTGAAATAAATGTATGTGTACTGCCGTAAATTATAAAACAAAACACCACTATTTCGGGCGCAATCTCGATTTGGAGCAAAGTTTAGGCGAACAAGTTGTGCTCACACCGCGCAATCTGCCGCTGTCCTTTCGCCGCCTGCCCACACTCGCCAAGCATTTTGCCTTTGTCGGCATGGCAACCACCATAGACGCCACTGCGCTATATTATGATGCTGTAAATGAGCGTGGTTTAAGCATTGCCGCCTTAAATTTCCCCGAATATGCTTATTATCCGCCGCCGACAAATGCACCTGCGCTTGCGCCGTTTGAAGTGATTTCCTATCTCATGGCCGCCTGCGAAACCGTTTTTCAGGTACATGAAAAACTAAAAAACCTTCAAATTGTCGATTTGCCTTTCAGTGCAGATTTGCCCAATACAACACTGCATTGGATTGTTTCCGATCCACACGAAAGTTTGGTCATAGAGCCGGTAAAAAGCGGCATGCAACTCTATGAAAATCCCGTTGGCATCTTAACCAATGCACCCCCATTTGACTTTCAGATTGCAAATTTGCGTGCCTATGCACATCTGAGCGCCACAGCACAGGAAAACCGCCTGAGCGATGCGCTTCCAAAAAGCGGGTACAGTCGGGGACTCGGTGCATTCGGGTTGCCCGGCGATTTATCTTCCGCGTCCCGCTTCGTGCGCGCCGCCTTTACGGCGCAAAACTCTCTGTCGGGCGAAAGCGAGGAAGAAAGTGTCAGCCAATTTTTTCACATTTTAGAAAGTGTTTCGCAAACGAACGGCTGCGTGCGCCTCGAAAATGGCAATGAAAAAACGGTGTACAGTTCATGCTGTAACACCGCTTCAGGCATTTATTATTATACCACCTATGAAAACCGCCGCATCCGCGCCGTAAATATGCACAAGGCGGATTTAAATTCGGATAAAATTACCGCATATCCCCTGCGCCACAGCCAGGACATTGAATATCTTTAAAAAAGATGCTTTTTGCCATGTAAGGCGTTGTTTGACTCTTAATCTAACATTTGGCGCAAAGCCTTCTCGAAAGCCGCATCTTCCTGCGGCTTTCTTTTGTGGGGACCACGAACCCGCTCGCCCGCCATTCTCGCCTTTTTTGCACTGTATCTGGAAAACAAAAGCGCATCCATATTGTCTGCGCCATACACCATGCCGCTCTGATTTAAAGCGCGCGCCCCTTTTCCAAGGCACATCGCCGCAAGACCATAATCCTGCGTCAGCACAATATCGCCCTTTTCAATCTGGTTCACCAAATAAAAATCCACACTGTCTGCGCCTGTTGAAACCGTAACGGTTTGGACACCATCCACCTCGATTTCATGTGCGCTGTCACAGTAAATGATGCACTCAATTTTGTATTCTTTTGCAATACGCACGCAGGCGCGCACGACAGGACAGCCGTCCGCATCAATTAAAATCCGCATACGGTCCCTCCAAAATTTCGCTGATTTCAAACTTCGTATCCATTGTATACAAAAAAGTTAGGCCTGTCAAATATTTCGCACAAAAATTTCATTGAGCCAGCACAATACTGCGGTTTTAATATTTTTTGATGCACCATAAAACTTTTTATTGTCTTTTCTTGAGGCATATTGTATACTGTTTTATAGAAAAGGCAAGACATTCTTTTGTGCGCTATTAACATTATTTTGCTATTTCGGAGTGATTTGATGAAATTTGATTTTTACGAAACCCCTACCCTGTCCGGCGCAAAATTGCCATTTGTCTTCCAATACAACCCGGCAGGCAAATCAGCAGAAAAAAACCATAGCCTGGCGCATTGGCACAGTCATATGGAGCTTCTTCTTTTTACAGGCGGCAAAGGTGCGGTGCTATGCGATACACACACAACTCCCGTAAATCCCGGCGATATTTTTATCATCAACGAAAACAGTTTGCACTGTGTCGTCTCCACGGAGGAGCTATGCTACTACTCCCTGACGGTTGACAATAAATTTTGCATTGAAAATGATATCCATCTTGAAACGCTTTTATTTCAAAATCATGTTCAGGACGGAAAGGCAAGTGCACTTTTTACGCAGGTTGCAGAAAGTTTTGCTGACCGCAATCTGACATTTTATCATGCCGCCATACGCTCTGCCGTACTGAATCTTTTGGTGTACCTTGCCCGTTTCCACTCTAAAAATGCACAGGGTGTACGCAAGCGTTTCGCCAGCAAGACGGTGGAAAACATCAAAGCGACGCTTAACTATATCCACGCGCATTTCACGCAAAAACTCAGCATCAGCGAAGTGGCAGGCATTGTCAATTTAAGTCAGTACCATTTTTCGCGCGAATTTAAAAAGGCAACGGGTGTTTCGTTTGTAAAGTATGTGAATTCCCTGCGTTGCGAAAATGCAAGAAAACTGATGCAAAGTGGCAAGTACACCGTCGCAGAAGCGTGTATGCAAAGCGGTTTTGAAAATTTATCCTATTTTTCCAAAACCTTCAAACTGCACTGCGGACACTCACCGAATAAATATATTCCCAAAGCATAAAAACAGCCTCGGTACATATACTGTTACCGAGGTGATTTTTATGTGGAAAAAATTTAAACCGTATGTGATTTCCATCGCCGTTGCGCTCGGTATCGGCGGTTTATCCGCGCTTTTGACCAAAGACAGTATGGATATCTATTCGCGCATCGTACAGCCGCCGCTTGCGCCGCCGGGCTGGCTTTTCGGCGTTGTCTGGGCGATTTTGTATGCACTGATGGGCATTTCCGCCGCCATCGTATACTCCCGCAGCGATGCACCCGAGCCGCAAAGGCGCGATGCACTTGCCGTCTATGCGCTCCAACTCGCAGTCAATTTCTTTTGGAGTATTTTGTTTTTCAATCTGCAAGCCTTTTGGTTTTCGTTTTTCTGGTTGCTTTTGTTATGGATTTTGATCTTGCGAATGCTCTTTAAGTTTTACGCTGTGTCTCCGCTCGCCGCATACCTGCAAATTCCGTACTTTTTATGGGTTACCTTTGCCGCATACTTGAATTTAGCGATAGCGATATTAAATTAAATGTGCGGATGTTAAATCGCCCGCTTTTTTGAGTATCCTGCAAATCATTTCAGCAAAAAAGGGTGTCTGCGGACACCCTTTTTAAATCAGCCACTTTTTCACGACCGGAATGTGCGACAGCACAAAATATAAACCCGTACAAACTGCGATTGTCCCAATGGCCAAAATTGGTACGGAAAGCCATGCGGAAAAGCAATCCGCTGTGATATGCAAATTGTCTTTCAAAAAATTTATCCAAAGCATATGCGCGAGGTAAACTAAAAACGAAGCTTTGGATACATATACCGCAGCGGGCAGAGTTCTCTTTATATGCAGGCAACTGCCGTAGATACCGGCAGCAAGCAGGGCGCATCCTACGGACATACCGCTCAAAAACTGCTCATAGAGCACGCCGGTTTTCAAGCTGCCGACCACCGTAGAAACAAATGTAATTAAAAATCCGGCAAGGACTGCACCTAAACTCGCGCGAAGTGAAATAGGATAGGCATACAAATAGTAACCCAAAAGCGCATAGCCAAATGCAGCATAAATCATATTGAGTATCCATAAATTCGCTACGCCGCCCAAAAGGCGAAACGGCCAAAACACAATAACGCTCGGATAGACGATGCCGAATACAAACCAAACGGCAAGCGCATATAAAATCTCCCTCCTGGTTGCATGCACGGCAATCACGCGTAAAACAGGCATACCAATATACAAAACCAACACAATCTGTATGTAGTATAAGTGAAATTCATGCTGAAACAACAAAACTTCTTTTATCGCCTGCCAAAGCAGGGACGGCGTGAGCGTACCTGCAACGCAAATATGATGTATTTTATATACAAATGCCCACGCAAAGCCTGCCACCAGAACACGAAGCAGGTTTTTTAAATACAGTTTTTTAAGCGAGAGCGGTTTTGGTTGCAAAAACAAAGCACCGCTGCACATCAAAAACAACGGCACTGCCGCACCGCACAGCGCACGCCAAAAAACATTGCCATACCAGTTTATTGAGCCGACAGTCGATGTATAAGAGCATATATGAATCACCACCACGCAAAAACAAGCGATGGTTTTTATAACATCCAGCCGTGTGTCTCTTTGCATTATCTCACCCCTTGAAAATAAAAAATCAAGCAAACTTTTTTGGGTTTTATGAATAAAAATTATTCTTAGAAATTTGTTTAATTCCAATTCAGTATTTGCGCTTTTGTTTTTTACATTTCCTTACAGGCATAATTTGATATATTATAATTCATTTTTCACGATTCGTCAACAACTATAAAAGACCTGACCGGTAATCGGTCAGGTCTTTTATAATTAACCTATCATATCAATTTCAGTCAGAACTTCACCGGACTCCATTGCTCTGTTGTAAGCAAGTGTTGCAACACACAAATCAGGGCTTCCCATTCCAACAAGCTCGCACATTAAGCGCTCATTGTTATCGGTTCTGCCCGGTTTTTTCCCGGCAACAATATCAGGAACCTCAGCAGCAAAATCGTCTTCTGTAATTTCGCCTCGGTGTGCCATAGGCAGGAACTGACCGCGATGCAACCCCTGTGCAATATGGTCAAGGTAGAGCTTATCAAACTTTCTGGCAATATCATCAGATACTTCCTGGAAAGAGCCCATAGTCAGCACAAGGCATCCCGGCTTACACCATGGTTCTTCAACCAATACGGCATTTGCTGTGGTGAGGGTGATAATAACATCAGACTCTCTGCATGCCTCTTCATTGCTTTCATAAGGTACGATTTCAAAATCAGCATCCGGGAAGTAAGAAGCAAACTTTTCTCTTGCCTCTTTGGAAATATCGCAAATACGCAGCTGCTTGATTTTATGTACACGACTGATACAGGTTACAGCGTAAAAAGCCTGGCGACCGGCACCAATCACAGTGATAATATCACTTTTTGCAGCTAAATATTTCATAGCGATTGCAGGCTGAGCACCTGTTCTGGCATCAGAAATCCAGTCGCCGCAGACCAAAGCCTTCAAAAAGCCGTCATGCGGGTCTGTCACCAAAATATTTGAGCGAATAAAAGGCAATCCTTTTTTGGGGTTATCATCATAACCGCCAACAACCTTAATACCGGCAGAATCCAGAGGTCCGATGTATGACGGCATAGAATTAAACCAGCCTTTAACACCCAGGCTGCTCATATCTGTTGTGATTTTCGGTGGCATAATAACCTTCTTCTCTCCATACCACTTCCACACATTTTCAACGCACTCAATCACATCATCGATTGAGACATACTTTTTTACCATTTCATTTGTTATAACAACTGTTTTCTTATCCAAAAGAAACACCTCCATATTTTACAACATCATATTATCATATTGTCTGATAAATTGCAATACTTTTTTTACCACGGACACGAATTGATTTTTTAATTGAAATGCGAGGTATTTTATGCCATAATTCTTCACGCTTTATTGATTCAAGCTTTGCTTGAAATCATTATAAAATCAACATAAGATGCCCCTTAACTAGCCGCACAGCAATAAAAAAAGATGCTTTCGCATCTTTTTTTATTGTTTACTTATACATTTTGTCTTTAAACAAAAGCGTGATGCACCACAGCGCCGCAATGCCGACTGCCGTAAAGATAATACGCGGAAACACCGCATCCATACCGCCAAATATGCCGCCGACAAAATCTAAACCGAACAGACCGATGGAGCCCCAGTTTAAACCGCCGACAATCACCAAAATCAGCGCAATCGTATCTAAAATAGCCATGACAAAACCTCCGTTTATAATTTTTTTGTGCTGACTATAATTTACGCAGACGATGCGCGATTTATACATTCATTTTTATTTTTAATAAAAAATTATTTTTTGTAATCAATAATGCTCCAGTTTTGAATGATGTACTCTGCGCCGGAATATACGGTAATCGCCACCATCGCCCAGATGCCGATTTGTGCAATGACCTCGAGCGCAAAAACCTGTGCCCTAAACGGATAAATCACCATCAAAAGTATGGTTACAATCATTTGAAGCACCGTTTTGATTTTACCGGAAAGTCCTGCGGCAATCACCTTGCCCGCACCGATGGCTACGATACGCAGTCCCGTTACCATAAATTCTCTTGCGATAATAATAATCACCGGAATTGCCCCAATTTGACCGAGCTGAATTAAACCAATCAATGCGGAAAGCACCAAAATCTTGTCTGCCAGCGGGTCGGCAAATTTGCCAAAATCCGTTACAAGATTGCGCGAGCGCGCGATGTGCCCGTCGAGCGCATCCGTCGCCGCCGCTATAATAAATACCGCAAGCGCAATATATACCGAATACGGCACAAACGCCGTCATCAAAAAGAACAAAAATACGGGAATCATTGCAATGCGGATCAAGGTCAGTTTATTCGGTAAATTCATTTGTCATCTCTCCTATCAAATCGTATTCTTCCACGCATAGCACTTTTACATTTACAAACTCACCGACGGTTAAATCCCGCGTGGCGGCAAAGTAAACAAGCGCATCCACATTCGGACTGTCGCCACGGCTGCGACCGTAGTACATAAAGTTTTCCTCGTCATAGCCTTCGCAGACAACTTCCAAAACCGAGCCGAGTTTTTCTTCATTTTTTTCTTTAGAAATAGTTTGGGAAAGCTCCATCACGCGGCGCGCACGCGCCTTTTTTGTAGCCGGATGGATTTGATTTTGCATTCTTGCCGCCGGCGTACCCTCCTCTTTCGAGTAGGTAAATGCACCGAGACGGTCAAAGCGCACCGCGCGCACAAATTCCAAAAGCTCGTTAAATTCCGCTTCCGTTTCACCCGGAAATCCCACAATCACGCTCGTACGCAGCACCGCATCCGGACAGTATTTGCGGATTTTTTCAAAAAGCGTTCGCATCTGCTGCTTGTTTGTGTGCCTACACATACGGCGCAGCACCGCATCCGAACCATGCTGCACGGGAATATCAAAATAGTTTACTATTTTTTTATTTTCAGCAAATGTTTTCAAAAGCGCATCCGTAATCGCTTCCGGATACATATAATGCAAGCGAATCCAGCGGATGTCCTCTAGGGTACAAAGTTTTTCCAATAGCCTGTCGAGTGCATATTCGCCGTAAATATCCGTGCCATACCGGGTTGTATCTTGTGCAATCAAAATCAGTTCTTTTACGCCGTTTTCCGCCAACGCCTGTGCCTCTGTGAAAACATCTTCGATGCTGCGTGAGCGAAATTTACCACGCAGCGACGGAATAACGCAGTAGGTACAATGATTGTCGCACCCTTCGGCAATCTTTAAATATGCCGTATGCGGCGGCGTGGTCGTTACACGAGGCAGGTTTTCCATGTCGTAGGTATCAGCGTGGCCATAAAGCGCAATGCGTTTGCCGCCAAGCACGGCAAAAAGCACTTCGGCAATTTTATCAAAATCGCCCGTCCCGATGACGGCATCCACCTCAGCAATCGTGTCTAATATTTCCTCTTTATACCGCTCGGCAAGACAACCTGCCACCAAAAGCGCTTTGCAGTTTCCGCTTATCTTGTAATCTGCCATTTCCAAAATCGTGTCAATGGATTCTTTTTTCGCATCACCGATAAAACCGCAGGTATTGACCAAAATCACATCTGCCTCAGCCGGCTCGAGCGTAAGCGTATGTCCTTGCTCTAAAAGGATACCAAGCATATTTTCCGTATCCACTAAATTTTTAGCGCATCCCAAAGATGCAACCGCAATCTTATATCCCAAAGTCATCCTCCTCTGATGCAATGTTCATTTTTGCCTGCTCTATCGCACGGCGCACATCGTCATAGTTATAGCCGCGCATCAAAAATGAACGCACAACCCTGTCGATGCTTTTTCTGTCCGTCTGTCCGCCGAGCTTTTTTTGCACCTGCGCGCAAAGTTCTTGCGGCGCATCTTCAAAATCAAATTCAGCGAGCGCATCTTCTATCACCTCAGGGGCAATCCCCTTAAAGCGAAGCGCCTGCACAATTCTGCGCTTACCGTACTTTTTCGATGCAGATGCAACATAGTCGCGCGCATAGGCAGCATCGTCTATAAAATAATATTCCTGCGCCCACGCGCCGATGGCATCACACACCTGCACATCAAAACCAAGCATTTTTAATTTATCTGTCAGCTCTTTTTTCGTCTTTCGCCTGCGCGCCGTGATTTGCGCCGCCTTTTGCTTGGCAAGTTCAAACTGCTCGGGCAAAGATAGCTTTTCTATATTTTCTTTCATAGGATATACCTTGTAAAAAAGGACGGCAACGCCGTCCTTTAAAATGTTTTAGAAATTCTTATTCTTTAAGAAATTCGGGATGTCTACATTTTCAAGTTCTGCACTCGCAGTCGGCGCAAACGACGCATCCTCCGCTGCCGGTGCCTCAACTTCCTCGGTCTTACCGATGAGACTACCGAAGAAATCATCCTTCTTTTCCTCAGCCGGTTTTGCCGCCGGCGCAGCCGGTCTTGCGCTGTCAAAACCCGTTGCGACAACGGTTACGCGCATTTCATCATCGAGGTTTTCATCAATAACCACACCGAAGATGATTTCCGCATCGGAATCCACCAAATCGTTTGCCATGCTCATGATATCATTTGCATCAAACAAGGTAAGGTTTTTGTCACCCGTGATGTTAACAAGCACATTTCTTGCGCCTGCAATAGAGGTTTCCAGAAGCGGACTTTCGATCGCCATTTTGATTGCCTCTGATGCCTTGTTTTCGCCCTTTGCAACGCCCACGCCCATGTGTGCGATACCGGAATTTTCCATGGTTCTCTTTACATCGGCGAAGTCGGCATTGATGTATCCTGTACCGACAATCATATCGGAAATACCCTGCACACCCTGACGGAGTACATCGTCTGCCATTAAGAAACTGTTGGCAAGCGTGGTGTTCTTATCTACAACCTTCAAAATGTTGTCATTCGGGATGGTCATAATCGCATCCACATTTTCACGCAGTTTTGCAATACCCATTTCCGCCTTGGCAAGTCTCGGACGACCTTCAAAGGTAAACGGCTTGGTTACGATAGCGATGGTTAAAATGCCCATCTCCTTCGCAATGCCTGCAATTACAGCTGCCGCACCCGTACCGGTACCGCCGCCCATACCTGCAGTAATAAATACCATATCAGCGCCCTTAATCATTGCCTCGATTTCATCGCGGCTTTCCATTGCAGCCTTTTCGCCGATTTCCGGATTTGCACCTGCGCCCAGACCACGGGTGAGTTTTTCGCCAATCTGCATCTTCGCAACAGCCTTGGAGTCCTTTAAAACCTGTGCATCTGTATTTACCGCAATAAAGTCTACACATTTTACACCGGCATCAATCATGCGATTTACGGCATTGTTACCGCCGCCGCCGACACCAATGACTTTAATTTTCGCAACATTGCTTGTTTCAACTTCAATATCAAACAATTCAAGCGCCTCCTCTATCCTTTGTAACTTAAATGTAATCAATATTTAATCAAATGTTATTATACAACATTTTTTTCATTTGTTCAATAGAATTTATTAAAAAAATATTAAATTTTATAATTTTTTTACATTTAACTCAAAATTACGGACGGTAAAAGCCCTTGCCGCTGATTCGCAGGTCAATTTCACCCTTTGCATTCTCCGGCAATTCGTGTGCAATCTCCATAAATGTTAAAAGTTTACGCTTCAAATCATAGCTGTCACCAAAAAGTACCGTCAGTCCTTGCCCGTAGGTAATTTTGATATTCTCCGCCACCGTCATATCTACACTGTGGATGTTACCCAGCAGCCCGACTTCACGCACAGCACCGATAAATTCCATCAAAAGTGCGGGCGCTTTGCCGTCTGCAAGTAATAGCGGCGCGCCCAATGTGTATTCCTCCACCGGCACACCCAAAACCAAAATCAGATTTTCGGGCGGATTTGCCCCCGCATAAACCACTTCGCCCATTTCGTCGAGACAAATTTGCATAGACTCTTTTTCTATGCGTGCCACCGCCGTACTTTCCTGCACCGAAATCACGATGGTATTCGGCAATTTTCGCTTTACGGTTGCCGCTTTGACATACGGGATTTGCAAAAGTCTTTCCTCCACGCTGCTTAAACTAACCGCAAAAATGCTCTCCCCTTTTTTGATGGTGCTTGCTTCAATGAGGTCGGCGCTGTCTACCTGTGCGTTTCCCTGTACAATCACGGCTTGGGTATGAAACCACGGCGTTAAAAATACAACCGCCGTCGCCGCCGCTAAAAACAAAAGCAGCATACTGATGCAAAAGAATATGAACCGGACACGCTTCTTTTTAAGTTGCCTTTTGCGATGCCGCTCGCGGATGTCCTCATGGACAGGAAGGACACGCCTGTTTTTCATCTCTTTCATCCTCTGTTTCCTTTCTGATTTTTGCGCCCACACCGGCAAGCACACCGGCAATGTCGTCGTAGCCGCGTTCTATATATCCGATTTTCCCGATACGCGTTACCCCCTGTGCACCCAGCGCAGCAACAACCAGTGCTGCACCGCCGCGCAGTTCCATCGCACATACATTTGCTCCGCTTAAATGCTCCACACCACGGACGACGGCGATTCTCCCCTCCACCGTAATGTCAGCACCCATACGCATCAGTTCCGTAACATGCTTGAATCGGTTTTCAAATATGGTCTCCGTAATAATCCCGGTGCCCTGCGCCAGACAAAGCGCCGCCATCACGGGCGCCTGTGCATCCGTAGGAAAACCCGGGTGTGGCATCGTGCGAATCATTTTCACGGCACTAAGCCTTTCGGGCGCCGTATGTATAATGCGTTTTTCCTCCGTATACAATTTCGCTCCGTAGCTGCGTGCCACGCTTAAAATTGATTCCATGTGCGCCGGACAAACATCGGACAGTTCCAATGTGCCGCCCGCCGCTGCACTGCAAGCCATATAGGTCGCCGCCACAATGCGGTCAGGCATCACGCTGTGCGCGGCAGCGTGCAAATCCTGTACGCCCTCGATACATATACAATCCGTACCTGCACCGCGCACACGCGCGCCCATACGGTTTAACATCCTTTGCAAATCTTCAATTTCCGGCTCTTTCGCCGCATTGGTGATCACAGTTTCTCCCTCAGCAAGCGTTGCCGCAAGCATAATATTTTCCGTTGCGCCGACACTGGGAAATCCAAGGTGTATTTGTGTGCCGACAAGTTTATTACAAGTACACTCAATACTGCCGTGCGCCTCGGTGATCGACACGCCCATCTGCTGAAAAGCCGCCAGATGTAAATCAATCGGTCTCGGTCCGAGTTCACATCCGCCCGGCATGGCAACACTCGCCCTGCCGAAGCGTGCTAAAATCGCCCCTAAAAAAATAACGGAGGACCGCATCTCGCGCATCAGACTTTCCGGAATATCACTTCTGTGCATCCCCGATGCATCCACTAAAATTTTGTCCTCTTCACGCACCGCCCGACACCCAAGATGTTTTAGTATCCGCACCGTTGCCGCTACATCACTTAGATTGGGGCAGTTTTCCACAAGACTTTCTCCGCGGCAGAGCACCGTCGCCGCCAAAATCGGCAACACCGCATTTTTTGCACCTTGCACGCGCACCGTTCCTTCCAGACTGTGACCACCTTCTACCACTATCACAGACATGAAAACACCTCCGCATACTACAATTATCATTGTATCGTATGCGGAGTGCGTGTATTGTGTTACTTTAATGCAATTTCATTTAAAATGGCGCAAATGCGCTTTGTCGCATCCGGCATGCCCATCTTCTTTGCATTTTCACCTATAGTATACAACTGTTCCTTGTCAGAAATCAAGAGGTCAATTTTTTCCTGTAAACTTTTTGCTGAAAGTTCATCTTCCGTCAGCACAAGCGCTGCACCGTTTTGCTCCAACTGGCGCGCATTCGTTTCCTGATGGTTATATGCTAC
Organism: Clostridia bacterium; assembly: GCA_045578865.1. Classification (GTDB taxonomy): domain Bacteria; phylum Bacillota; class Clostridia; order UBA1381; family UMGS1253; genus RGIG2041. Next base: position 64,436 of record JAZNLB010000013.1, on the reverse strand, counting down.
ATTCGGCGACGGAATTAAAATCGACGGCTTGCCGAGCGCCATCAGCTCCGCAATCGTGATTGCGCCTGCGCGCGCAATTACAATATCGGCCGCCGCCATCGCCTCGTTCATATTGTAAATATACGGCAAAACCTGAATGTGCTGACATTCGGGGACATTGATCTCCATCTTGGCAAGCGCCGCCATTACATCGGCATAGTTACGCTCACCCGTACCGAAAATGAGTTCTACATCTTGTGCGTCACGAATCTCGGCAATATAGCCGAGTACCGCTTCGTTTAGTTTTTTAGCGCCCAGACTGCCACCAAAGACCAAAACCAACACTTTATCCTTGATGCGTAGCGCCGCACGCGCCTCTTCTTTGCCGGTTTTCAAAATCTGTGCACGCACCGGATTTCCGGTTTTTTCGCACTTGTGCTTTTGAGAAATCAGTTCAAGTGTTTTATCAAAACTTACGCAAATGCGCGTTGCCGTTTTTGCCGACATTTTTACCGCTACACCCGGATATACATTTGACTCGTGAATCAATGACGGCACGCCCGAAAGGTACGCCGCAATCATCACCGGTCCGCTGACATAGCCACCCGTTGTCACCACGACATCCGGTCGAAAACGCTTAATAATCTTTTTGCTCTGCAAGATGGCTTTAAGCGTTTTTGCCACCACACGCACATTGGCAATCGGTGAGCGCTTAAATCCTTCTACATCAATAAACTCTATCGGGTAACCTTGCTTCGTTACCAGTTTTTCTTCCATATTGCCGCGCCTGCCGAGAAACAGAATTTGTGCATCCGGATGCTGCGCGCGCACTTCATCGGCAATACTGAGCGCAGGATTGATATGCCCTGCCGTACCGCCGCCTGCAAACAATACTTTCATATGCCGCCTCCTATAACTTGATACCGTCATCCTTCTTCGTTACAGTCTGCCTGCTGATACTCAGCAAAATGCCCATAGATGCAAGCAAAATCAACAGAGATGTGCCGCCAAAACTGAAAAACGGCAATGCCACACCCGTCGCCGGAATAGACGAGGTTACGACTGCGACATTGAGCACCGTCTGAATCGCTACCAGCGTGGTAATTCCTGTTGCCAGAAGCGTGCCAAACATATCCGGTGCTTCAATCGCCGTGCGATAGCCTTTCCAAATCAGGCAACCGAACAAAAACAATACCAAAAGTGCACCAATTAAACCAAGCTCTTCACAGATGATCGCAAAAATAAAGTCATTTTGCGGCTCCGGCAGATACAGATATTTTTGTCTGCTCTGTCCGAGACCAAGACCGAAAATGCCACCCGAACCAATCGCATACAACGAATTAACCACCTGAAATCCCTCGTCGCTTTTGTAAGCAAACGGGTCTAAAAATGCCATGATTCTTTCCATCTGGTACGGATTTTGCATAATGTAAAATACGCCGACACCCACCACCGGAAAAGCAAGCCAGAAAAAGTGTAGAATTCTTGCGCCTGCAACCAAAAACAAAACAACGCTCGTTGCGCCGATAATCAGCGTAGCGGAAAGGTGAGGCTCTGCCAGAATCATACCTGCAAACGCAACCAGAATACCGAGGTAAATACAAAGCTCCGGCCAGAAATTTTTGATGCCGTCTTTGACTTTGCTGAGACTGAAAGCAAAAAATATAATCAGCGCAATTTTTACCACCTCGGACGGTTGCAGGGTTGTAAAGCCGAGGTTAATCCAGCGGCGCGCACCATTGATAGACATGCCAAGCCCCGGAATATATACCAATAAAAGAAGCGCGAACGAGCCGCCTAAAAGCGGCAAAGCAAACCTGCTTAAATGGTGATAATCCATAAAGGAAATTCCAAGCATCACCGCAATACCGAGCACCGCAAATATCCCTTGGCGGATAATGAAAAAGTAGGGACTGCTCTGAAATGCACTTGCAGAAGGCGCACTCGCCGAAAAGACCATGACCAATCCGAATACCACCAGACCGATAATCAAAATCAACATGGATTTATCGAGTGAACGCGTATGAAATCCGCCCGTGTAGAGTTCAAACAACTGTGCCCAGCCCGAAGCACCTTTTCCCTGTTTTCGGGCTGCTTTTTTCTTTGGCTGTGCCGACTGCGATACCTTGGCATCACGCAAATGCACGACATTATTTTTATGCTTTTTTGTGTGTGCGCTTTTACGCGCTGCTGCGCCGTACTGCGGCATAGCCAACCCTCCTTTTTGATTTTGAAATCCGAATTATAAAATAGAGAAAAATGCAATCGCGCAACCGATAGCCGTTACCACACTGAAACGAAATACAATCTGTTTTTCGCTAAGACCGCACATCTCGTAGTGATGATGAATCGGACTCATTTTAAAGATGCGCTTGCCGGTTGTCTTAAAACTGATTACCTGCAAAACCACGGACAACGCCTCTGCGACATAGATAAAACCTGCCAGCACGAAAATCACCGGCATCTTTAAAACAATGGCGGAGGCACCAACAAAGCCACCCAAAAACAGGGAGCCGGTATCACCCATAAACACCTTCGCCGGATGGTGATTAAACAGCAAAAAGCCACAAAGAGCGCCGAAAATCGAAAAGGCGAGTATGCAGAGCGCCGGAATGCCTCTGATGTAGGCTGCCAGCGCAATAAACAGACAGACAATCGCCGTTACCGACGATGCAAGCCCGTCAACGCCGTCCGTTAAATTTACAGCATTGTTAAAGCCGACCATCACAAATACCGCCGCCGGAATATACAAATAGCCGAGCGGCAACTGCCATTCGGTAAAAGGCAAAATGATTCGGTTGTCAATCACCGAGTTAGAATACAGTACAACCGTAAATGCAACGGAAACCAAAATTTGCAAAACCAGTTTTTCTTTTGAACGCAAGCCGAGGTTACGCTTTAAAATCACCTTAATATAATCGTCAACGAAACCGATAATACCGAAACAAAGACTGCAAGCGAGCACGCAAAGCATCAGTTCGCCACGCGCGCAAATCAATGTAGCAACCGCGCTGGCAACAATAAACATAATGCCACCCATCGTTGGTGTACCGCTCTTCTTTTGATGCCAGTTCGGCCCTTCTTCACGGATGGACTGGCCAAACTTTAATTTGTGCAAAAACGGAATCAGAACAGGCCCGAGCAGCGCCGTAATCAAAAAAGCAATCGCCGCCGCAAGCCATGCGTACTTCATACAAATCAATTTGAAACAAACCCAAAGTGCCATATCCTTTTCCCCCTTGTATATTATAATTGCTTTAGTGCCTGCGTTACATACTCTAACTGCATTGCACGAGATGCCTTCACCAAAATCGCATCGCCCGGCAAAATCAAAGTTTCCAGTGCATCAATCGCCTGCTGACGGGTTTTAAAACAATGTAGATTTTCTGGCCCGATGCCACCCTCCTGCGCGCCACGGCAGACAAACTTTGCATTTTCGCCGATGGCAAGAATGCAGTCAAGACCCAAGCGGGCAATCCGTTTTCCCATCTTACCATGCGCCGCCGGTGCAAAATCGCCGAGTTCTTTGATGTCTCCTAAAATAGCGACTTTTCTTTTGCTTTCCAGACCGCAAAGCACCTGCACCGCCGCCTCCACCGAAGCGGGAGATGCATTGTAGCAGTCATTTAAAATCGTAAATTTTTCCGTGCGAATGATGTTCATGCGTTTATCGCCCGGCACAAATTTTTCCACGCCGCGCGCCGTCTGTGCAAGCGTCAGCCCGTAAAACACACCGACCGCCATCGCAGCAAGTGCGTTATAGATATTGTGCACGCCCGGCACCGGCAGATGCACATGCGCTTTCTTGCGCTTGTAAATTACATCAAATTCAATTTCCTCGCTGCCCGATACGATGTTTTCGGCATAGATATCACAAGTGTTTGCATCCAGACCGAAGCGCACAATCGCGCGGTCCGCCTTGACCGTATTTAAAAGCGCATCATCGCCGTTTAAAAACAAAACGCCGTCCTCGCTCAAATGCTCCAACACCTCTAATTTTGCCTTTAAGATGCCCTCCTGCGAGCCGAGGTTTTCAATGTGCGATAAACCGATGTTGGTAATTAGAGCCGCATCCGGCTGTGCAATCGAGGAAAGGTAAGCAATTTCACCAAAATGGTTCATACCCATTTCCACCACCGCCGCCGTATCCGTCTCTTTCAAGCTCAAAAGGGTTTTCGGAACGCCGATTTCATTGTTGTAGTTTTTTTCGGTTACGGTAAGGCTGAAATGCTCCGAAAGCACACAAGCCACCATATCCTTCGTGGTCGTTTTGCCGACCGAGCCGGTTATCGCTACGGTTTTCGGTGCAATTTGATTTTTATAGTAACGAGCAATATCGCCGTATGCCTTTTTCGTGTCCTGCACGCGAATGACCGCACTTTGCGTATCTATTGCCATATCCTTATGCGTAAGCACACCACTGGCACCGCTTTTGATTGCGCTGTCGATAAAATCGTGTGCATCAAAAGTTTCCCCGACAAACGGGATAAACAGTGCCCCGTACCCGACGCAGCGCGAGTCGGTAGATATGCCGGAAAAATTTTGTGTCGGTGCGCCGCACACAAGTGTGCCGCCCGTCGCTTCTAAAATTTGCTGAACCGAAAATGCCTTCATAAGCTGCCCTTCTTTTTTCGAATTATTGCAACAGTTCATATACCACTTCGCGTTCATCGAAATGGATTGTTCCCGTGTTTAAAATCTGATAAGTTTCATGTCCTTTGCCGGCAAGCACGATAATATCGCCTGCCTCGGCATGGGATAGTGCATAGGCAATCGCCTCTTTGCGATTGGCAATACGCACATACGGGCAATCGGTTTTCTCAATGCCCGGTATGATGTCATCTAAAATCGCCTCGGGGTCTTCCATGCGCGGATTGTCCGAAGTTACAACTACAAAATCGGAAAGTCTCGCCGCCGTTTCGCCCATCAGCGGTCGCTTCGTGCGGTCACGATCGCCGCCGCAGCCGAACACCGTAATCAGACGCGCCTTTTTAAATTCATTGACGGTGGACAAGATGTTTTCAAGTCCGTCCGGTGTGTGTGCATAATCAATGAGCACCGTGTATGGCGTAGATGTCGGCACAACCTCTGCCCTGCCTTTTACGCCATGCGCCGTCAAAAGTGCACGAACGGCATCATCTGTCTGTATGCCGAGCTGCATCACACAACCGAGCGCCGCAAGCGAATTGTAAACGGAAAACATACCCGGAATTGCCACATGCACTGATGTGCGCTCCCCGTTATGCTCTGCGTCATAGAGTACGCCCTTGGCGGAGATTTCAATATCGGATGCTTGCAGCGCAGATGCCGTATCTACTGAATAATCCAGCAGGTTTGGCGCAAGGCGCGCTATGCGCTTGCCGTACGCATCGTCGGTATTGACAACGCTTTTTTTACACACATCAAACAGCATCGCCTTTGCCAGATAATAATTTTCCATATCACCATGAAAATCCAGATGATCTTGCGTTAAGTTCGTAAACACGCCTACCTCAAATTGAATACCACCCACACGACTGAGATAAAGCGCGTGGCTGGAAACCTCCATCACCACATGACTGCAACCCGCATTTGCCATATCGGCAAACATTAAATAAAGTTCTTTCGACTCCGGCGTTGTTCTCTGTGTAGGCAACACAACATCGCCAATCATATTCTGATTGGTGCCGATTAAACCGACCTTATGCCCGTAATGTTCCAGAATATGCTTGATTAAATAAGTCACCGTGGTCTTTCCGTTGGTGCCCGTAATGCCGATAATTTTCATCTTTTCGTCAGGTTTGCCGTAGTAAACCCTAGACATCTGTGCAAGTGCCATACGACTGTCTTTGACATACACCACAGGCACATCTGCCTCAACGCTATCTTGTGCCACAATCGCCGCAGCGCCGTTTTCAATCGCCTTTTGCACATATTGGTGTCCGTCCGTAGCGTAGCCTTTGATGCACACAAACACATCGCCCGGCTCCACCGCACGAGAATCGTAGGCAATCGAGCGCACACACACATCCGCCACAGTGCCGACCGTTTCTACGCTTTGCAATAATTCGGATAATTTCATAACGAACACCCTCTTTCAAAGTCTAATTAGTCGCCGGCCATATAAACAAACTCCACACGCACCGTTGTTGCAGGGTTAACCATAGTGCCCCCCGCCGGCTCTTGCTTTTGCACCAGGCAACTATCATCCGTTGCGCCTAAAATTTCCAGATTAAGCCCCAACTCTTTGAGTTGCGTACGCACATCGGCAAGGGTCTGCCCCTTAAAGTCAGGCAGTTGCACCTGCTGTATGGCGCCTCCCGTTGTATACAAAAGCACCGTCGAGCCTTTTGCAAGACTCGCACCCGGCTTGGGCAGTTGCTCCTCCACTGTTTCGCCTTCACCGATGACTTGATAACCAAAGCCCAGCGCAGCTACGGACTCAGCCGCCTTCTGCACGCCATAATTTCGCACCTCCGGCACGATTTGCTGGCTTATATCCTCCGAAGCATCAAAATGCTTTTCAACACCAATATATCCCAGTGTATCTTCTAAAATATTTCGAACCACCGGTGCAGCAATCTGGCTGCCCTGATATAAATCACCCGTCGGCTCGTCGATGGCCACAAGGCAAATCAGTTCCGGATCGTCCGCCGGCGCCATACCTATAAAGGAGGCAACATACTTGCCCTGATTACGCGGTCGTTTTTCCGATGTACCCGTCTTGCCGCCGATGTCATATCCCTTTATCTGTGCACTCTTACCTGTGCCATAGGCAACAACGCCTTCGGTAAAATCACGCATAATTGCGCTCGTCTGCGCCGATACCACCTGACGCACCAGTTCAGGCTCGTAGGTTTTTACTACATTGCCCCGACTGTCGGAAAGGGATTTGATCAGATGCGGCCGCATCAAGTTGCCGCCGTTGACCGTTGCCGCAACTGCGCTGATGAGTTGCATCGGTGTAATCTGAAAACTCTGTCCGAACGCACTCGTCGCCAGTTCCGTTTCATTTAAGTACTTCGCGGTATAGTACACGCTTTCGCCCTCCGAGCCTACCGCAATCCCCGTCGGCGCGGTCAGACCGAAGTCGGTAAAATATTTAAAGAAGGTATCACGCCCCAAGCGCTTTCCAAGTTCCATAAATACCGGATTGCAGGAATTTTGCAGACCTTCTTTGAATATTTCATGTCCGTGGCCCACCGTCTTCCAGCAGTTAATTCTCACAGCGCCGACCATGGTATACCCCGGACAATTAAAGGTATCATGTATGGTGGCAACGCCTTCTTCCAGCGCCATTGCCGCCGTCAGTATCTTAAATACCGAGCCAGGCTCATATGTATCGCTGACAGCTTTGTTTCGCCATTGCAGCGCCAGTGCTTCGCTGCGAAGTGTGCTGCGTTTTTCGCTGTCCGTTTCTGCATCCACAAGCGCCTGCGCCTCGGCAGACACAATCGTAAACGGAGAATTCAAATCATAGTCGGGCATGCTCGTCATTGCATAAATTTCTCCCGTTTTCGGCGCCATTACAATGGCAAATGCACCCTGTGCAGGCTTGTTTTCCTCCACCGCCTGACGAAGGTGTTTTTCCGCAAAATGCTGAATGGTCTCGTCAATGGTCAAGGTCACATTTAAACCGTCCTGCGAATCGTATTTTTGCTCATATTGGAACGGCATATCCGAGCCGGCAGCATTTTTGACAGATATAATTCTGCCTGCCACGCCCGAAAGTTCGTCATCCAGCGCCGCTTCAATGCCGTACAACCCTTGGTTATCCGTACCCGTAAAACCGATTAAGTGCGAAGCAAAATGTCCAAACGGATAGTAACGCTTGGTGTCTTCTTCCAGATACACGCCACTAAACAACTTTTTGGTTTCCTCTTGCGTTTTGAGCGCACGAATTTGGTCGGTTTTCACCTTTTCCACTTTGCGCGCAATCGTCACATAGGAAAGTTTTTTGCTCACCTGTGCATACACGGTATCGTATTCCAACTCCAAAATATCGGACAAATGCTTTGCAACCGTTTCCGCACCGCCCTTGTGTTTTGCAATTTCCGGTGGCGATACGGCAACGAGTTCCACAGATGCACTCACGGCCAGTTCCTTGCCGTTGCGGTCATAAATCGTGCCGCGTTTTGAGGTAATGGCACGGTCGCGCGTTTGTTGCAGTGTGGCTTCTTTCCGCATCTGTTCTCCACGGATAATCTGCCAATATCCCACGCGAACGCCAAGCGCGCCCAACAGCACCACGACTGCGAGCGTGCAAATAAATATTCTGTTTTTTACAGGTAATGTCGTGCGGTTTTTCATCGACTTTTCGCACATCTCCTTTAAGATAAAAGAAGGGTTAAGCAATGTATCCACCTAACCCATCAAATCAAAACTATGAAGCAGTGCATTTGCACTATTATATATAATCTTATCGAATACCAAATATGCCGAACACGGCACTGATGCTGGTATAAAGTTCTTCCCCGAGTTGCTTGCTTGCTGTCTTTTCTACATAGTCTCCTTGATGCACATTGATATAGATGGTTTGATGTTTCTGCGGCTTGCTCATGCCGAATTTCGTAAGTGCATTGGTCTCAACCATCGCCAAATCAACCGCCTGCTCAGATGCCACCATCGCCTGCTTTGTTGCGGTTTCTGCCTCTTCGAGCTTCTGTTGCAATGCATTGACAAGGTTGCTTTTTTCATACAAATTTACTTCGCGCGTTACCAGGCAAATGGCGATGGAAAAAAGGATTGCAATAAAAACCAACGCTGCAAGCAGGTTAGATTTCTTTTTTGCCTTCATGTGCACAGAAACAGACACATCTGCCTTCTTACGCAAGGAAGTCTGCGATGGTTGATATGCCGGTTTGTACGCCGGATTCAAAGCCAGATTTCCGTTTGTTCTCACTTTTTTTCCCCCTCGTTATCCTCTCTATAACACCTGTGCGATTCTCAGTTTTGCGCTTTTGGCCCTTGAATTTTGCTCGAGTTCCTGCGCGGTTGCCACAATCGGCTTTTTCGTAATGATTTTTACCTTCGGCTTTCCGCCACACACGCAAACCGGAAATTCTCTCGGACATGTACACCCCTGCGCCAGCTCGGCAAAGGCATCTTTAATGATGCGGTCTTCGAGCGAGTGGAAGGTAATGATGCACAGTCTTGCGCCGGGGCGCATGACCTCGGTAAAATCACGAACGGCATTTTTTAAAATTTCGAGTTCGCCGTTCACCTCGATGCGAATCGCCTGAAATGTGCGTTTCGCCGGATGTCCGCCCTCCTGCCTTGCCCCTGCAGGAATGGCCTCTTTTATAATGCTGACAAGCTCACCGGTTGTACGGACCGGCCTCATAGCCCGTCGCTTTGCTATAAACGCAGAAATGCGTTTAGCCCAATTTTCTTCGCCGTAAGTACGGATGATTTTTGTCAGTTCTTCTTCGCTGTATCCGTTTACGACATCGTATGCGCTCTTTTCTGCCGAGCGGTCCATACGCATATCCAGCGGTGCATCGTGCATGTAGGAAAATCCGCGCTCCGGCGCATCGAGCTGATGCGACGAAACACCCAAATCCAAAAGTGCACCGTCGATTTTATCTATTTGCAAATCACTTAGTACCTGCTTTATATTTGAAAAGTTATTTTTTACAATCGTTACACGCTCACCAAACGGTGCAAGTCTTTCCCCTGCTGCTTTTATGGCATTGTCATCACGGTCGATGCCGATGAGCCTGCCCGTCTCCAATCTCGCCGCAACGGCACTTGCGTGCCCTGCGCCGCCGAGCGTTCCGTCTACATAGATGCCGTCTTTGCGGATACAAAGTCCTTCAAGACACTCTTCAAACAAAACGGGAATGTGGTGAAAATCCATATATGCTCACCACCCGTTAAAATGCCATGCCGAGCGAATCCATATTTTCGAGCACCATTTCTTCGCTGATTTGCTCTGCCTGGTACTTCTCCCACTTTGTCGTATCCCAGATTTCCATACGGTTGCGTGCACCAATGATGGTTACATCGCGCTCCAGTTCTGCCTGTACACGCAAGGAAAGCGGTATATTGATTCTGCCCAATTTGTCTACCTCACACTCCGCCACATTCGCCGTAAAGTAACGCAGTACATCACGAGCAACCTTGTTGGTTGTGCTCGGTAATTCGGAAAGTTTATCAAAGAACTTTGTCCATTCCTCTCTTGAATACACAAACAGACACCCGTCCAAGCCGCGTGTCACGAAAAACGCCTCGCCAACCTCTCCCGTACGGAATTTAGCCGGCATACTCACCCTGCCTTTTGCATCTACAGTGTGTTTGTATTCACCTATAAACAAAGTTCTCACCACACTTTCGGGGAATTTTGTGCGTTGTGGTCCATTTTTGTCCGGAAAATTTCCCACAATTATACACTTGATACCACTTTGTACCCCTGTAATGAAATTTTACACGAATATTACAGTTTTTTCAAGAGTTTTTTAAAGTTTTAACGCTTTTTTGTTAGAATTTCGGCATTTTGCACTAATGAGTATACTAATTTTGTATATGTTGCCTAAAAACACGAAAAAGCACCCACAAAATCTTGTGGGTGCTTTTTAAAGCATCTACTATTTAGAAATATGAATCAATAAAAATTCTGCATTTTCGGCAATCACTTCTGCGGTTTCGCCCGTAAATATGTTGCTGATGCCGGTAAGCGGCAACGGTGCACACTCCAAAGGATACTCTAAGCCACGCAAAGTATATCTGCCTTGTCGGTTCAGCGGCACAATAGATAAAATATCGCCCGCCTTGCCCTGCACCTGCCTGCCCGCTGTTTCATACCACACCTGGGTGTTTACATCTACAATGGTCGCACGCACGCCGTTTTCATGTGCGTAAGCGAGCAGATGCAGATTCCCCAAAGCATGGTCGAGTCTGCCGCCGAGCGCACCGATGAGCACAAGGTCCGTATAACCGTGCTCTATGGCATACTGCACCGCAATTTCGCTGTCCGTAAAATCCTTGCGCGCAGGAAACACAATCACATTGTCCTGCTCACGCAGTTGACTTTTGTCAAACGAATCAAAATCGCCGAGCACGACCTCGGCTTTCAATCCGAGTTTTTCTATGTGGGCATAGCCGCCGTCTGCACAGATGGTCGGTGCGCCTTTGTCTATACGCGCACCGGTCTTTTCAAAATCCGAAATCACACCGCCGCATACGATATTACACTTATTCACGCGTTCGCCTTCTCTACAAACAATCTCGTCGTTGCCTCAATATCCGGCTGACCGAAAAGAGCGCTGCCTGCTACAACGGTATTTGCACCGCTTGCCACCACGCGCCCGATATTGTCTAAGTTGATACCGCCGTCTACGGAAATATCCATGCCTTCCGGTGCAACTGCGGCAATCTTTTTAAGTTTCTCTTCCGCCATCGGCATATACTTTTGTCCGCCGAAGCCCGGCTCTACACTCATCACGAGCACCATGTCGAGTTTATCTAAATACGGAAATACCGCTTCAATCGGGGTAGCCGGTTTTACGGATACGCCCGCCTTCACGCCGAGCGCCTTGATTTTATCTATACACGCCCCCAAATCCTCAGTTGCCTCAATATGTACGGTAATGATGTCTGCGCCCGCCTTTGCAAAATCCTCCACATAGCGCTCCGGTGCATGAATCATCAGATGCACATCAAACACCGCATCCGTTACCGGTCGCAGACTTGCAACCACGCAAGGACCGATGGACATGTTCGGCACAAATGCGCCATCCATGACATCAATGTGCATATACTGCGCGCCGCCGCGCACTGCTTTAAGCACATCTTCCCCTAGTTTTGAAAAATCCGCCGCCAGAATCGACGGTGCTAATTTTACCATGTTCATCCCTCTGTTTCTTATGTATTTTATTGGAAAGAAAATTATTTCTGCCAATCTTTAATCTTTTTGCGCTCCTCATATAAAGCGCAGTAACTCCGATAGCGACTTTCACCGATTTTACCTTCTGCAAACGCTTGCTTTACAGCGCAGTCCGGCTCATGGATATGCGCGCATCCACGGAAACGGCAATCGCCCAGATAGGGCGCAAACTCACGAAAATACATCGCCAGGTCGTCTGCCGCAATTTCCGGCAATTCAAAACTCGAAAACCCCGGCGTATCAAATACAAAACCGCCGCCGTCAAGCTGCAAAAGTTCCACATGGCGCGTGGTGTGTCTGCCCCGCTTGATTTTTTCGCTGATGGCACCGGTTTGCATCTCACCTGTGATGCCGACAGCATTGAGCAGACTCGACTTTCCCACACCGGAATTTCCTGCAAGCGCACTTGTGCGGCCTGCCAGTTTTTCACGCAGCTCACAAATACCCTCGCCCTTTTCGACGCTGGTCAAAATTGTTTCATACCCTGCGCGACGATACAAATCCACCACGGAGGTATCCTGCGTTAAGTCGGATTTGTTAAAGCACAAAAGTGTATCAATCCCTGCCGCTTCTCCCAAAAGCAAAAAGCAGTCCACCAAAAACAAATTCGGTGCAGGGTCGGTGAGTGCCACCGTTACCACCAGGCGGTCAATATTGGATACCGCCGGACGAATGAGTTGATTTTTACGCGGATAAATTTCTTCAATGCTGCCCTTACCGTTTTTTTCGCTGAGGCGCACACGATCGCCCACCATGGGCGTTTGCCCTTCCTTACGGAAGATGCCGCGTGCCTTACACTCCACCATGCGCCCCTCGGTGCGCGCGTAGTAAAATCCGCCGATTCCTTTTACAATAATGCCGTCTGCCATAAACAGATACTACTCCTAAAATCGAATTTTCTGTGTGCCTTTGTATACGCCGTCATGATAAATTTCAAGCGCAGCTTCATTTTCGCCGGTTACACGCAGGTCAAATGTACCCTCGGACTTACTGTGCTTTGCATCGTGAATCGTCTGTCCGTTTGCCACGATGCGAATTTGTGTCATCTCCTGCGACTGCGGTACGGGAATACTGATGGTTTTCACCTTGACCTCCCCCGTCGACGGCCGGTCGGTCGGCGATTGTTTGTTACCCGTACTGATGACGATGTTGACTTTTTCCCCTTTTTCCGCCTCGGTGCCTGCAAGCGGACTTTGACGGATGACCGTTCCCTTTTCCGCATCGGACTCCTCTTCCGTTATACTGCCGAGCGCAAATCCCGCTTCTTCAAGCTTTGTCTTGGCAGTGGCTACACTGCTGCTCTCCAGATTTGGAATCACGCCTTCTTCTATACGGTCATTGACATAAATGGTAACCGTATCGCCTTTTTTTGCGCCACTGTCCGCTGCCGGATTTTGGCGCACGACGGTATCTTTGGGCACTTCAGTGCTGTACTGCGAACGCTTTGTTACTTTAAACCCTGCCGCTTCGAGCTCCTCCACGGCATCTTCTACCGGCATGTTGACTACGCTCGGTACTTTTAATTCCGCCTCACCGCCGCTGACGCGCACTTTCACTTTGTAACCCTTCTGCACGCTCTTTTCGGCCGCCGGGTCCTGCTCCACCACGATGCCCTCTTCAAAGGCAGTATCGTATACGATTTCTTCAACTTCCATTTTCAGTTTATATTTCTTTAAAAGTGCTTCAGCCTCCTGCTCAGTCATTTCCAGCACGCTCGGCACTTTAACCTCACCGCGCGTACCGCCGGTGGATAAAAACAGCAAAAGCATACCGCCGACAAGTGCAAGTGCACAAAGCGCTGAGCCAACTGCAATCCAGATGTCGCTCTTTTTGACTTTGCCCTTGCGCTTCGAGCCGTTTCTGTGTGCAATGTGCTCTTCTTGCGTATTGGCGGCCTCACCGTCTATATGCACACCTTCCAAAATGAAGTTTAAATCACGCATCATCTCCGATGCCGAAGCATAGCGGTTTCGTTTTTCACGGCTCATGGAACGCGCAATCACCAAATCCAAATCCTTGGGTAACTCCGCTCTGATTTGCGATACAGGCACGGCATCGGACTGCATATGCATCATGGCAACCGCCACGGGTGTCGGTGCATCAAATGGAACTTTGCCCACCAACATTTCATACAAAACCACGCCGGCGGAATAGATGTCAGATTTTGCATCCGTAAAGCCGCCGCGTGCCTGCTCCGGCGAACAGTAATGCACCGAGCCGACTGCGCCTTCCGCTTCGCCCGCCACCGTCGTCGAACCGCCCGTTGCACGCGCAATGCCGAAATCCGTTACTTTGAGTGTGCCGTCATCGGTAATGAGCATATTATGCGGTTTAATATCCTGATGAATAATATTTTGCTTATGTGCACATTCCAGCGCCGCACAAATCTGCAGCTGGAAATTTACCGCCTTTTTCCATGGCAGCGCACCGTTTTTTTCAATGTAGGACTTCAAGGTTACACCCTCGATATACTCCATAACGATGTAGGGCATCTCGCCGCCGCTGCACACATCATGCACCCCGACAATGTTGGGATGCGTAATCGCCGCCGCTGCCTGCGCCTCCGTCACAAAGCGGCGCATAAAGGCTTCATCGCCCGTAAACTCGCCGCGAAGCACCTTGACAGCAACAAAGCGGTTTAATACTTTGCAACGCGCCTTATACACATGCGCCATACCGCCACTGCCGAGTTCTTCCAATATTTCATAACGGTCATCCAAAACCGTTCCGATTTCCAAATAATTGTGCATAACCGTCCCCCCTTATCTCATCAGCACAACAGAAATGTTGTCGCTGCCGCCTGCCGCATTCGCCGCCGCAACCAAATTATCTGCCGCCGCACCCAAATCGCCGCTTTCAAAAAGACATCCGGCAATTGCACTGTCCGGCACTTCGCCGTATAAACCGTCCGAGCAAAGAAGCAGCGTCTGCCCCGAAAGGACACGCTCGTACATTTCCGGCTCAATCGTTGCGCTCGTGCCGACCGCCTCTAAAATCACATGGCGATGCGGATGCGTTTTGGCTTCCTCCTGCGAAATCACACCGCTTGAGAGCAATCGCTGCACAAGCGTCTGGTCCACCGTAATCTGCTCTGTTTCTAAGGCTTTGCAAATGTAGGCGCGGCTGTCGCCGATGTGCGATACGACCAAAACATTTTCACGAAGAACCGCCACCGTGAGCGTCGTGCCCATACCTTCCAAATCTTTATTCTGCGTAGCAAGGGCAAAAATTTCCGCATTTGCCTTGACATATGCAACACGCAACAGTTTGCGAAGCTGTTGGGTATCCGTTTGCGCCTCAAGACCTTCCATAAGATAATCGCGCACACAGTCGATGGCCATACGACTTGCCACCTGTCCGCCGTTATGCCCGCCCATACCGTCTGCCACAATGCCGACTAAGAACCCTGCATGCACAAAGGCACAGGCATTGTCCTGATTTTGCTCTCTGCGCTTGCCCGTATCCGTTCTGGCTACAAATTCCATCGCCCTCACCTCTTCCCATCACTTATTTTTCTTCCAGCGTTTTCTGCCGGAGCTGACCGCAGGAAGCGCTGATATCGCTTCCAAGTTCACGGCGCACCGTTGCGGTAATGCCGCGCTTGCCTAAAATTTCTATAAACTTCTCTATATTTTCTTTTTTGCTTTTTCTATAATCACGCTCTTTTACATTGTTGACGGGAATCAAATTCACATGACAAAGCATCCCGTTTAATTTTTCCGCCAGTTCACGCGCATTTTGGGCACTGTCGTTTACACCATCGCACATCGCATATTCAAAAGAAATACGCCTGCCCGTCACCTGTTGATAATTTCTGCACGCCCCTAAAAGTTCAGCAACATTATGTGCACGATTGACCGGCATCATATTGGTGCGAATGGTGTCATTGGGCGCGTGCAGGGAAATCGAAAGTGTAATCGGCAAGTTGAGTTCGGAAAGTTTTTTTATCCCCTCCACCAACCCGCAGGTGGATAAAGAAATATGCCGATATCCGATGCCGAGCCCACGCGCATCATTGACTAAAATCAGAAAACGGCGCACATTTTCAAAATTATCGAGCGGCTCGCCGATGCCCATCATCACGATATTGGAAATGCGCTTTTTCAAATCCGCCTGTGCGGCTAAAATCTGGCCTAAAATTTCGCCTGCCAGCAAATCTCTTTTTTTGCCACCGAGCGTAGATGCACAAAAGGTACACCCCATACGGCACCCTACCTGCGAGGACACGCAGATGCTCGTACCGTGGTGGTACTCCATCACAACCGTTTCGATGCACTCATCATCGTCTAACCGCATCAGATATTTTACCGTGCCGTCCTTTTTGGAAACATACTTTTCCATAATTTCCACACGGCTGATGTAACTGATGCACGAGAGCGTCTCGCGAAAGGCTTTGGAGAGGTTGGTCATCTCCTCCAAGGAGGAAACACCCTTTTCGTGCAGCCAGGAAAACACCTGTGCGGCGCGAAACTTTTTCTCGCCCGCCTCTACAACAAGCGCCTCTAATTCTTCATATGTAAGGCTTCTTAAATCTACCATAGCATTGACTACTTTCTTTTCATTTTGCAAACGAAAAACCCGTCCATCCCGTCTGTGTCGGGGAAAAATGCCGCATAGCCTTCTTTTGCCGACGGCTTACCCACGCCGTCGGGAAGCGCATCCGACATATCGGCAAGTGCAAACACGCTATGCTTTTTTAAAAACGCACGCACCACCGATAAATTTTCTGTTTCCCCGATAGTACAAGTGCTGTACACAAGCGTGCCGCCCGGCTTTACATAGGTTGCCGCCGCATCTAAAATGGCAAGCTGCAAAGATGCAAGTTCCTCTTCTTTTTCTTTGCTCCAACCGTATTTGATATCCGGCTTTTTGCCAATAATGCCAAGCCCCGAGCAAGGCGCATCGACCAATACGCAGTCCGCCGTTTGTGCAAGTTCACTTTTGCATACGCTAGCATCCGCCTGCGCCGCTGTAATGCTTTTGATGCCCATGCGCGCCGCCGTTTGTAAAATCAAATCTATTTTGTGATTATGTATATCAAAGGCTTTGAGCGTACACTCATCTTGCGCGCGCTGTGCAATATATACGCTTTTACCGCCGGGTGCGGCACACAAGTCTAAAACGGTATCGCCTTTTTTTGCGCCGAGTGCACGCACAGCACACATCGAGCCTGCCCCCTGCGCCGTAATTTCGCCGTTTTTATAAGTCTCCAACGCCGTAATGTCTGTGCCTGAAAGCACCAAAGCATCGTCGTATGCGCCATCTGCCACCGAAACGCCTGCCGGCGAAAGCGCCTCACGCACCGCTGCCACACTTGTTTTCAAAGTGTTTACACGCACATGCATCTTCGGCGGCTCGCAAAATGCCGACAACAGTGCCTCGGTTCTCTCTATGCCGTATAAGTCGATAAAATGTCTCGTCAGTTCCTCCGGAAACGAATAGAGAATACCCAGCCTCTGCACTGCATCTAACGGCAGGGCGATGTTTTCTTTTTCTCGCACCACCGAACGCAAAATACCGTTGATAAATCCTTTCGAGCGGTACGCAAGTTTGCCTGCCAACCGCACACACTCGTCTACCGCCGCGCTGTCGGGCACACGGTCGAGTTTTAAAATCTGAAACACGCCGATGCGAAGCAAAATCAAAACGGGCGCAGAAAGTTTTTTTAATTTTAAACTTGAAAATTTTGCAATGATATAATCTAAATACAAGCGGTACTTTACACAGCCGTAGGCAATCGCCGCAGCAAGCGCCTTGTCGGCTGAGGACATCTGCATTTTCCCGAGCACATCGGTAATTGCGAGATTGACATACGCGCCTTCCGTCTGCGCCGCAGACAAAACCTTATAAGCGGCGAAGCGCGCATCCGATACTTTTCTTTGTTCCATCAGTCTCGTCTCCTGCCGGAAATGGCCAAAAGGCGCAAAAGCGTACCGATGGCAGCCAATGTAGAAGCCACATAGGTCATCGCCGCCGCAGAAAGCACCTTCTTTGCCGCTTTATTTTCTTCTTCGGATAAAATGCCATATTCGTCTATCGTCTGCACCGCGCGGCGAGAAGCATTAAACTCCACCGGCAAGGTCACAAGCGAAAATGCGACAACCGCCACATATAGCAAGATTGCAAAATCCACCAGCCCCGCAAAACTGAGCACCAAACCTAAAATCAAAAGCGGCATCGCCAGTTGCGAGCCTAAGTTGGCTACGGGCAAAATCGCCGTGCGGATTTTAATCGGCAGATAGCTGTCACGGTACTGCTGTGCGTGCCCCGCTTCGTGCGCCGCAACACCGATGGCGGCAACCGAAGTGGAATTATACACCGTATCGGACAGACGAATCACATTCGCCTTCGGGTCATAGTGGTCGGTTAGATTACCGGCGATGCGTTCAATGCCGATATGGCGAAGGCCCGCATTGTCCAAAATCAAGCGCGTCACCTGCGCCGCCGTCATCTGCCTTGCAGAGTGCACCTTGGAATAGCGCGCAAAAGTCGAATTGACTTTTGAACTTGCCCAAATCGAAATAATGAGCGGAATTAAAACATAGATATACGAACTGTAATACCCGTTAAAAAGCATAGTTTTATTCTCCTAAGATTACATTTTCTTCGATGGTATTGCCCAACAAATACGCCTTGACATCCATCATTTTTTTACCTTCAAACTGTACGGTCTGTATCAAAACCGCACCCTCGCGTGCACGCACACACAAACCGTCGGTACGGTTTGCATACAAAATCTGCCCCGGCACCCCGCGCCCTTCGCCCGAAAGCACGGACACGCTTCCGATTTTCACGCGTGCGCCCTTATAGTATGTGTAAGCAAGCGGCCAGGAATTCATGCCGCGCACCAGATTTTTAATTTCCTGTGCCGATGCACTCCAATCAATTTCCGCCTGCGCCTTATCGAGCATTGCGGCATAGGTTGCCTGCGCCTCGTCCTGCTTTTCACGCTTTGCCGTACCGTTTTCAATCTGCTCTACGGTTTCTAAAAGGGCTTCGGCACCCAGCACTGCCAGACGGTCAAAAAGCTCGTGGGCAGTTTCATCTTCGCCGATTTCGGTTTCCTTTTTCAAAATCATATCGCCCGTGTCCAGCCCTATGTCCATATACATCGTTGTAACGCCACTCACCTTTTCGCCGGCAAGCACTGCGCGCTGAATCGGCGCCGCACCGCGATAGCGCGGCAAAAGCGAACCATGCACATTGATGCAACCGTATTTCGGAAAGTCCAAAATATAGGACGGCAAAATTTTGCCGTATGCCACCACGACAATCAAATCGGGATTTTCCGTTTCCAGCACCGGCAAAAACGCATTGTCTTTCAGCGTTTGAGGCTGATGCACCAACAGACCGAGTTCGTCCGCCGCCGCATGCACCGGTGTCGGCATCAGTTTGTGGCCTCTGTTTTTCGGCTTATCCGGTTGACTGACAACCGAAACCACCTCATGCTTGCTTGCCGCAAGCGCTTTGAGGCACACCACCGCATAATCGCTTGTGCCCATAAAAAGAATTTTCATCGTTTTTCACTCACTTTTAATCTTCAATATATTCCGTCACTTTATCAATAAACAAACCGCCGTCCAGATGCTCAATTTCGTGACAGAATGCCTGCGCCAGAAGACCGGTTGCCTCCACTTCAAAGGTTTCTCCGTGTCTGTCTTGTGCGCGCACAATGACCTTTTCGGGACGCTTTACATAACCGCTTACACCCGGCACGCTCAAACACCCTTCCGCTACCTCGCGCTCACCTTTTTTATACACGAGTTTCGGATTGACAAGTTCATAACGCTCGCCCTCCTCACGCGTATCCACCACAACGGCGCGCTTTAAAATACCGACCTGCACCGCCGCAAGACCGACACCGTTTGCTTCATACATCGTATCAAACATGTCGTCTAAAAGTTGCGCTAAGCGGTCATCAAACACCGTCACCTCGCGGCTTGTCTTACGCAACACCTCATCAGGTTCTTTTCTTATCAAACGAATAGCCATACCAGTTCTCCTATAACATTGAATTCGGATTTTTATCTATAATCATATTTAAAATCTGTTTATTTTTGTCTTGTTGATATAGCGCAAGCATTTCGCAAAGCACGCCATCGAGCCTGTCTGCCCTTTCGCATTTTATCACAATGCGATAACGGAATTTGTCCTTAATTTTCGCAACCGCCGACGGTACCGGACCCAAAATCGAAATTCTGCCGCAAGCATCGTCTGCGGTACGGGCACGCAAAAGTTTTGCAAGCGCACCGATATGACGGCGCACCAGAGTTTCATTGGTGCCGCTGACCAGTACGGTTACAATTTCGCAAAACGGCGGATACCACATTGCGCGTCGAAAAGCAAGTTCCTCAGCGTAAAAACCGAGATAGTCGTGGTCCTTGGCATAGACAATGGCATAGTGCTCGGGCGAATAGGTCTGCACAATCGCACGGCCGCGCAATGCTCCGCGCCCCGCGCGCCCCGCCACCTGTGTGATCAGGTTAAATGTTCGCTCACTGCTTCTGTAATCGTCAATGTGCAGGGCGGTGTCCGCCGCCAACACACCCACCAGCGTTACTGTATGAAAATCGTGTCCTTTGGATACCATCTGCGTACCCAATAAAACATCGCTTTTTTCCGTTTCAAATTGTTCTAAAAGCTTCTGATGCGCCGCCTTGGTCGAAGTCGTATCCGCATCCATCCGCACCACGCGGATGCCGGAAAACTCTTCGTAGAGCGCCTCCTCCACCTTCTGCGTACCTACGCCGAAAAAGCGGATGTATTTGCTTTCGCAACTCGGACAAGTTTTGTAATTATCCTGCGTGTAGCCACAGTAGTGACATGTCAATTTGTCCGTATGACGATGATAGGTCAATGAAATGTTGCAGTGCGGACACTGCGCCACAAATCCGCATTCACGGCAGGACACAAAGGTGGAAAAACCTCGGCGGTTTAAAAACAAAATCGTCTGCTCGCCATGCGTGCGATTGTACTCTATCTCCTCGCGCAAAAGCGCAGAAAACATACTGCGGTTGCCCGCCTTCAACTCCTCGCGCATATCCACAATATCCACACATGGAAGTTCGCCCTGATTATAGCGACTCGGCATTTCAAGCAGGGTATATTCCCCGTTTTGAGCCTTGTAATAACTTTCTACAAGCGGCGTTGCCGATGCATACAGCGCCACCGCTCCGTGCTGAAAGGCACGGAATTTTGCAATATCGCGCGCATGGTATCGTGGCGCCGACTCCGATTTGTACGCACTTTCGTGCTCCTCGTCCAAAATAATAATCCCGATATCTGCAAGCGGTGCAAAAACGGCAGAACGCGCACCGACCACCACTTGCACTTCGCCTTTTCGGATGCGCTGCCACTCATCATAGCGTTCGCCGAGCGAAAGACCGCTGTGCAAAATCGCCACCGCATCGCCGAAACGGCGTGTAAATCTACCCGTCATCAAAGGCGTAAGCGCAATTTCCGGCACAAGCACAATCGCACCCCTGCCGCGCGCAATCACGCGCTCAATCAAGCGCATATAAACCTCTGTTTTGCCCGAACCCGTTACACCGCGCAGCAAAAATTCCTGTGTGCACATAGCATCTATGGCACCGGATATGCTCTCGTATACATTTTTTTGCTCCGCCGTCATTTCCGGCGGCGTATCTTTTTTGCCGCTTGCCGTTTCGCTGCGGCGAACGACCTTGTCAAAAAATTCGATATAGCCTTTATTTTCAAGTGCGTTTATCGCATTGTAACTGGCAGATGTCATCGCAACCAAATCACATATGGCAACACTTTCGTTGTATTTTAAAACCTGCAACATCCGATACTGCAAAGGCGCTCTCTTTTTCAGCCCCTCTTCTACGGCATACAGATTTTCCGCCTCCACGCTAAGTCTTGCAAAGCGCACCGTTTTTTCTTTGATGCTGCTGCCCTCCACCTGCACAAGCGTGGCAAGTCCTTTTTCCTCCAAAGCCGTTACGACGGAGCGCACATTGGTTTCAAAGCAGGTTAAAAGATGCGTAAGTTCCATTTCGCCGCCGGCATTTAAAAGCTGCTGGGCCACTTGCTTTTGTCTGCCTTTGAGCACAGATACATCCGCACCCTGTGAAAGACGCACCCAGGTTTCCAGATGCACACCGGCGCCGGTGGGAATGAGAAGATGCAGCGCCTCAATATAAGTGCAAAGCGTGCTTTTGCGAATATACTCTATCAGCGCAACACCGTTTGCATCAAATAAAGGCTCCCTCGAGGCGAGCGAGTGGATTTTTTTGAGTTGTTTGCCTGCGCTTTTTTCTTTCACACGCAAAACAAATCCTTCGGTGAGCATATTGTTTTTTCCGAACGGCACCAAAATGTGCGCGCCGACACCGATGCCCTCCGCTTCGAGCGCACCGATATCATAATCAAAGCATTTGTCGACTTCGCGCGCCGTCTTTGAAACAATAACCTCTGCTACCATTTTTTATTCTACCTTTTCGAGCGCCGCATCGAGAATGATGTGTGCCAGCGCATCCTTTGTCATATTCTCCGGCGTAATTTTTTCGCCGCTTCGCTTTATAATCGTTATGGTATTTGTGTCCGTACCAAAGCCGGCACCCGGCTCGGTCAAACTGTTTGCCACAATCATATCGCAATTTTTACTTTCCAGTTTCTTTTGTGCGTTTTTAAGCAAATCCTGCGTCTCCATGCAAAAACCGACCAGCGTCTGCCCTTCCCGCTTTTGCTTGCCAAGGACAGCTAAAATATCCGTTGTGCGTTTCAGCTCCAAAGCTAAATTTGCATCGGATTTTTTCATCTTGTGCTCCGCAGTCGTCATCGGTGTATAATCTGCTACTGCCGCCGCTTTAATGATTATGTCGCAATCTGTCGCATATTGGAGCACAGCATCGCACATCTCCTGTGCGCTGCGTACATGCACCGTTTCTACGCCCTCCACCTCCGGCACAGAACACAAACCGCGCACCAAAATCACCTGTGCGCCGCGCTGCTTTGCCGCACGGGCAAGGCTTATGCCCATTTTACCCGAAGAATGATTGGTGATAAAGCGCACCGGGTCAATCGCTTCGGCGGTTGCACCTGCCGTTACCAGCACACGCTTGCCTGCCAAATCCTTTTTATGTGCAATCGCATCGAGTACCGCTTCAACGATTTGAGCCGGCTCAGCCATACGGCCGACACCCGTATCGCCACATGCCAAAAAGCCCTCACCGGCATTGACAAAATTGCAGCCGCCATCCGAG
This sequence comes from Clostridia bacterium, assembly GCA_045578865.1. Lineage (GTDB taxonomy): Bacteria > Bacillota > Clostridia > UBA1381 > UMGS1253 > RGIG2041. The sequence continues at coordinate 41,369 of JAZNLB010000013.1, read as the reverse complement.
AGCTTTTTCATATTCTCCACCGTTACGGGGTGGGTATACATATTCTTATTCATTGCAGGCGCAATGAGCACCGGTGCGCGTGTTGCAAAATAGGTCGTCGTCAGCATATTGTCTGCAATACCGCAAGCCATTTTTGCAATGGTGTTTGCCGTTGCAGGTGCGACCAAAAACAAATCCGCCTTCTGTGCAAGCGAAACATGCTCTACTTCCCAGCGGTCCGGCGCACCAAACATATCTGCCGCCACCGGATTTTGCGACATCGTGCGAAATGTAAGTTCGCCGACAAAGCGCAGGGCACTTTCGGTCATAATAACATGCACCTCGGCACCGAGTTTTTTCAATCGGCTGACAACTTCAACAACCTTATAGGCGGCAATACCGCCGCACACACCGATAACCACACATTTGCCTTTTAACATAAATTTCCCTTCCTTCGGAAAATTAGTCGTTGAGCACAGCACTCAGGCTCGGCACAGCCTTTACCGTGCCGGATTCAATCTCACTGATTGCCTCCAAAATCGCCTCATCATACTTGCCCGCAAAGGCGCCTTCCTTCTGCATGCCGAGTTGGCGTGCACGACGCGCGGTCAAAATGGCCAGCGAGTATCTTGTACCTGTCTTGTCTACGAGTTTTGAAATTGCCGGATAAATCATTTTACAAACACCTCTTCAATAAATTCAATATTTCTTTCCAAACGGCAACGCTCCGCATCGATTACGGCGCAGATTTCGTCTGCCGCTTTATCTACATCTTCATTGACAACCACATAGTTGTACTTGTTTATGTAATCCAATTCGCGCTTCGCTCTTTCAAGGCGCTCTCTGACCACAGCCTCTTTTTCCGTCCCTCTGCCGACCAGGCGGTTTTCCAGCTCCTGCATCGACGGCGGCAAAATAAAAATATACACGCCTTCGGGATACTTCGAGCGCACATGCATGGCACCCTGGACTTCAATTTCCAAAATCACATTCTTGCCTGCGGCGAGCATCTCGTCCACATACGCTTTCGGCGTACCGTAGTAATTGCCGCAAAATACGGCGTGTTCAAGCATCTGTCCTGCATCAATCTTTTCACGGAAAGCCTGCTCGCTTAAAAAGAAGTAGTGCACGCCGTCAACTTCGCCCGGTCTGGGATTGCGGGAAGTTGCCGACACGGATAAAACCACATCATCACGCTTTTGCAAAAGTGCCTTGCAGACAGTCCCTTTCCCCGCACCTGACGGACCGGAGATGACCATTAAAATGCCCTTTTTATGCTTCATCTTCATCCTCCTGCCCCTGCGGCATGCCCGTATCCATACGATTTGCCACCGTTTCCGGCAAAAGTGCGGAAAGTACAACATGTCCGCTGTCCATCACCAAAACGGCGCGCGTTCTTCTGCCGTAAGCGGCATCGACGAGCATCCCCTGCTCTCTCGCCTCCTGCACCATACGCTTGACGGGCGCAGAGCCGGGGCTGACAATCGCCACCAGACGGTTGACCGCCACAATATTACCAAAACCAATATTGATTAGTTTCATAACGCTTCTCCTACTCGATATTTTGTACCTGCTCACGCAGTTTCTCCAGTTCCGCTTTCAAATCGACCACAATTTTGGCGATTGTAATGTCATTTGCCTTAGAACCCGTCGTGTTAATTTCGCGGTTGATTTCCTGAATGAGAAAATCGAGTTTTCTGCCTGCCGGCTCGCCGCAGGTCAAAATGGTTTCCATTTCATCAAAGTGGCTTCGCAAACGCACTGTTTCCTCGTCTACCGCAATCTTGTCGGCAAAAATCGCCGCCTCGGTTAAAATGCGTGCCTCATCAATATTGGCAGACTCTAAAACCTCCGTGAGTTTCGCACGCAATTTTGCACGATATTCCTCCACACATTGCGGCGAACGCGCCTCAATTTCTGCAACGCGCTCGAGCATGAACGCACTGCGCGCACGCAAGTCTGCAAGCATTCTCTCCCCCTCGCGCTTACGCATCTCCATAAAGTCGTTCATCGCCTGAGAAAGTGCAAATTCCACCAGAGACCAGATGTGCTCTGCATCCTCCTCCTTACGCTCTGTAAGAAAAATATCGGAAAAACGCGCTACGGAACCAACACTGATGTCATCGCGCAAGTCAAATGTATCTCGCAACTGCCGCAAAACGCTAAGATAATTTTCCGCAAGCGCTGCATCCAGCGTGACTCTCTTATCCGCCTCGCCGTAATTTTCCATCGCCACATAGATGTCCACCTTGCCGCGGTTGATAAACTTGGATGCATACACACGCACCTTGTCTTCCAGGTAGCCGAAATAGCGCGGCACCTTGATGTTGTAGTCGGCATAACGGTGATTTACGGACTTGATTTCCACCAAAATCTTCTTGTCCTCGACCACGCCTTCAAAACGGCCGTAGCCGGTCATACTTTTAATCATATTTTTTATCTCCTGCTCTAAGCCTCAGGCTTATTTTATTTACATAGTTTCAGATAAATCAGTATACCACATTTTATATAGAAAAGTCAAGCATTCTCACTTGGCATTCCACGCCTCAAATGCGTGAAAGATATCGCCGTAAATCGGTGTGATTTCTCCTGCAATTCTGTCGTTTACAATCACGGCATTTTGCCCGAAGCCGAGCGATATAATCGGCACCTCGTCCGAAATCGAATCCACCAGCGCAAAAAATGCCGTGTCTTTCTGCGATTGCGACACCGCCGTCTGTGCCTGCCGTAAAAGCGCGTCCATACGAGCATCGCCCGGAGAAGCAAACCGCGCCATTGTGCCTAAAAACACGCCCACATCCAGCGCATCACCCAGCACCGTTTCGCCCAAAAACATACTGTATTCCAATGTTTCTACGCGCAATGCGTAGGTTTCATAATCCGTTTGGTCGACATAAGTGCCGATGCCGAACGCAGATAGTTGCCTTGCAATCTCCTGCGCTGCACGCACGCGCATCTCATTGTCTGCATTTACCAAAATAGGTATATAAAGTTCTTTTGCGCCGTCCTCGGTTTCCTTTTGCCATCTGCCGGAAGTACTTTTTTCATAGCCCGCCTCCTGCAAAAGCTCCGCCGCCTGCGCCGCTTGCGCCGCCGCTTCGTTGTCCGGATTGTATACGCTGCCGGGGACAAACGGCAATATCGACGGCACAAAACGCCCAAAGAGCGCATTGTTTTTTATGCTTTCTCGGTCGAGCAAAAGCGAAACCGCACTCCGCACTCGTTTATCTTCCAGCGCACCCTGTGCATGGATACCCAGAAACGAAAATGTGCGGTTGGTGTAAGCCATCGTGGTTACATTTCCTTTCGGACTGTATGTGCACAGTTGCTTGCTGTCTACATGCACCGCTTCAATTTCACGGCTTTCAAGGGCATACATCACATTGTCCGCACTCGGAATTTCCTTTAAAACCACCTGCTCCACCGCACCGGATTTTCGTGTGACGCACGCATCATATTTTGTCAAAAGATGTATGCGCCCCGGCTTGGAGGGCGTGTAGCGGTACGCCGCCGTACCAATCGGAATGTAGTCCGCCTGCACAGTCGTGCAGTCCGTACCGCGCGCAACCACCGGAAAATCCAGATGCGAAATAAAACAACTGTCCGGCTCTGTCAGCGTAATTTGCAGTACAAAATTGCTCAGCGCCTCATACGAGGCAATGCCGTAAAGATACTTTTTCAGTTTCGATGTCTCCGCCTGTTTTATGGCAGATAAAGTGTAGGAAACATCATAGGCGGAAAACTGCTTTCCGTCGTGCCAATATACATCATCCCGCAGATGCACTGTATACACAAGCCCGTCCGGCGAAATCTGCGTTTTTAGTGCAAGGCGCGGCTCTGCGCCGCCGTCTGCGGTAGGCACATACAAGCTGTCATACACCAAAGACATCGCATCAGCGACCGTATCGGACTGACTCAACACCGGATTAAATGTATCAAAATGCGTCAGCGGTAGACTGATCACGCCCGAACCGCCCTCTTTATATTCTGTTGTGTCCTCCGGTTTGTCCGGTGCACAGCCGCAACCGCAAAACAGGCTTACGCACAAAAGCACCGCACAAACACACACCCACATTCTTTTCATAATCAACACCATTTTCTTTTTTCTAATCTATTAACTCCATCATAGCGCCCATCAAGCCGATTTTGCCATGATGTGCGCGATTGGAGAAAAATTCATCGCTGTGACAGTAAGTGCAAATCCCCGCAAGCGTAATCGCCTCCCTGTGCACACCAACCGACACAAGTTGGTCTGCAATCCTACGCCACAGGTCAATATGCACCTTTGCGCCGACCTGCTTTTGATATTTTTTCTCAAACTGCACGGCAACATCGCCGTCCACTTCAAAGTGGCACTGCCCGATAGACGGACCGATGGCGGCTATAATATCCGCGCTGTCGCTGCCGAAGGTTTCCTGCATTTTAAGTACCGTTTTCGATGCGATGGAAAGCACGGTCGAGCGCCAACCCGAATGGACAAGCCCGAATGCCTTTTTCTTCGTATCGAGCAGAAACACCGGCACGCAGTCGGCGCAAAACACCACCGCAGGCACGCCCGGCGTGTTGCAAATAAACGCATCCGTGTCCGTAATATCACTTTCGCGCACCATACCTTTACCGCAATCCGCCTCGGTAATGCGGCGGATACCGTCATGATGCTCCTGCCGGGAGAGTACCAGTTTATCACGCTCTATGCCGAGCGCATCACAAAAAATACCATAATTTGCATAGACATTTTCCTTCGTATCCTTACGGTGAAATCCCAAATTCAAAGTCGCCGTCTCGCCACTGCTCACGCCGCCGAGCCGCGTGGAAAATCCGTGGCGTACCAGCCCTGTCTCGGTAAAGGACGGGATGGTATAATACACCAGTTCGCCTTTGGTGTGTCTTTCAAATCCTGTTTGCATAAATAACTCCTAGTGATAATAGTCATATACATTTTGTGCGCTGCGCTTATCGAGCCCCGCCTTTAAAAGTTCTTCTACGCTTGCCTTGGAAACAGCGTCGAGCGAACCAAATGCACGCATAAGTTGTTTTCTACGCACCGCGCCCACGCCCGAAATTTCCGAAAGTTCGGAGCGAAAAGCATTTTGCTTACGCACCTTTTTGTGATAGCCGATAGCCGCATTGTGCGTTTCCTCACAAATTGCACCGATTAAGCGATACGCCGCCGAATTGTTCGGTAATTCAATTTCGACCTGCCCGTCCATCAGGGCAGAAAACCGATGGCGGTCGTCTTTTTGCATACCCAAAACAGCAAAGTCGGGCGCAAAGGGCACAAGTGCCTCACGCACGGCATTTACATGGCCCGTACCGCCGTCAATGAGCATCAAATCGGGAAGCGGCAAAAATTTTGCATCTTTTTTATCCAGCGTGCCCGCCGCAATCGCCGAAAGTTCGGCTTGTGCGCGTTGCATTCTGCGACAGATAACCTCCTGCATTGCGCCATAGTCATTTTGCCCCTCGATGCTCTGGATGCGGAAGTTTCGCTTTGCCGCCTTGCTCACCACGCCGTTTTCAAATACCACCATTACGCCAACCGTTCCCGTACCGCCCGTGTTGGATATATCGTAACTTTCAATGCGCCTCGGCAACACCTTCAAGTTGGCATACTCCGCCAGTTTTTCCAGAACATCTCGCTCAGTGGCGCGTTTAAGTTCTCCGATTTTGTAATCATCCACCGCGTTTTGAATATTTTTTAAAAGCATACCTACAAGCTGTTTTTTCTCGCCCCGCACCGGCACGGTCAGGTGCACCTTTTTGCCACGCAGAGCGGACAAATATTGCGAAAGCATCTCCGCCTCCTCCGGCGCACAGCCCAAAATAATCTCACACGGCAGTATACTCGTTTCCGTATAATATCGTTTTAAAAATTCCGTCATAATCTCGCCATCGGTCATCTCACTCACGCCGTCAATGCGAAAACTCTGCCTGCCCGTCATGCGACCGCCGCGGATTAAAAACATCTCGAAAAACGCCTTATCATCGTAGGATAAAAAGTCTGCAACATCGCGGTCCGTCTGTGCATCAGAAATGATTTTCTGCCGTTCGTTTACGGCACGGATTGCCGCAATACAGTCTCGCTTTTGCGCCGCTTTTTCAAATTCCATCGCCTCTGCCGCTTTGTGCATCTGCACCTCTAAGTTTTGCACAACCGCATCGCTTTTACCGTCCAAAAACATACAAATCTGCTCAAAAACTTTCTTGTATTCCGCCTGAGAAACTTCGCCCCTGCAAGGCGCAAAACATTTGTGAATTTGGAAATTCAGGCACGGTCTGCCCTTGCCAATGTCTTGCGGAAAGTTTCTTTTACAAGTCGGGATGAGGAAGATTTTTTTAATTAAATCCAGCGTCTGGCGCACCACGCCCATGCCCGAATACGGCCCGTAATACTTCGCTCCGTCCGGCAACATTGTGCGCGTTGCCGTAATGCGCGGATATGGTGCGTTCATCGTTACCTTGATATACGGATAATGCTTATCGTCTTTTAAAAGGATGTTGTAGTGCGGTTTGTGTTTTTTTATCAGGTTACATTCGAGCACCAAGGCTTCCAGTTCCGAGTCGGTGATGATATATTCAAACCACGCCACATGGCTGACCATCGCCCGCACCTTGACAGAGTGATTTTTGCTTTGCATAAAATACTGGCGCACACGGTTTTTTAAATTCTTTGCCTTGCCGACATAAATGACCGAATCGCTTTTATCGTGCATCAAATACACACCCGGCTCTTCCGGCAGTTTTTTGAGTTGCAAATCAAAATCAAACACGCACACTTCCTCCTTTCCCTACATCAGATATATCTATCCAATTATCAGTATATCACCAAACACAAAAATATGCAACATTGCAAAAATCCTCCGTAATTTTCCATTTTCCATTTTCAAATCTTGCCACAGGACAGCAGGGGGGCTTGGGGGGATGCAATCCCTCCCAAGCCGTTTTAGGGGTCCGCAGGTAATCGGCTAAACTACGCAAGTCTGCCGGATACAAAAATAATAGAGGGCGATGGAATCATCGCCCTCTAAATTTTGCTTTTCCTTATCTTTCCTGCTGGAGTGTATAGTGTACATCGAATGCTTTTTCTTCGTCGGTGAACTTACGCAGAGTATTGATAACCTCTCCGTTGTTCCACTTTCTGTCTGCAACATCTTCTGCGATACCCATAACGGTAACATTTACCTGACGGCGACGCGCGCGAACATGATCCCAGTCTACGAAGTAAACATGTGCAAATTCACCACCGTCGAGTGCACCGTCTTTAATGGTCATAACTTCGCTTCTGCCGAAGAATACACTTCTGAGATGGCCGTCTGTGTTCATGCTTGTAAAGTCGCCCGGCTCATTTACATATCTGCCGAACTGCGAATGAATCGGGCCCGGATGACGGTAGTCGCCTTCATTGGTGTAATCCGGAATCATCTTTCTCATGATATCGAGCAGGTCATGCTGCAAGTACTCTAAATCGAAAGAGTCGATATCGTGGGAACATTCCTGTACCATTACGGAGCAAGTGGTGTGGTGGGATGCAATCGTCACCGTACCGTTCTTAACGCCCGAAGCCTTTACAATCTCGATAATCTCCTTGGAGATATCGTGGAAGGTCGGAATCCAACCTCTCGACTGCAACTCTAATTCCTTTTGAAAAAACTTAAATTCCATTTTCTTTTCCTCCTGTTTGAATTATTTTTTATTTAATCTCTCACCCACAGCACCGCCGGGATGAATTCTTGCAAATTGTTCATTTTGGTAGTCCGTCTGCTCAATGAGCGCCGCCTGCAACGCATGGAAAATCATGCAAAGTGCAGTAGATGATGTCGTACCCTGTGCGTTATATTTATCTGTTTCGCGGTTGACATACTGATAAAGTACGGCATCGGCACTCTTGGCAAGCGGCGATTCAAAGTTTTCTGTCACCGCAATGATTTTTACCTCTTTCTGCTTGCAGATGTCGATAATCGGCAGAAGCTCCGCCGTCTTGCCGCCGCGCGAAGCAAACAACATGACATCGCCCTTTTGCAGATAACCCGTACCGCCGTGCACCGCCTCCGCAGGCGAAATGAATTTCGCCGGGCGTTCGATGCAGCACATCAGATGTGCAAAATGCTGACAAATGATGCCCGAATGACCGCAGCCGGATGCGCCGATGCGCTCGGCATTTGCCAAAAGGCTTACCGCCTTGGAAAACGCTTCTGCATCAAAGCGTTCCTTCAAACCCTCGATACACTCTTTTTCAATATCGTAAGCCGCAACCGCAGCCTCCATTGCACTTTTTTTAATTGGTTCACACATGCAATTCATCCCATGCCTTTCTGAGGTTATAAAGCATTTCCTCCACCATCGCATACGGGTCGTCCGCCTTTAAAATACCGCTCGTCGAACCCGTTGCCTGTGCACCGAGTTTGATGGTATTGTACACATCCTGACCGTTGGAGATACCTGCGCCTTGCAGCACCATAATATCTTCGTTGATTTCCTTTACGGCGCGGATGGTTTCCACAACATAATTCGAGTCGCTCGTTGTGCCCGTACCGATAAGTTCTGTCGGCTCTGCCACAATCATATCCGGCGCCATCTTTGCAATCGTCATTACATCTTCGATGGTGTCAGCGCAAACAATCGTTGCCAAACCAACCTCTTCTGCACGACGGATGGTTTGTTCAATCACATCCAGCGTAAGCGGTTTTTCTGCATGGTTAAGCATTACACCCTTTGCGCCGGCTGCCGCTACTGCCTCCGGCAATACGCTGCCCAGACCTCTGCCCGGCTTCAACGCATCCATGTGCTGAGCAAATACAAAAATTCTCTCCGTGTTGTTTGCTAAGAGCGAAATATCCGTATACTGCGGTGTTACAATAACATCCACATCGTATTTCATAGCGGTTTTATCAATCACCTTCGCCAGTTTGAGCATGGCCTCGCCGTAAATAATCGCTTTCGGGCCAACTTCAAAAAACGGCGGTTTGATACCGTGTCCCTTTAACATTTTCATGCCTCCCTCTGTCTTTTTTGCATCTTTATGGTATCAAGATTGCAGCTTATTGTCAATTCTTTTTTATCATTTATTTTCTTTTTTATTAAAATCGAAAGTTTTTCGAAAGTTTTTCCATTGACAAAGTAATAATAACCTCTTAAAATACACATAGGAGGGATGCTTTTTGAAAACCGAGAAAAGAAAAACCAAAATACTGGAAATGCTAAAAAAACACGGTTCAGTGCGCGTAAGTTCACTTTCCAAGGCGCTCGGCGTGTCCGAAGTAACGGTGCGAAACTATTTAACGGATATGGAAAGCAAAGGGCTTTTAACCAAGGTGCACGGCGGCGCCGTTTTTTCCTACCGCCCTTATTACAGTATGAATTTAAATCAGCGTTTGGAAACCAACCGCGCCTCGAAAGACTCTATCGCAAAAAAAGCAGCGCGTCTGATTAAACCCAATGACACGGTGATGTTTAACGCCGGCACGACCACCCTTCTCGTCTTTCGAAATCTCCCGCCGGACTACAATTTAAATATCGTAACCAACTCCATCTCCATCGCATTGGAAGGCTCGTCAAACCCGAATTACAATATCGTCTTAATCGGCGGCAGCATCAATTCAAAATACCAGTTCACGCACGGCGAAGACGCTACGGAGATTTTAAAAAAATATCATGCGGACAAACTGATTTTGTCGGTGGACGGTATTGAAATACAAAACGGACTTTCCACCTTCTATGCTGAAGAAACGCAGGTCGATAAGGCTATGATTGAACAGTCGGACACCTGTATCGTCGTGGCGGATTCCACAAAAATGGAGCGCAGTGCATTTTCCAAAGTTTCCGGCATTGATGCGGCCGACTGCATCGTAACCGATGCGCCTGTGCCGCCTGAGCTTGCCGATGCACTGGCAGGCAAAGGTATAAGTTTATATTGACAATACTTTTTACAACAATTATAATATATAAGATGAAAAATATGAAACAGTGAGGCTGAAAACTATGGCAAACAAAGTAAGAACCCGCTTTGCGCCAAGCCCGACAGGCTATATGCACATCGGCAATTTAAGAACCGCATTGTATGCATGGCTTCTGGCGCGCTCGAGCGATGAGGGAACATTTATTTTAAGAATTGAGGACACCGACCAGGAGCGTTATGTGGAAGGTGCGGTGGATTTGATTTACAAAACGCTCGCCGACACCGGTCTTGTACATGACGAAGGTCCGGATAAAGACGGCGGCTGCGGCCCGTACATCCAGAGTGAGCGACGCGGTATGTATAAAAAATATGCCGAAGAACTCGTAGAGAAAGGCGCAGCATACTACTGCTTCTGCGACAAAGACCGCTTAGAGGAACTGCGCGCCATTCAGACAGCATCGAAAGTACCGCCGAAGTATGACGGCCACTGCTCTAAACTGTCCAAGGAAGAAATTGCCGAAAAACTGGCAAGCGGCGTGCCGTATGTTATCCGCCAGAAAATTCCGCAGGAAGGCACAACTTCTTTCCACGATGAAGTATTCGGCGATATTACCGTAGAAAATTCTACGCTCGACGACAACATTCTTTTAAAGGCGGACGGTCTGCCGACCTACAATTTTGCGAATGTGGTAGACGACCATCTGATGGGCATTACGCATGTTATCCGCGGCAGCGAGTATCTTTCCTCCACACCGAAGTATAATCTTCTATACGAAGCATTTGGCTGGGAAATCCCCAAATACATCCACTGTTCTCCGGTGATGAAGGATGCCCAAAAGAAACTCTCCAAGCGTGAGGGCGATGCTTCCTATGAAGACTTTATCAATAAGGGTTATTTAAAAGATGCCATCATCAACTACATTGCACTGCTTGGCTGGAGCCCGGGTACAGAGCAGGAAATCTTTACGCTCGATGAACTTGTAAAAGCCTTCGATGTTTCCGGCATCAGCAAATCTCCGGCGATTTTCGATGTCAACAAACTCAACTGGATGAACGCAGAATACATACGCAAACTCACCATGGAAGAGTTTACCGAAAAGGCAATGGGGTACTACAAGCAAATCAAGCGCGATGTGGACTACGCACTTTTGTCTGCGCTGCTCCACGACCGCACGGAAAAATTCTCCGATATTCCGGAAAACATCGACTTTATTGACGAGCTGTGCGATTACGATACAGAACTGTATGTCAACAAAAAGATGAAAACCAACGAAGAAGTTTCCAAAGATGCACTCGAAAAGACGCTGCCGGTTTTAGAAGGTTTGACCGAGTGGACACACGATACCATCCACGATGCACTCTTTGCGCTCATCGAAACCTTAGGCGTAAAGAACGGCGTGATTTTGTTCCCGCTTCGCGTGGCGGTATCCGGCAAGAAATTTACACCGGGCGGCGGTGTGGAAATTGCTGAGCTTCTCGGCAAGGAAGAAACGATTGCGCGTATCAAAAAGGGTATTGAAAAACTTTCATAAACACCAAAAGGGGAAGTAAAACTGAGTTTTACTTCCCCTTTTTATCTGTTTTTCTTTAAACTTAACCACAACGCACACATACGAACTCGATTCAAACGAACGCAAATGTGCGCTTTCTTCGTTAAAATACTCGGAAATACAATCGTATTTCCTGTGTTTTTACCTTGAAATCATCCCATTTCCGCACCGTTTGAATTCTGCGACCTGCAAGGGATGAGTTTGCGATAGGTTTGGGGTACGGAAGACGCGCAAGGCGCCAGCCTTGCTTCGCCCTTACGCAGCCAAAGGACAATCATTTCTCTGCGTATAGGGTCTGCGAGTTTAAAAATAGAAAATTCGGATGAAAGACAAGGATAAAATTTTTGTGCATACCCCTCGTATGTATATAAATTTTTCCGCAGTATTTCGCTGAATTTGCCTTTTTAAACCCTGAGGGGTTCAACTCCCCTCGGCTTATGCAGCCTTCTTTGTAATTGCCTTTGTAACAAACAACGCAACAATCATTACTACAACCATAATCGGCAGTACAATCATCCAGTTCTGAACGAAGCCGGCGATAATGTAGCCTACAAAAGAAATCGCAGCAACAAAGATTGCGTACGGCATCTGTGTGGATACATGGTTTAAGTGGTTGCACTCTGCGCCTGCCGAGGACATAATCGTAGTATCGGAAATCGGCGAGCAGTGGTCACCGCAAACCGCACCTGCAAGACAAGCGGACATGCCGATAATGAGCATTTCACTGCCTGCTGGGAAAATAGCAACAACAATCGGGATAAGGATACCGAAAGTACCCCAGGATGTACCCGTGGAGAATGCCAAAAAGCACGCTACCAGGAAGATGATTGCCGGTAGGAAGTTTGCAAGGCCTTCAGCCGCGCCTTCCATCAAACCTGCAACATAGGCATCTGCACCTAAAAGACCTGTCATATTCTTAAGCGCCGTAGCAAATGTCAAAATGATAATTGCCGGTACCATTGCGATAAAGCCCTTCGGAATACAATCCATTGCTTCTTTCAGTGTTACAATACGCCTTGCAACGAGGTAGATGATTGTAATTAGAAGTGCAATAATACCGCCCCACGGCAGACCAACGGTTGCATCGGTATTTGCAAAGGCATCAATGAAAGATGCACCATCCAAAATTCCGCCAACATATACAAGAGCAAATACGCAAACCGCAATCAACACGATAATCGGGAAAAGCAAATCAATAACTTTACCCTTCGCATTCGGCTCAACCTTTTCGCTTTCCGCTCTGTCGCCGCAAGTATACAAATCGCCGAGTTCAAGTGCGTTCTTTTCATGCAGTTTCATCGGACCGAAGTCAAACTTCATCAACGCAATAGCCACAACGAACACGAGTGTCAAAAGCGAATAGAAATTGTACGGAATTGCCTGAATAAACAACGAAAGGCCCTGCCCTTCCGGTGCATAACCTGCCACTGCAGCCGCCCAGGAGGAAATCGGCGCAATCATACAAATCGGTGCAGCCGTTGCATCAATGATGTAGGAAAGTTTTGCTCTGGAAATCTTGTGAGAATCCGCTACCGGACGCATAACCGAACCAACGGTGAGGCAGTTAAAATAGTCATCAATAAAGATAAGTACGCCGAGCACAAAAGTAGCCAACATCGCACCCGTACGGCTCTTGATGTTCTTTTTTGCCCATGCGCCGAATGCTGCGCTGCCGCCTGCTTTATTTACAAGCGCAACGATGATGCCGAGCACTACGAGGAATACGAAAATACCTGCAAGACCGGATACCGCACCAACGACACCGTCATTGAGAAGATAGTCCATTGCACCGAGCGGTTTGTAGTTTGCTGCAAATAATGCACCAAATACAATACCTACAAACAGAGAGGAATATACCTCTTTCGTAATCAGCGCAAGACCGATTGCGATTACCGGCGGCAAAAGCGCCATAAATGTTGCCGCATAACGGCTGCCTTCTGCGGCACCGTTATTTACCATTACGGACAACGCCGCAACGATTGCAACTGCCAGCACTGCCAAAACAATACCGACGATTGTCTTTTTCTTCATACCTAAAAACCCCTTTATTCTTTTGTTTTGTACAAAATGTATATTTGCACATAATTCCTCATTATTATACAAAAAATATGCAGTTCTGTCAATGTTTTCTTGTCTAAGCTGCCTTCTCATGTATTTTCATCACGCAGCAAATGTGCGACAAATAAACCTGCTTTCCATCTCTCTATACAAATTCATATGACCAACGCTGTTTGGCGTTGGTCATATTCGTACACCTCTAACCCAAAACTGAAAATCCAAAAAATGTAACTGCCGTTACAATCACCGCTGCGCCGAAAACGCCGAGCACCACGGACGGAAAGCCTTTTTTCAGCGGCATATCCATCATCGCCGCCACAAGTGCACCTGTCCACGCGCCCGTACCCGGAAGCGGAATTGCCACCAAAACAAACAACCCCCAGAATGCATATTTTTCTACGGTGCCACGATGTTTTTCAGCGCGCGTCTCCAATGCAGAGACCATACCATCCAGCTTCGGCAACACCTTTCGCATCCAGACAAAAATCTTTTTAATAAAAATGATGATAAACGGCACCGGAATAATGTTGCCGATCACAGATACAAGCACAGCAAGCCCATACGGCAAGCCAAGCCCTACTCCAATCGGAATCGCACCGCGCAATTCAACTACCGGCACCATGGATACAATCAGTGTAGTTAATATTTTTCCTATAAAAGTCTGTGTAAAAAAAGCAAGCATTGCGTTCAAAACACATTCTCCTTATTTTTTAATGATTTAGCACGCCTTTCATAAGCCTAAGCTGAGAGGAGTCAAACCCCTTATTCTTCGTAGCCGTTCGGGTTATTTTTTTGCCATCTCCACGAATCACGACACATATCCACAACCGTCTTATTTGCACTCCAGCCGAGTTCGCGCTTTGCTTTGGACGCATCCGCATAGCAAACCGTAACATCGCCCGGTCTGCGCGGCGCAATTTTATAGTTAATCTTCAAATCATTGGCCTCTTCAAATGCGTGCACCAAATCCAGAACGCTGTAACCCACACCCGTACCGAGATTATAAATTTCCACGCCCTTTTGACTGTCAAGTTTATCGAGTGCCTTTATATGACCGTCCGCCAAATCCACAACATGGATATAATCACGCACACCCGTGCCGTCCTTGGTCGGATAATCGTCACCGAAAATGGAAAGTTGCTCGAGTTTACCCGAAGCCACCTGAGTGATATACGGCATGAGGTTATTCGGAATACCGCGCGGATTTTCGCCGATTTTACCGCTCTCATGTGCACCGACCGGATTGAAATAACGCAAAAGCGTAATCTTCCAACTTTCATCCGATACGCAAAGGTCGGTCAAAATCTGCTCTATCATCAGTTTTGTCTGTCCGTACGGGCTGTTTGCAGATGTCGGCAAATCTTCTGTCAGCGGCATCTTGTCGGTTACACCGTACACCGTCGCCGAAGAACTAAACACCATCTTCTTTACATCAAACTCGCTCATCACTTCCAGAAGGCGAAGCGTGCCGGTGATATTATTGTCATAGTACTTGAGCGGAATTGCAACGGATTCGCCAACAGCTTTAAGCCCCGCAAAATGAATTACCGCATCAATTTTGTGTGCAGCAAACACCTTTCGCATCCCTTCCGTATCCAGAATGTCGCATTTGTAAAAAATTGCCTTTTTGCCCGTAATTTCTTCTACACGCACCAAAGACTTTTCACTGCTGTTGGACAGATTGTCAATTACAACCACATCGTGTCCTGCCTCTAAAAGCAACACACAAGTGTGCGAACCGATATACCCTGTACCACCTGTTACCAATACTGTCATCTATATCATCCTTTCTTTTACTTACAGTATATGATTATACTACAAACACCATCATTTGACAATCTTTCCTTTTTTCGCATCAATATGTGCCAAAAGACCGTCTATTCCCCTTGCAATATCCCGATAGGTCGCCCCAAAATCTCCTGTATACCACGGGTCAGCAATATCGCCCGGCGCATCGGTAAAATCCAGAAGTCTGCATACTTTATGTGCATCAGCATTGTCTATCCTGCGATAAATGTCTTTTACATTCATCATCTCCATGCCGATAATATAATCGTATATCTTGCCGTCTTCTTTCGTGAGCAATACGGCACGCTTACCTGCCGTATCTATCCCCTTCGAGCGTAAAATCTCCCGCGTGCCGTGGTGCACGCCGTTGCCGAGTTCCCAAGTGCTCGTCGCCGCCGAAGCAATCACAAATTCGTCTGAGCGCCCCAGTTTTTCTACCGTGTCCCGCATCAGAAACTCCGCCATCGGGCTGCGGCAGATATTGCCCAAACATACAAATAAAATTTTAACCATACTGTTTCTCCTTAACCATGCGAACCCGCCTGAAAGGGCGTCTTTGTGTGTGTTTGCGGTTAAAAATCAAAGGTCAACTGACTGCTTTCCTTCATGCCCTTAAAGCAACCGTTTCTCTCCAAGGTTTCCACGCCCGTTTTCGGCACTTTTGTGCGCGTTGCAAAATCTTCAATGGAGGTAAACTCGCCCTGCGTGCGCGCCTCGGCAATCGATTCGCCGATGGCAATACTGATGCCCGGCAAACTCGAAAGCGGCGGCAAAATTTTACCGTCACACGGCAGAAAGTTTTTCGCATCCGAAGCATACAAATCTATCGGCGCAAATTCGAAACCGCGCGCATACATTTCACGCACAAGTTCCATTGTGGTATACAAATCCGCATCTTTTTGCGTCGGTTTTTCCATCGCATCTATTTCACGCATCGCCGCGCGCAGATTGTCCATGCCGTTGCACATCAATTCCGCATCAAACGCGCCGAGCGCACGGATAGAGAAATACGCACAGTAATACTCTACCGGTCTGTGCACCTTATACCACGCAATTCTAAACGCCATCATCACATACGCCGCTGCGTGCGCTTTCGGGAACATATACTTAATTTTATTACACGACTCGATGTACCATTCCGGCACCTCGTTTTCGCGCATCAGTCGCTCATCCTCTGCCGAAAGTCCCTTGCCTTTTCTTACCTTTTCCATAATCGAAAAGGCATCCTGCGGCGGCAGACCCATATGAATTAAGTAAATCATAATATCGTCACGCGTACAGATGGCCTCTTTTAAGGTAATCGTACCTGCGCGGATGTAATCCTGGGCGTTGTTGAGCCACACATCCGTACCGTGCGAAAGACCGGAAATACGCAAAAGTTCGGAAAAGGTTGTCGGTTTGGTATCCACAAGCATCTGGCGTACAAATGCCGTACCGAACTCCGGCACACCGAATGTTCCGACGGGGGAGCCGATATCGTCCGGTGCTACGCCGAGCGCCTTGGTCGAGTCGAACAAGCTGAGCGTATCCTCATCGTCCAGCGGTATCGTCTTGGCATCTATCCCCGTCAAATCCTCAAGCATACGAATTACCGTCGGATCATCGTGGCCGAGAATATCAAGTTTTAAAAGGTTATCGTGAATAGAGTGGTAGTCAAAGTGCGTTGTTACAATATCACTTGTCGGGTCCTCCGCCGGATGTTGCACCGGTGTAAACATATGAATATCCAAATTTTTCGGACATACAATAACACCGCCCGGGTGCTGCCCTGTCGTACGCTTTACGCCCGTACAGCCAAGCGTAATTCTCTTGATTTCTGCACTGTGCACCACCTGCGAACGCTCTGCAAAGTATTTTTTGACATAGCCGAACGCCGTCTTGTCCGCAATCGTACCGATTGTACCTGCACGGAAAACATACCCCTCGCCAAAAAGTTCTTCCGTATACTTGTGGGCAACACTTTGGTACTCGCCGGAGAAGTTTAAGTCAATATCCGGGGCTTTGTCGCCCTTAAAGCCGAGGAAGGTCTCAAACGGAATATCATGGCCATCTTTTTTATACAGTTCTCCACATTCCGGACAATATTTATCCGGCAGGTCGCAGCCTGAAATACCGCTGCCGTCTCCGCTGAATTCACTGTGCTTACACTTCGGGCAAATGTAGTGTGCCGGCAGTGCGTTTACCTCGGTAATTCCTGTCAGAAAGGCGATAAACGACGAACCGACCGAACCTCTCGAACCAACGAGATAACCGTCCGAATTTGACTTTGCCACAAGTTTATGGGCAATCATATACATAACGGAAAAACCGTAAGTCACAATGGAATCAAGTTCCTTTTTAATGCGCTCTTCCACCAACTCCGGCAACACTTCGCCGTAAATCTTTTTCGCCGTTTCATAACTCATGCGGACAATATCGTCCTTCGCACCTTCAATGCTCGGCGGATATGTGCCGTCCTTTACCGGCTCTAACACCTCAATCATATCTGCAATTTTGTTCGGATTTTCAACGACCACGCGGTAAGCGGTTTCTTCGTCGAGATACGAAAATTCATCGAGCATTTCTCTTGTGGTACGCAAGTAAAGCGGCGCCTGCAAATCTGCATCGTCAAAGCCTTTGCCCGCCATCAACACACGGCGGTACACCTCATCTTCCGGATTGAGAAAATGCACATCGCCCGTAGCAACAACTGGTTTTGCGTGCTTGTCGGCAAGCGCGATAATCTTTTTGTTGACCTCCTGCAAATCCTTTTTGGACTGCACCGAGCCATCACGAAGCATAAATGCGTTGTTGCCGAGCGGCTGAATTTCATAGTAATCGTAAAACGATGCAATCGCATCAATTACATCGGCGCTCTTTCCGCCGAATACTGCCTGATAAAGTTCGCCCGCTTCGCAGGCAGAACCGACAATCAAGCCTTCGCGATACTTGTTGATGATGCTTTTCGGCATGCGAGGTTGACGATAATAATAGTCCAAATTGGATGCCGAAATCAGTCGGTACAGATTTTCCAGACCGACATAGTTTTTCGCCAAAATAATGATGTGGTGCGACGATGCGCCCCGCACATCAATGGCATCACCAAAAGCGGTGTTGAGTGCACCGATACTTTGGATATCCCGCTTTTCAAGCATCCCTAAAAACTGCACGAAAATCTGCGCCGTAGCAAACGCATCGTCTACCGCACGATGATGATTTTCGAGTTTGATTTTCAAATGCCTTGCAACGATGTTGAGTTTATGGCTTTTGAGCTGCGTTAAAAGTTTGCGCGAAAGTTCGAGCGTATCTATGTAGGTGTGCGTAAAATTCTCGCCCATGCGTTCAAGTGCGGCGCGGATAAATCCCGTATCAAAGTTGGCGTTGTGCGCTACGAGCACACTGCCCTCGCAGTACTCCATAAATTTACGCACAGCCTCTTCTTCCTCCGGCGCATCTGCCACCATCGCATCGGTAATGCCCGTCAGTTCCACAATCTTTTGCGGGATGCTCACCGGCGGATGCACAAAGGTAGAAAACGAATCGTAAATCTCCCCGTTCACAACCTTGATTGCACCAATTTCCGTAATATAGCACTTATCCGCAGACAGGCCCGTCGTTTCAATATCAAACACAACAAAACTGTCTTTAAGCGAAGCCTCTTTTGCGCCAAACACAATTCGCTGATGGTCGTCGACCACATAACCTTCTACGCCGTAGAGCACCTTGATGCCGTTTTTCTTGGCAGCCTTCGCCGCTTCGGGAAAAGCCTGCACCACGCCGTGATCCGTTATGGCAATCGCCTTATGTCCCCACTTAGCGGCGCGCGCAATCAAATCCGTCGCCGAAGAAACGCCGTCCATTGCCGACATCTGCGTATGCACATGAAGTTCCACGCGCTTTTGCGGCTCATCATCCGTTTTTACGCCTATCTTTTCCAGTTCGTTGATGTCATTGGCAAACAAAACATAATCGCCTGCGTATTTATCATAGACAATATCTGCGTTGACCGCAATATTCGTGCCTTTGGTCAGGCGCTTTTCCATCTTTTCTTTTTGCGGTGTCTGTTTCGTGTAAGTGCCGCCTGCACGGTCGCCGCGTTGCGGTACATCACAAAACAGTTTAACCGTAATCGAACTTTTTTTGTTTGTGATATCCACCGTTACAATCCACGCACCGTCTCTGCGCTCTTTAAATTCCACATCAAAGATTTCACCCGAGGTATGCACTCTGCCCATTTCGGGCACAATATCCTCCAGCGGTGTGAGTTTGCCCTTGATTTTTTTGCCCATAATAATCTCGCTCGGGCCGCGATTTACACTCTCGCTTTTCAGCTGCGCCAGAATTGCGGCTTCACGCTCTTTGGCATGTTGCTGCGCGCGCGAAAGGCTCTTTTCCATATATTGCACCAACGCCTCGCTGAGTTTAAACTTCTCTTTAAAACTCTCTGCGATCAACTTTGCCACATCGGACCTGTCGTCTCCAGCGCCGCAAAGCAAAATATTCATCACTCGCGTGGCCTTGTTTACATTGATTTTTTCTATTTCAATATCAAGTATTTCTCCCGGCGCATCCGGGAAAATATCTTTTACCTTGGTCATAATACCCTACATTTCCTTTTTTATTGATTAGAAAGGGGCGTTATCCACGCCCCGTATTTTACTGCGCCTGTACAGGTCCGATTTTCACCGTAACCTTTACGGTTGCTTTTTTCTCCAAAAGTTCATAGCCTTCCGGCACATCCAGCTCTACCGTCTCGGTAAAATCGTACTTTTTTCCTTCCACCGAAATCGGCAGGGTTTTGATGGTTTCAAGCCAGGTGTCGCTCTTTTTTTCCGCCCCCAGAAGTACCGTTTCCGGTTCTATCACCGTTTCAAGCACCCCATAATTATCTGCTACTGCGCCCTCCAAAACTGCCTCCACCGCCGTCTGTGCACTTGTCAGTTTGGTTAAACTGAGGTTGACTGCATCAAAGGTTTTTGCGATGTTCGCATCCTGCGTTAAGTTGTTGCCACGGCGGTCCTCAATGAGCAAATCCGCTTTAATCTTTTTGCCGGTATCATTTTTATTGACGCTCACATACACACGCTCAACCTTATCAATTACGCTCTGCGGACCGGTTAAAAGCACGCTTGTCGCATCCAACTGTGTTTTATAGAGCATGCGCTCTTCCTCGCCGACGCCGTTGATAACTACTTCAATCGTCTGCACCTTTTCAACGCGTTTTTCCACCACAACGCGCACCGTGTCTCGACTCTTGCTCACAATACGGATGTCGTTACTCGGCGACTGAATATCAATCGGCAAATCATATGTGCCCACGCGGATGTTCGGCACCGTCACCGTCGCCAGTACCCGCTCAGCCTTTGCAATCGCCAGTCGTCTGCCACTCACCTTTAAATCCATGGACAAATCCTCATTTTGCACATAGGCAAGTCCCGCCTGTTCGAGCGCATCCTGATTGACAATCGTAATGCCAATATCATTAACCTCACGCGTACTGTCCGGATTTTCATTGACTACCACCACGCACCAAAGCACGATGGCAATCAGTACAGAATAAATCTTCCAGGCCGTATCAGAAGTTAAAAACTTTTTCATCTTCCATTCACCTTCCTGCCCTAAACTTATTTTTCTGCCTTGTCGCCTTTCCAAAACAAAAGTTTTTTTGCCTTGCTTGCCGCCTGCTCCGTTGCAAGCGATTTTATGATTGCACGGCGCAAGGTTTCTCTGGTTAAGTTTCTCGTTAAATCACCGTTTAAAGCAATGGAAATTTTTCCCGTTTCCTCGCTGACCACCACCACAACCGCATCCGAGTTTTCTGAAAGACCGATGGCCGCGCGATGGCGTGTACCGAGTTCCTTGGATAAATCACTTTTCGCCGTCAGCGGCAATACGCATCCGGCCGCTAAAATGCGGTTGTCTCCGATAATGACCGCACCGTCGTGCAGAGGTGTGTTCGGCACAAAAATGTTGACCAGCAGTTCCGCTGAAACATGCGCGGAAAGTTTCGTACCGCCTGCGGCAATGTCGCCGAGTTTCGTAATACGCTCCACACAAATGAGCGCCCCCACCTTGTTTTTCGACAGACTGTCTGCCGCAAGGCTGATTTGCTCTGCCAATTCTTCCACACCGCTGTTTTGGCGGTTGGTAAAGCCGAACATTCTGCCCCATGCGCCGTGTCCGATTTGTTCAAGCGCACGGCGAAGCTCCGGTTGAAATACAATCAAAAGTGCAATCAAACCGAGCTGCAATGTGTTTTGCAAAATATATTGCAGCGTGTTAAAGCGCATCCATGAACTGACCTGGAACAAGACCACCAGCACCAATAAACCCTTCACCAACTGAGCCGCACGCGTTTCGCGAATCAATCGGATTGCCCAATACACCAAAATGGCTACGACGGCAACATCTATAAAATCCGAAATACGGATTGTGGAAATAAACTCCGTTACATTTATCCAAAATTCCGCCACAGTTTCTACCTCCTATACATATGCCCTTCTTACTTGTACATACGAATTTTTCCGCATCGGTTTTTCTGTCAAAAGGCAATCGACAAAACTATGATTATATTATACAACTTTTCTACCTCAATTTCCACCTTTTTTTTGCGATTGCGGTAAATTTTTTTCAACCCCTTGCACACGGCGCACTTTTGTAGTAGAATTAAGTAGATTATCAGATAACTTTCATCGAAAGCGAGGTGTGTAACCATGCAAAATCCCATCCCGATTGTCGCCGCCATACACGATTTGTCCGGCTTCGGCAGGTGCTCTTTGTCGGTTGTAATACCGATTTTATCTTCTATGGGTATGCAGGTCTGCCCGATGCCGACGGCAGTTTTATCCACGCACACCGGTGGTTTTGACGGGTACACATTTGTAGACCTGACCGATACGCTGACGGCTTATTATAAACACTGGCGCAGTTTAAATATCCGTTTTGACTGCCTTTATTCCGGATTTCTCGGCTCGGCAAAGCAGGCGGATATCCTTTCGGATATGATGGACGCTTTTGCCGATACATCGCCGCTCGTCGTCGTTGATCCGGCTTTTGCCGATGACGGCGTGCTCTATTCCACTTTCGATGCAGATTTTGTGCCGCATATGCGCCGTCTGGTTTCGCGCGCCAAAATTATAACGCCAAACATCACCGAGGCGGCCTTCCTTTTAGAGCGTGACCTGCCCGAAACACTCACACAAACCGAAGCGCGCGAATGGCTCTGCGCCCTGGCAGACCTCGGACCCGAAACCGTTATCATTACCAGTGCACCGCTGGCGAATAGCAAAACCAGTGTAATTGCCTACGATAAAAAAACAGATGCTTTTTTGCAACATGCTTGCACCTATATCCCTGCCCAATATCCCGGTACGGGCGATACCTTTGCCAGCGTGTTGACAGGCGCACTTTTGCAGGGCAATACGCTTGAAATTGCCATCACGCGCGCCGTAGAGTTTGTTTCCCTGTGCATTCGTTCCACCTTTGAAGCCGGCACTTTGCCGCGAGACGGCGTGCTGCTTGAACAGCATTTAAGCACGCTGACGCACACGGACATCTCTTCTGCATGCAAGCCTTTGAAGGAGGAGAAACTATGAAAAGTTCCACACAAAAATTGACACGCGCCGCCATTATGACCGCGCTCGTCTTCATTGCCACCCGATTTACACAGTTTCCGGTCGGTCCGCTCGGGTATGTTCACGCAGGTGATGCGCTCGTTTTACTTTGCGCTTTTATCCCCGGCGGTTCTATAGGCGTGTGCGCCGCAGGTTTTGGCTCTATGCTCGCCGATTTAACCAGCGGTTATACCATCTATGCCCTGCCTACACTTTTAATCAAAGCCGCAATGTGCGCCTGCGTTTTGCCTGCGGCAAAGCAAAGAAAGCCCTTGTCGGTGAGGGTATTCATCCACATGATTGCGGGCGGCGGCGTGATGATGCTTGGTTATTTTATCTTCGACTATTTCATTATGGGGCTGCGCGAACTTTCCGCAATCCAGATGCTGATTGTCAGTTGGCCGCAAGCCGTTTTCGGCATTATCGCCGCATTTTTCCTGCGCGGCGCGATGGTGAAATCCAAAATACTGTAAACATAAATGTGCAAAATTTAATTTTGCACATTTTTTTGTTTGAAGATATAAATTCGGTGGTATATATAGTTACAGGGCAGTGTGCCCTGCAATGCACAGGTAAGGAGATGACATATATGAAATTTGTAATCACAGGCAGAAAAATTGATGTAACAGAAGGTATGAAGGACAGAATTTACAAACGACTGGGCAAACTCGAAAAATATTTTAAAAGCGAGCCGGAAGTAAAAGTCACCATCCGCACCGTAAAGGATGACCAAATTATTGAAGCCACCATTTATGAAAACGGCGTAATGTATCGCGCAGAGGAAAGAGATGCCGATTTGTATGCCGCCATTGATAAAATTGTAGATATTATCGAGCGCCAACTTCGCAAACACAAAACGCATCTGGAAAAGAAGTTAAAGAAGGGTGCTTTTGATATACCGTATGAAGGTTTTGCTCCTATTGAAGAAGAACCCGATTTAAAGGTCGTAAAGGTAAAGCGCTTTGCTTTCAAACCGATGAATGTGGAAGAGGCGATTTTGCAGATGGAATTGCTCGGACACAACTTCTTCGTATTTAACAACGCAGAAGATGATGTTATCAGCGTCGTGTATAAAAGAAAAGACGGTAAATATGCGCTGATAGAACAAGATAAGTAAATAAAAAAATGCCCGACAGGGCATTTTTTTATTTACTACAAAACTCCGCAATCCATGCACAAATCTCTGCGTATTGTTTCTCCACCGTTTCAAAGATGTACTTTTGTGACCAAAAGTCCCAAAAGTCCCGGGACGCGTATTTCCCCCGGACCCCTTAAAACCGCGTAAGGGGCCCTTCGTCCCCTAAGAATCCCCGCCGCACGCCAAAAATATGTATGCTTTTTATGTCCATATTTTTCTTTCACAATTTTCGACAAAATCTGCACCTTTTATGTAACGGCAATCCGGCGTACCACATTCTTTCATTATGCTCATATTTCAAGTGCTATTTTATTCGCCTCTAACCACCGAAGAACGAAAAAACTGCCGAGTGTCCTTAAGGAACACTCGGCATATGGCACTATTTTTACAAAACACCTATCAAATCCAAACCAAACACAAACAAAAATACGGTAAAGATACAAAAGGCGGTTGTCACTGCAATAATCTGTCCCGCCAGTGCATCGTCGCTGCCCATTTGTTGTGCCATAGGGAAGGACGAAACAGCGGTCGGTGATGCAAAAAGTGCGAGCAGTACGGCAAGGTCCACACCACGAAAACCAAATAAAACAGATACACTCATACACACAAGCGGCTCAACAATCAACCTGCCGACAGACGCCAGCATCACACGCATCGAATTTGCTTTCAAAAGCGCAAAATCAAGCGATGCCCCGAGCACAATCAAAGCGAGCGGCGTTGTGATTTTTGCAATATCGCCTACGGATGTTTCGACAATGGCGGGCAAACGAAGCCCTGTGAGCGATGCGACAATACCAAGCACAGAGGCAATAATTAACGGATTCGTCACAATACCCTTTAAAATCTTTTGAATCTCCGGTTTCCCGTGACGGAACATTTCAAGCGTGATTACCGCAAGCACATTGTAAAGCGGAACGGTGAACGCCACCACAACTGCCACCTTCGCTGCCGCAGCTTCACCGGCAATCGACAGCGTAAGCGGTATGCCGAAAATGGCTAAATTACTTCGGAAAACACCTTGAATAAATGCACCGCGCGTGCGGTTGTCTGTTATAAACACCGGTACGAGCAACATTAAAAGCAGATATACTGCAAGCACACTAAGCATTGCAAACAGAATCAATTTTCCGTCAAATGCCTCAAAAAAATCCGATTTATAGACATTGTTAAATAGCAATATCGGTAAAAGCGCCTTAAAAATCAGCACATTTATTTTTTTATTGGTCGTCTCCTCCAACACGCCTGTCTTACGCAGGAGCACGCCGAACAACATCAAGATTAAAAGAGGCAAAATAACCTGTGTTGCCACTAGTAAACTGCTCATCTTATTTTCCCCTCTCCAGCACGACACTTCTCGCCTTCTGCGCCATTTCATCCTCCAGCGGTGCAAGGGTTGCGCTATTGTATTTTTTCATCAATGCGGCAGAAATCAAAAAATCCGCCAGTGCCGGATTTTTCGGCAAAATCGGCCCGTGCATATATGTGCCAATCACATTTTTGTATACTGCGCCATCCGTTGTGTCCCCGTTGCCATACCCTGAAACGACCTTGGCAAACGGCGAAAGAGACTTTATATCCATGCCGCAGGTATGATGCTCAAAACCAACCAGTGTAACTATCTCGCCGCCCAAATCTGCCTGCGCTATAAAATGTCCGACCATACGGGTTTTTGCTTTGCGAGAATTCATATCCAATATACCGAAACCGTCTAAAATTTCGCCGTCATTTTCAAATGTGTTGCCGAGCAGTTCAAATCCTGCGCCGACAGCCAATACAACACCGCCGTCTTCTGCATAGGTTTTCAGCGGTGCTGCCAAAACATCGCCCATAGAAGCAACCGTTTTTTGCGCCTGTGCGCTACCCGCACCGATGAGCACAATGTCCGCATCCGTAAAATCCGGCACCTGCCCCATCGTCAGCGTACGCACATTTACTTCAAATCCACGCCATTCAAGGCGTTTTTGCAAAACCGTCACATTACCATGGTCGGCATATACATCCATCAAATCGGGGTACAAATGATAAATTGTAAGCGTCTTTTTCATCTTATTTGTCCCCTTCCTGCAATTTTTCCAGCGCCTTATACATCGGATACATGGCGGTATAATTGACCAGCGCATAGGCAACCGCCGCTCCGCCTTCCGCCAAAGCCAGCGCCGCAGAATCATAATCGGCATACACCGAAACTCTTTGCATGTCCATATCCGCATATTGCAACCGCAAGTACACATCATACGCGCGCGTGCCACACAAAACAATCCGTCCATCCGAAGCGGAAACAAGCGACTCCAAATCCACATCCCAAATCCAGCAAACATCCTCGCCGTCTCCGGCGGCATCATTTATGGCAAGCAAAACATCCTTTTTGCGTGCATCATTGAGCACCGTCATCACCGACTGGTTAAAACCCGTCGGATTTTTTGATAAAATCAGATACGCCGTCTTGTTGTGCAGCGCAAATTGACTCATGCGTCCCGGTTCCGGTTTTTGTGCATTAAATACCGCATCACAAACCGCATCGTCCACGCCAACGCTACGCATCGCCGTTGCCGCCATCAAAATATTATAAATGTTGTAAACACCCGTTATCGGTGTTGTAATCCGTCTTTGACCGATTGCAAAACCAAGTTGTCCTTCCGAAAGTGTGATCCCTTCTGCAACGACCTCGGCGCGCGGATTTGCATAGCCGCAACCCTCACAGCGGTACTGCCCGATTTTATCATAACAAACATGGTCATAACGAAGTTTGCCGCCGCAAAGCGTGCAATATACTTCCGAAGTTTTTTCTGCCGGTCGGCGCAGGGTAAGGGCTTCGCCGATACCGTAATACACCGCATTTTTTCCCTGCCCGAACATTGAGGTTACAGGGTCATCCGCATTTAATATATAGGTTGCATTCGGCGCAAGGTCAAAGGCCTTTAAAAGCAGTTTTTCCGTCGCATCCACCTCACCATAGCGGTCAAGCTGGTCAACAAACAAGTTCGTTACCACAATCAAATCCGGCGTAAATTCGCCAAATGCTTGATGCAGATAAGCTTCATCCACCTCAAAGCAAGCGCAGTCGGCATCCAGTGTACCCCAAACAGATGCACTACGCACAAACGCCGTCGCAATACCATTGAGCATATTCGCACCAATCGTATTGCACACGCATTTTCTGCCCGCCTTCGTCAGGCATGTATACATCAAATTATTCGTAGTCGTTTTGCCGTTCGTGCCGCAGGTCACGATAATTTCACCGCGCACTTTTTTTGCCATCCGTGTAATAAAATCCGGACACACCAAGCGCGCCACCTTGCCGGGAAGTGACGATGCGCGTGTTCCGATGCGTCGGCAAATATGCTCTGTAAGTTTTGCCGCTACAATGGCGACAGATAGTCCGAGTTCCATAATTAACCCTCAAAATCCATTATTTTTGACTTATTATACCACATTTTCTTCTATATGTATATATTTTTTCAGTTTAATCGTGAGTTTTATATACTAGTTGCATTTCGTATGGTATCCGTTTTGTTTATGGTTAAGGTCTTTCTTTATTGGATAATTGTCAGGAAAAGGACCTCCTATGATGATTCGCCATAGGAGGTCCTTTTATAATTTTCCGTTTTGCACAGGTCTGTTCAAAACACTGTATTCTTTTTATATCTTAGGGAGAAATCAACCCTTAACGGCACCAATCATGATACCCTTAACGAAGAATCTCTGAACGAACGGATAGACTACAAACATCGGAAGTGCTGCACAAATAATCGTCGCATAAATAATTGTCTGCTTGTTCTTCTGCAGCGAACCGTCTTCATCAGCGAGTTCTTCTTTACCCTGTTGCTCAACA
Source organism: Clostridia bacterium (assembly GCA_045578865.1). Taxonomy (GTDB): domain Bacteria; phylum Bacillota; class Clostridia; order UBA1381; family UMGS1253; genus RGIG2041. The sequence continues at coordinate 13,537 of JAZNLB010000013.1, read as the reverse complement.
ACAAGGTTTTTAAGCACAACCTGCAATGGGACTTTGTCTTCGTCTGTTAAAAGAATCATTTCCCAGAAGTAAGAGTTCCAACGCGCTACGAAGTAGTACATACTTACGGTCATAATTACCGGCACGGACAGCGGAATGAAAATTTTAAATAAAATTGTCCAATCGCCTGCGCCGTCAAGTTTCGCAGATTCTTCCAAAGAGTCAGAAATCGATTCAAAGTACGCACGAACCAAGATGATATTCATCGGCGTAAGTGCCGTTGCGATCAAATACATCAGCAGGTTATTAACTGCACCGGTTGCTCTAAATACCAAGTAACGCGGAACCATACCTGCGGCAAAGTTCATGGTGATAACCATAATAAGCGTGAAGAACTTTCTCTTCCACAAACGCTTCTTAGACAACGGATAAGCCGCCAAAATCGTAAAGAGCATACTGATTACTGTACCGCCCACAGCAAGGATAATCGTGTTGCGATACGCAGACCAGAAGTTTGAAATCGCAAATACTTCCAAGTATGAATTTACATTAAATGCATCCGGCCACCAGTAAATAATACCAGCATCAACTGAAAGCGGATTACTAAACGAGGATACGAGAACATACCAGAACGGATACAATGTGATACACGCAAGGAACAGCATTAACAGAACATTGAAAATATCAAAAGCCCATTCGCCGACACTGCGCTTAATTTTATTTTCTCTTTTAAAAAGTGCCATCTCTGTATACCTCCTTTCTTACCACAAGCCCACATCGCCGAGTTTATTGGAAACCTTATTTGCGATTGTAACCAATGTCAGCGACACAACACCGTTGAACAGACCAATCGATGTAGACAACGAGTAGTCCGGGCGTCCGGAAGTTGATCCGAGACCTTGACGGTAAGAATAAGAACTGATAACATCGGCCGTTTCGTATGTAATCGGCTGATACAACAAGATAATGGTTTCGTAGCCAAGCGTAAGCATACGGCTGACTTGCATAATCAAATAAATAGCAATCGTCGGCATAATGCTCGGAATGGTGATGCTGAGCGTCTGGCGCCATCTGCCGGCACCGTCAATTCTTGCAGCCTCATAGAGTTCCTGATCAATACCGGAAATCGCAGAGCTATATACGATAGAACCGAAACCGAAACTTGCCCAAACACCCATCAGGGTATAAATCATACGGAAGTATTCCGGTCTCATCAAAAAGTAAATCGGGTCTACATTTTTTCCTGTGAAGAATTCCATCACGGCAACATACAAGTGGTTAATCAAACCGCTTGGTGCCAGGAAGTTTACAACGATACCTGCGATGACAACAATAGAGATAAAGTGCGGCAGGTAAGAAATCGTTTGGATGGTCGTCTTAAACAATTTGCTTCTAAGCTCATTGAGCAGCAGCGCAAAGATGATCGGCGCCGGGAAACCAAGAAGCAAGTTGTACAAGTTAAGTACGAATGTGTTTCTAATCAAACGACCAAAATAAGGTCCGCCAAGGAAGGTCTTGAAGTTTTCCAAGCCTACCCATTCACTTGCCCATATACCTTTTCGGATAGAATAGTCTTTAAAAGCAATTTGCAAACCGAAATAAGGTGCATAGTAATATGTAGCAAAGAACAGTAAATACGGAATCAACATAAACAAGAGAGACTTATCACGCAGAATCGAATTGATGTTCTTTTGTTTCTGATGAATTTCGTAATACTTTTCTTCAGAATATACAGCTCTTTCATAGGTCTCGGTCGCAACACGCTTTGCCTCTGCGATGTCACCCTTAATCTTTTCAAACTTTTCTTTCTGCTTTGCAAGCGCAAGTTTCCTTGCCGTCGGATCTGCAATCTTCTTTACCTCTGCAACAGCAGCTGCGTTTTGAGTCTTTGCCTCAGCAAGTTCAGCTTTCAACTCAGCTACCTTTGCTTTATACTCTGCTTTCATTAAAGCAGCGTCTTGTTCACTGATTTCCGGCTGCTTCTTCCAAAGTGCAAGGTCTTTCTTGTAGTTTTCCGCAAAGGAAACTTTCTTTTCTTCTACTTCTGCCTTATTCGCAGCTAAAATTGCCTCCAGCTCCGCTTTGAACTCCGCAGTTTTCTTTGCGCTTTCTTCGGCAAATACCGATTTGATTTTTGCAATTTCTTCTGCGCCTCTCTTTTCATTCTTCGCAGCAGCAAGGTCCTCTTTGTAGTCCGCACGCAAAAAGCGCATTGCAATTCTGTTTTTAAACTTCAAATCCGCAACAACTTTTTTGTGTTTCTTTTTGAGGTTTTTCATGCTGACACTCGGTTTTACAGGCGGTTCAAACAATCTGATTTCGCCCGATGCACCAACAATCGTCATGTGACATCCTCCCCTTACAATTATAATCGTCCGCACCTTGTACAGGATACGAAAATTTATGTTCCAAATTTTATCGCCAACGCCGTGCCAGTTCAATTTGGAAATTTTATAATACAATATTAACATAAACCCCAAGAAATGTAAACAATTATTTGTTTAAAAAATGTTTATTTTTTTTAAATACAGTTCACATTTTTTACGATGCCATCTAAAAAAATGTGAATTTTTACGGCTTTTTCAGACTTTTAACCTTGTCGACCTACTTCGTTACAAAAAATATTGCAACTCCTTCTCTTTTTTCAGTTGCGCCCGGATACACACTGCATTTTTGCATAAATATTTTTGGCGACGAGCAAAATAAGCCATGCTTACCCATAATTATATCCCAAGCACTTCACGCCCGACAAAACTTTCACGAAATGTAATTTTTCTCTTGAAATTTCTGCCTATTTCATATATAATATAGTAAGTTACTTTAAAAGGTAAATAATTACAATTTAAGAGGTGTTGAAAATGTTTAGCAAAAAGACAATCGAAGACTTGCAGGTAAGTGGCAAGCGCGTATTGGTGCGTTGTGATTTTAATGTTCCGCTCGACGGCGACAAAATCACCGACGAAACCAGAATCAATGGCGCACTGCCTACCATCAAGTATCTGATCGAAAACGGTGCAAAGGTTATTCTTTGCTCCCATATGGGCAAACCCAAGGGAGAGCCGAAGCCGGAGTTTTCTCTGGCACCGGTTGCTGCCTGCCTTTCCGCAAAACTTGGTAAGGATGTAATTTTTGCAGCAGACGATAATGTTGTAGGCGAAAACGCAAAGAAAGCCGTTGCAGAAATGAAAGACGGCGATGTTGTATTGCTCCAAAACACTCGTTACAGAGCAGAAGAAACCAAAAACATCGAAACATTCAGCGAAGAACTCGCTTCCCTCGCTGATGTATTCGTAAACGATGCCTTCGGCACTGCACACAGAGCACACTGCTCCACAGAAGGCGTAACCAAATTCCTTAAAGAATCCGCAGCAGGCTACCTTATCCAAAAGGAAATCGAGTATCTCGGCAACGCCGTAGACAATCCGGCAAGACCATGCGTTGCCATTCTGGGCGGTTCTAAGGTTTCTTCCAAGATTTCCGTAATCAACAACTTGCTCGAAAAGGTAGATACCCTCATCATCGGCGGCGGTATGGCTTACACCTTTATGAAAGCTCGCGGCGAAGAAGTGGGCAATTCCCTGCTTGAAGCAGATTTTATTGACTACGCAAAGGAAATGATGGAAAAGGCCGAAAAGAAGGGCGTAAAACTGCTCATTCCGATAGATACCGTTGTGGCAACCGCTTTTGATAACGATGCAGAGCACAAGACCGTAGACCGCGGTGGCATTGAAGCAGGCTGGCAGGGTCTTGACATCGGCGAAAAGACGATCGAGCTCTACAAAGATGCACTCAAAGATGCAAAAACAGTTGTATGGAACGGACCGATGGGCGTATTTGAAATGCCGACCTTTGCAAAGGGTACAAACGCAATCGCACAGATGCTTGCTGATTTGGATGCGATTACTATTATCGGCGGCGGCGACAGCGTTGCAGCTGTAAACCAGGCAGGTCTCGGCGATAAGATGAGCCACATCTCCACCGGCGGCGGCGCTTCCCTTGAGTTCCTTGAAGGCAAAGCACTTCCGGGTATCGTGGCATTAAACGACAAATAATTTTATCTTCTGTCAGGGCCGTGGCCGCAAAGAGCGGTTGCGGCTCTGAAAGTGGATTTGGCGCCTTGCGAGAACGACAATGCCAAAGGGCGGTAATTTAACAAGTATAGGGCCTAAGGGGTTTGGCTCCCCTCGGCTTAACGAAAGGAAAGAATACAAAATGAAAAAGTATGTAGTAGCAGGTAACTGGAAAATGAACAAGCTTCCGTCCGAGACGGCTGCTTTCATCAAGGAATTGGCACCGAAAGTAGACGGTGCGGTTGCAGAAGTAGTAGCATGCGTGCCGTACACAAGCCTCGCAGCAGCTATCGAAGCTGCTAAGGGCACATGCGTAAAAATCGGCGCACAAAACCTTCACTTTGAAGACAGCGGTGCGTTCACCGGCGAAGTAAGCGCAGATATGCTCGTAGATATGGGCGTTGAGTATGTAATTATCGGACACAGCGAAAGAAGACAGTATTTTGCTGAAACAGATGTAACCGTAAACAAAAAAGTGATTAAGGCCCTCGAAAAAGGCTTAAAGCCGATTGTTTGCGTTGGCGAATCTTTGGAAGAAAGAGAGCAGGGCATCACCATCGACTTAATCAGAAGTCAAGTGAAGATTGCATTTATGAATGTAAGCGCCGAGGATATGGCAAAATGTATCATCGCATACGAGCCGATTTGGGCAATCGGTACGGGCAAAACTGCAACGGATGAGCAGGCAAACGAGGTTTGCGCGGCGATTCGTGTGGTTGTGCGCGAACTGTACGGTGACAATGTGGCTGACGGTCTGGTTATCCAGTACGGCGGCAGCGTAAAACCGAGCAACGCAGCAGCACTGTTCGGTATGAGCGATATTAACGGCGGCCTCGTTGGCGGCGCATCCTTAAAGTCTGATGACTTTGCAGGTATCGTTAAGTTCTAATTGAAATTGTATTCTGCGGTCGGGGGGTACACTCCCGACCTGCAGAATTATCACGAAGGAGTAACACAATGAAGAAACCTACAGCACTTATTATTTTAGACGGCTACGGCATCGCGAAAGATGTAAAGCAATCGGCAATTCATGCCGCACAAACTCCGGTGATGGACAACCTTATTAAGACTTGTCCGCACAACATTATCCATGCAAGCGGTATGGATGTGGGCCTGCCGGACGGCCAGATGGGCAACTCCGAAGTTGGTCATACCAACATCGGCGCAGGCAGAATCGTATATCAGGAACTGACCAGAATTACAAAGTCCATTCAGGATGGCGACTTTTTTGAAAACGAAGCGTTTAAAAACGCTGTAAACAATGCGAAAGAAAACAACAGTGCGCTGCATATTTACGGCCTTTTGTCCGACGGCGGCGTACATTCACATATAACACACCTGTTTGCCATTTTGGAAATGGCGAAGCGCGAGGGACTTACCGAAGTCTATGTACATTGCTTCTTAGACGGCCGCGATGTCGGCCCGACTACGGGTGCAGATTACATCGCACAGTTGCAGGCTAAGCTTGACGAACTCGGTTGCGGACATATCGCGACCGTAATGGGCCGCTACTACGCAATGGACCGCGACAATCGTTGGGAGCGCGTAGCAGCGGCATACAACGCTATGGTTAAAGGCGAAGGCGAGCACGCCGCAGATGCCGAAAAAGCCGTACGCGATTCCTACAAAAATGATGTGACGGACGAATTCGTTGTGCCGACCGTGATAGACGGCGCAAGAAAGATTGCGGCAAACGATTCCGTTATCTTCTTTAATTTCCGTCCGGACAGAGCGCGCGAAATCACAAGAACACTCGTAGATGAAGCCTTTGACGGCTTTGAAAGAGAGTTTTTCCCGCTCTATTATGTATGCATGACACAGTACGACAAATCCATGCCGAATGTAGAGATTGCTTTCAAGCCAACCGCACTGACCAACACCTTTGGCGAGTACATCAGTGCAAACGGTCTTTCGCAACTGCGTATTGCAGAAACTGAAAAATACGCACATGTAACCTTCTTCTTTAATGGCGGCGTGGAAAAAGAATCGGAAGGCGAAGACCGTGCGCTCATCGCATCCCCGAAGGTTGCAACTTACGACTTGAAGCCGGAAATGAGCGCTTACGAAGTTGCCGACGAAGCGGTTGCCCGCATTGAATCCGGCAAATACGATGTAATCATTTTAAACTTCGCAAACTGCGATATGGTTGGCCATACAGGTATTTTTGATTGTGCAAAGGCAGCCGTTGAAGCTGTGGACGAATGTCTCGGCAAGGTTCTTGCAGCCATCGAAAAGATGGGCGGATGTGCCCTTGTAACCGCAGACCACGGTAACGCAGACGAAATGTTTGATGATGCAGGCAATATTGTAACCGCACACTCGACCAATCCGGTACCTATGGTTATGGTCGGCTTTGACGGTAAATTAAAACCGGAGGGCAGACTGGCAGATATTGCGCCGACACTGCTCGATATGATGGGGCTTGCAAAACCGGCAGAGATGACCGGTGAGTCTCTGCTTGTAAGATAATTCAGTTTTTAGCGAAAAAGGGCGGCGAGCGAAGTTTTGATTGCCGCTTTCGCACAGTATAGGAGGTCAATTATGGCTGATTATGAAAACCAAACCATCGTCGAACGCGAGCTGTCGACGGAAATGAAAAAAGCGTACCTTGAGTACGCCATGAGTGTTATCATCGGCAGAGCATTGCCCGATGTGCGTGACGGCTTAAAGCCGGTACACAGACGCATTTTATACACGATGCACGAAGCAGGCCTTACCCCGGATAAAGCGTACAAAAAATGTGCAGCCACCGTCGGCGATGTGCTCGGTAAATATCACCCGCACGGTGATGCCTCCGTATATGATGCGCTCGTTCGTCTCGCACAAAACTTCTCGATGCGTTATCCTCTGGTAGACGGTCAGGGTAACTTCGGTTCCGTGGACGGCGACCCGCCGGCTGCTTACCGTTATACCGAAGCACGCATGAGCAAGATTTCGCTCGAAATGCTGACGGATATTGAGAAAGACACGGTAGACTTTATGCCCAACTATGACGACAGCCGTCAGGAGCCGTGTGTCATTACTTCGCGTTTTCCGAACCTTCTTGTCAACGGTTCTTCGGGTATTGCAGTTGCAATGGCGACCAACATTCCGCCGCACAATTTAACCGAAGTCATTGACGGTATTATCGCCGTAATTGACGACCCGAACATTACCATTGACGAACTGATGAACTACATCAAAGGTCCGGACTTCCCGACCGGTGCGCTTATTATGGGCAAAAGCGGTATCCGCTCTGCATATCATACGGGTCGTGGCAGAATTTTAATGCGTGCACGAGCGGTAATCGAGGAACTCAAAAACAACCAGCAGCAGATTATTGTTACGGAAATTCCGTATCAGGTAAACAAGGCTAAACTGGTAGAAAAAATCGGCGAACTGCAAAGAGACAAACGCATAGAGGGCATTTCCGAAGTGCGTGACGAGTCTGACCGCGAAGGTATGCGTATCGTGATTGAAGTTAAGCGCGATGCCAACGCAAATGTGATTTTAAATCAACTTTACAAATTTACGCAGCTGCAGGAAAGTTTCTGCGTAAATATGATTGCACTGGTGAATGTAACCGAGCCGAAACTTTTGAATTTGCGCCAGGTGCTTGACCACTATATTGATTTCCAGAAGGATGTCATCATCCGCAAAACAAAATTCAATCTCAAAAAAGCGCTCGAGCGTGAGCATATCTTGCTCGGTCTCAACATCGCTATCGACAACATTGACGAAGTGATCAATACCATCCGCTCTGCCAAGGAAGGCGTGGCAGAGGCAAAACAACTTTTGATGCAGCGCTTTGCGCTCACAGACGAGCAGGCACAGGCGATTGTGGACATGCGTCTCGGTCGTTTGAGCGGTTTGGAACGCCAGAAGATTCACGATGAACTGCTCCAAATTCAAGATGCTATCCGTTATTACAACGAAGTGCTTGCCGATGATAACCTGGTACTCTCCATCTTAAAAGACGACCTCGTTGCCATCCGCGAAAAGTACGGTGACGAGCGCCGCACGGAAATCACGGCATCCTTTGACGATATTGACGATGAAGATTTGATTGAGGAAGAAGAAGTTGCCATTACCCTCACCCACTTCGGCTATGTAAAGCGTGTTCCTGTAGATACATACCGCTCTCAGCGCCGTGGCGGCAGAGGTATTAAAGGCCAGCAGGTGCGTGACGAGGACTTTGTGGAAAATATTATGACCACCTCGACACACAACCACATCCTGTTCTTTACCAATATGGGCAGAATGTTCAAACTCAAGGGCTATCAAATTCCGGAAGCCGGCAGACAGTCCAAGGGTACGGCCATCGTAAACTTGTTGCAGCTTGAACCCGACGAAAAGGTAAATGCAACCATCGCCCTGCGTGAGTTCGACGAAGAACACTACCTGACATTTGTAACCAAAAAAGGTATCATCAAGCGCAGTATCCTCGCCGAGTATGACACCAGCCGCAAAAACGGTTTTAGGGCAATTAACCTCGACGAAGATGATGAAGTGTTGGCTGTAAACTTAACCGACGGCACAAAGCAGATATTAATCGGTACTGCAAACGGCATGGCTATCCGCTTTGATGAAAACGATGCCCGTGTCATGGGCAGAACGGCGCATGGTGTGCGTGCTATCCGTCTGGTTGGCGACGATAAAGTTGTCGGCGTATGTATTGCAGACGAGGCTTCTAAACTGCTCGTTGTATCCGAATACGGCTACGGCAAAAAAACCGAGTTTGACGAATACAAGGCGCAAAACCGTGGCGGTAAGGGCGTTCTCACTTACAGAATTACCGAGCAGACCGGTAAACTTGCCGGTATCTGCGCCGTAACGGACGAAACCGATGTAATGCTGATTACCGATGCCGGTGTCATCATCCGTATGCACACCGATGAAATCAGCACCTACTCGCGTGTAACCAAGGGCGTGCGTCTGATGCGTTTAAATGACGATGTCAAGATTGTATCCCTCGCCGTTGCAGACCGCGAAGAAGACGAAGAGGAAGGCGAAGAAACGGCCGAAGGTGCAGTGGAAGCAACTGAAACTGCCGAGGCGGAAACTGCTGAAGAATAATGTAACTTACAACATAAAACGGATGCGAAATGAAGTTTTCGCATCCGTTTTTTATGTATACGCACTGCCCTCACCACATATACATTACAGAGGTGGTTATATGACTTTTTATACATTTAAACTAAAACATATTCTGCTTTGGCTGGGTGGTCTGTGCGCGCTTTGTGTTTGTATTGCGCTTGCAGGGCGTTTTGCAAGTGTTGGCACACAAGCGCGTCTGCTGCCTGTTTACAGCGTGGACACGCCGAAAAAACAAGTCGCACTCACTTTTGACTGTGCCTGGGAAGATGCCGACACCGATGCCGTATTGCAGGTACTCTCTGAGCGCAATGTAAAAGCGACTTTTTTTGTTACGGGTGATTTTGTGGACCGTTGCGGCGAGAGCGTAAAAAAATTTCACGCCGCAGGGCATGAAATCGCCAACCATTCCGATATGCATCCGCATGTAAATGCACTCACAAAAGAACAACTGCACACCGACACCGCCAACTGCTCGGATAAAATTGAAACCTTGCTCGGTGTGCGTCCCACCCTGTACCGCGCCCCCTACGGCGAGTACAACAACAAAGTCATCCAAACCATAACCGACATGGGACTTTCCTGCATCCAATGGGACTGCGACAGCTTAGACTACAAAAACCCCTCCGCAGAAACGATGCAGGCACGCATTTTAAAAAATTTGCAAAACGGCTCGATTTTGCTGTTTCACACAGGCACCAAAGGCACCGCAAGCGCACTTGGTCCGATTTTAGATGCCGTAACCGCACGAGGCTTTACCATCGGCACGGTCGGCGATTTAATTTACAAAGACGGATTTTATATCGATGCTAACGGCAGACAGAAATTAAAATGAAGAAAAGCAAGAATCGTTGTGCGCTGAATTTGAAAAATTTTAGTTGCTTTTGTAACCATTTTGGAATATAATAGAGCATATCGTTTATTATTAAGGAATGGTTTTATGGTTTACAATAATATTTTAGAAGCCATCGGCAACACGCCGATGATTAAATTGCAACACATGGCTGACCCCGAGGGTGCAGACATTTATGTTAAATTTGAAGGTTTAAATGTGGGTGGCTCAATTAAAACGCGTACCGCATACAATATGATTTTCGCCGCAGAAGAGCAAGGCCTAATTCACAATGACACCATTATTGTCGAACCGACAAGCGGCAATCAGGGCATTGGATTGGCTTTGGTAGGCGCCGTACGCGGCTACAAAACCAAAATCATTATGCCCGACTCCGTCAGCGAGGAAAGAAGAAAACTCGTAGAACATTACGGCGCCGAAGTAATTTTGGTGCACGACGCAGGCAATATCGGCGTATGTATTGAAGAATGTGTAAACCTCGCACTCAAAATGAAAGCGGAAGATAAAAATGTTTTTGTTCCGCAGCAGTTTGAAAATCCGGCAAATCCTCAAATCCAACGAAATCAGACGGCAAAGGAAATCTTAGATGCGATCGACGGACCGATTCACGGTTTCTGCTCCGGCATTGGCACGGGCGGAACGATTACCGGTATCGGCGAAGCACTCAAAGCCAAAAATCCCGACATAACCATCTGGGCAGTTGAGCCTGAAAACGCGGCCATTTTATCGGGCGGCTCTATCGGTACACATTTGCAAATGGGCATCGGCGACGGCTTGATTCCTGAAATCTTAAACTGTGAAATCTACAACGACATTTGCATCGTAAAAGACGAAGAGGCAATTAACACCTCAAAAGCACTTGCAAGCAGAGAGGGCATCTTATGCGGCATCAGCAGTGGCACCAATGTAGCCGCAGCAATTAAACTTGCAAAAAAACTCGGCAAAGGCAAAAGCGTTGTCACCGTTTTGCCGGATACGGCAGAACGCTATTTCTCCACGCCATTATTCGGATAATTCAAAACTTCCGTGGGTATAATAACCCTGCGGAAGTTTTTTTGTGACTTTTTTCATAAAATACTGATTTTTTACAAACCAACTATTGAAAATTGTTCCAAAAAGTGTTAAAATATAGTGTAATTTTATTTTTAATTTTATTATAGAAAGAAGCGCTGACCTATGAATAATAAAGAAAGAAGAGTCGGTACGGTATCGCGAGGCATCCGTTGCCCCATTATCCGCGAGGGCGATGACCTGGCAAAAATCGTAGCAGACAGTGTCCTGGAGGCGGCAGAATACGAAGGTTTTTCCCTGCGTGACCGTGATGTAATTTCCGTTACGGAATCCATCGTTGCGCGTGCACAGGGCAACTATGTATCTATCGAAAATATTGCACAAGATGTGCGCGCAAAACTCGGCGGCGGCACTGTCGGGGTAATTTTCCCGATTTTATCGCGTAACCGCTTTGCCATCTGCTTAAAAGGCATTGCCAAAGGCGCAAAAAAAATTGTGCTGATGCTCAGTTATCCTTCCGACGAAGTCGGCAACGCGCTTATCAGCATGGATAAGATTGACGAATCGGGCGTAAATCCGTTCTCAGATGTGCTCTCCGAAGCAAAATATCGCGAGTTATTCGGCGAAAATGTACACGAGTTCACAGGGGTGGACTATGTGAAATACTACGGTGACCTCATCCGCGAATGCGGTGCAGAAGCGGAAATCATTTTCGCAAATCAGCCGAAAGCGATTTTGGATTATGCGGATTGCATCATCAACTGCGACATTCATACCAGAGCACGCACCAAGCGCATTTTGCTTGCGGCAGGCGCAAAAATCGTGTGCAGCTTGGATGATATTATGGACGCACCGATTAACGGTAGCGGTTGCAACGAAAAATACGGACTGCTCGGCTCGAACAAATCCACCGAGGATACCGTAAAGTTGTTCCCGCGCGAGTGTAAACCGCTCGTTTTGGATATCCAGAAGCGTATTTTACAAGCTACCGGCAAGCATGTAGAGGTTATGGTCTACGGTGACGGTGCATTCAAAGACCCGCAGGGAAAAATCTGGGAACTTGCCGATCCGGTCGTTTCCCCGGCATATACCGACGGTCTTATCGGTACGCCGAACGAGTTGAAACTCAAATACCTCGCAGATAACGACTTTAAAGACCTCTCCGGCGAGGCGCTCAAAAAGGCGATTTCCGACAGCATTCGTGCCAAAGAGGACAACCTGGTGGGCAATATGGCATCGCAGGGAACTACCCCGCGTCAGCTCACCGACCTCATCGGTTCGCTATGCGACTTGACCAGTGGTTCCGGCGACAAGGGTACACCGGTCGTTTTGGTTCAGGGTTATTTTGACAATTATACTATGTAACAAGGGCAAGGGGGTTATAAAAAATGAGCAATGTGCGTCCCGAAACAATGGAAAGAATTACAACAAAAGCGCTTGCAGATGCTTTTATCGAAGAACAGGTTAAGGCAGTTCGAGCGCAAGTCGGCAATAAAAAAGTATTACTCGCCCTCTCCGGCGGTGTAGACTCGTCGGTTGTAGCGGCACTTTTGATTAAAGCCATCGGCAAACAACTCGTTTGCGTACATGTAAATCACGGTTTGATGCGAAAAGGCGAAAGCGAACAGGTTATTGAAGTGTTCGGCAAAGAACTTGATGCTAACCTTATCTATGTAGATGCAACTGACCGCTTTCTTGATTTGCTCGCAGGCGTGGACGAGCCGGAAAAGAAGAGAAAAATCATCGGCGCAGAATTTATCAGAGTTTTCGAAGAAGAAGCACGTAAGCTTGAAGGAATCGAATTCCTTGCTCAGGGCACAATCTACCCTGACATCACTGAATCCGACGGCGTAAAGGCTCACCACAACGTAGGCGGCCTGCCAGAAGACATGCAGTTCGAACTGTTTGTTCCGGTAAGACTTCTTTACAAGGACGAAGTAAGAGTTGTAGGTAAGCAGCTCGGTTTACCTGACGGCATGGTATACAGACAGCCATTCCCAGGCCCAGGTCTCGGCGTAAGATGCACAGGCGCAATCACACGCGACAGACTGGAAGCAGTAAGAGAAGCTGACGCCATCGTAAGAGAAGAACTTGACAAGATGGTTCCTACTCCATGGCAGTACTTCGTGGCAATCCCTGACATCAAGTCCACTGGCGTAAAGGACGACAAGCGCTACATGGGCTGGGCAGCAATCATCAGAGCTGTCAACACAGTTGACGCAGTTACAGCACAGTCCGTAGAAATTCCATTTGCCGTGCTCTGCAAGATGAGAGACAGAATCATCGCAGAAGTTCCAGGCATCAACAGAGTTCTGTGGGATATCTCAGACAAGCCTGTGGCAACAATAGAAGGGGAATAGAATAATCGTTAACAAAAACGCGGAAACCGTTGAAATTTCAACGGTTTCTTTTTGTTTTTTGCTGCAAGTGACGACAAAATGACGACATAAAACATGGTGAAAATACGTTATAAATTTAGAATAGGAGAGATATAAAGTGATTTTATAACGTAAAATTCCAACATTTTTTTCGTTAAATACAAATATTTAGC
>JAZNLB010000012.1:0-54406 GCA_045578865.1 Clostridia bacterium | reverse complement strand
CGTTCGTTTAATTAGCTCTTTAAACTCTGACTTACTTTGTCAGGACGCTGATAACATAATTGCTATCTGCGTTTACTCAAATTCTTTTGACAAGTTCCTTGTTTTTTGTCGTACACTGTTTAATTTTCAATGTCCAATGCCTTTGTTTTTTAAAGCCCGTCGCATCAGCGACTTTGATAGTATACCAAATCCCAATCCTTTTGTCAACACTTTTTTTAACTTTTTTAAAAGTTTTTTTCTTCCTATATATAATGTGCTAAATCGCGCTATACTATACAATTTTTAGCAAAAAATGCACAAGTGATTTCACAAAAAAAGATGCGGCGCAATGCGCCGCATCTTGCAAACTTTAAATTAAAGTTCAGCGAAATATTTGATGGTTCTAACCATCTGGCTTGTGTAGGAGTTCTCGTTGTCGTACCAAGATACAACCTGAACTTCATACAGATCGTCCGCAATCTTTGCTACCATTGTCTGTGTAGCATCGAAGAGGGAGCCGTAGGTGATACCGATGATATCGGAAGAAACGATTTCATCTTCGTTGTAACCGAAGGAATCAGAAGCAGCAGCCTTCATTGCAGCGTTGATGCCTTCCTTTGTTACATCTGTGCCCTTAACAACAGCTGTTAAGATTGTTGTGGAACCTGTCGGAACCGGTACACGCTGTGCAGAACCGATAAGTTTGCCGTTGAGTTCCGGAATAACCAGACCGATAGCCTTAGCAGCACCAGTGGAGTTCGGAACGATGTTGATAGCACCTGCGCGTGCTCTTCTGAGGTCGCCCTTTCTGTGCGGACCATCAAGAAGCATCTGATCGCCTGTGTAAGCGTGGATTGTGCTCATGATACCGGACTGGATCGGAGCATAATCGTTGAGTGCCTTAGCCATCGGCGCGAGGCAGTTTGTTGTGCAGGATGCAGCGGAAATGATTGTATCATCAGCTGTGAGGATATCCTCGTTTACGCTGAATACTACAGTCTTGAGGTCGTTGCCTGCCGGAGCAGAAATAACAACCTTCTTTGCGCCTGCATCGATATGTGCCTGGCTCTTTTCCTTAGAGGTGTAGAAACCTGTGCACTCGAGTACTACATCGATACCGAGCTCGCCCCACGGGAGTTCAGCAGCGTTTGCCTTCGCGTAGATTGTAATTTCCTTACCGTCTACAACGATGGAGTTTTCCTTTGCTTCAACGCTCTTGTTGTAACGACCCTGAGCGGAATCGTACTTCAAAAGGTGTGCAAGCATTTCCGGCTTTGTGAGGTCGTTGATAGCAACAACTTCGTAACCTTCTGCACCGAACATCTGTCTGAAAGCCAGACGGCCGATACGACCAAAACCATTAATCGCAACTTTTACTGACATTTGAATTACCTCCAAATATTTTATTAACTATTTAAAGTTACCTATGTTATTTTACAACAAGAATTCAATTTTTACAAGTTTTTTTTGTTAAATTTTTGATAATCTTGAATTTTTTTTATTTTTCCAGCGTAACCTTTATGATTTTTGGTTGATTTTGAGGCAAAACCGTACCGTTTCTATCCACAACTTGGGCATTTTGAACAATCGCATCCACAACCTCGATACCCTCTACTACTTTACCGAAAGCCGCATACTCGCCATCTAAGTGCGGTGCATCCTCGTGCATAATGAAAAACTGACTGCTTGCCGAGTCACGCATCATGCTTCTTGCCATCGAGATAACGCCGCGGGTGTGTCTCAAGTCATTTTTTACACCATTGGATGCAAATTCACCCTTGATTTTATCTTTCGAGCCGCCCATGCCGGTACCTTCCGGATCACCGCCCTGAATCATAAAACCACGGATAATTCTGTGGAAGGTCAGTCCGTCATAAAAACCCTCGCCCACCAACTTTTCAAAATTGGCAACCGTAATCGGTGCCACCTGGGGATAAAGTTCGATTTTCATTGTGCCGTGCTGTGTTTCCATAATTACATTTGCCATGTCTATTTTCTCCTTTTATTCAAAATATATGCTCGTGATATAGATTTGATCCTCCGGAAGCACCGTTCCGTTGTTGTCCACCACCGGAGAATTTTTCACAATCGCATCTACAACTTCGATGCCCTTCGTCACTTCACCGAATGCGGCATACTGTCCATCCAGATGCGGCGCTGCCTCGTGCATGATAAAAAACTGACTGCTTGCCGAGTTAAAATCATAGGTGCGCGCCATGGAAATTACGCCGCGCGTATGTGCAAGTGTATTATTTACACCATTTGCGGCAAATTCACCCTTAATCGTTTGCCGGGCATTTCCCGCACCACCCTGAATCATAAAACCATCGATAACTCTGTGGAATGTTAACCCGTCATAAAAGCCTTCACTGACGAGTTTTTGGAAGTTCGCCACCGTAATCGGTGCATATTCCGGCGCAAGTGTCACATGGATTTTACCGAATTCGGTTTCAATAACAACTTTTAATTTTGTTTCGTCCACTTCAACCTTCGGCTCAACTTTCTTTTCCTGCTCAACCACAGGCGCTTTCGCCCCATCATCAGTAGTCAGCGTCGTCTGCTCGCCGCAAGCACCGAGTGCAAACAGCATGGTCAACGCAAGAGCAAGTGCCAAAAATCTTTTCATTTTCTTCATCCTTTCTGCCTAACCATCCAGACGCTCAATGGCGCTGTCAATTTCTTCTTCCGATATCGTTGTCATAAACGAGCGCGTACAAGAGCGCGCCGCACGATAGTATTCAAGAGCCTTTTGTGTATTGCCTAAGCCCTCTTCCGCCTGCGCTGCATGGAAATAAATCTCCACACCTTTGTTGCCCGCATCTATGCTCTTTTGCGACAACGCCTGCGCTTCGGCATACTCACCTTTTTTTAACTGCAAAATAATCATATTGTCTATGATAACTTTGTTGTCGCTGTTGTATGCATAGGCCTCTTCATTAAAACTGTACATATCCTCACTGCCTGCAAGGATTTTATAATAACCGAGTGTGCCATACACCGTCGTCGTCTTGTAATTTTCAAAGATTTTTTCCATCATCTTTGTAGCTTCGGCATACTCGCCCCTCTTGTAACAAACGAGCGACAAAATCTGACGCACCTGATTTTTATCCGCCTCCGAAATCTTTTTGCTCAAAAGCGCATAATTGGCTACAATTTTTGCCTCCTCTGCCTGACCGCAACGCAAAAGTATGTACGCATATGCACTGGAATTGGATGCGCCTGCGCGGCTATGTTCATGCCCCGCTTTTAAATAGCGCAAAGCCTTATTGTTTTTACCTTGTGCATAATAACGCTGCCCGAACAGCGTTAAAAGATTCGGCCACTGCCAGATAACCAATCCCAAAACCACCAGCGCCGATACACCAAAACCTGCTATATAGCCTGCACGAAATGCCAAAATCACCACTAAAATAACGCCCAGCGTAATCGCCGCTGACTTAGATAACCCAAGACCTTTTCTCTCTTTTTTTGTTTTCTCTTTCTTTGCCATAATCCCACCTCCACATTAAGCACTTCTATTATTAAAGCATATTTTTGCATTTTTGTCTATACAACTTTCGAATTTTCACAATTCGTACATATTTTATTTATAGGAATTGTTTTTTTATGAATTGTGTGCTATAATCATGTAAAACGCAACAAAACAAATTGTTGCGAAACAAAAAGGTGAGAGCATGCACACAAAAGAAATTAAAATAAATCCGAATTCTATAGATAATGCACTTGCCGCACAAGCCGGCGAAATTCTCGCCACAGGTGGCATAGTGGCTTTTCCGACGGAAACCGTTTACGGGTTAGGTGCAAATGCACTCGACGAAAAAGCCGTAAAAAAGATATTTATCGCCAAAGGTCGACCGTCTGATAATCCGCTCATCGTGCACATTGCAGACATGCAAGAGGTTGCGCCGCTTGTTGCACATATTCCCGAAAAGGCAAAACTTCTGATGCAGCATTTCTGGCCGGGGCCAATCAGCATTATTATGAAAAAATCCGATAAAATTCCAAATTGTGTCAGCGCCGGCTTGGAAACGGTTGCCATCCGCATGCCTTCCAATCCCGTTGCGCGTGAAATCATCCGTGCCGCAGGCGTGCCGGTTGCGGCGCCCTCTGCAAACACTTCCGGCAAACCTTCCCCCACGGAAGCACGCCATGTACGCGAAGATATGCTCGGTAAAATTGATATGATTGCGGACGGCGGCAGTTGCGATGTCGGTTTGGAATCCACCGTCATTGATATGACCGCTCCTATCCCGACCGTACTGAGGCCCGGCGGCATCACGCTCGATATGCTGGAAGCCGTACTCGGCAAAGTGTGCGCCGGCAAAGGCAGCGCCACACAGGACGAAGCACCAAAAAGCCCGGGCATGAAATACAAACACTATGCCCCCAAGGCAGAACTCACGATACTGGAATACAAGACAGATTGCACAGAGGTGCTTAAAAAACAAATTTCGCAAGACAAAAAAAACGGGCTGCGCGTCGGCATTTTAGCGGACAACAAGGATTATGCCATCTGCGGTGCAGATGTTCTTTTGCCGGGCGGCAACGATGCCGAAACCTATGCTGCAAATTTATTTGATGCACTACGCACTTTCGATGCAGAAGGTGCACAAAAAATCTACGCACCCCTTACTTGGCAGGAACCGATTATGGTCGCAGTACGCAACCGCATCTACAAAGCTGCGGCAGGTCGCGTGATAGAAACTGAGGAGTAAACCGAATATGAACATTTTATTTGTATGTACCGGTAACACCTGCCGCTCTCCGATGGCGGCGGCATTGCTCAAAAAACTGTGCAAAGACGAAGATAACTTCGCTGTACTTTCCGGCGCCATCAGCACATTGGAAGGACAGCCCGCCTCGAAAAATGCAGTGCGTGCAATGGCAGAGGTGGATATAGATATCCAAAACCACCGCTCAGCAAATATACACGCAGATTTATTAAGCGAAGCTGATTTGGTGTTGACCATGACTGCGGCGCATAAGCAAGCGATCATACACTTTTTTGGAGACGATTTTGAGCTTAAAACCCATGCTCTTTTAGACTATGTAGGCCTCGGCGGCGATGTGGCAGACCCCTACGGCGGCGATATTGAAGTATATCGCAGCTGCCGTGACCAATTACAAGAAGCCATCGCACTTTTGTACAAAAAGGAGAAAGCAGACGATGCATTTTGATTTTTTAAAACGCGAATATGTAGACAGTTTGTATGCGCTAGAATGTCTGTGCTTTACCGTGCCGTGGACAAAAACGGCATTCGTAAATGATGTGACCAACGAAAACGCCTGCTATGTACTGCTCATCGAAAACGATGCACTTATCGGCTACGGAGCATTTTGGCAAGCAGCAGACAGCGCGGATATCACAAATGTGGCCGTGCACCCCGACTACCGCAAACGCGGACTCGGAAAGCAAATTCTCGAAAAATTACTGTGTGATGCCGCCGCGCGCGGTGTAAGACAAATGTATTTGGAAGTGCGAAAATCCAACATGGCGGCACAAGCCCTCTATACCACCTGCGGCTTCGTCTCCGTCGGCGAGCGCAAAAACTATTACACAGACAACGGCGAAGATGCCGTAATTATGGAAAAACAAATGTAAGGAATGAACTTTTATGGCAGATACACTTATTTTAGCGATTGAATCCTCATGCGATGAAACGGCGGCCGCCGTCATTCAAAACGGACGCACGGTATTGTCCAATGTCATTAACTCACAAATTGAAATTCACAAGCGCTACGGTGGCGTAGTTCCGGAGATTGCATCTCGTTGTCACACAGAAGCCATCGGCACTGTGGTGGATGAGGCGCTTCAAACTGCGAATGTAAAACTCAAAGACTTAACGGCCATTGCCGTAACCTACGGACCGGGGCTGGTTGGTGCACTTTTGGTCGGCGTATCCTTTGCAAAGGCATTGTCAATGTCGGCAAATCTGCCTTTGATTGCGGTGCATCACATCAAGGGGCATATTATGGCAAACTTTTTAGCCCATCCAAAATTGGAGCCGCCGTTTGTTTGTCTGGTGGCGTCGGGCGGTCACAGTCATATCGTGCATGTCAAAACATACACTGAATTTGAGGTGCTCGGCAGAACATGCGACGATGCGGCGGGCGAAGCCTATGATAAGGTTGCACGCGTGCTCGGTCTCGGCTATCCCGGTGGTCCGCTCATTGACAAACTCGCAAAAGAGGGCAACCCCGAAGCAGTGCATCTGCCCCGTGTAACCATGGACAATCCGTTCGATTTCAGTTTCAGCGGAGTAAAAACCGCTGTAATCAACCATTTGCACAAATTGGAGCAAAACGGCGAAAATTACAGCAAAGCCGACATCGCCGCAAGTTTTCAGCAAGCAGTTGTAGAAGTGCTGACGGCGCACACATTCCATGCGGCAAAAACCGTCGGCACAAAAAAAATCGCACTTGCGGGCGGTGTGGCCTCCAACTCCGCACTGCGTAAAAGCTTCGAAATCGCAGCAAAAGAAAACAACATGGAATTTTTTGTGCCGCCTCCGATACTTTGCACGGACAATGCGGCCATGATTGGTTGTGCGGCGCACTACGCTTTTCTGGCAGGCGATATGGCAGATTTATCCCTCAATGCCGTACCCTCCCTGCCCTTGGCATAAGCCTCTTGCAAAATTTAAATTTTTGTGATAAAATAAACACAACTTGAAGGAATTTAAAATTTTTCTTATGAAGGAGGATGTTTTATGAAACTGATTCTTGCAATTGTACATGATGAGGACGGCGGAAAAGTAATGAGTGAACTCAACCGTCAGGGTTTTAGTGTAACCAAACTTGCAACCACCGGTGGCTTCCTTAAATCCGGTAATGTCACCTTGTTGGTCGGCACAAGTGAGCAGAATGTGCAAGCAGTAATTGATATTATCAAATCCAAGAGCGAAACCAGAAAGCAAATCATTTCTACACCGGTACCGATGTCCGGCCTCGGTTCCGTTTACACCCCGTATCCGGTGGAAGTAGAAGTTGGCGGCGCAACGATTTTCGTGATGGATGTTGAGCGTTTCGAAAAAGCGTAATGTTGATACCCTATCCGAAAGGCAATCACGCCATTGTGCGTGATTTGATTGCCAGCATACAAAACAAAACAGATGTGCATGCCTATCTGTTTGCCGGACCTTCCGGCCTGTTAAAGCGCGAAACTGCGCGGTATTTTGCCGCTGCACTTCTTTGCGAGGGTGATACTACGCCCCCCTGCGGCAGTTGCGATAACTGCCTGCAAAGCGCGAGCGGTAATAATCCGGACCTTCTTGTGAAATCCTTGCAGGCTTTGACCTCTAAAAAAAGCATTGGTGTCGATGAGGTGCGCGAAATCATAGAAGATGTATACACGCGTCCTTTTAAGGCGCGAAAGAAAGTGTATATTATTGAAGACGGCGAAGCCTTGACCGTCGGTGCACAAAATGCCTTATTAAAGGTCCTTGAAGAACCACCGGCTTATGCCGTCTTTATCCTGTGCACATCGGATGCCGATAAAATTCTGCCGACCATACGCTCACGCAGTCGTATTTTGCGTTTTCAACCCAAAAGCGACAATGAAATCCGACTCTATGTGAAAGAAAACTATCCGCATATGCTTTCGCAAGCGGACTTTATCGTATCGTTTTGCGGCGGCATCACCCGTAAGGTAGATTTGTTGTGTCAAAACGAAGACTTTGCACAGATGCGCCAGAAGATGTACAATGCAGCCGCCATTTTATTGCGCGGCGGCAAGCCGACGCGTCTGTTTGACATCGCCGATTATTTTGATGCACACAAAAAGAGCAAAGACAATCCGACAGACGGCATTGCCATATTGCTCGATTGTCTGCTTTCGTTCTTTTCAGACCTGTTAAAACTCAAACTCGGCACACAAAACGGCATCACCAATACAGACTATATGGAAAACTTAACGCAGCTTTGCAATTTTTGCTCAAAGGAAAAACTCGTATTCGCCTGTGAATCCGTAATTCAGGCCCAAGACAAATTGAGCATTTTTGTTTCAGCAAAGTCAACAATACTGAGAATGTTGCTTGAAATTTATTATAAATAAGGAGAAAAACATACAACAATGGTACAGATTGTAGGCGTACGCTTTAAAAGCGTAGGAAAAATATATTATTTCGACCCGGACGGTAAGCAAATTACCACCGATATGCATGTGATTGTGGAGACAGCCCGCGGTTTGGAAATGGGCAAAGTGGTCATCGCAAACCGTGAAGTCGAAGAAAACAAAATCGTGCAGCCGCTCAAAAAGGTGCTACGCATCGCAGATGCAGACGATTTTAAAAAGGCAGAAGAAAACAAAAGGAAAGAACGAGAAGCCTTTGAAAAATGCAACGCAAAAATCCAGGAACACAAACTCGAAATGAAACTGGTCGATGTGGAATACGCCTTCGATTGCAGTAAAATTCTATTTTATTTTACCGCAGACGGGCGTGTGGACTTCCGTGAACTCGTCAAGGATTTGGCAAGCGTATTTCGCACACGCATCGAGCTGCGTCAAATCGGTGTGCGTGACGAAGCCAAGATGATTGGCAGTTATGGTATCTGCGGCAGAAATCTTTGTTGTGCACAGTATCTTGGCGACTTTGCACCGGTCAGCATCAAAATGGCAAAAGAACAAGGTCTTTCCTTAAATCCTTCAAAAATTTCCGGTACCTGCGGCAGACTGATGTGTTGCTTAAAGTACGAACAAGCGGCCTATGAAGATATGCTGCATACAACACCTCGTGTCGGCGCTTTGGTACAAACGCCGTCCGGCAAAGGCACCGTCACATCGGTAAACCTTTTAAAAGGCAAATTAAAAGTGACCATGAACCCCGAAAAAGGCGGTGGTATTGAGGATTTTGATGTTTCGGAAGTTAAAGTTCTTAAAAACGCAAGAAATACCGAAACAGAACAAATTGATGAAGAAATATTAAAAACACTTGAAGAATAAAAAAATATGTGATACAATGTGTAACGGCAGATAAAATTATCTTGCCAAACACACATATTATTAAATTTTATGATATGTTATTTTGGGTATGGAGGTGTGTTTAAATGGCTTTCAAAATCAGTGATGCTTGCATCAACTGCGGCGCTTGTGCAGCAAACTGCCCGGTTGAATGTATCGCAGCAGGCGATGAGATTCATGTAATCGACGCTGATGCTTGCCTCAGCTGTGGCGCTTGCGCTGACAACTGCCCGGTAGGTGCGATTGCAGAAGAGTAAGAATCAAAACAAAATGCCGATTGCTTAGCAATCGGCATTTTTCTTCAAAGGACTAAATGATTATGGAAAGAATTGATGATTTACAAATCGGCGGATTAAAACTGATACAGGATGATGAATTATTCTGCTTTGGTGTAGATGCTGTTCTTTTGTCGCACTTTGCCAAGGATACACCTGCCAATACGGCAGTAGATTTGTGCAGTGGCAACGGCATTGTCGGCATTTTGCTTGCCGGAAAAACCGACACCGAAAAAATTTACTGTGTAGAGGTGCAAGGCAGAGCGGCATCTTTGGCGCGCCGCAGCGTTATACTCAACAACCTGCAAGACCGCATTGAAATTATTGAGGATAATTTAAATAACTGTTTCGCCTACATTCCTAAGGCAAGTGTGGATGTCGTTACCTGTAACCCACCCTACATCGCAGCGAGCGGCGGACTTGAAAATAAAACAGACGAAAAAAACATCGCACGCCATGAAATTTTATGCACGCTCGACGATGTTATCCGCGTAAGTGCGGACATGCTTCGCTTTGGCGGCAAACTGTTTTTAGTACATAAACCGGAGCGGCTCGTGGATATTTTCTGCACCATGCGCGCATACGGCATCGAGCCGAAACGCGTGCAGTTTGTGCATCCACAACCCTGCAAAAAAGCAAATATCGTACTTGTGGAGGGTGCGCGCGGCGGCGGCGCAGAACTTCGTATGATGCCCCCGCTCTATGTCTACGATGAAAACCACAACTATTCTGATGAAATCAATAGGATTTACGGAAGGGAGCAAAACAATGTCTAAAGGAACGCTCTATCTGTGCGCCACACCCATCGGCAATCTGGGCGATATCACCGCCCGTTGCCTTGAGACGCTCAAAAGCGTTGACTTGATTGCAGCGGAGGACACGCGCCAGACCTTAAAACTGTTAAACCACTTTGACATCCATACACCGATGACAAGTTATTATGAACATAACAAAAAAGAAAAGGGCAACTACCTGATTGAAAAATTGCTCGCAGGTGAAAGCATTGCCATCGTATCAGATGCGGGTACGCCCGCCATTTCCGATCCCGGAGAAGATTTGGTAAACCTTGCAATCGAAAACGATATTCGCGTCACACCCGTGCCCGGCGCCGTTGCCGGCATCTGCGCTCTAATCACCTCCGGTCTTGCCACCGGCAGATTTTGCTTTGAAGGCTTTTTGTCGATGAATCGCCGCCAACGCAAAGCGCATTTAGAAGAAATCAAAAGCGAAACACGCACCATGTTATTTTATGAAGCACCGCACAAACTGCGTGCAACATTGTCGGATTTGTGCGCTGCACTCGGCGCAGACCGTAAAATTACGCTCGCGCGCGAAATGACCAAACTGCACGAAGAATTTGTACGCACCACGCTTGGAGGTGCCTTGGAAAAGTATAATACTGAAAACCCGAAGGGCGAGTTTGTGTTGGTCATTGAAGGCGCAAGCACCCAGTCGCATGAAACGGACTACACACAAATGTCGGTGGAAGAACATGTGCAAATGCTGACAGATGAAGGCATGAGTGAGTCCGATGCCATCAAAACCGCTGCAAAACAACGCGGTGTACCCAAAAACGAAGTATACAGCGTGATAAAGAAAAAATAATAAAGCCGATTTCTCTACGGAGAAATCGGCTTTAATTTGTTTATTTGCTTAAAATAATCAGCTGTGTTGCTTCATCCCAACCAACCTTTACATTCAAAGCGGCACATAAATCTCTGAGTTTAAAGAAATTATTGCCGTTGATTGTATATGCCTTCAAATCAATTTTTGTTCCATTTAAGTAGATTCTCGATTTGCACGGAACTGCTTCACTGGTCGCACCGTCTGCAACTTTGAGTTCACCGCCCACCTGCGTATACGCCATGTCGGTAATCAGGTTAATTGCCTGCTTTTCTTCATCCCAGGTCACCTCAACCGGCACGCCCATTTGTGTGAGCTTCAATGCAATATCACGAAGCTTAAAATAGTTATTATCATAAATATTGTAAGCCTCTACCTGAGATTGCTCTCCTCCAAAAGACAGCATTGCATTCTTGGATTTCGTCCAGACAGGTACTGCATACGGCTCTGTATAAGTCGCCTTTTCCCCATTCGGATAAAAATAGGTCTTTGGCGATTGCATTGCCACATTGATATCCCACGCCTTTGCATAAATAACAACGACCAGCTTCGGTTCTCCACGCTCTAAAAGTTCCGGGGCGTATTCTTTGTCAGAAGCCAGTGTTTCAGCATAATACTCCCACATCCATGCAATTCTCTCCTGCGTCATTTCCGGAATAAAGTCGCTGCTACCGTAGAATGTATGCGTGCGGTAATCTCCGTATTCCACACTGCATTCCATATGATATGTCAATTCTACACTGCCCGCTTCATGGTTAAAGGTAATTTTACTTCCGTCATATCCAACATTTTGTACCGGCGGCAAGGTAACGGCCGGCTCAGTGTAAACATACGGATTGGATATCGGTGTTATTGCAAGCACTTCCGGTTCCGGATATTCTGCTTCGTAATCTATCTTTACGGCCGATACGCTTGCAGTATAGGTACCGCTGCCAAATTCGACGATATAATCACTCATGTCAACTGCAAAAAAGTTAGAAAGCTCCGTTTCACCTTCTACATAGATGTACATTTCACCGTCTACAAATTCCTGCTCCACAGTCTGTCCGTTCTTGTAGAGCATCACCTCATAGCCGGTCGCACCCTCAAATGCATGGAAGCGCACTTCAAGGCCACCTAAGCTGTTGTAATCTTCCTCTTGATTCTCAAAGCCCCAGTAACACACAAACTCCGTTGTTTCTGCATGAGCCACAAGCACTATCGGCAGCAAAAGCAGAACTGCCAGTACCAAACACAATACTTTTTTCATTGTATATTCCTCCTTATTATTATTTTCCCGATACCAATTCGCCTTTGCGAATCATAGAATTTTTAACACATGGTTTATCGAGTTTCATTGTAAACACCATCTCGGCGTGCGGCACACAATCGATATTCTCTCCCGCCTCATTTTTCATCCATTCGACCTTCTGGGCAAAATACGGTTTACCCGGCTGCATAATCTCCACTGTATCGCCGACAGAGAATTTGTTTCTCTGCGCCACGGTTGCAATCCCCGTCTTTTCGTCATAATCCAAAACAAAGCCGACAATATCATAATCACGAATGTACGAACTGTTTTCATACACCTGCGAATTTTCATCCGTCTTACCGAAATAAAATCCCGTACAATACGGGCGGTGGCTAACCTTTAATACTTCTTCCAATGCAGACGGGTCAAACACATAGCCATCGGGGTTTAAAAAATAGCGGTCAATCTCACGGCGGTAGGCATTTACAACCGTTGCCACATAATATTCACTTTTTACTCTGCCCTCAATCTTAAAACTCGTGATGCCGCTTTTTATCAGTTCCGGAATGTGAGCAATCATATTTAAATCCTTAGAGTTAAATATAAATGTTTGGTTGTCCTGCTCCGAAATTTCCATATACTCGCCCGGTCGCTTTTCCTCCACAAGCGCATATTTCCAACGACACGGTTGAGCACAAGCGCCTAAATTTGCATCACGCTTGGTTAAGTAGTTACTCAGCAGGCATCTGCCCGAATAGGAAATACACATTGCACCGTGCACAAAGGCTTCCAACTCCAGTGCGGCGTCCGTTTTCTCACGGATTTCACGGATTTCCGTAAACGAAAGTTCACGCGCAAGCACCACGCGCTCCGCACCGAGTTTGTGCCACATATTCACCGTTTCATAATTTACATTATTTGCCTGCGTCGATACATGCACGCTCAGTTCCGGATGCAGTCTACGCACCATGGAAAACAGACCTAAATCCGCCACAATCACGGCATCGACACCAATCTCACAAAGCATATCCAGATACTTGTCAAAACCTTTTAATTGTGCATTGTGCGGAATAATATTTACGGTTACATAAACCTTTACACCGCGCGCATGTGCAAAACGAACGCCCTCCTCCATCTCTACGCGGCCAAAGTTTTTCGAAGCCACGCGAAGGCCGAAACTTTCTCCGCCGATGTATACGGCATCCGCACCGTAGAGCACCGCCATCTTTAATTTTTCCAAATCACCTGCAGGTGCAAGCAGTTCAGGCTTTTTCATTATCCATTCTCCTACAATTTATACGATAAAGATACGCCGTCGCCAATGGACAGTAAGCTCGTCTTTAACTCCGGCGACTCGCAAATCGCTGTAATATATTTTTTAAGTCTTTTCACAATGGTGATTTTTCTTCGAATGAGCAAAGCACGGTTTGCCACCATGCCGCCATATAAAATGTTGTCACTAATGAGCACGCCGCCTTGTCTGAGCAAACGCAGACACTCCGGCAAAAAATAGATGTAATGCGATTTTGCCGCATCCATAAAAATCATATCAAACCTGTCATCAAGTTCTTTTAAGTATTCTTCCGCATCCGCTTCCAGAACCGTAATTTGTGCACTCATCCCCGCTTTTTCTATGTTTTCTCTTGCCAGGGCAGCCATAGTTGCATCCCGCTCGATGCTGATAATCTGTGCACCTTCGGGCAGATTGGAAAGCATCAAAATCGCAGAATATCCAATCGCTGTACCAATTTCAAGCACGCGCATCGGCTTTTGAATACGACACATCGTTTCTAAAAACGATGCCACCTCTTTTTGCACAATCGGCACACCTTTTTGATGGGCGTATGCTTCCAACTCCGCCAAAATACCCTCGCTTGATTGGAGGCTATCTCGGATATAATCTATAATGTAATTATGCGTAATCTGTTCTTCAAACGGCATAAGTTTTCACCTACTGTTGAATTTTGCGTTTTAAATTTTCATGCTCCTGCATGGTTTTTGCATAGTAAATTTTTCCCTGCGCGTCCGACTGGAAATAGTAGTCATCGGTAGATGCCGGATAGAGCGCCGCCTCAATGGCCGCCTTGCCCGGATTGCAAATCGGGCCAATCGGCAAACCTGCATAGCGATAGGTATTGTACGGAGAATCAATGCGTGTATCCTCCATAGTCAAAATCAATTTTTTCTCCCCTAAAATGTACTGTACCGTTGCACAGGACTGCAAATACGGATACACCGCCGGTTTATTTAAGCGATTATGAAATACTGCAGAAACTCGGCTTCGGTCGTTTCCCGTTCCTGCCTCTCCCTCAATAATCGAGGCCAGAATTAAAATCTCATCATCACTGTAACCGAGTTTTTTAGCACGCGCACTGTACGCCTGCGTAAAAACCTGCGAGAAGCGATTGAGCATCATAGATACGATTTCGCGCGCTGACATTGTGTTGGAAATATTATAGGTGTCGGGAAACAGATACCCCTCGAGCCGATTTTTTCTGTCAATTCCGTGCAAAAACGAATACTCGTAGTTTTCCAGAAGGGCATCGGTAAATTCCTTTTCCGTCACATAGCCCGTCTTTGCAACAATCGCCGCAATGTCTTTGAGTGTAGAACCCTCCGGCACAGTAATATCGGTTGTTCGATAGCCACTATCATAGGTTAATGTGTTAATGATGCGGTTATAGCCATCGCCCGCATCCACATCAAATGTCGCCGTAAAAAACCGGTTCTGCGCTCCTTTGAGCCAAACCAGCGTGCGAAACAAAAACGGACTTCGAATCACATCGTTTTGTTTAAGCATTTGCGCCACTTGTGCCACGCGTGCATCTGTTACTGTTACAGATACCATGCGGCTCGGTTGCAAAATACCGAGCATCTCAAACCCGAGTGCACCCAGATACAAACCGCCTGCGAAAGCAAGCGCCAAAACCAGCGCAAGAAGCATTTTTCTTTTGTTTTTTGCCGTTTTCTTCATAAGCAATCTCACATCTCGCGTCTGCCTTCCATGGCACGCAAAAGCGTTACCTCGTCGGCATATTCCAAATCTCCGCCAACCGGAATTCCGTGTGCAATTCGCGTCACCTTAATACCGAGTGGCTTTAAAAGTTTGCATAAGTACAAAGCCGTTGCCTCGCCCTGCACAGTCGGATTGGTTGCCATAATTACCTCACGCACGCCGTCATCTGCAAGTCGCGCTAAAAGCGGCGCGATTTTTAAATCGTCCGGCCCGATACCGTCCATCGGCGAAAGCGCACCGTGCAACACATGATACAAGCCCTTGTATTCGTGCATTTTCTCGATTGCGGCAACATCTTTGGGTGTTTGAACAACGCAAATCACACTTGTGTCACGAGCAGTATCCGCACAGATTTCACAAGGCGAATGGTCCGTTAAATTCTGGCAGGTATCACAAAAAACAACCTTCTGCTTTGCCTCGGCAATGGCATCACACATATCTTGTGCGTACCTTTTCGGCATCTGCAAAACATGAAACGCAATGCGCTCCGCACTCTTTCTGCCGATGCCCGGTAGTTTCTCAAATTGTTCAATAAGTTTCTCAATCGTTGGTGCGTGCATAATTTTTTATTCCTTTTAGAAAATTCCGGGGATATTTAAACCGCCCGTTACTCTGCCCATGGTGTTCGCTGCCAAAGCGTCCGCCTGACGCATCGCCTCATTTACTGCACTTAAAATGAGGTCTTCGAGTGTTTCGATATCGTCCGGGTCTACGGCTTCCGGCGCAAGTTTAATTCCGAGCAGTTCTTTTTTACCGTTAATCGTAACGGTTACGGCACCGCCGCCTGCGGATGCCTCAAGCGTTTTTTCTTCGATTTCCGCCTGAGCTTTCACCATTTCCTCCTGCATTTTCTGTGCTTGCTTAATCATTTGGTTCATATTGCCCATGCCGGGCATACCGCCTCTAAATTTTGCCATAATTGTGTATCTCCTTTATTCTTCAAATGAAATATCGTCGCCGCCAAGCCCCATCAGACTCTCCAAGGGATCGACTTCTTCGTCGCCTGCTTCAACCACCGGTGTCGGTGCATACGCAGCCTCAACCTCCGTAATCGTTTCTTCGATGGCTCCCAGTTCCGCCTCGCTTACAAACTTCAAACGCAAGCTCTGCCCAAGTGCCTGATTGATGGCTTGTTGCATTTTGCTGTCATTGCTCTGCACTAGTGCTTTAATATAAGCCATATTTGGCATATACAAACTGCCCTCCGAAATTTTGGCTCTGCAGCCACTTAAGATGCCAAATAAAGAAATATCGATTTTTTTAAGCGCACTTAAAATCTCTCCCCAACCGCCGTTTTTAACGCTTGCTCTGCGAACGGGTGGCGGCGGTGGCGGCGTCGGTACACTTTCATGCGCCGGCGCAGTATCCTCTTTCGCCTCAGGCGCCTCTTGCACCGGCAGCGGCGGCGCAGTTGGTTGTGGCGACGCTTGTACTATGCGTACATGTGCGGGCGCACTGCCTGCCAACTGTCCCTCCAGCGCTTCAATGCGCGCCAACAAACCGTTTACCGATGTATCCATAGCCGCATCACACAAACGAATCATTGCCAGTTCATAAACCACGCGCACGCTTTTTGCATTTTTCGCTTCCGCCTGCGCCGCAGTCAATATATCTATACAGTAGCCGAGTTGTGCAGCCGTAAAATGCTTTACCTGCTTTTCAATCACGGATAATACATCTGCGCCGCAATCGAAAAGTTTTTCTGCCTGCTTACAAGTGCTAAGCACCAACATATCACGAAACCGATGAATCAGGCGGTCGGTAAAGTTTGTCAAATCCTTACCGTTGGCAACTGTCTGTGCCAAAGCTGCCAATACTGCTCCGGTATCTTTTAAGGCAATGGCGTTGATACAATCGTCAAGCAGAGTATCTGCCGCAACGCCGAGCACCTGCTCCACACTTTCGCGCGTAATACATGCGCCCGCTGCACTGATGCACTGGTCTAACATACTGAGCGCATCGCGCATACCGCCGTCCGCCAGGCGTGCAATCAATTCCAGCGCCTCAATTTCGGCTTCAATATTTTCCGCCGCAACAATTTCGCGCATACGCAAGGTAATATCCTTTACGCTGATGCGCTTAAAATCAAATCGCTGACAACGCGAGGTAATCGTCGGCGGCAGTTTGTGCGCCTCCGTCGTCGCCAAAATAAACACAACATACGGCGGCGGCTCTTCGAGCGTTTTCAAAAGTGCATTAAATGCACCGGCCGAGAGCATGTGCACCTCGTCTATAATATAAATTTTGTATTTTGCCTGTGCCGCACTGTATGCCACTTCATCTCGGATTTCACGGATGTTGTCCACGCCATTATTGGATGCAGCATCAATTTCTACAATATCGAGTACACTGCCCTCGGATACGCCGCGGCAAATACTGCATTCGTTACACGGATTGGCGTTATGCGGATTTTCACAGTTCATCGCTCTTGCAAAAATTTTTGCACAGGAGGTTTTACCGGTACCACGCGTACCGCAAAACAAATACGCATGCGCCGTTTTTCCGGACAGTATCTCATTTTTGAGCGTAGACACAATATGATTTTGACCGATGACATCATCAAAAGTCTGCGGTCTCCACTTTCTATACAACGCCTGATATGCCACTTCTCTTCCCCCCATAACCATAACGCACACATACGAACTCGATTCAAACGAACGCAAATGTGCGCTTTCTTCGTTAAAATACTCGGAAATACAATCGTATTTCCTGTGTTTTTGCCTTGAAATCATCCCATTTCCGCACCGTTTAAATTCTTCGACCTGCAAGGGATGAGTTTGCGATAGGTTTGGGGTACGGAAGACGCGCAAGGCTCGCGCCTTGTAAGGATGACAAACCTTAAACATACGCAAAGTCACCCTTTCAGGCGGGTTCGTATGCGTGTGTTATGGTTAACCATTGAACATGATAAAACAAAAAAGTCATACAGCTCTGCTTCGAAGTCGATTTTCCATGCGGTATGCTTGCCGACGACTCAGCCTCGGCACCCCCGTATCACACCGAGTACATCGCTTATTGCTGCTCGGTTCCCCGCCTGACAAGGTTCACGGGTCTCGGTCGCACGGGACCGATGCCTCATTGCCATCAAAACAAACGCCTGCCATACAAAACCGCCCCTTGGCAGAGCATTCGCCCTTGCTACAGCGGATTGCAAGTTCAGGGTACCGCTACCACCCCGGCTAGTACGACTATATTATTATATCCTATTTTTCAATTTTGTGCAACTGTTTTTCATAGATTTAAGCAGAAATTAAAAAACGGTGCTGCCACCGTTTTTTATCCTTAGTTTCTCTTTTTTAAAAATACCAGCAAAGCTTTTGCCACTGCCGTAGATAGAATACCGCAAGTTACGATTTCGGCAATACTGTTGGAAACAAATACGCCCCAGACAAAGAGCCACGCACTCTTTTCACCCGCAATCTGCACAAAAATCGGCGAGTGCGAAAACATCGCCACCAGTGTACCCAAAAACAAAATCGTGTTGAGCAGTGGTGCGGCAATCGAACCAACGCACACAGAAAATACATGATCACCAAACATGCGGTACATCGCTTTATATGTAAGACCGCAAAGCCAGCCCATGATTGTGCGCGGCACAATACATAAAATGAGTGTACCTACCGCTTGATAGTTAAACAAAAGCGTGGTCATGCCACCGCCGCCGCTTACCGCACTCCATGCGCTTGTCAGACCGAAAATGAGGCCCATAATTGCGCCCGCGCCCGGCCCAAGCGTAATCGCTGCCACCGCAATCGGCACAGTTAAAATTGTTACATTCAAAATCGGTGTACGGATATACCCCAACCCCGTTGCAACCATTAAAAGCAAAATAGCGGCAAATAAAGTTAATCGTACCCAATACTGCAAATTCGCATGTTTCATCCCTGACACTTCCTCAGCCTAATTTCTTTTCGCGATTACATTTTACCACAAGCACACGGAAAAATCAACCATGGACGGAACAATTTTGTATCCGAAGCGTCTAAGGAATAAGATATAAACTTTCTGTAAACAACATAAAAAGCTCCTGCTTTCCGGTTGACAGAAAATCAGAAAAGGTGCTATAATAAAAAAGCGATTGTACATACACAGAAACGGAGGCCTTAATCTTGAAAGAAAAAGAAATTATTGTAAACAGTTTTTCAAGTGAGGATATAAATAGAAAAAATACAACCATTTCTTTTGACCTTCCCCAGACGCAAGGTTTGGAGGACCGTTATGCGTCCGAAATGCCGCGTCGCCGTGCAGGGGCAGCGCCCAGTAGCCGAAAAAATCCGTCAGCTCAGGCAAAAAAGACAACACGGAAAAGACCAACCGCTACAGGTGGCTCCGGCAATAAAAAGCCGATACCAAAAAAGCGAAAGATTTTACTTTTTGTGTTTGTGATTGCACTCATATTGCTTTTGGTGGGCAGTTGTAAACTGATTCAGTTTTTAAATAACCCCTTAATCGGCGAAACCAACGAAGATATTTTAAACGCGCAGGATGCCATAGCGGACAATATGGTAACAGTGCTTTTGGTCGGGGCAGACGGCGGTGGAACAAACACGGATACAATCATGCTTGCCGTGCTCAATAGCAAGACAAAAGAAATCAGCTTGTTGTCTATACCGCGTGATACACGCGTGCCAAACCCGTACGGCGGAAGCGGCTATGCAAAAATCAATTCCGTCTATGCCGCAAAAGGTATGGCAGGTTTGATTTCGCAGGTGCGTGATGTAACCGGTATGCCCATCAACTTTTATGCGATGATTAACTTTAAAGGCTTTCGCGAAGCTGTGGACATTTTAGGCGGCGTGCGCTTTAATGTGCCGGTGCGTATGAAATACTACGACCCGATCCAGAATTTAAATATTGACCTATATCCGGGTATGCAGTTGCTCAACGGCGACAAGGCCGAACAGCTCGTGCGTTGCAGAAGCGTTTATGCACAGGCGGATTTGGCGCGTACAGAGGTGCAACGCAAGTTTATCAGCGCAATGATTGAGCAGCATGCAACAGCGAAAAACTTAACCAAATTGCCAGATTTGTATAAGGCAATGGAGCCTTATGTAAAAACAAGTATCACCGCAAATGATGCAATCAAATACGGCGCATCCGTAGTCGGCATGAAGGCAGAAAATATCAACTCCTACATGTTGCCGGGCACCGCCGGCAACTACGGCAGCAGCGGTATTTCCTATTTCGTATACGATGCTGCTGCGGCAGAGGAATTGGCAAAAGAAATCGGCTTCAAGAATGCAAAGGTCAAAAGAATTCCGTCTCCCGGTAAGCCCAATAGCGGCGTAACCGATGCTGATGATGTGGATGCAAATCAAACGCTTGACCCCGAAGACCAAACTCCGCCGGAGGACGATGAAGATGTGCATGGCGACAAGGACACATCGGACAAGGACGAAAATAAGGATAAAGACACAGATAAAAACAACGACAAGGATAACGAAAACGATAAAGGCACAGAGCAAAAACCATCCACCCCATCGAAGGATGAAGAAAATGATTCTACCGAAAAGCCGACCGAAAAGCCGACAGAGAAACCGACGCAAAATCCAACGGATTATCCCGACGGCATTTAAACGAAAAACGCAAAAAGGACTACCACAGGTAGTCCTTTTTTAGCAAGAAAATAAATTATTCTGCAATTTCAGCAGCTTCCTCAGCCAAAGCGTCCTCATACTTTGCCAGAATCGCATTTGCCAGATACTCGCGCATTTGTGCATTGATCGGATGAGCAATGTCTTTGAATTCTCCGTCCGCTGTCTTTCTGCTCGGCATAGCAATAAATAACTTATCCTGTCCCTCGATAATCTTAATATCATGAACAACGATAGCGTTATCAAAGGTCACCGAAACAACGGCCTTCATCTTGCCTTCTGCATTAATTTTTCTCACTCTGATATCCGTTATCTCCACGATATTCACCTCCCTGCGGCAGACAAATTCGCACACATCTGCCATAATATTACACTCTCACTATCTCATATTTTCCAAATAAAGTCAATACTTTCTTGTCAAAATTAGTATACATTTTCACAGAAAACGACAAAATTCGACGCAATAATTGTGCACTTTTAACATATATTTAATATTGTTTTTGTTATTTTAGCACAATCATCATTTTGGGGATGCTCTGTAATTTAAATTATCTCTCTTTTTTCAAAAAATATGTTTCAATTTTTAATATTTTGTTATATAATAAAGTGTAGAGTATGTTCAACTATGGGAGTTACACGAACTATGAATGATTTTCATATCGAGCAAGTAAACAAAAATGCACATATACACTTCATCGGCATCGGCGGCATCAGTATGAGCGGTCTTGCACACATCTGCCTTATAGAAGGCTTCCGTGTGACCGGTTCGGATACAGGTTCTTCCCCGATACTTGCAAAACTTTCACAAGCGGGCGCTACCATTTTCCAAGGACACGACGCACAAAACTGCGCCGGTGCGGATCTGGTAGTCTACACAGCGGCCATCCCCGCAGACAATCCGGAACTGGTATATGCGCGCGAAAACAACATCCGCAATATGGAGCGTTCCGTATTTTTGGGTGGTGTGATGCGTAAATTTTCCGAATGTATCTGCATCGCAGGTACGCACGGAAAAACCACCACTACATCGATGATGTCCCATGTCCTGCTTGCACGCGACTGTGACCCAACCATTTTAATCGGTGGCGAACTGGATGCCATCGCCGGCAATTACCGCTTGGGCAAGAGCAATTATTTCTTAACCGAAGCCTGTGAATACCACAGCTCGTTTTTGGAATTTTTCCCGAAATACGCTTTGATTACGAATGTCGATGCAGACCATCTGGATTATTTTAAAGATTTAGAGCATATCAAACAAACCTTTAAAGCCTATGCCGCTCTGCCGGGCAAAGACGGCTTCGTGATTGCCTGCGGCGATGATGAAAACACAATGGAATGTGTGAAAGAAACCGCCGCAACCTGTATTACCTATGGTCTGGATGCAAAAAATGATGTGCACCCAACCGCAGTTTATATGCGTAACAATCGCTCTTGTTTTGAAATCAAAACCGAGGACGGTACAATATGTGTAGCCTTGCAAGTGGCCGGCAAACACAACCTGTTAAACGCCCTTGCATGCTTTGCCATCGGCAAGGCAATGGGCATCGATGCACAAATCGTAAAACAAGGCGTGGAAAGTTTTACAATGGTACATCGCCGCTTTGAAAAGAAGGGCGAAGTAAACGGCGCAGTGGTCATGGATGACTACGCACACCACCCTACTGAAATCAAGTGTACGCTCCAAGCCGCAAAACAAATTGCGAAAGGACGAGTGCTTGTGGCATTTCAGCCGCATACCTATACGCGCACCTATACCCTTCTCGATGATTTTTCAAAAGCATTTTACGATGCAGACGAGGTGCTTGTGTTCGATATTTACGCCGCACGCGAAAAAGATACCGGCTTGATTCATGCGCGAGACCTCGCGGATAAAATCAAGAAAAACGGTGTGCAAGCAAACTATATAGAAGGCGGCTTTGATGCTGCCGCAGACCTTTTAAAAGCAAAACTGCAACCGGGTGATATTTTCATCACCATGGGCGCCGGCAATATTTATCGCGTCGGCGAAGAGCTGTTAAAATAAAAAAAAACCGCGGACAATCACTCTTGTCCGCGGTTTTTTGCATCAATCCAATGTCTTCGTTATAAAGTCATAATAGTACTCGCTCCATGGCAAATCGTAGGCGAGATATACCAACTGCCAACCAAAGATGCGTTCAAAGAATTTTCGGTTGACATAAGTGGTGTGCCCCGCATGCAAGATGACTTCGCCAACCTGAATTTCCTCACCATTTACGATGGCAGCTGTTGCACCGATGCGGGTAGTAATTGTATCAAACCACGAGCTTGAAATCGTAATCACACCCTCCTGTGTAAAGTCTATTTCAACTTGATCGTCATAGGCGGCTTCAAAGGTTGCACGCAACGGCACATAATACTCTCCGTCAATCATCGGAAGTGCCTCGGTTGCAACAGAAACATAGTAGTACGGATAGTCTATCTCCTCTTCTCCCTCTTGCTCTTTAATCAATTCCAGATACGAAACGGAATTTTCCTGCGTCAGCGACGGATACTTTACCGAAACAGTTTTTCCCCAAGCAGTCATTTTCATTTCTTCGCAAATCTGTGCGCTGACTCTGCCATCACCGTCCAGCAACCAAGGTTCACCGCCGGTTGGGTCAAGTATAGCTAAAATGTCGCGCATACAAAAATCCAAATCCAACTGCGTTGTCACCTTTTGAACGGCTTTGGCACTATTGAAACTAAACTGCATCGTACAGCCGCCATCGCCGAGCAAAGAAATCTGCGGTGCTCTCGTCAATATCCGAATTTTAATTTCATCCGCCTGTTGGGGCTGTATAAGTCCTACCGGCACATACAAGTCCACAACTTCACAAATCAGTTCGGAAAGATATCGGCTGAAATCTTCACTTTCAAAATGAATTCTGCAACTTTTATATGCAACATCCACCTTCGAATACTTTTCAATGAGTTCACGGTTGCGCTGCATCAGTTTTTCCATGGTTTCTCTGCTGAAAATGCTTTGAAAAAGAGCCGAAGCCGACTGCTTTTCTTCTTCGGTTCCCGTCGCTTCCAAAATTTCAAATACATCTGTAACCGTATATTTTGGAGAAGTCGGCGAAGCAGTAATTATCAAAAATTTTGGATTTGCGGCATCACTTAAATCCATGTCTATCCAAATCCCCGTTCGTCCCTGCACCTGTATATCCATATTGGAATTGACGCGAATGTCATTATAAGCTTTCATTTCTATGCTCAGTTCAATGCGCTTAAAATCTTCTCGTATCTTTACAGCAGTTTTCGCCGTCTGTTTCTGATTGAAAAGCCCCTCAAATACAGTGGAAAAATCAAGCATTGTTCCAAACTTCGTCTCGGAAAGCGTATGGATAAGTTCTTCTAACAGCTCCGGTGCAATTTCAAACTGTGCAGAAATCTCCTGCGTTGCACTATAGGTCAAAATCGAATTGTCCGTTAAAAAATCCAGCCCTGCCGCAGAAGCAGGCGATGCGGACAACAGCATAATCCCGCCTAGTAAAATACAC
The DNA here is from genome assembly GCA_045578865.1 of Clostridia bacterium. Classification (GTDB taxonomy): domain Bacteria; phylum Bacillota; class Clostridia; order UBA1381; family UMGS1253; genus RGIG2041. The sequence continues at coordinate 30,226 of JAZNLB010000012.1, read as the reverse complement.
AACCATTTCTTCATAATAAAACCTCCCTCGGTTTAAACGGATTTGAAAAATAAATTATAAAACTGCTTGTATCAGGCGAAAAGCCTGCTCTACCGTATCTGACAAATTGGATGCCGCATTGGAAGCATCCATCGCTTCTTCCAGACTGCAAGGCTTTCTTAAAATCGGGAAAAATGCATCAATACCATGTTGGTTGCATTCCACTGCATCCGCAGTCACACAACCGGAAAAAGCCAGAACCGGCTTTTTGTATTTCTTTGCCAACTTCGCTACGCCGATCGGAGCTTTGCCCATGTAGGATTGCCCATCCAGTCTACCCTCGCCCGTGATGACAAAATCCGCATCCGAGATGTGCGTTTCCAGCCCTGTTTCACGAATCACCAAATCCACGCCCGAAGAAAGCGTGGCATTTAGATATGCCATGAGCGCAAAGCCCATGCCGCCTGCAGCTCCCGCGCCTGCTTGCATCGCATCTGCCTGTGGCAGTATAGCCTTCGTCATGTCCGCATAGCGAGAAAGCCACGCATCCATTTGGACAATCATTTCGGGTGTAGCTCCTTTTTGCGCCCCGTATACCGCACTGCAACCGAGCTTGCCGCAAAGCACATTCGTTACATCACAGGCAACGCAAAATTCACATTCTTTCAACGCAGAAGACGCCTTGTCTATACGGATTGTTTCAATATCACGAACACCACGCGCACCGAAAACTACCTGCCTGCCTTCTGCATCCAAAAACTCAAATCCCAACGCCTGCAACATGCCTATACCGCCGTCATTTGTCGCACTGCCGCCGATACCGATAACAAACCTTTTGCAACCGTTCGCAATCGCATCTGCAATCATCTCACCTACACCGTAGGTTGTTGTATATAAAGGATTTCTCTGCTCTGCCGTCACCAAAGTGATCCCCGCCGCCGCAGACATTTCGAGCACTGCCGTTTTCGTCTGCGGGATATAGCCATAACTGCTGACAATCTTCTTGCCGAGCGGCCCGGTCACAGTTACCGAACGCATTTCGCCACCGTTCGCTGCAATGATTGACTCCACCGTACCCTCGCCGCCATCTGCTAAAGGCGAAACATACACCTGGGCCTGCGGATACACTCGAAAAACACCCCGGGCAATCGCCTCGCCTGCCTGAAATGTAGAAAGACTTCCTTTAAAAGAATCAACTGCTACCGCTACTTTCATTTGTCTTCATCCTTTTTATATTCCGTTTTCACATTCTCTTCGCCCTTCTAATGGCAGCGCAAACTGCAAGAATCCGCATCAATCTTTTTGTCCTTTTTTAAGGCTGAATTCCTTGTTTTCTGACATTTCTTGTGCGATAAGAATGAGTATATTCTTTTTATTTTTTGGGTTAATTCTCCTTAATACAAAATATCATCTAAAAATAAAAATGTCAATATGATTTATTGTGTTTGGCAAGTTGTCTTACGCAAGTATATTGCTGATTTTTATGTTCCTCTTTGCGATAAAATTCCTCATCTAAAACCGCTTTGCACCTTAAAAGGCAAAAGCGGCCGACATCTATGCGGATGTCTGCCGCTTTGAACACAACTTTTCGCCTAACTCTTACTTTTTAAGGCGTTTTTTCCCGGATTGAAGGCGCAAAACTGTCCCTCATTTTAGTTTTTATAAATGCTGTAGTTATTTGTGTTGTAGTCAACCTTGATGATTGTTCCGTCTGAATATGTAACTTCAAATACATTTTCAGCGACTTCTCTATGCTTTTCAATAAATTGGGTTTGTAAATGCATCAGAGATTTATATTCTTCATAAGCCTCTTTGATTTTGGATACGCCGTATTTCAGCTGTTCATCCGTATCACAAACCATATCCTCTTTTCCAAGCCAATCATCATTATCACTTCCCTCCCTAAACTTCGAGTAAATGTAAAACGAAGGTCTTGAACCATCTTCAATTACACTCAAACGATTTCTGGGATTCTTTAAGGGATAGTTGACTGTATCTGTTGTTGAATTGTATAAAATCATTCCATGATATACGATTTGCCAGAGCGGAATTACTTTATCTGCCATAACATCATCCACTGCAGGCCACGATACATACAAGCCGTAATCAAGGTATTTTGATCCAAAATCGAAACACCCCTCTGACGCAAATCCACCAAACAATTCATGACACATACGCATGATTTCGTCATAAATACGCTTTGTCTCATTTGGGTTTACAGGATGTTTTTTATCAAAGCACCAACGCAAAGGAACGACTGTGATTACATCTATGTAATGAAGTCCGTTAAATCCCAATTCTTTTACTTTGGGCAAATACTCTTTTGCATATTCCAAAGCCTTGACAGGGCACAGGTCATACATTCGTCCGCCGCTCCACTCAGTCGAATTAATACTAAGTGATCCATCTTGTTTTTTAACCACAATATCCTCAGAAAATGTATCGGCAATACCATAACAGTCTGTACTGTTTGTATGGCAAACAATCTGATAACCATTTTCCTGAGCATAAGAAATCAAGTGTCTGAGCCCGTTTTCTCCGCCAAGCTTTTCTTCTACCGGAAACATTTGCGGCCATCTTCCGTCGTGACCACTTTTATTCCAGCCGACAAGACATATCTGTGCTTTGTCAATTCCTTGATTTTTCATCTCGTCAATTAAATCACAAACTCTGTCAAATGTACAAGCCACTTTCATTTCAGGCTCGTTTTCAAGTGTTTGCTCAAGCACTTTGGTCGGCGCAGGTTTCCATCCCATTCTTATACGAATTTCAGGAGCTGTTACTGCGTATTCCAATTCCTTGCGTTCCTTCATTTTTTCTGCAAGAGGTCTGGCTTCGCCACGATTGAGCTGATACTTACGATATTCTACAGCCATATCACTGTATGTTGCATCCTTATCCAGCGTCAAAACTCGGATACGAATATCTTCATAAGCAGTTTGATCTTTTAAATTAAATCTTGGATAAATATAATATTCGTTATTTTTTACACCTACAACAATACTGAACTCAGGTTTCAATCCTTCAACTATAATTAGTTGAGTTTTATCTGCTTTTTTTACGCCAAATAAGGGCAGCAGATCTTGTTTGAAAATGCGTTCACTATCCGGCTTGTCATTAAAATAACACAAACGGCTGCCTTTTCTACCAAAGTCTGCAATTACATAATATCCACTATCCCCGGATTTTGCAGTAAATTCCTCGTCCAAAAAGTCAAGGTACTCAATATCTGCAGGAATTTCCTCTTTTTTGAGCGTAACTACATTGTTTTCTTCGGTAGCAATATACTCTCTTCCAAAATTATCTAAAATCTTCCACATCAAATTTCCACTCCGTTCTCTTCCTGAATGGTGCTTTATATTTCTTGGTCAGAATTCCCTTTTCCTCAAGATGAATGTAACATGCTACATCGCAGGCGCGGCCGCAGATTGAACACTGATACGCATGCTGAGCCGGCGGATAAAAGTATATTTGATCAAGAATTGTCTTTGCGGTTTCAGGCGTAACCTTTGCTTCACCTGCAATGATTTTAATACGGTCTTCCATTCCCGCAAAAGCGTCCGGCGGCATAAACGGATTCTTTGTACCATTTGCACCGTTATAGTATACGGCACACTGCCATGCATCTATCTTTCCGTCTTCACCGATCGCCTTGCCCGGACACGCTTCTTTACATTTTCCGCAGTTATCGCATATATGTTGCTTTACAATTTCAGTTTCCTCGATTTCAGCGTCTGTAAGTATGAAGCAATATCTCACCATAGGACCAAATTCATCGGTTAGTAAAGCATTGTGAAAACCCTTTTCCCCAAGTCCGCATTTAACCGCAGCATCAAGAAAATTCATTTGTGTTTCTTCAGCTTTTCCTCTGTATATAGCATCGTATGCCACTTCGGGATTTGTGCTGTTTTTTTCAGCCATAATCTGCTGATGACGGCGTTGGGGAAGTGCCGTGTAGCCTGCTTCCTCGATTAGCATTGACACTCTCAGCTGCGCCATTGGCATAACTGTTTCTTCCATATTCTCCACAGCCATAGTGGTATACTGATAATATGTACTGCCCTCTTCAATGCCACGATAAATACCGCGGAGAACACGAAACGCAAGACCAATAACCGTTTTTGTTTCCGGCATAATTTTAAACACCGGGTCATCGCTTTCAAAACGACTTGCAGGGGCAAATCCAACAATATCTGCACCATTCGCTTTTGCAAGTTCTATGATTTTATCTCTCATTGTTACAGTTCCCCCTTCAAATGTTTATAGCAGGCAATATCACACCGTTTTCCACACAAGCATGGTGCATATCCCCATTGCGTATTTGGCAAGAAGTCCATTTCCTTATAGATTTCTCGCGCCGATTCTGCGTCAAATCGTTTTTCGCCGTTTAAGATTGCATCCCGTTCGGGATTATTCTTTAAAAATTCGTCTGTAATAAACGGATTCGATTTATGCGCTCCTTTATAATAAACACTACACTGCCATGTATCAAGGCCATCCGTGCTTATTGCATTACCTGGACACGCCTCAATACACGCGCCGCACTTGTCACAAACGCTTTCCTGCAAAGATTCGTCAAAATCAAGCGGCATATCGGTTATGATGAAACAATATCTCATAAACGGACCATATTCTTTGTTGATTATTTTGCCGCTCAATCCTGTTTCACCAAGACCACACGCCTTTGCGGCTTTGCCAAAATCAATGATAACATCAGGTGCCGGCTTGCCCTCTTCAACCGCTTCCGCATAAATAAGCTCGTATGTATCAATAACCTCAGGGTTGGTGGTTTTATCTCCCTTTATTCTGAGGTTGGGGACTGCTTTTTGAAGACAGGCATCGTAACCTTCATTTTCAATCATACCGCCAATTTTAAGAAGGAAAATTTCTGCCATTTCCTCATCAAAATATTTTACACCCAATGTTGTATATGTATAATATTGTGACCCTCTGTCCATTGCACGATAAATACCTTTGGGCACAGCAAACCCGAAGCCGATTATAGCTTTCGCATTTGGCAGAATGCTTCTTGGATCTCTTTGAGGATTTTCTTCCTCGTATACTTTGCCTATTCCGCAAATCGTTGCACCAAGTTCTTTTGCTTTTTGCTTTATAAACTCAGCCGTCATTTTACCAACCTTCTTTCTGAATTTTCTCTTGCGGTGCTGCTGTTTTCCACCACAAGCACCTCTGCATCTTCTGATAAAACAATATGATGCCAAAGTCCTTTCTTTATGTTATACACTTTGTATGGTTCCATGATGTATTCTTCATCTTCTTCATATAGGACCGCACTGCCCTTTAAAAGCACAAACGATTCATCTGTCAGAAGATGTCTTTCGTCTTCCACTCTTTTTGAAAACCGTTCATCATAATGAATCATACCTATTCTCCAGCCTTCAAAATCAAAGAGAGGTTTCCAACCTTCACCATTATGTTCGTAAATCTCCATTATCGGTCAAGCCTCCACGCTTTTTTGGTTCTTAAAGGTTCTTTAAATCTATCCTCCATGCAACCGCCTTTCTTTTCAAGAACAGAAACACAAGCTCTGATACAGCCGCCGCATTTTGCCATATTATACCCCACCCAACTCGGGAAGTATTTTGCCAATGCCCCATAAACCTTCATGATTTCATGTTCGTCTGCAATGTCTGTTACGCCCTCCATAAGGTTAAGGTCACCGTTTTCATTTTTGTCCCATACCTCTTTGGGAACAAAAGGATTATAGTATCTGCCTGCGTGGGTATAGAATGCATAGCAACGCCACATGTCTATATCGCCCCACTCCAAAATCTTTCCATCAAGATTTACTGTTACCGTTTTTCCGGAATTTATTGCCGGAATACAGCTTCCGGGGCATTCCCTTACACACGCTCCGCATTTACGGCATAAAGGTTTTCCGCTATACATCTCATCATATTCATCAACCTCTGCATCCGTAAAAATAAAGGCAACTCTTTGAAGTGGTCCAAATTCCGGAGTAAGAAGCATTTTACTCCAGCCAATTTCACCAAGGCCGCATGCTACTGCAGCAATTCTAAATTGGAACTGCAGGTCCGGAGCAACACTTCCCTCTCTTGCAGGTCTGGTAAATTGCACACTTCTGTGGTGAGCAGTGCTTGTTTTTGCATTCTCGTTCACCTCAATCTGTTCCTCCGGAGAAAGTGTGTTACCGAGCGAACCGTCCATATCGGATACAACGCCCCTGGCACCTGTGTTGCGGTATACAAAGGCTTCATATCCTTCGTCTTCAATTACCTTTCCCACCTGATAAAGTACAGCAGGCGCAAAAATCTCGTTTATTCCGCCGTACGCCATTGAAGGATACTGAAAGAACTGTGTTCCCTCCTCAATACCTCTTTGAACGCCTCTTGGAATTCTGAACACAAATCCTATGCAACTTTTTGCTTCTGGAAACAAAAACTGCGGATTCATTTCATCGGGAGCTCCGTCAAATCTTGACATAGGTGAAATGCCACAGGCATCTGCACCAGCCGCAAGGGCTACCTCTTTAATCAATTTACTGCTTAGCATTTTCAGTCCTCCTAATCTTATTTATAACTACGGACATCTTGCAATATTTTATGCCCACAAGCATGCACGCAGGTTGGCATTTTTTCTATATACAATCTGTCCTATTTTCTTTCCCCATCGAAAGGTTATTTAATATGTAATACTATCTGCTATCTTAACAACTTTCAGCGGATCTCCATTTTCAAGCACATACGGATATATGCTGTGGGCAGGTTCCAAAAGCCTTAAAATATCACCGCTGTACTTACCCTTAATATAGCTTTCAAGTACCATTTTGGGGTTATTATGTACCCTTGTCGCAAGTTTTGCGGCTTCAAAAAATCCGTCGTATTCATGTATATCTTCAGGTCTTATAAAGTTGGTATTCTCAATCAATTTTTCGTAGTTTTTTTCATCTTTCAAGTATTCATGGCATATACCACCAAAGTTATATGCATTATCCATCTTCGCAATTTCCGCTTCGTGCCCCACAAGATTGTCGTGGAAAATATGTGCCGAGCAGAAGTTCAAACAACCGCTATTGGCAAGGACAAAAAGCTTTTTTGCATTCTCTTTGCACCATTGATATAAAACCTTTATACTTTCAATATCACGATTTAATTCGCGCTTCATATAGAAGCTATCAAAATACTCTTTAAGATAGTCCATCCCCTGTATACTGCCAATTTCCATATTCACCGAGGCTCTTACCTCAACATCCGCAAAATTATTCTTTATAAACTTTGCAATAAGCGGTGATGTTGTTGTTATCGATTTCAGCCCATAAGTACGCTTAACATAGTCAACCGCTTCACCAACCTTATTGAAAAAGGCTCTTGACTGACTATCTTTGCCATAGCAATTTGCATTAAAAAGCATATTTAAAGAAATGCCGGCATCGGACAAGTGTTTAAGCATTTCCCTTTGTATATCCATAAGCTCCCATGATGTGTATTCGTCAGATTGTGTCTGGCTGCTTCTGCCGTTGGGAAAATCGCCCCAAGAAAAATATACTTCGTATATATGTTCTGCATTTTCAATTATGCAGTTTACAAACTCCATATTGTTTTTGGGCAATCCTACTGAAAATTTCACACAAACACCCCATTATGTATTTTTATGTCTTGATTTTATCACATAAGCATGGTATTATAAACACAAAAAACAAACTATTTTTTTAACAAAACAAACATTTGGAGGCTGCCATGAAAATCGCGGATATAAATCCCCACATTCGTTTTGCGGAAGAAATTACATATGCTTCAAAAAACCGCAATGTTTATGCGAAAGATTGCCGTCTGTTCTATATAATCGGTGGCAGCGGAGAAATTTTTATAAATAACAGCAAACTTTTTTTAAAAAAGAATACTCTGTTCTACTGTTGCGGAGGAATGGACTATATCATCAATACGGAAGAGCATCTGCATTTATATTCATTGAACTTCGACCTATCACAGAATAACAGAAAAATTATTATGCCGTTCATACCCCAGGATTTCTGTAAAACAAGCAAGCATTCCCCCGTTGAGGTTTACAATATTAAAGACAGCCATTTTCTAAATTCATTTTTTATTTTAAATAATGGTTTAGAGTTTAAAAATTCCATATCCTCCATTGTGGATGAATTCTCCAGCCAAAGAATGTATTTCAGAGAAAATTGCGGAACAATGCTAAAAAAACTATTGATTGATTTACACAAAAATAACTACAAAAACCAAGCGAGCTCTGCTGATGCGATAAATATAACTATCGACTACATAAATTCAAATTTCACAAAGGAAATAACCAACAGCGAATTGGCTGAACTTGCCGGCTATCACGAATACTATCTAAACAGACTTTTCATTAAACACACCGGCATAAGTATGCATAAATATATTTTAAACTTAAGAATAAACGAGGGAAAATATCTTCTTCTTAACACAAAACTGTCCATATCAGATATTGCGTCTCAAATCGGTTTTAACAGCAATACACATTTTTCTACATACTTTAAAAAAGAAACCGGTCTATCCCCTTTTGAATACAGAAATAGTTTTAAAAATAATATTTAACTTATCCTAGACTGGTACAAAAATTTATCGGCACTTTTTATCGGCCCTTTTAAAAATGCCGATAAAAAGTGCCGATAAACTCAAACAATTAAAATTTCAGTCTAAAAGGCTTCTCCCGGAGGAGAGGCTCCGCCGTAGACGGCGGTGAGGTGTAGATTGCTTGACAACCCGCCTTCCTCTCGAGGGGAAGGCGGGTTATCCTTTACTTCTCAAACTATTCTTTAAAATTTTGGAGCTGATACAAAAGAAAATGCAAGGAATCTCTCTGCTTTTTCTCTTGTATGATTCATTCTCTTCTGTATTACATATCGTAAGAACTCTGGTTAAGCGTTAATTCTTTCGCTTCCGCACCAAGATATTCTTCAACATCCATATCCAGATATTTGCACAGGTCAACCATTTCCGCAACGGTTTTGACATTGACATCTATGCCGTTTTTGAGCTTGTCTTCATACGCAAGCGCTTCCTTTTCACCATGGGTATAAATACGCTCTTGTCCCTCAGCTTTAGGAGATTCACGAAGCTCGCGAAGCAGCGTTGAAAAATGTTCACGAATTGCATCGGCATCTCCGAAAACAGCAGGATTGATTGCGATAAAGCCATGGCAAGTACCGCCTTTGCCGTTCATATGGGTGTGATTCGATGTAATACCCATGGACAGAATGGATGAGAAAATTTCACACATCATACCATAGCCGTATCCCTTATGGCTACCACTCTGCTCAGCTTCGCCACCAAGAGGTACAATTCCGCCACCCGCTTTTGCTACGATATTTTTAAGAACATCAGCAGCATCTGTGCTTCCCTTGCCGTTCGCACCGAGTGCCCAGCCTTCCGGAAGTGTCTTTTGAAGTTTGTTATAAACTTCCAGTTTTCCGCGTGTTACAACCGTGGTGGATGCATCAAAGAAGAAATCGTACGGTTCAGCCGGCACAGCAAGTGCAATCGGGTTGCTGCCAAGCATTGCTTTTCTGCCGAATGTCGGAACCATAATCGCTTCGGAATTTGTCATAGACATACCGATAAGGCCTTCGTTACATGCCATCTTTGCATAGTAACCTGCAATTCCGTAGTGGTTTGAATTTCTTACTGTAACAATAGCCATACCTGTAGTTTTCGCCTTTTCGATCGCCATGGTCATCGCCTTGTGTCCTAAAAGCTGTCCCATACCATCATTACCTTCAATCACAGCTGAAACAGGTGTTTCAAAAACAACCTCAGGCTTTGCATCTACTTTGATAAGGCCTTTTTCGATGCCTTTATGATAACGAACCAATCTTTGCATACCGTGAGATTCAATTCCGTATAAGTCGCTCATCAAAAGAACCCCAACAATTATGTCGCTTTCCTCTTTCGAAAAACCAAATTTTACAAATGCATCTGTGCAAAACTTTTTCAGGCTTTCGTAAGAATAATTAATACTATTACCCATTTTTGTCCCTCCATAATTATAAAATAAAACTATTAAAGTATATCACAATTTGCGCCAAAGCCAAAACAAAAAATCATTTGGACACAACCCTTGCTCGGCAACAACGCGGCCGCATTTTGCGACATATACACCTTAAAAGGTGCTTTATATTGAAGTCATTTTATCACACATTTACCCTTATTGCAATAAATTTATAAAAAAACACCTGTAATTTTTAAAATTACAGGTGTTTTAATCAAGTTGTCAATAATTAGTCAACAAGTTCGATGATTGCCATTTCGGCAGCGTCACCGCGACGCGGACCAATCTTGTAAATTTTGGTGTAACCACCATTTCTCTCCGCATATTTCGGAGCGATTTCTGCAAACAACTTTGTTACAACATCTTCTTTGGTGATGAACGCCAAAGCCTGTCGTCTGGAATGCAGTGTATTTTCTTTGCCGAGTGTGATCATCTTCTCAGCCATGCTCTGTGTTTCCTTTGCCTTCTGAACCGTTGTTTCGATGCGGCCCTTTTCAAGCAGATTGGTCACAAGATTACGAAGCATAGCCATTCTTTGATCTGTCGGGCGACCTAACTTTCTTGTACCTGGCATTTAAATCTCCTCCTTTGGTTGAAATAATTTGCTCAAAACTTATTCTTCTTCCTTACGCAAAGACAGGTTAAGCGCTGTCAGCTTATTCATAACCTCTTCAAGGGATTTTCTACCGAGGTTTCTAACTTTCATCATGTCTTCTTCTGTCTTGTTTACGAGGTCTTCAACCGTGTTGATACCTGCGCGCTTTAAGCAGTTGTAAGAACGAACAGATAAATCAAGTTCTTCAATGGTCATTTCCAGAACTTTTTCTTTCTTGCTTTCTGCCTTCTCGACCATAACTTCCACATTCTTCGCGTCAGCCGACAGGTCGATAAACAGCGACAAATGCTCACTCATAATCTTCGCTGCAAGGCTGATTGCTTCGTTCGGCTTAAGCGTTCCATTTGTCCAAACCTCGATAGAGAGTTTGTCAAAATCCGTTGCCGCGCCGACGCGTGCCGGCTCAACCTTGTAGTTTACCTTCTTTACAGGCGTATAGATGGAGTCCACCGGAATGATGCCGATAATCGGTGCTGCACTTTCACGGTTCATTTCAGCAGGTACATAGCCTCTGCCCTTGGATAAGGTAATTTCCATATAAAGTTTCGCATCTGCATTAAGTGTTGCGATGTAAAGGTCCGGATTTAAAATCTCAACCTCTGCATCTGCCTTTATATCACCAGCAGTAATCACACCTTCGCCTTCAGCTTCGATGTATACTGTCTTTGGTGTATCGCAATACAAATTTGCAGCGATTCCCTTAATGTTTAATACGATTTCCGTAACATCCTCTTTAACACCCGGAATCACAGAAAACTCATGCAACACACCGTCAATCTTGATGGAATTTACTGCTGCACCCGGAAGAGAAGACAGTAAAATTCTTCTAAGAGAATTGCCGAGGGTTGTTCCGTATCCGCGCTCGAGCGGCTCCACTACAAATTTACCGTAATGGTCCTCCTCGCGCATTTCTACACATTCCACTCTTGGTTTTTCGATTTCTATCACGCAAATCCCTCCTTGCTCATCTATGGTTAATTCGCTTTTTAATCGGATTACTTGGAGTACAACTCGACGATCAAGTGCTCTTCGATCGGCAGGTCGATGTCCTCTCTGCTTGCCAGACTAACAACCTTAGCCTCAAGCGCATCCTTGTTGAGCTCTAACCACTTCGGAACGAGCTTGGAATCAGTGATTTCCAAAATTTCCTTAATCTTAGCGGAACCCTTGGAGTTTTCACGGATTGCTACAATGTCACCTGCGGAAATGAGGTAAGACGGAATGTCTACTCTCTTGCCATTTACATTAAAGTGACCATGCAAAACGAGCTGTCTTGCTTCGGCTCTGGATGTTGCAAAACCGAGTCTGTAAACTACATTATCGAGTCTGCTTTCCAGAATGGTTAAAAGGTTTTCACCTGTTACGCCGGCCATTTTGTTTGCCATGTCAAAATACTTTCTGAACTGGCTTTCCAATACGCCGTAGTATCTCTTTGTCTTCTGCTTCTCACGAAGCTGTACACCGTACTCGGAGAGCTTGCGTCTGCTCTGACCGTGCTGACCCGGTGTTCCTCTCTTTAATGCACACTTATCTGTGTAACATCTCTGACCCTTCAAGAAGAGTTTTTGACCTTCTCTGCGGCAAAGACGGCACACAGCACCAGTATATCTAGCCATTACTTATTACACCTCCATTAGATTTGAACCATAATCGGTTCATAACGATTAACAATCAGACGCGTCTTCTCTTCGGCGGTCTGCAGCCGTTGTGCGGAATCGGTGTTACATCTTTAATCATGCTGATTTCAAGACCAGCAGCCTGCAACGCACGAATCGCCGCTTCTCTGCCCGCACCCGGTCCCTTTACATATACTTCTACGCTCTTAAGACCATGTTCCATTGCAGCCTTTGCAGCAGTTTCTGCTGCCATCTGTGCTGCGAACGGAGTGCTCTTTCTGGAACCTCTGAAACCGAGGCCACCTGCACTTGCCCAGGAAATTGCGTTACCTGCAACATCCGTAAGTGTAACAATCGTGTTGTTAAACGTGGAGCGAATGTGAGCGGCGCCTTTTTCAATATTCTTTCTATCTCTACGCTTGGTACGCGTAGTTCTTTTAGTTGTTGCTTTAGCCATTCTTATTCCCTCCTTTGATTATTTCTTCTTGTTCGCAATTGTCTTAGCCGGACCCTTTCTGGTTCTTGCGTTGGTCTTTGTTCTCTGACCGCGAACCGGCAGGCCCTTTCTGTGTCTGATACCACGGTAGCAACCGATTTCCATCAATCTCTTAATGTCGAGTGCAACCTGACGGCGAAGATCACCTTCCACCGTGTAATTTGCGTCGATGACTTCACGAATCTTGTTCGTTTCATCCTCTGTTAAATCTTTGACTCTTGTGTCTGGGTTTACGCCCGCAGCTGCAAGAATCTTGCCAGAAGCCGTTCTACCAATACCGTAAATATAGGTAAGACCGATTTCTACTCTCTTTTCTCTAGGTAAATCAATACCAGCTATTCTTGCCATTGTCCTTACACCTCCTGATTAGTAAATCTCTCGTGTTCTTTGTTGCGATGCTTTTTCATCGCAGTCCGTTCGGACCTGGTAAATTATGCCTTACACTAAAATGCGAAGCCACTGCATTTTAATCTCGTTAGGCTTCAAGCTCAATGGGCTATCCGCTCACGGCGGATTCAGCCGCGCCCGTATGAGTTGTTTACAAATTAGTTTGCATGTTACCATGCGTCTCGATTGTGTTATTCGCTAAAATCAACCCTGCTTCTGCTTGTGCTTCGGATTTTCGCAAATAACCATAATCTTGCCTTTTCTCTTAATCATTTTGCATTTTTCGCAAATTGGTTTAACAGACGGTCTAACCTTCATTTAGATTACCTCCTCTTAAAAGTCCGTCCGCCGCCTTGCGGTCGGCGAATGTATAAAGACGGGAATTCCCACTTTATAACCTCTTACTTCGCTCTCCAGGTAATTCTGCCGCGCGTTAAATCGTACGGCGACATTTCAACCGTAACTTTGTCACCCGGAAGAATTCGGATATAATTCATTCTGAGCTTACCGGAGATATGGGCAAGTATCTCGTGCCCGTTCTCAAGCTCAACCTTAAACATTGCATTCGGTAATGCTTCAACCACGGTACCTTCAATTTCAATCATATCAGCTTTTGCCACGGATAAAGCCCCCTCTCACTGTTCATGATTTTCTAAAAACTCGCTGATTGCTCTGCGAATTTCATTGTTGGTTACTTTCTCGCCGGCGCTGAGTTTTTCACAAAGGAGCGCCGAAACGGTTTTAGTAACCGCTAAATGCTTTAATTTCTTCTTTTTTGGTTTGTCGTACTTACGCGTCTTACCATCGCATATATAGGCAAATTCGCCCTCGCAGGCAACAACCGCAAAGTAGTCGCCCTTATCGCGTCCCGCTTTGGCAAGCACGATGGAACCTAAACCAATGTCCAAAAAAATCACCTCAATAAATGTTTACGCATTACAAGGTCAGGATTTCACATTCTCCATCGGTAATTAAGATGGTATGCTCGTAGTGTGCAGAAAGAGAGCCGTCCTCAGTGTATACGGTCCATTCATTGTCCGCATCCACAAAGACCTCATAATCTCCTGCATTGACCATCGGCTCAACCGCAATCGTCATCCCGGGCACCAGTCTTGCGCCGCGCCCCGGCTTTCCGTAGTTGAGTACGCTCGGCTCCTCATGGAGTTTTGCGCCGATGCCGTGACCTGTGTAATCACGCACCACGCTGTAACCATTTGCTTCTACATATCCTTGGATTGCCGCAGATATGTCGGATACGCGGTTACCGCGCTTGGCAAATGCTACGCCTTCGTAAAAGCTTTGCTTTGTCACATCAATCAGTCGCTGTGCATCAGCACTGATTTTTCCAACCGGAAATGTTTTTGCACTGTCGCCGTGGTAGCCATGATAGCAAGCACCGATATCTATGCTGACGATGTCACCCTCATTTAATACGGTATCATCCGGTATGCCATGAATGACCTGGTCATTTATGGATACGCAGATGCTTGCCGGAAAACCGCTATACCCTTTAAACGACGGCGTTGCGCCCTGCCTAGTAATGTAGCGGTAAGCAATCGCATCAAGCTCTTTTGTCGTCACACCCGGACGAATGGCTGCCTTCAATTCGGCGAATGTACCGGAAACAATCTTCCCGGCTTTACGCATATATTCCACTTCCATGCGCGACTTAATGGTTATCATAAGCCGCCTCCTACAGATTAAGTGCCTTAAACAACGCAGATGTAATTTCATCAACTGCACCAACGCCGTCTACACACACAAGTTTTTCTGCTGCCTTGTAATAATCTTTAATCGGCTCTGTCTGCTCATGGTATACTTTCATGCGGTTCTTGATTGTTTCCTCACTGTCATCCGCACGCTGTACGAGCGCCGCGCCGCACTTATCACAAGTATCGCCGGTCTTCGAAGGATTGTTGACCACATGGAATGTCGCCTTACAGGTCGGGCATTCTCTTCTGCCGGTCAGTCTTTCGATGATATTTTCATCCGGCACTTCTAAAGAAAGCGCAATATCTATTGCATTCGGAAGCATCGCATCGAGTGCTTTTGCCTGCTCAACCGTTCTCGGGAAGCCGTCTAAGATGTAGCCGTTTGCACAGTCAGACATTGTAAGTCTGTCGCGCACAATACCGATAACAACTTCGTCCGGTACAAGTGCCCCCTTTTTGATGTAACCTTCTGCTGCCAATCCAAGCTCCGTCTTCTCGGCAATCGCCTCACGAAGCATCGCTCCTGTGGAAATAGTAGGGATTTTGGCAGCTTCCGCAATGTAAGCTGCCTGGGTTCCCTTACCTGCTCCAGGAGGGCCTAAAAATACGATTTTCATTTTTAACCCACCTCGAATTCATTTTTAATTACTCTAAGAATCCCTTGTAGTGACGCATCAGCATCATGGATTCAATCTGCTTCACGGTTTCAAGTGCAACACCTTCAACGATGAGAAGGGATGTACCGCCCATTGCAATGCCCGCAAGGCCATTGATGTGGGAGAAGCAAATCGGCAAAACTGCAATCAAACCAAGGAAGAGCGCGCCCACCAATACAACTCTGTTGAGTGTCTTGGAGATAAAGTCGCTCGTCGGCTTGCCCGGACGAAGGCCCGGAATAAAGCCACCGTTTTGTTTGATATTGTTTGCCATTTCTACCGGATTGTACTGCATAGCCGTGTAGAAATAGGTGAAGAAGATGATTAAGAGGAAGTAGATAACCGCATACACCCAACCTGTGGTTGTAATCTGGTCATATACTGCTCTCCAAAAACCTGTCATCTTTTCGCCGCCACCCATAAACTGCATAATGGTCGCCGGGAACGAGCAAATGCTTGATGCAAAGATGATCGGCATTACGCCTGCCATAGCCACCTTAATCGGAATGTTGGTGCTCTGGCCGCCATACATCTTTCTGCCAACTACGCGCTTTGCGTACTGAATCGGAATTCTGCGCTCTGCGTTGTTCATAAACACTACAAAGCCCAAAACGCCGAGGAACACTGCCAAAATCAGCACAAGCATAATGATGCTCATTGCGGTTGCGCCAACAACGAACTTATTGTAAAGTGTGATGATGGCACGCGGCAGTCTGGAAATGATACCTGCAAAGATAATTAAGGAAATACCATTGCCGATACCTTTATCGGTAATTTCTTCACCAATCCACATGATGAATGCAGTACCTGCAGTAAAGGTTACCAGGATTGTAATGAAACTCATTGCGCCCGGATTGCTTACTACCTGATATGCATTTAAGGTAAAGTACAAACCGATTGCTTGCATCATTGCAAGAATAATGGTTGCCCATCTTGTGATGGAGTTGATTTTCTTTCTGCCTTCCTCGCCTTGCTTCGAAAGTCTTTCAAGTGCAGGAATAGCAACTGTGAGCAACTGAATGATGATCGACGAGTTAATGTACGGGGTGATACCCATAGCAAAAATCGTTGCATTGGACAGCGCACCGCCGGAGAATGTGTCGAGCAGAGAAAAAAGACCCATGCCGCCGTCAGCGCCCATAAAAATCTTCATCGCCTCTGCATCCAAACCCGGAACCGGAATGGTACAACCAAGTCTGTACACAATCAACATCAAGATGGTAAAAATCATCTTTTTACGCAGCTCCGGAATTGCCCAAGCGTTTCTAAGTGTCTTAAACAATTAGATCACCTCTGCCTTTCCGCCTGCTGCAGTAATCTTATCTACAGCGGACTGTGTAAACTTAGCAGCCTTCACAGTCAGCGGTTTTGTGATTTCACCTCTGCCAAGAACCTTGATGCCATCTTTCACCTTGCTGATGATACCGGCTTGCTTCAATGTTTCAGCTGTAACTTCGGCGCCACTTTCAAAGCGCTCGAACACTTCAACATTAACCGTAACATACTCTTTTGCGAATATATTGGTAAAACCTCTCTTCGGAAGTCGTCTGTAAATCGGCATCTGACCACCTTCGAAACCCGGTCTTACACCGCCGCCACTTCGTGCGTTCTGACCCTTATGACCCTTACCTGCTGTCTTACCGTTACCGCTACCAGGACCGCGTCCCTTTCTCTTCGCCGTGAACTTGGAACCCTCTGTCGGTTGAAGCTCTTCAAGTCTCATGGTTTTGCACCTCCTTTTGATTTGTCTTAAAATTAAGCCTCTTCTACTTCGATCAAGTGAGAAACCTTATTAATCATACCGCGGATTTGTGCAGTGTCCTTCTTTACAACAACGCTGCGAATCTTTTTAAGACCGAGTGCTTCTACTGTAGCAATCTGGTCATCCTTGCGGCCGATTGTGCTCTTTACGAGCGTAATCTTTAATTCTTTAGCCATTTTTGTCTCCTCCTTAACCCAACAATTCTTCTATGTCCTTACCGCGAAGTTTTGCAACTTCCTGTGCAGACTTAAGCGATGCAAGACCTTCGATTGTGGCTCTTACAACATTTCTTGGGTTATTGGAACGCAAAGACTTAGCACGGATATCTTTGATACCAACGAGTTCGAATACGGCTCTGGCCGGACCGCCTGCGATGATACCTGTACCTTCTTCAGCCGGCTTAATTACGATGTGGCCTGCGCCGAACTTGCCGTCGATTTCGTGCGGAATTGTTCCTTCTACGAGAGGAACCGTAATCATGTTCTTCTTTGCATCCTCAATGCCTTTACGAATAGCATCCGGAATTTCAGCCGCCTTACCTGTGCCGTAACCAACATGACCATTTTCGTCACCTACAACAACCAACGCACTGAAACGGAAGGTTCTACCGCCCTTCACAACCTTAGCTACACGGCTCAAATTTACAACTTTTTCTTTAATATCCAAAGTAGCTGCGTCAATTCTTTCTTGCATGATATCCCTCCTCTTTCTTAGAATTCAAGTCCGCCTTCTCTTGCGCCTTCTGCAAGAGCAGCAACTCTGCCGTGATATACATAACCACTTCTGTCAAATACTACTTCCTTAATGCCCTTTTCGAGTGCGAGCTTTGCAAGTTCCACACCTACTGCTTTTGCAGCTTCAGCATTACCGCCGTAGTTATCGGACTTAATTGTAGAAGCGGATACGAGTGTTACACCATTTTCGTCATCGATAAGCTGTGCATAGATGTTTTTGAGGCTGCGGAATACGCTCAGTCTCGGCTTAGCAGCAGTACCGGAAATCTTCTTTCTGATACGCAGATGACGCTTTAATCTTGCTTTATTGCTAGATTTCTTACCTACCATGAAAATCCACTCCTTTCTTATTTCTTACCGCCTGCTTTACCTTCTTTGCGTCTGATTGTCTCAGTCGTATACTTGATACCCTTGCCCTTATACGGCTCCGGCGATCTCTTCTCACGAACCTTCGCTGCAAACTGACCAACAGCCTGCTTGTCTGCGCCCGTGATTACAATCTGGTTCGGCTGCGGTACCTCAATGGTGATACCTGCCGGTGCTTCCATCTCTACCGGATGGGAGAAACCGAGTGTGAGGGCAAGTTTCTTACCCTGCATTGCAGCTCTGTAACCAACACCGTTGATTTCGAGTGTCTTTGTAAAGCCTTCCGTTACACCAACAACCATGTTGTTAACCAGAGTTCTGGTCAGGCCGTGTAAGGATTTGTGCTCTTTTGCTTCAGACGGTCTCTTAACAACGAGAACATTGTCTTGCTTTTCAATAATCATATCCTTGTGCAGTTTTGCGGAAAGGGTGCCTTTCGGGCCCTTAACGGTTACTGCGTTTTCAGCCTCAATCTTTACTTCAACGCCAGCCGGCAAAGTAATCGGGCTGTTACCAATTCTAGACATATTGTGCACCTCCTGTAAATTACTTTTAATAACCTTAAACTGTCTTACCAAACGAATGCGAGAACTTCGCCACCGATGTTTGCTTTGCGTGCTTCCTTATCCGTCATGATACCCTTGGATGTGGAAACAATCGCAATACCGAGACCCTTTAATACTCTCGGAAGCTCATCAGCGCCGGCATAAATTCTCAGGCCCGGACGAGATACTCTCTTAAGACCTGTGATAACCTTCTGCTTGTTCTCACCGTACTTCAAGGTTACTCTGATGATGCCCTGTTTAGAATCGTCAATCACTTGATAGCCTTTAATATAACCCTCATCTAACAAAATCTTAGCGATTGCCTTCTTCATGTTAGAAGACGGGATATCAACTGTTTCGTGCTTTGCAGAGTTTGCGTTTCTGATACGAGTCAGCAAGTCTGCGATAGGATCTGTAATATGCATAATAGTTAACCTCCTTCCAAAAACTTGGACGTTCGGCGGTTTTGAAGGTTGCCACCTTCAACCTGCCGTCACCTTTAAATTACCAACTAGCCTTCTTCACGCCAGGAATCTGGCCCTTATAGGCTAATTCGCGAAAGCAAATACGGCAGATGCCATACTTTCTGAGGTAAGCGTGCGGACGACCGCAAATCTTACAACGGTTGTATGCCTGTGTGCTGTACTTCGGTGCCTTCTGCTGCTTCAAAATCATTGCTTTTTTAGCCATGTTGTACCTCCTTAATTTGCGAACGGAGCGCCCATCAGAGTCAAAAGCTCGCGAGCCTCTTCGTCAGTCTTAGCGGTGGTAGCGATGATAATGTCCATACCACGGATTTTATCGATCTTATCGTAATCGATTTCCGGGAATATGAGCTGCTCCTTAATACCGGTAGCATAGTTACCTCTACCATCGAAGGAGTTCGGGTTGATACCGCGGAAGTCACGCACACGCGGGAGTGCTACATTGAAGAATCTGTCTAAAAATTCATACATCTTCTCACCACGCAGAGTAACTTTACAGCCGATACTCATACCTTCTCTTATCTTAAAGTTTGCAACAGAGTTTCTTGCCTTTGTTACAACCGGCTTCTGACCGGTAATCTGTGCAAGATCGCTCATTGCTGCATCAATAGCCTTGGGATTATCCTTTGCTTCGCCCAGACCGATGTTTAATACGATTTTATCAATCTTCGGAATCTGCATAACGCTTTTGTATGCAAACTTCTGCATCAGGGCCGGAGCTACTTTCTCTTTATAAAGCTCTTCTAATCTAGCCATTTTCTAACCTCCTATCGTTACAGATTAGTCATCTAACATCTCGTTGCACTTCTTGCAAAACTTTACCTTGCCGCCGTTTTCCAGGAACTTAACGCCTGTTCTTGCAGCCTTGCCACATTTCGGGCAAACGAGCTGTACTTTCGATGCATAAATAGGAGTTTCCTGCTTAACGATACCGCCGGTCTCTCCTTGCTTTCTCGGCTTCTTATGACGGGTAGCCACGCTTACGCCTTCAACGATAACTTTCTTATCTGCCGGGCTTACGCTGAGTACTTTACCCTTCTTGCCTTTATCTTTACCCGAAAGTACCATAACGGTATCACCGGTTTTAACATGAAGTTTTGTATTCATATCTTCCAAACCTCCTTATAATACTTCAGGCGCCAACGACAAAATCTTCATGTACTCTTTGTCTCTGAGTTCTCTTGCAACAGGTCCAAAAATACGAGTACCACGCGGATTTTTATCATCTCTGATAATAACAGCTGCGTTTTCATCGAAACGGATGTGTGTACCGTCCGGACGACGAACACCCTTCGAGCTTCTAACGATAACTGCTTTAACAACATCGCCTTTTTTTACAACACCGCCGGGCGTTGCTTTTTTAACGCTAGCGATAACAACATCGCCGATATTTGCGAACTTTCTATGGGAGCCGCCCATAACACGGATACACATAAGTTCCTTTGCGCCGGTGTTATCAGCAACCTTCATTCTTGTTTGCGGTTGTATCACAACAATTTCCTCCTTCCAAAAAAGTAAAGGTTATTACTGAGCTTTTTCAACGATTTCTACCAATCTCCAACGCTTAGTTTTGGAAAGCGGTCTCGTCTCCATTACCTTAACTTTATCGCCTACGCCGCAGATATTTTCTTCATCATGCGCGTGCAGCTTGTAAGTCTTCTTTACAATTTTACCGTAGAGCGGATGCTTTACGCTGTATTCAATGGCAACGGTAATGGTTTTATCCATCTTTGTGCTTACTACCTTGCCGATTCTTACTTTTCTTTGATTTCTTGCTTCTACCACAGCAAATTTCCTCCTTTCATTCTACACCGATTATCGATTAGGATAATTCTCTTTCACGAATGATTGTCATAACTCTCGCGATGCTCTTCTTCACATCTGCGATTTTTACAGGGTTCTCAAGCTGGTTCGTAGCATTCTGAAATCTCAAATTGAAAAGCTCTGCTTTAAGCTCACTCAATTTAACAGCCAATTCTTCTGTTGTTAAATCTCTAATCTCATTCACCTTCATTTGCAGACGCCTCCTTATCCTCGCGCGTTACGAACTTGCACTTGATCGGAAGTTTATGCATAGCAAGACGCATAGCTTCGCGTGCAGTTTCTTCAGCAACGCCGCCGATTTCAAACATTACTCTGCCCGGTTTAACTACTGCTACCCAATACTCAGGAGAACCTTTACCACTACCCATTCGGGTTTCAGCCGGCTTTGCAGTAATCGGCTTATCCGGGAAGATTTTAATCCATACCTGACCACCACGCTTAATGTATCTGGTCATTGCAATACGGGCTGCTTCAATCTGGTTGGAAGTAATCCAAGCCGGCTCCAAAGCCTGCAAACCAAAATCGCCGTAATTTACAACATTACCGCGTGTTGCTTTACCCTTCAGGCGGCCACGCATTACTCTTCTGTATTTAACTCTTTTAGGTAATAACATGATTATTTGCCTCCTTCCGACTTTCTTACTCTTTTATTCTCCGGAAGAATTTCACCTTTGTAAATCCATACCTTTACACCGATTTTACCGTAGGTTGTATTTGCTTCAGCAAAGCCGTAATCAATATCAGCTCTGAGTGTCTGCAGCGGAATTGTACCCTCATGATAATGCTCGGTTCTTGCAATTTCAGCACCGCCAAGACGACCGGAAACCGCTGTCTTGATACCCTTAGCGCCCATCTTCATGGAACGGCCCATGCACTGTTTCATTGCTCTTCTGAAGGAAATTCTTCTCTCAAGCTGTGCAGCAATATTCTCTGCAACGAGTTGTGCACACATATCAACATTCTTGATTTGGATGATGTCAACCAAGATATCCTTTTCGTTTCTGCCTGTCAACTTGGAAAGTTGAGCGCGGAGTTTGTTAATCTCCTCACCGTCTTTACCGATAATAAAGCCCGGTTTTGCAGCGTGAACATGGATAACTACCTTGTTGCCTTTTCTTTCGATATCGAACTTAGCAACGCCGGCATCAAACAAAGTCTTCTTTAAAAATTCACGAATCTTGTAGTCTTCTACGAGTGTATCGCCGAATACATTATCCTGCGCGAACCACTTAGAATCCCAATCCTTAATAATACCAACTCTTATACCGTGTGGATTAACTTTCTGTCCCATAAAACAACCTCCTCTCTTATTCCTTTTCTGCCACTACAACTGTGATGTGGCTTGTTCTCTTTCTGATTCTGAATGCTCTGCCCTGTGCTCTCGGTCTGATTCTCTTGAGTGTCGGGCCCTGGTTTGCGTAAGCCTCAGAAACATAGAGTTTGCTTGCATCCATGCTAAAATTGTTTTCTGCATTTGCTACTGCAGATGCAACCAGCTTGTAAACAAGCTCGGAAGCAGCCTTCGGCGTATGCTTCAAAATTGCCATTGCCTCAGCTACCGGTTTGTTCTTAATGATATCAAGCACAATCTTTACCTTGCGGCAAGAAATGCGCGCGTAATTTAAACTTGCTTTTGCTTCCACGCTGGAATCCTCCTTTCAGATGTTCGATTCTCATACAAATTTCAGGTTATCTGGACGACTTAGCGCCTGCATGACCTTTGTAAGTTCTGGTCGGTGCGAACTCGCCGAGTTTGCAACCTACCATATCCTCGCTTACAAATACCGGAACATGCTTTCTGCCGTCATGCACAGCAATCGTGTGACCAACCATTTCCGGGAAAATGGTGGACGATCTGGACCATGTCTTAACGACATTCTTTGTATTCGACTCGTTCATAGCAACGATTCTCTTCATGAGTCTTTCTTCAACGTATGGGCCTTTCTTAATGGATCTTCCCATTTTGTTTCCTCCTTCCGGTCAATATAAATTGTTCATTTATATTACTTCTGGTTTCTTCTCTTTACAATAAACTTATTGGACTTAGCCTTATGCTTTCTTGTCTTAAGACCAAGAGCAGGCTTACCCCACGGTGTAACCGGGGGCGGTCTACCGATCGGGGACTTACCTTCACCACCACCGTGCGGGTGATCGCAAGGGTTCATTACGCTACCGCGTACTGTCGGTCTCCAGCCAAGGTGACGCTTTCTGCCGGCTTTACCAATCTTGATGTTTTCATAATCAATGTTACCTACCTGACCGATAGTTGCTTTACAGTCAAGGCGGATCATACGAACTTCGCCGGACGGAAGACGAACCTGTGCATAGCCGCCGTCTTTTGCCATCAGCTGTGCTGCAGTACCTGCACTACGCACGAGCTGAGCGCCGCGACCCGGATAAAGCTCGATGTTGTGAATCAATGTACCAACCGGAATATCCTCAATGTTCATTGCGTTACCCGGTTTGATATCTGCGCCCTTACCGCTAACGAGTACATCGTTTACTGCGATGCCGTACGGAGCGATGATGTAACTCTTTTCACCATTTTCGTACTGGAGCAGAGCGATGTTTGCGCTTCTGTTCGGATCGTACTCAATTGCGATTACGGTTGCCTTTACGAGATCCTTATCTCTCTTAAAGTCAATTACTCTGTACTTTCTGCGATTACCGCCGCCGCGATGACGAACGGTGATTTTACCATATGAATTTCTACCTGCATGCTTCTTTAAAGTTTCTAATAAAGAACGCTCCGGAGACTTCTTTGTAATTTCCTCGAAAGCGGAAACTGTCATAAATCTTCTTGCAGGAGAAGTAGGATTATACTTTTTAATCGCCATCCTTAAAACACTCCTTACCTATATAATATATACTGTGTCGGCTTATCGATTAAGCCATGCCCTCGAAGAACTCAATGGTCTTGCTGTCAGCTGTAAGCTTAACAACAGCCTTCTTGTATGCCGGGCGTCTGCCTTCGTTTCTACCCATTCTCTTAAGCTTGCCATCCATACGAATGGTTGTAACCTTTTCTACGGATACGCCAAAGATTTCTTCGATTGCGTTTGCAATCTGAATCTTGTTGGCATCGAGCTTAACCTTGAATGTGTACTTTCTTTCCGCCATCATATCTGTGGACTGCTCAGTGATGACCGGGCTTAAGATAATATCATGTGCGAATGTCATTGTGCACACACCTCCTCGATCTTCTCGATAGCAGCTTTTGCTATAATCAACTTCTTGTGGTTGAGAATTTCATATACATTGAGTACATCTGCGTTCGATACGCATACGCCCTCGATGTTTCTTGCAGACTTGTAAACATTTACATCATTTGCTGCAGTTACGATGAGCGCCTTATCGGATACGCCGAGGTCGGAAAGCATCTTTGCAGCAGCCGCAGTCTTGATTTCATCAAAACCGAGACCATCTACTACGATGATATCGTCCTCTGCTACCTTTGTGGTGAGCGCCATCTTGAGTGCGAGCTTCTTCACCTTCTTATTTAAGGTATAAGAATAATCTCTCGGCTTCGGAGCAAATACAACGCCACCGCCTGTCCATTGCGGAGCACGGATACTACCCTGTCTTGCACGGCCTGTACCTTTTTGTCTCCACGGCTTAATACCGCCGCCACGAACTTCTGTGCGGGTTAATGCACTCTGTGTGCCTTGTCTCTGGTTTGCCAGATAGTTTACTACAACATCGTGAAGAACGGATTTGTTTACTTCAACGCCGAAGATTTCGTCCTTAACATCAATTGTGCCGGTTTTCTTACCGCTCATGTTATATAAATCTAATGTAGCCATTATCGTTTTCCTCCTTCCTTCCCGAATTATGCCTTAACTGTATTCTTAATAACAACAAGGCCGCCTTTTACGCCCGGGATACCACCCTTTACGCAAAGCAGGCTCTTCTCTGTATCAATCTTAACGATGTCGAGGTTCTGAATCGTAACCTTTTCCACACCCATGTGACCCGGGAGCTTCTTACCCTTCATAACTTTGGACGGGTCGGAGCAAGCACCCATGGAACCGGAGCCTCTGTGGTAACCGGAACCGTGCGACATAGGACCGGTGTGCTGGCCGTGTCTCTTAATCGAGCCGGCAAAGCCTTTACCTTTGGAAATACCGGTAACATCGACTCTTTCGCCTTCTTCAAATACTGCCAATGTGATTTCGTCACCAACATTGAGTTCTGCTGCATTGTCGAGCTTAAACTCGCGCAAAAATCTCTTAATCGGTGCATTCGCTTTTGCAAAGTGGCCCTTTTCCGGCTTGTTTGCAAGCTTTTCTCTCTTGTTCTGGTAGCCCACCTGAACAGCATCGTAGCCGTCAGTTTCAACTGTCTTTTTCTGGATAACCACATTCGGCTCAACAGAAATTACAGTTACGGGAACAACTCTGCCATCTTCCATGAAGAGCTGGGACATACCAACTTTTGTTCCCAAAATTGCTTTTTTCATGCCTTTCTCCTCCTTAAGGTTATTGGTTTGCGTCTGCCGCAAACTTGACCCGTAACAGCCTTTTGGCTATTACAACTTGATCTCGATGTCGACACCTGCCGGCAACTCGAGTTTTGTCAGAGCTTCTATTGTCTTTTGAGTTGGAACCAAAACATCAATCAAACGCTTGTGTGTTCTCATCTCAAACTGCTCTCTGGAATCCTTGTACTTATGCACCGCACGAAGGATTGTAACGACTTCCTTCTTTGTCGGTAACGGAATAGGACCGGACACCTTTGCGCCTGTTCTCTTTGCCGTTTCCACGATTTTCTCTGCGGACTGATCGAGCAGAGTGTGGTCATAAGCCTTCAGTCTGATTCTGATTGTCTGTGTTGCTGCCATAGTTTTTACCTCCTTTTAAATCCTCTTTTTGCTCTGGTTGTCACATACGACAGCGTGCGCTTTTCCTACAACACACCCGCGTGTTTCGCGCCCTTCCGTAAAAAATACCCAGAGCGGCCTTTTGGGCACATCTGGGCATAACTACGCTACAATACGCACGAAGCATCGAAAGAGTGTGTATTCAAAGTGCAGCGTGACTTGTCGCCCGGTTTCTTGAATCGGACATTCTCCATGGAAAAACCGAACCGTAACGGGGTTCGCAACCTCCCATTTCATCGTATGCCATGTCACAACAGAAATATTATATCTTATATTTATAGAAAGCGCAAGTTTTTTTGCGTAATTTCCGATAAAAAAATTACAAAAATTTTCACGAAATTTTCCTGTATTTTTTGTGAAAGTTGCACAAAGATTTTCTCGCCAACTTACCCCTATAAACATAAGCGTTTTGTATTATAGCGGATTTTTTGCCCCCTGTCAACCCCTTTTTCAAACATTTTTTCAACATATTTTATAGTGCATTTCAATAAAAATATAAAAAGGAGCGTGATGTATATGCGATGCAAAAAAACCAAATACTTTTTTTGCATCGGCATCGTGCTGCCCGTCCTGCTGATGCTCACAAAAATACCATCTCTACCGGCGCCAACCGCCGAGGATGCTACCGCAGTGCTTTCGCACTGCTTTCCTTACGCACAACAGATGCCGATTCAAAACGCCCTCGTGCAAGCCGCGGACACGCTATTCGGCTTTTTACCGGGCAATCCGGAAAGCATGCTCAAAAGTCAGATTGCTTTATGTTCCGTCACACCGCAAGTTGCCCAAACGCCGCAGCCGCAGCCTGCACCGGCTACACAGGACACCGCATCTCAAAACAGCTATCCCATTGTAGAAACCAAACAAACCGTCGCAGGATTGGGCAACACCCACGGCGAAAACAAACAGATTTATATTGATAATGATACCGATTTTGATATCGATATCAACGCACTTTTAAACGAACCGGTCGCATCGGTTGCGGACAAAAGCGCGCCCACAGTGTTGATCGTACACACGCACACCACCGAAAGTTACACACCGGATAGCCAGACACAATACACAGATGCAGACTCCACGCGTTCGCTGGATAAGACGCAAAATGTCGTGCGTGTCGGCGAAGAGATTGCGCGCGTACTGACCGAAGCAGGCATCGGTGTACTGCACGACCAAACCATCAATGACCACCCCTCCTACAACGGCGCTTACACGCGCACGCTGAGCAGCATCGAAAACTACCTTAGCCGCTATCCAACCATTCAGATTGTCCTGGATGTACACCGTGATGCCATGACCAAAAGTGACGGCACCAAATTAAAACTTACCGCAGACATCTCCGGCACCAAAGCCGCACAGGTCATGCTGGTGGTCGGCACAAATGCCGGCGGACTGCCGCATGAAAACTGGCGCGAAAACCTCAAATTCGCCCTACACCTGCAAAACAAAATCACTGCAAAATACCCCGGGCTGGCAAGACCAATCAACCTACGCACTGAGCGATTTAATCAGCACGCCACAGCCGGTTCCCTTATTGTAGAAGTGGGCACAGACGGCAATACGCTCGCCGAATCTATTGCCGGCGCACGATATTTCGCCGACGCTCTGGCAAAATTGTTTTAAGCCCCTTTTTTCGACAATTTTCTTGTTTTTCAAAATTATTTATGGTATACTTGTACATAGGTAACGATTTTTTGGGGGTATATACACATGAGTCGAAAAGAGGGAAGAAGAATCAAAGGCGGTATGCCAATGGATGCCGCGATGCCGTTTATCATGACCCATCGCAACGGCGCATCTAATAAATTTTCCAACACCATCGACATCGCTAACTGCGAAACATTACTTCGAAAATTGCGCGCAGACGGATATAAGAGCATCGGTATGATGCACATCTTTATGGCGGCATATTGCCGCGTTATCGCACAGTATCCTGGGCTAAACCGCTACATCCGCGGTCAGCGTCTCTATGCAAGAAACGGCATTGAGATATGCCTGACCATCAAAAAAGAACTGAAACTCAACGCGCCGGAAACCGTAATTAAATTGGATGCGACTCCGGCAGATACCTTGCTCGACATTTACAACAATCTGACCAAAATGATTGAAGAAAACAAAGCAGAAGGCGACCAAAATGATATGGACGGCTTTGTCCGCCTGTTGATGAAACTGCCGCGAATTATTTTAAAACTCGCCATCGGTCTCATCAAACTGCTTGACTATTTTAATTTATTACCGCGTTGGCTGACAAAACTCAGCCCATTCCACGGTTCTATGTTCATCACGAACTTAGGCTCCCTCGGCATTCCGCCGGTATTCCATCATTTATATGATTTTGGTAATCTGCCAATTTTTATCGCAATGGGCGCAAAGCGTTTTGAGTACATTTTAAACAAAGAGGGCGAAGCTGAAAAGCGTACGCTGATGGATTTCACCGTCGTGTGTGACGAACGCATCTGCGACGGCCACTACTACGCATCCGCATTTAAAAAGATTAAAAAACTCATAGAAAATCCGGAGCAACTTTTAACGCCGCCCGAAACCGTCGTAGAAGATATTAAATAAAATAAAAAAGGATAGCCCGTGGCTATCCTTTTTGCGTCCCAACAAAATTAGTATATCACACCCCGTCCCCCTTTGTAAATACTTTTGCGGAAATTGCAGTAAAATTTCTCTTTAATCCACAAAAACGAGATATCATCTTTTTACATTTTGCCAATTGCAACGCCGATAAAATCATGCTATACTAAAGGTGACAAAAGAGAAAGAGAGGTACAGTCCAATGTACAAGTAAATCTCAGACTTCAATATGAAAGTTGCATTCCAATCTAACGGAAAAGCAAACCGACGGAAGGCGAAATAAAGAAAAAACACGACGGTGTTGCGTTTGAGATAGATGGAAGAAAATAGAAGGAAATGGGAAGTTTGAAAATAAAGGCTTGGTTTTCCGGAAGTGTAAAAATGCAACTGGCATAGATGAGAAGTCAAAAAACCACCTTTTGCAGACGAAAAAGTACATCAGCAACACAAAGCGGTTCTCCTTTAGAGACAAAAGATTGGATGACGGAGGTTAGGGCGAATGTAACAATCCAAGCAAAAGGCAAACTACGAAAGAGAGGTTAAATTGATGTTAGATAATAAGAATTCACAGAAGTGACCCTTGATTACATCGTTGTCAGTGTAGTCGAGGGTCACTTCTTTTTTATGCTTTTTCTGCTTGACATGGCACAAAAAGTATAGTATACTTGTTTGGTAATGTTTTCGGGATTTAGCGCAGTTTGGTAGCGCATCTGGTTTGGGACCAGAGGGTCGGGGGTTCAAATCCCTCAATCCCGACCATGTATGGAGCGGTATCGAAGTGGTCATAACAGGGCTATCGCCAGATGCTTTTGCTTTTTGGGAACTCATATCGCTCCAAACCCTTGATTTTTCAAGGGTTCTTTAAAAGTATATGCTTGATTTGTTCAGTTCCCAAATAGCCACACCCTTTGCGCGAACCAGTAAATACATTGGCCAAAGTATCGAAGTGGTCATAACGGGACTGACTCGAAATCCCCTCGGTTACACTGTAACTGTACCCCTACAAATGGCTTAACCGTGCGGGTTTAAGCGAGGTTCAAACCTTGTTTTTACACCCTTATCTAGCGGTTTTTCTAGCCATTTCTAACATTTTTCTAACAAAATTTTATAATTTGCTCGTTTTTTTCTCCGTCAAATCGGAGTTCAAACATATCTGGAGATGTACCCAAGTGGTTGAAGGGTCTGCACTCGAAATGCAGTAGGTCGGCAATCCCGGCGCCAGAGTTCAAATCTCTGCATCTCCGCCAAAAAGCGTGATGATTTTACTGTCATCACGCTTTTTATTATTTTAGACTATGCAGATATTTCACACAAAAAATTAATCCCCTGTTCCACTCGTTTTTTTACTTGATTTAGTTTTTGCACCTCATATCTTCCTGCCTCTCCATGAGTACCATCACTTAACACATGGAATAACTCTAGTATATTTGTTATGTCCGCTTCTGCAAAATCAACAGCTCTAGAATCAATATCTAAATTACGCATCATGTATTTAATTTTTGCTTTTCTTGTTGGTGTCTTTCTCTCTGGCGTTTTGTCACAATCTGGGTCAAAAGCAAGGACCAGACTATCAGG
>JAZNLB010000011.1:0-6143 GCA_045578865.1 Clostridia bacterium | reverse complement strand
GTATAGATAGCTTGGGAATGTGTACAGAATGTATATATCCCGATATTGATGAAGGCGTTTTAGATAAAGCAAAATCAAAACTTTTAAAAAACTTTAAAAAAGCAGAATCGGTTTAAATGTTCAAAAATGAAACGATAAAGTATAAATTCCCTTGAATCACAAATAATAGTATCACAATTTGTAATTTAAGGAGAAATGTATATATGAAAGCAACAGGTATTGTTAGAAGAATCGAGGCTTGTGTTATAATAGGGCAAACCGCCTGAAACCTGCATAAACACTGGGTTTTTCGCCGGTTTGCCCTATTGAACACAAGGGTGCCAAAATAGGGTTTTCGGCGGTTTTTAGAAAGGAGGGCTTGTTTCTAAGAACACGCATCAGAAATACATACTCTGAGTAGCCAAAATTAAATATTCATACTGTCACAAAGCCGGATGAGCGTTAAAGCTTGTTCGGCTTTAGTTTTCAAAAAGGTGTTGCATTATGCGGAAAAACGCAGTATAATAGAGAAAATCAATATGCGGAAATCCGCATATTACGAGAATAGGAAAAGGGTGCAACTATGAAAATGATTACAGCACAGCAAGCGGCACAAAAATGGGATACATCAACAAGGAATGTGCAGGACCTGTGTCGGAGAGGACGCGTTCCCGGTGCTCAGCGTTGGGGCGTTGCCTGGATGATTCCCGATAACGCTTCACGTCCTGCAGATGCAAGACGTAAAGAAAATAAAGCAAGTGGTAAAATCGGTAATGTACCGCTTGTTCGCAAGAGTCCGTTTTTGGACATGACCGACCTGTATAATACTCCCGGCACAGCAGATGCGGTTATAGAATCACTTGCCTATCATCCCGAAGCGCAGCAACTGTTTGCCGCAGAAATTGCCTATAGCCGCGGTGAAATTGATAAGGTTTACGAGCACGCCACCTATTTTTTGCAGCAGCACAGCGGCTTTTATGCCACACTTTCCGGCGGTATGCTTTTAGGATTGGTTGCTATGTGGAAGGGGGATGTGAGGCTTTGGCAGGAGGCAAAAAAGCATATGTACGAGGCGCCGTGGAAGGATGAAAACGATCGTGATATTATCTTGCTTTCCATTGCCTCCACAGATCTTTCCATCCGAAATACCAAGGATTTCCCAGACTGGTTTTATCGAGGACGCTTTGAGCACCTGCCTACCGATGCGCACCCTGCAGCACGAGTGTTTTATATAAAATATCTATTGGTATTTGCTCAAGAACTTGCGGCAGGACGCTTTCATTTGGAAGATGTAACAGGTCTTGGTCTTATGCGTTCCCATCCCTTTATTATGGAGCCGATGATCGCACAGGCGACAGCCGAGAAAACCGTAATGTCCGAAATCTATCTGAGACTATTGTGCTCGATCACCTATCATCAAACGGGTGATGATACCAATGCCGCTTTTCATTTAGACAGAGCAATTAACCTCTGCCTCGCAGACGGGCTATACGGCCCGCTTGTTGAGCACCGCCGACAACTTGGTCTATTCTTGGATGAAAGGCTTCTTTTAATTGACCCTGATGCCGCTAAAAAGGTCAAGGAGCTTCATAAGGTTTTACATGAAGGCTGGGTTAAACTCCATAATGCTGTCACCGAGAACAACATCACTTCAAAGCTTTCTGACCGCGAGCGTGAGATTGCGCGTCTGGCAGCCTTCAATCTGTCCGACGAACAAATAGCCAACCACCTGCATATATCAAAATCTACTGTTAAATCTATGATACAAACAGCGCGAAACAAGACAGGAATCATTGACCGAAGTGAGTTCGGCGCTTACATATAAATCATTCTTTTTTCGCCTTTTCGGTAGGATGTTTTTTTAGAATAAATCCTTTATACTGTTATTGTAAGCAGTGTAAAGGATTTTTCTTTTGCAAAGGAGGGTGCCATGGTTAAGTTAGGTACACCCCAAAAAGAGGGTGATCTTTATAAAAGAATAACTATTGGACAGCACATCTTCGAACTCAGATATGGCTATTATACCGAATCGGACAGAGCTTTCGGTGAGCCGGCTGTCATCTTTCCGGAGCTTTCAGAGGAAAAGCTATATAATGAGGTCGGCTACCGAATTGTTACAGCCGTTCAAGATCCTTGTGAGTTTTACGAAGCTTCGGGGCGAAAAACAAAAGATGAAAGCTGCATAGGGTGCATTCATTATTCACCCCCCAGCGATGATATAGGGATATGTAAATGTATACATAATATGAAATAAAGGATGACAAAGGAGGTGCAACATGGGCTTTTTAGAGAGGGCAATCAGACGAGGTGTAAGTGATGCTGTCGGCAAAGCCGTAGGTAATGCAGTTCGTCAGGCGGTTGAACCCGCAGCAACCAATCTTGTAAATCAGGCAACTCAGTCTATCGACAAAGCAACTCAAAATTCACAGCAACAGACACAGCGTTCTACAGGTCTTGAAGGGGCTATGTCAAACCTTGAAAGCAAACTGCAAGGATATGCCACCGAAGCGGCAAAGAATACAAAGGTTTGTCCTAACTGTGGCAAACCAAACGGTGCGGACAAGAAATTCTGTGCCGACTGCGGTACTAAGCTACCCGAACAGACACTTGCAGAAGGCGCTGTATGCGTGAACTGTGGCACACAGAACAACATAGGCACGAAGTTCTGCCAGAACTGCGGTGCAAAGCTTCCTGCAACTATTCAGGAAGAACAAGCCAAAGCCGAGCGTGATGCGGCAATTATGGCAGAATGGGATGAAAAACTTCCGCAGTATCCCAAATGGAACTGCGGTGGCGCAAACTTTGAAATTAACGAATACGAGGTCGGCTTCTATGGGTTCTCTGCGGATTTTGCAGGTAATCATTTAGCCGCCAGTCAGGCAGTTGAAAACTACAGGCAGTTGCTTTTACAAAACGGATTCCGTCAGGCAGGTCAGTATCCGAGTATGAATCATCTGTATAAGATGATCGGTGGTGTTTGTTATCACGTAGATACCGAGCATTGTTTCGAGGGTGATCCCGACTGTCCTAATATTGGTTTTGATAAATCAGAGCCTTACGGTGGTTTCAACTATGTCAAACCCGAACCTAAGAAAGCCACAAGTTTGAAAGACTTGTTTGGACTTTAATAAATTGAAAAAGGGGGAACAACACCATGAAGAAATTATTAGCAATTTTTATTGCGGTCATGATGCTGCTCTCACTAGCAGCGTGTGGGTTAAACGGTGAAATTCAAGGCGGCATTGACCGCGGCGGAGAATCACAGGTTGAAAACCAAGATTCCGACGGCAACAATGAAGAAAATAACGCACCGAAAACAGATAAATCAAGAACACTTGATTTGTATAAGGAATATTTCAGCGGCCCTTATACTCTGCGAGTGGAAAACTATGTAAAGGATTTCCGAGATCCTGATACCAAGACATTAAGCAGCAAAACACTCAATGTTGTAGACGGCTCTAAATCCTACTCTGAAACTACAAGTTCACCCGATTTTGAATTGAGTACAGCGACAGTGGTTATAGATGATTACAAATACACTCTTTACCATACTACAAAGATGATTGTTCGTTCTGCTGTTAGCAGTAAGAAAACCGGCAACGTGATAGTAATGCATGATGAAGCATTCTATAACGATATGCTCGGTGATGTGGAAGAAAAAGAAATTTTCGGCGAAAAGTACGAATGTGAAAAATTCTCTTCTTCGGGAACAAAGATTACATACTGTTATAAGGGTGATGAACTCAAATACATAATCGCAGATAGTGGCGGTGTGGATATTATTTTCGGAGTTGTGGAATTGACGAAAGGTGCGGATAGCACTTACTTTGAACTTCCCGAAGACTATGAAAAGAACTACTAAAGGAGGAGGTTGACGATATGGCAAGATTTTGTACCGAGTGCGGAAAAGAAATCGCTGACGGCGTTGCATTCTGCACCGAATGCGGCACAAAGTTTGAAGCAAACGAGCCAAAGCTTGTATCTGCTCCGCCTCCCGTTACACAGTCGCCTGTGGCTCAGGTGAATACGCAGCCGAGCTATTCGCCACCTGTTGCGGATAATCAGAACAAGGTAATATCAACAGGACTTTACATAGGCCTTATGATATTGTTCGCAGTACCTATCATTGGTTTTA
Source organism: Clostridia bacterium (assembly GCA_045578865.1). GTDB lineage: Bacteria > Bacillota > Clostridia > UBA1381 > UMGS1253 > RGIG2041. The sequence goes on along the minus strand of JAZNLB010000011.1, from coordinate 2,029 downwards.
TTGCATGTATCATAATGGCTTTTACGGCAAAAAACAAAAATATTAAAAACTATGCACGTGCAACGCTTATTTGGATGATTATAGCGTTTGTGCTGTTAGCAATTCTAATCGCCATTGTGTCTGTATTAGCGAATACTCTTACCAATTACATAAATCAAATGACGGACGGACAATTTGGCGGGCTCGGAGATTTCTTCGGACAATTTAATGAAATTAAGGATTCGATGAACGAATTGAACAGTATCACAGAACAGTTTGGAAACGGCGACCTAAGTGGTCTGCCGTTAGAGTAAAAAAGAATTGGAGGAAATAACTATGGCATTCTGTGGAAAATGTGGAACTAAAGTTGAAGAAGGTATTAAATTCTGCTCTAACTGTGGCGAGGCTATCGGTGCTCCTGCACCCGAACAACAGGCTCAGCAGGCACCTCCCGTAGCAGAACAACCTGCAGCAAATCAGAATGACTTTTCGGCAAAGGTAGCGGCACTTAATAATACCGCCGATACTACTGCTGACTACGATGCAAACGATATATCACAAAATAAGGCAATGGGTATTTTAGCGTACTTCGGCCCGCTGTGCTTTATCCCGATGTTTGCAGCAAAGGGCTCAAAATTTGCCCGCTTCCATGCTAATCAGGGCTTAGTTCTTCTGATTGCCTGCGTAGCATGGTCTATTGCATCAAGTATACTTAATTCAATTATTCTTGCGATTTCTTGGAGATTGTATTTCATCACCAGTATTATTAGCCTGTTATCGATTGTCTTTGCGATTCTTGCCATCATTGGTATTATCAACGCCGCAAATGGCAAGGCAAAGGAACTCCCGATAATCGGAAAAATCAAAATTTTGAAATAATCCTATAAACCAAAAAGGCGGTGACCGTAAGTGTCATCGCCTTTCTCCTTTGCTTAAATTTTATAATAAAAACATTTGGAAAATCTGCTCATAATTTCTACAAAAAGTGTGATACTAATATCTCATTAAAATTGTAAAAGAGGAGATTTATATATGAAAGCAACAGGTATTGTACGCCGTATAGAGGAATGCGATATAATAGGGCAAACCGCCTGAAACCCGCATAAACACTAGGGCTTTCGCTGGTTTGCCCCATTGAACGCATTGGTGTCAAAAACGGGTTTTTGGCGGTTTTTATACATAGAAAAAAGTGAGGGGAAGCCCCTCACTTTTTCTGATTAATTAATGTTTTGCTGCTTTATGATCAGCCAGCGTTTTGCCAGCACTGCTTTTAGCTTTTTTAGAAGACTTTTTAGAAGCTAAAGTTTTGCCAGCTTTACCGACCTTGCCACCATGATGTACCGCCATATTTACCCCCTATGCGCATTAGGACAGCAAACTGCACATCCATCTGCGTCTTGATAATACATTTTGGCTTTTGCCACGGCATCTGTTTCACTTGCATAATAGCCAAGATAAGTGGCACTTATTATGCCAAGTTTGTTTTTGTGTTCTTCAGTATGAACTTCGTGATGAAGTCCAGGGTTATTTGTCTGGTTGTTATTAACATAATAGTGTTTATACATAAAACACATCCTTCCTGCCGATTATTACGGCATAAATTTTGTAAATTTTACCAGTAGACAAACTGGATCCGGATGTGTTATACTGAAACCACAGCAATGTTGGATTGTTTAACACATCCAGCAAAGAGAAAGCATTTTGTTTGTTGTTGCCGCAACTTACGAAATGCTTTCTTTTTTAGTACTACAATCAATTTTCATCAACTCGCTTTCGTAAATAGTCAATTGTGTTATAACCAATTGCTGAAATCAGTATAGCACAAATGACTGTCTGTGTCAAGCTCTCGTACACTACATATTGTGGTTTTGTGTTTTTGTTGATATAAAAATCCAATATATTGTATATGTTTTTATAAAAAGTTATGAAAAAGTATATACAAAAACGGAGTGGAATTTCACTCCGCTTTTGTTTTTGCTATAACTCAACCCACGGTTGCGTTTGGATAAACTGATATGTTATACTAAATACAAAAGAAATCATTTATAAT
>JAZNLB010000010.1:0-13969 GCA_045578865.1 Clostridia bacterium | reverse complement strand
AACTGCGCCGCTGATTTTATTTAAAGGTCTTCGCTTCGTGAGGCGACTCTTTTAATTAGTCAGCCTTGGGAGCATAGAGGTCCTTAAGACGAAGGAGATGGTCATATCTCTCAACTGCTGTCTTCTCAGCAAGAGCGAAGAGTTCTTCTGCTCTTTCGGGGAATGAGCGGGTGAGTGATGAGTAACGAGCTTCGTTGAGAAGGAATTCTCTGTAGCTGCCTGTTGCGGGCTTGCTGTCGATGGTGAAGGGATTCTTGCCTTCAGCCTTGAGTGCGGGATTGTAACGGAACATATTCCAGTAACCGCAGTCAACAGCCTTCTTCATTTCGTTCTGGCAGTTGATCATACCGCCCTTGATTGAGTGCATTTCGCAAGGTGCGTAAGCGATGATGATTGAGGGACCGTTGTAAGCTTCTGCTTCTGCGATAGCCTTGATGGTCTGGTTAGCATCAGCACCCATAGCGATCTGTGCAACGTAAACGTAGCCGTAGCTCATTGCGATTTCAGCAAGTGACTTCTTAGCGATGCCCTTACCTGCTGCTGCGAACTGTGCAACCTGACCGATGTTGGAAGCCTTTGAAGCCTGACCGCCTGTGTTGGAGTAAACTTCGGTATCGAATACCATGATGTTTACATCTTCACCGGAAGCGAGTACATGGTCAAGACCGCCGAAACCGATATCGTAAGCCCAACCGTCACCACCGAAGATCCAAACAGCCTTCTTGGAGAGATATTCCTTCATTTCGAGGATTTCCTTTGCAGCATCGCCGCCGCAAGCTTCAAGTGCTGCAACGAGCTTGTCGGTTGCTGCGCTGTTTGCATTGATATCATCATAAGTTGCGAGCCACTCAGCAGCCGCATCTTTTGCACAATCACAATCGATTGCCTTTACCTTGTTAGCAAGTCTCTCACGGAGCTGCTTTGCAGCAACAGCCATACCGAGACCATGCTCTGCGTTATCCTCGAAGAGGGAGTTTGCCCAAGCCGGACCTTGACCTTTGTGGTTTACAGTGTACGGTGTGGACGGAGCAGAGCCACCCCAGATGGAGGAACAACCTGTTGCGTTGGAGATGTACATCCTATCACCGCAAATCTGGGTAATGAGTTTTGCATACGGTGTTTCACCGCAGCCTGCACATGCGCCGGAGAACTCTAAAAGCGGCTGACGGAACTGGGAGTTCTTTACATTCATCGGTCCTGCCAGAACATCTTCCTTCACAGACACCTTAATGCCGTAGTTGAATGCTTCCTGCTGTGCAAGTTGTGTATCAATCGGCTTCATAACGAGTGCCTTTTCCTTCGCCGGACATACCTTAGCACAGTTGCCGCAACCGGAGCAGTCGAGAGTGGAAACAACCATAGCAAACTTATAGTCTGCCTTGCCGGTCATTGCCTTGCTCTTCATTGCCGCCGGAGCCGCAGCAGCCTCGTCAGCGTTTAATACAACCGGACGGATTGCAGCGTGCGGACAAACGATAGCACACTTGTTACACTGGATACAGTTGTCTGTAATCCATTCCGGAACATCAACAGCGATACCGCGCTTCTCGTAAGCCGCCATACCCTGCGGAAGGTGACCGTCAACCATATCCATAAATGTGGATACCGGAAGTTTGTCGCCTGCCTGTGCGTTACACGGACCTAAGATATTCTTAACGAATGCCGGAACATCCTTTTCTTCAACAGCAGCGTCTGCAGCATTTGCCCAGTCAGCTGGAACATCAATCTTCTTGATATTCTTTTCGCCTTCAGCGATAGCCGCATGGTTCATGCTTACAATCTTTTCGCCCTTCGCACCGAAGGACTTAACAACTGCAGCCTTCATATATTCTACTGCATCTGCAAACGGAATAACATCAGCAATCTTAAAGAACGCGGACTGCAAAACGATGGAGGTCTTGTTGCCAAGGCCGAGCTCTTTTGCAATACCGATAGCATCGATGGTGTAGAGGTTGATGTTGTTTTGCGCGATGTAGCGCTTCATCTTACCCGGCAGTCTTGCAGACAGCTCGTCGATATCCCAAGCGCAGTTTAAGAGGAAGTTACCGCCCGGCACAAGGTCTTCTACCATGTCATACTTGTCCACATAGGACGGGTTGTGACATGCAACGAAGTTTGCCTTGTTGATGAGGTAAGTCGATTTAATCGGCTTTTTACCGAAGCGCAGATGGGATACTGTGATACCACCGGACTTCTTGGAGTCATAGCTGAAATATGCCTGTGCGAACAGGTCGGTGTGGTCACCGATAATCTTGATGGAGTTTTTGTTTGCACCAACAGTACCGTCGGAACCGAGACCCCAGAACTTACAAGCGGTGTTGCCCTCAGCGGAGGTGTCCGGATTTTCAACTCTCGGTAAAGACAGGTTTGTAACATCGTCTTCGATGGAGAGTGTGAAGCCCTTAACCGGCGTTGCAGCGTCGAGGTTTTTGTAAGCCGCAATGATATCTGCCGGAATGGTATCCTTGGAACCAAGACCGTATCTGCCGCCAACAATCATCGGTGCATTTGCATTGCCTGCGTAGCAAGCGCAAACATCAAGATAAAGCGGTTCGCCGATGGAACCCGGCTCTTTTGTTCTGTCGAGTACAGCAATCTTCTTACAGGTTGCCGGAACTGCTTTGAGGAATGCTTCAACCGGGAACGGTCTGTACAGACGGACTTTAATTAAACCAACCTTCTCGCCCTTAGCGGTCAGATAGTCAATTGTCTCTTCGATGGTTTCGCATACGCTACCCATAGCAACAATTACTTTCTCCGCATCCGGAGCGCCGTAATAGTTAACGAGGCCGTAGTTTGTACCAATCTTTGCATTTACCTTGTTCATATACTCTTCTACAACAGCCGGAACTGCATCATAGTACTTGTTGCAGGCTTCTCTGTTCTGGAAGAAGATGTCCGGGTTTTGTGCGCTACCGCGCAGAACCGGATGCTCCGGATTGAGCGCATTTGCTCTGAATGCCTTAACAGCATCCATATCTACCATTTCTTTTAAATCTTCGTAATCCCATACTTCGATTTTGTCGATTTCGTGAGAAGTTCTGAAACCGTCAAAGAAGTGTAAGAACGGCACCTTACCCTTAATTGCGGAAAGGTGTGCAACTGCGCCGAGGTCCATAACTTCCTGCGGGCTGTTGGAGCACAGCATTGCGTAACCGGTCTGGCGGCAAGCCATTACATCGGAATGGTCACCAAAAATGTTGAGCGCGTGGGACGCTACACAACGAGCCGATACATGGATAACGGACGGAAGGAGTTCACCTGCCATCTTATACATGTTCGGGATCATCAAAAGCAAACCCTGGGAGGCTGTGTAGGTTGTGGTGAGCGCACCTGCAGCCAAAGAGCCGTGTACCGCACCTGCAGCACCTGCTTCGGACTGCATTTCAACAACCTTAACCGGCTGACCGAAGATATTTTCTCTCTTGTCAACCGCCCATTCATCCGTAACTTCTGCCATTACGGAAGACGGGGTAATCGGGTAAATCGCAGCAACATCCGTAAACGCGTACGATGCCCAAGCGGCGGCGTTGTTACCGTCCATAGTTTTCATCTTTCTTGCCATCTATGTTTCCTCCTTACAAAAATTACATCTTCTGTATATCAAAAGACATACACATACGCATATATTATAACAGTTTGACTACACAGTGTCAAGTAAGCAAATCGTGTATTTAAACAGAATTTATGTATATTTTTTCCTAAATTCGGTTACCAAATGGTAACATTATAGACATTTTTTTGTTATAGCAAATTTAATGCCTTTATACTATAATAGAATTAGGATTTAAATTTATGTTTATGAAGGCAATATGAGGTGAGGCAGCATGAGGATTGAGAAACTAAGTTTAAACAAAATTAAGGTGACGGTAAACACCGAGGATTTGGCTGTGTATGACATTTCCCGCGAAACGCTGTCGCCCGAGTCTCCGCGCCTGCGCGCTTTTATTGTGGCGCTGATGAAGCGTGCCGAACTCGAACTCGGCTTTCACGCACCAGCAGGCAATGTGTTAATCGAAGCGATTGCCCAGGGCGAGGATTTGGTGTTTTTAATCACTCGCGTAGAAGCGCAGAATGCACAAACCGACAAGCCTTCGCTGACGAGTGAGGAAAAGAAAGCGCGCGTAAAAAAAGGTACATACCGCGTTGTGGAAAAGAGTAATGTTGTCAAGTCTGAAAAGCAGTATTACCGATTTGATTCTCTGGAAGGGTTTGCCGCTCTGCTGCAAGCCACAGTGTTACCCAAAACCGCAGTACTGTATAAAGGGGCGGATTGCTACTACCTCGGTTTGCCGTGTGCAAGCGTAAAGGCAAAACAAATCAACAACTTAATGCCGGAGTTTGCAACACCGGTGCAGGCGCAGGTTATGGAACCGTATTTGAAAGAGCACACAAAAATCATCGCCCGCGGCGGAGAATTCGATAAAATATTGGCTTGTTTTAAATAAAAAAGAACGATGAGGTTACCTCATCGTTCTTTTTGTTATATGAAACTCATCACATTTTTGTTTTCCGTTGAATAAATCAGAGTCGGGCACTCTGTACCGAACGCATCATTGAGTAATTTATCAAATAGCACTCGGCAGATAATCTCCGTTGTGTAGTGGTCGATATCTACAATACACATACCGCGCGCGGCATATTCACGCATCTGCGGATAGGAAAAATCGCCGCTGAGAAACAAATCTGCGCCCTTTTGAAATGCCGATTCGCAAAGCGATGCACCGCCGCCGGTATTGACCGCCACACGGGTGATAACCTTGTCTTTATTTCCGCAAAAACGCGCGCCCTGTGCGCCGAGCACCGCTTTGGCGTGCTTAGCAAATTCAAGCGCCGTCTGCGGCTTGATGCTACCAATTCTGCCGATGCCCTCGCCTGGCACTTCAACCGCTTCCACAACTTCAATATCCTTTAAACCGAGCAGCGCCGCCAGAAGGTCATTTAGTCCGCCTTGGGCAATATCCAGATTGGTATGGGCGGCATAATATGTGATACCATATTGGAACAGCTTTTCAATCGCACATGCTTCCGGCGCATCGGTTGTCAGCGTTTTTGTGCCTCGATACATAATCGGATGATGGCCGATAATCAGATTCGCACCGCAACTTTGTGCCTCTTCCACCACGCCTTCGTCCAAATCGAGCGTGAGCAAAATTTTACTTACCTCTCTTTTCGCATCGCCACACAAAAAACCCACATTGTCACGGCTATATGCAATATTGCACGGTGCGGTCTTCTCAATGGCCTTTACAATCTCTGCACATGTCATTTTAAGCACTCCTTTTCAAATTCCTCATACAACTTCAATTTTTTTGCAAAATTCTTTGCCAGCGCAGCATTTTCCGCCTGCGCCGTATCACGCAAAATCCCTTCCAAAATTCGCTTTTTCCACATAAAATACTCCAAAAACAACGGCGGTTGCGCCTTACGCAAAGCCGGAGAAAATATACAATCGAGCGCCGTATACGCCTTCTTTTCCCCGAGGCAAACCTCCAACACCGTATAAATGCGCCTGTCCTCGCGCACTAGCGATTCTCTTAAAATTTCAAATCCGTTTTTGTATAAGTACCCACGCAAATCCTCATCGGCACGCATCGGTTGAAGATACAGATGCGTGTTTTTTTCAATCCGGTCCCTTTCGTCAGACAAAATATCCGCAATCACAAGTCCGCCCATGCCGGCAATCACGATTGCCTCCGCCTCGCCGCATTGCAAGGTGGAAAGCCCGTCGCCGAGGCGCAAATCAATCTTGTCGGCAACACCAAAGCGGGCAATATTGTCTTTTGCCTTATCGTGCGGTCCCTGCGCCACATCCGATGCAATCACGCGCACACCTGCGCGCGCAAGCAAAATGGAAAGATAGGCATGGTCGCAACCGATATCGGCAACCGTTTTATATTTTTTTGTTAAATCGACCAGAAGGTCCAGCCGAGGTGTTGAATGACATAGTAAATCGCCGCTGTGCATACGCAGCCTCCAATCAAAAGTCCGATTAAAATTTTTACCCAAAGCGGCATGCGCTTTTTCGCCCTTTTCGGCGCCTTCCTTGCCACTTTCAAATCCGCCAAATCCGCTACAAGCAATGCGCGCTCGGCATCTTCAATCATTGGGCGCATCTTCTTTTCCTCTGCCGGCGGCGTTTCCTCCTGCGCTACCTGACTTACCGACGGCTCGACAACCGCCAAATCCACCGTCTCTTCTTTTTCGGTTTTTACCTGCAATACGCTTGCCGGCTGTCCGCCGAACTTTTCAAAAAAGTGCATCTGACTGTCCAGCGGCGGCAAATCATTTTTAAATCGCGCATAGCTGCCGTCCGGGCGCATAATTCTCGCCTTAACATTGTCACGGTCCATAATTTCAAGCATATCGAGCACCGTCTGCTTCGCCGTCGCATCCGTAATCGGCGCTGCAACCTCCACGCGTTTTTCCATATTTCTCGTCATAAGATCGGCAGACGAAAGGTAAACCTCACAATTTTCGCGCGTGCCGAATACATAAATGCGTGAATGTTCCAAATATCTGCCGACAATGCTTTTCACCGTAATATTTTCGCTCACGCCCGGCACCCCTGCTTTGAAACAGCAGATGCCTCGCACAAATAAACGCACACGCACACCTGCCTGTGATGCCGCAAGCAAGCGGTCGATTAACGGTTTGTTGGATACGGAATTACACTTAATTATAATTTGTGCTTCTTCTCCGCAACGCGCGCGCTCGATTTGCATATCAATTTTTTCCAAAAGCGGCGGCAAAATACAATTCGGCGCCACCAACAGAGCGTCCGTACACTCCACCGTTTCACCCGCTAAAATCTGGTCAAAAACACTTTTGATTTCCACCACAATCGAACGGCTGGCGGTAATCAAACTCAAATCCGTGTATTGCTCCGCCGTTTTTTCGTTGTAATTTCCCGTACCGATTTGGGCAGTATAACTGTAACCGTCCTCACTTTTTCGCTCGATAAGCAATATTTTAGAGTGCACCTTAAAGGCCTCCAGCCCGTAGAGCACCTTGCACCCTGCCGCCTCCAATTTGTGCGACCAATCGATGTTGTTTTGCTCGTCAAAACGGGCACGAAGTTCTAAGACCACCGTCACCGCGACGCCGTTTTCCACCGCCTTTAAAAGCGAGGCAAGAATTTGCGAGTTCGCCGCTACGCGATAGAGCGTAATTTTGATGCTGACCGTTTGGCTATCCGCCGCCGCTTCTTCCAAAAGTCGCTCAAACGGACGAATGGACTGGAACGGGTAGCAGAAAAGCAAATCTTTCTTTTGCGCCTGCAAATGAAGCGGCACATTTCTGTCCACCTCTGGCGGATACAGTGGTTGCTGCGGTGCATATAAAAGTTCCGGATGGTTTTTTCGCAGTATATTTTCCAAGCGGAATGCGTAGGTTGCATCAAAGACCGACGGCTCTGTGAAAATCTGATTTTTACGCAAATTCAGGTTTTTTGCAAAGTATTTGTGCATCTGCGAACGCAAAGGCTTGTTTACCTGCAGGCGCACCGCCGCCAAACTTTTTCGGCGGCGCAAAACCTCGCACATCGTATCGCGCCAGGTCATATCCTCGCCAAAACGGGTTTCCAGTATGTTGATATCGGCGTTTCTCGTTACACGGATGAGATAGTGCTCCGTAACCGAATAGCCGGAAAATACAAGCGGCGCAAAGTGGTAGAGCATCTCCTCAGCGAGCGCATAATATACAGTCCCGTTTAAGCGCACAAAATGGAGTCGTTCCACATCGTCCGCCGCCACCAGACCGACTTTCATCTCTTCCGCCTTGCCTTTTAAGCGCACCGCCAAATAAGTCGCCTTATTTTGCAAAAACGGAAATGCCAGTTTTTCGCTGACCAAACGCGGCGACAAAAGTCCCAATATTTCCGATTTAAAATACGCTTCCAAAAGTGCCTCGTCTGCGGCGGAAATTTTTTTAAAATCCAACTTATGCACGCCTGCCTCGGCAAGCGATTGCAATATAGCGGCGTACGCCTTTTCCTTGCGGCGCAAAAGCGGCGGCAAAGCGCTGCAAACCGCATCCGTCTGCTCGCGCGCAGTCAGGTTCGTCTTGTTGTCGCGCAGGGTAGGGGTTAAATTTGCTCGGTCATGGAGTTTTCCGAGGCGCACCATAAAAAACTCGTCGAGATTGGAGCAAAAGATGGAAACGAATTTCAGGCGCTCCAAAAGCGGTAAAGTTACATCCTCCGCCTCTTCCAATACGCGCGCATTAAATCCAAGCCAGCTCAATTCGCGATTTATATAAATACCTTTGTTTTCAACCATAACCATACACCTTTACAATTTTTAAAAAAACTATTGTTTAATTTAATTATATAATATACAATAATAACATAAAATACAAGAAAAATCTACTCCGAAAGGGGAAATGACAATGAAAAAAAGAATCGGTATTCTCACCAGCGGCGGCGATTGTCCGGGGCTGAACGCCACCATTCGCGGCGTGGCAAAGGCGGTATATGAAAAAATGGGCGATGATGTGGAAATCATCGGCATTGAGGACGGTTACCACGGTTTGATTTACGGCGAATATCACAAGATGAAACCTTCGGATTTTTCGGGGATTTTAACCGTTGGCGGTACGATACTTGGCACCTCGCGTACACCGTACTCGAAGATGCAAGTCATCGGCGAAGATAATATAGACAAGGTTGCCGCAATGAAGAAAAATTATAAGGAAATGAAGCTCGATTGCCTGTTAACGCTCGGTGGCAATGGTACGCATAAAACAGCAAACCTGCTTGCAAACGAAGGGTTAAATGTCATCGGTCTGCCCAAAACAATCGATAATGATATTTATGGTACGGATGTAACCTTTGGGTTCCACACCGCCGTCGATACCGCAACGGATGTAATTGATAAAATTCACACCACCGCATCGAGCCACCGACGGGTTATGCTCGTGGAAATTATGGGCAATAAGGCAGGTTGGCTCACGCTATATAGCGCAGTTGCCGGCGGCGCAGATATCATTTTGATTCCGGAAATTCCTTACGATATGAATAAGATTTTAAAAGCCATTGACCGACGCGCAAACAAGGGCAGGGCATTTTCCATCATCGCCGTTGCCGAGGGTGCGATGTCAAAAGACGAAGCAAAGCTCAAGAAAAAGCAGCGTGCACAACTGCGCGCCGAACTCGGCTATAAGACCGCAACACAACGCATTGCAGACGAAATTGCAAACCGTTCGACCTATGAAACGCGCGTGGTGCTGTCCGGCCATATTGTGCGCGGCGGCAGCCCCTCTGCGTATGACCGTGTACTTGCCACTCAGTTCGGGGCGTATGCGGCAGATTTAATCGAAAAGGAAATCTACGGTGTAACCGTAGCCATGGTCAATAACCGCATTACGCACAATGCGTTAAAAGACATTGCCGGCATCACAAAATTTGTACCGACCGACCATCAGATGATTGCCGTTGCAAAAAGCATGGGTGTATCGTTTGGGGATGCGTGATAGAAAAGAGCAATGAATTGCCTTACGGCATGATTTAAAACCTACGGTTTCATGATTTGCGCCGTTGGCGCATGAATTGTTTGCTTTGCAAACATTATAGTTGAAATCGCATAGCGATTTCTTCATAAATGCATTGTAAATGCAAATCATGATGCGTAAGCATCATTTCATGGAGAAGCCCTTTCACGCAAACGAAGTTTGCAAATCATTTATTTCGGGATGTAAATTGCATCCCGTTTTTTAATGCACAAATAACAATAAAAAAACGGTACCCACCGAAGTGAGTACCGCGTTTTTTGTTTATCTCTGAAATTTAGAATCAGAAATTAGTTCTCGTAGTTGATTACGAGTACATCTACAACCTTATCGTTGTAAAGTCTTACGAGTGCATACTTGAAGTTCATGTCTTCAGCATCACCTGTGAGATCAAGCTTACCAGCCTTAACTGTGCAATCAGAAGCTTCGATTGCATCAACATCAGCCTTAACGAGCTTGTTAGCAACTGTACGCTTGGTGTAGTCGAGAACTACAACGTTAGCGTCGTTACCTACAACATAGTTGTAACCGGAGTTCTTGATGTTAGCGCCAGCTGCAATTGTGAGAGCGAGACCGCCATCAGCTGCAGATACAGCACCGATTACACCAAACCAAACTTCGTTGTCAACGTCGAGTTCGTCTTCATCCAATGTGAACATGAAGTCGTTGGCTTCATCAACATATGCATCAAAGAGATCTGCGAAATCTTCACCTTCGGTCAATGCATCGATTACATCATCCTTATCAAGCTCAGCATCCGGAGTAAAGATAACCTGTGCGTCAGCGATCAGGTTAGCATCTTCGTCTACTTCGTAGAGGAATGCAGTACCGATTGCATAATCATCAAACAGATCGAGCTGTTCGTCCATTACGTACATTACCTTTTCTTCGCGAGCCTGGATGAATGTTACCTTCATAGCTTCTTCGTCATCTTCACCGTAAACGGTTTCAACAACAGACTTGAAGTATGCGAGAGCAGCAGATGCATCATATTCGCCGCTGCTACCGTTGAGGAGAACAGCCTTGAAGTCGTCAGCCTTCGGATCATAACCGTAAAGTGTAGCGGTGTAAGTTCTGCCTGCTACGAGTGCAGAAGCATCTACAACCTTCCACTTAGCGATATCAGTTTCATCGTCAGCGATCATGAAGATCTTAGCGCCGGAAGCCAGTGTTGTACCTACGCCGCCCTGAACGAATCTGCCGTTCTTCCATGTGTACTCAGCAGCTTCCAATACATCATTTTCTTCTGCAACTGCATCTTCAACATTTGTGAGGTAAATTGCTGTAATAGCATCGCCGCTTACTTCATAAGCGAAGAGCTTTTCTTCGTAGGAAGCTGCATCGCTACCGAGGTATACGATGATTTCTTCCGGAGAAACTGCATCATCATCATTTGTATCGTACTTAGCTACGAGTGCTGCACAAGCTGCTTCTGCATTTGCTTCTGTAGCAGCTTCATCATCAGCAACTTCAGTGTAAGTTACGTCAAAGATTTCAGCGAGTTCTACAAAAGAGTATGCTTCAGATGCTTTTCTAACAGCCGGATGTACTTCGTTGATTTCAATTCTGTCAGATACATCGTATGTTACATCTTCGCCTTCAGCTGTGAAGAGTCTTACGCTCTTGTCGCCAAATGCAGAGTTACCAATCTTGTAAACATAACCATACTTGTCGTTGAGAGCTACTTCTGTATCTCTACCAACGATCATACCGTCAACTGTGAGGAAGTACTTGCCTTCGGAACCAAGTCTGATATCGATAGTCGGGTATACATCGTAGTCTTCAGCGCCGATAGTGATAACACCATCAACGATAGCGGACATTGCCTTACCTTCAACAGTCTTTCTGGAAACGATGAACTCGATGAATGTCATGCCAGCTTCATCGGCAAAGTCGTTTGTACGAATATATGCTACGTCAAATTCCTGAAGGTCAGCGAGCTCAGCAGCTTCACCGTCGATTGTTACAGTGATGTTCTTGAGGAATTCAGCTTCGTCTTCGTTGAGAGCATACTGATTTTCAACGAAATCAGACTTAACATATAAGTCAGCGTCAGGCTTAAAACGAACTTTCATGCTCTTTGCAACTACAGAATCAACAACTGCAATACCGTATTTCTCTACTACAAAGAGGTCAATTTTATCGTTATCATTGGTATCGTAAGCAACGATTGTGCCGACTTGCGGGATAAGGTTAGCCTCTGTGAAATCTGCCTGAACACCGTTTACATAAACAGCAGCGCCAGCCTCGATATCGAGAACGGTCGGCTTCTTGTCGTCATGCTCTGCAGATGTCCAGTAAGTGAACTGACCTGCTACAGCAAGTTCGGTGTTTTCACCGCCCTGATTGCCGATAGACATTTCATCGCCGTCAAGATCATCCTCATCTGCGAGTACATCAAGATCTTCGAATACGTACTCTGTAACGTTAGTTGCCTTAACAGTTACAGCAATGATTTCTTCTTTGCCATCTTCATTTTCTGCAAGATAAGCTGTTACGTCCTTGTAGCCCAGGTACTTCGGAGCAGTAATATCTGTGCACGGACGAGTATAAGCCTCTGCATCACCTTTCGGGTCAAAGCGAATTTCAGCATCCTCTACATCGTAGTTTGCCGGATCTTCAACATATGTAGCAACGATTACGCCTTCAGCCTTCTTTGCACCGAGCTTATCAGCGAGAAGAGTCTTGGAACCTTCTTTGTATTCAGCAGTAGTGCCGTAGGTTTCTCTCTCCATCATGCCAACTTCCAGAGCGTTGAAAGCGAGAAGAGCGATGTCGCTTCTCTTAGCCGGTGCAGTTGCATCAGCGATAACAACGTTCTTTGTGATGTTCTTGTCAGCAGCGATCATCATGTAACCAGCCGGGTAACCGCCGTTAGCATCAGCAGCCAGTGTGTAACCGAGTGCTGCAACGATCAGCTTAATAGCCTGTTCGTATGTAACATTGTCTTCCGGACCGAAAGTAGCTGCATCATAACCGTTGATGTAACCGAGGCCCTTAGCGTGCTTTACATAACCGGATGCCCAGTGAGCTGCTGTTACATCAGCAAAACCGGAATCGGTCTGGCCAAAGGATGCATTCTTGCTCATCATAGCGCAAAGAATCTTAGCCATTTCTGCTCTTGTTACGTTCTTATCCGGGTTGAAATTGCCTGTTTCATCACCATTGATGATGTTGAGCGCGGACAGAACTTTTACTGCTTCTGCGTACTTAGCTGTTACTGCTACGTCCGGGAAATCAATTACAGCTGCAGATGCAACCATACCGAAAACCATTACGCAAGCAACAACCAGTGCCAACAGTTTCTTGAGATTTTTCATATCTCAATTCCTCCCTTAAAAAAAATTTTTTTGTTGAAAGAGTGTTGTGTCTTAGCAGGCCGCGGCCACCCTCTTTCTCTGCGGCCCGCCCGACGGCAACACAGGCACGAATGCCTATAGTTGTCTTCTTGCATTGATTATAACACCCCAAAATTATGTAGTCAATGCAATTCATACAGTTGTAATATAACTGTAAAATTGGTAATTTGCCTGTATAATTGCGCCCTTTTGTGCAATCGTTCAGACACAAATTACCATATATATTTCACCGATACAGGGGTACCGGAGTGGGGACAACCCTAAAAAATGATTTGCAAACTGCGTTTGCATGATTTGAAACCTTTTGGTTTCATGATTTGCGCCATCGGCGCATGATTTGCTTGCTTTGCAAGCATTTATGTGAAATTCGCATTGCGATTTTTATTTTTCTCAATGAATACGCAACGCCATTTCATGCCACAGACAATTCATATTATAATGATTTGCAAACTGCGTTTGCATGATTTGAAACCTTTTGGTTTCATGATTTGCGCCATCGGCGCATGATTTGCTTGCTTTGCAAGCATTTATGTGGAAATCGCAAGCGATTTCTATTGATTCTGCTTCGCAGTCTGAATAGATGCTGTAAGTAATTTCCTTATTTTGCTGCATTCTGCATGCAACTGTTTATATTCAAGTTCCTGTATAATACCTGACTGGCAAAACACATCCAACCAATACTCTGTTTCATAACATTCTTTGAGCGCAATTTGAAATTTATTTATAAAATCTGCTTTACTCGCTGCGTAGTTGCCCTCATGAATATTTGCTCCAATGCTTGTTCCGCTTCGCATAAGCTGATTTAATATTATCGGCGCCCTCTGCGTTGCGCGCAGCTTTTCACAATAACGAATAATTTTTACGGCAAATATCTTTGATGTTTCAATCAATATATTTTCTTTCATCAAAACCTCTTCTTTTCATTCTTGCAGAAATCGCAAAGCGATTTCGACCATAATGCATTCATTGAATGCAATTCATGATGCGAAGCATCTTTTCATGGCAACGCCATTTCATGCCACAGACAATTCATCCCATATATTCTATATTATATAAGGAAGAAAATCGGTTTCAACCTCATTTTCCTTTAAAGTCGGAGGCCA
>JAZNLB010000009.1:0-27487 GCA_045578865.1 Clostridia bacterium | reverse complement strand
ATAGGAAGAATCTTATCAAGAGCCTTCTCGCGTCCCTCAACGGTGTCAGAGCAAATCATCTCACGGATAGCAGCAATTCTGGAAGCCTCGAAGAACATATGCTCAGTACGGCAAAGACCGATACCTTCAGCACCGAGTTCGCGAGCTTTCTTAGCATCAGCAGGAGTATCAGCATTGGTGCGAACCTTAAGAGTTCTGAACTCGTCAGCCCAAGCCATAATTCTGCCGAACTCGCCTGCGATTTCAGCATCAACAGTGGGGATAATACCGTCATAGATATTACCTGTTGAACCGTCGATAGAAATATAATCACCTTCGTTATAGGTTTTACCAGCGAGAGTGAACTTCTTATTTTCTTCATCCATGATGATGTCGCCGCAACCGGATACGCAGCAAGTACCCATACCGCGAGCAACAACGGCTGCGTGAGAAGTCATACCGCCACGAACCGTTAAGATACCCTGGGACGCCTTCATACCGGAGATGTCTTCCGGAGAGGTTTCCAGACGAACGAGTACAACCTTTTCGCCTCTTGCATTCCATGCTTCAGCATCTTCAGCGGTGAATACTACCTTACCGCAAGCAGCACCCGGGGAAGCGCCGAGACCTTTACCTGCCGGCACTGCAGCCTTGAGTGCCTTAGCATCAAACTGCGGATGTAAAAGTGTGTCTAAGTTTCTCGGGTCGATCATAGCAACAGCCTGCTTTTTGTCGATCATGCCCTCTTCAACGAGGTCACAAGCAATTTTAAGCGCTGCCTTTGCTGTTCTCTTACCGTTTCTGGTCTGGAGCATATAGAGTTTCTTATTTTCAATGGTGAACTCCATATCCTGCATATCTCTGTAATGGTCTTCCAGGATTGCACAAACTTTGTTGAATTCTTCAAAGGCCTCAGGGAACTTGGATGCCATTTCTGCAATCGGCATCGGTGTACGAACGCCGGCAACAACATCTTCACCCTGTGCATTTACGAGGAATTCGCCCATGAGACCGCGTTCGCCGGTAGCCGGGTCACGAGTAAACGCAACGCCTGTACCGCAATCGTCACCCATATTACCGAATGCCATCATCTGCACATTGACAGCAGTACCCCAGGAGTACGGAATATCGTTATCTCTTCTGTAAATATTAGCTCTCGGGTTATCCCAGGAACGGAACACCGCTTCCACAGCACCCATAAGCTGTTCTTTCGGGTCGGACGGGAAGTCCTTGCCGATTTTTGCTTTATACTCAGCCTTGAACTGGCTTGCCAGTGTCTTTAAATCTTCGGCGGTAAGTTCGATGTCCTGCGTTACGCCTTTTTCTTCCTTCATTTCGTCGATGAGTTGTTCAAAATACTTCTTACCAACTTCCATTACGACATCGGAATACATCTGAATAAATCTTCTGTAACAGTCCCAAGCCCATCTTGCATTTCCGGACTTTGCGGACATTGCTTCTACAACATCTTCATTCAAACCAAGGTTTAAGATGGTGTCCATCATACCCGGCATAGAAGCTCTTGCACCACTTCGTACGGAAACGAGAAGCGGATTTTCCTTGTCGCCGAATTTCTTGCCGCAGATGGATTCCATCTTTACGATGTATTCCATGATTTCTGCCTGGATAGCATCGTTAATCTTACGGCCGTCTTCATAGTACTGTGTACATGCTTCGGTTGTAACGGTGAAGCCCTGCGGTACAGGAAGACCGATCTTGGTCATCTCTGCAAGGTTAGCACCCTTACCGCCGAGAAGGTTACGCATGGAAGCATCACCTTCACTAAACAGGTAAACAAACTTTTTGCTCATATTTTTTCCTCCTTATAGACCCTGAAACAGAGCATTCCGTAACGGGGTTTACTCGCTTGTATAAAACCTGAAAAGGTTATAACTGAATTTATTGTCCGGATGTGACCAATTCGACCGAATTGGCGATAAAGCGACCATCCGAAATTTCAAACTGTACACCGACCTCATTTTCGAGTTGAATGCCCAGTTTGTCATAATGCCGTTTGGACTTTTCTGTCCAACCAAACAAATAATACTTACCTTGCATTTCCAAAAGCATGCCGTTTTCGTCCGCGTGTTTTACGATGCCGAATGCCGATGTTTCATCAAACTGACCGAGCGGACTTTCTGCAGTGTCGTCTCCCATTGCCGGAAGGTTTGTGCTCTGCTCAATGGGGTAGGTAACCGAGTTGTCGCTACCATAGCCGCAGCCGGTAAGCATGCCGGCGGATAACAGGGTGCAAAGCAATACAGCAAATACTTTTTTCAAAGCGCACATCTCCTTGCTTATCCCAAAATTACAAACGCTTTCTCCAATTTTAATGCATACAATTATTGTATACTATTAGAAGAAAAAATGCAACAAAATTTTTTCGTAAATTTTTCTGAAAAAACAGGAGAAAAAACATATAAAATTATTGATTTGTTCTAAACAATACTTTACATTATTGGAATTATGTGATATAGTGTAGCATGCGTAAAAGTTTGAGCGGGATAGAAATCCGGCAAGAAAACGAAAGAAGGAATTGTTATGACACAAAAAGAAATTTTTACACCGGCGGTCGCCGGGATGCAGGCTTCTGCAATTCGTGAAATATTTAAAATGCTCGGTGTGCCGGGGATGATTTCTTTTGCGGCAGGTATTCCTGCGCCGGAGTTGTTTCCGGCAAAAGAATGGGCAAAAATAAATGAAGATATTTTAACGAACCGCGCCTCCGGTGCGCTCGTGTACGGTACGACCGAGGGTTATGTACCACTTAGAGAATATACGAAAGCGCAGAGTGCAAAAAAAGGCATTTACAATGCGGATGTGGATGAACTTATCATTACCAGCGGTGCACAACAAGCGATTGATTTAACAGCGAAGGTGCTTTTAAACCCCGGTGATGGCGTGATTTGTGAGTCGCCGAGTTTTATCGGCTCGCTCAATTCGTTCCGATCCTACGGCGCTTGCCTCTATGGTGCCTCCATTGAGGATGACGGCGTTTGCTTAGAAGAAGTGGAAGCGCATCTGCAAACGAAAAAGAACATAAAATTTATTTATACTATTGCGACATTCCAGAACCCGTCGGGTGTAACGATGAGCGTGGAAAAACGCAAGAAGTTGCTTGCGCTTGCGGAAAAGTACAATGTGTTTATTTTGGAAGACAATCCGTATGGCGAACTTCGATTCAGAGGTGAAACCGTGCCGACCATCAAATCCATGGACAAAAACGGAATGGTGATTTATGCGGGAACATACTCTAAGACATTGGCACCCGGTCTGCGCGTGGGCTATTTAAGCGCGCGCAAGGATATTGTGGATCGCGTGACGGTTGTAAAGCAGGTCAATGATGTACATACACCGGTGCTCAATCAGATGATGGTGCATGAGTATGTAACGAATTATGATTTTGATGCACATATTGATAAGTGTGCAAAGATATATGGCGAGCGTTGCAAACTGATGCTAGCCGAAATGGATAAGTATTTCCCGAAAGAATGTACCTATACAAGACCGGAGGGCGGCATCTTTATTTTGTGCACGCTGCCGGAGGGAACGGATACGAAGGTGCTGATGCAAAAAGCAATCGAAAAGAAGGTTGCTTTTGTACCGGGTGCAACCTTTATGCTCGATTTAGACACGCCTTCCAATATGTTTAGACTCAACTTCTCCGTAACAACGCCGGAGAGTATTACCCGCGGCATTGCCGTGCTCGGCGAAGTTATCCGTGAATATTTGCAGAATTTATAATAGTGAGGCGAATGGAAAGTGGAAGAAAATAAAAAAGTCCTGTATTCTGCCGTGCAGCCGTCCGGTTGTGTAACACTCGGCAACTATTTGGGTGCAATTAAAAATTGGGTAAATTTGCAGGAAGACTACAACTGCATGTATTGCGTTGCGGATTTGCACTCGATTACCGTGCGCCAAAATCCGGCGGATTTGAGAAAGCGCAGTGTGGAACTTTTAAGTTTGTTTTTGGCCTGCGGCTTAGACCCGCAAAAGAACATTATGTATTTTCAGTCCCATGTGCCTGCACATACAGAACTTGCATGGATACTCAACTGCTATACCTATATGGGTGAACTTAGCCGCATGACACAGTTTAAGGATAAGTCGGCAAGACATGCAGATAATATCAATGCAGGACTGTTTACCTATCCGGTATTGATGGCGGCAGACATTTTGTTGTATCAAACGGATTTGGTGCCGGTTGGCGTGGACCAAAAGCAACATCTGGAGCTTGCACGCGATATTGCGGCGCGGTTTAATGGTCTTTACTCGGATACATTTAAAATTCCGGAGCCGTATATTGCTAAGGTCGGGGCAAAGATTATGAGCCTGACTGAGCCGACAAAGAAGATGAGCAAGTCCGACCCGAATCCGAAAGGCTTTATCTCTATTGTTGATGATGCCGACATGATTGCAAAGAAAATAAAGAGTGCCGTTACGGACAGTGACGGCAGAGTGTGTCGCGGTGAGGGCAAAGAGGGAATTGAAAATCTGATGCACATTTTGTCGGCCACGAGCGGCGAGAGCATTGAGTCGATTGAAGCGCGGTTTGCTGGCCGCGGTTATGGCGATTTCAAAGCGGAAGTGGCGGATGCCGTTGTGGAATGTTTAAGACCGATTAAGGAAAAATACGAACAATACATGAAAGACAAGACCTTTGTGGAGCAGGTATACACGCAGGGTGCACAGCACGCACAGTATCTGGCGCGCCGCACACTCGACAAGGTATACAGAAAGGTCGGCTTTGTAAAGCGCTAAACTTGAGGAGAAAACTATGAATGTGTATATCATTATGGCACTGGCATTTTTGGTGGCGTTTATCTTCACCTTTGCCTCTGTGCCGATTGCAAAATCTGTTGCCTACAAAATTGGCGCCATTGATGTGCCGCGCGATGCGCGCCGCATGCATAAAAAGCCCACGCCACGCTTGGGTGGCATTGCCATATTTTTCGGTTTTTTGGTCAGCCTTTTAAGCTTTTGTGAAATTACAAGAGAATTGATTGCCGTATTGATTGGTGCAATAATTATTGTGATTTTGGGCATTATAGATGACAGTCATGGTCTCGGTGCAAAAGTAAAATTCTGTGTGCAGATTGTATCGGCGCTTGTGGTGGTACTTGTCGGCGGCATCCGCATTGAGGTATTTACCAACCCGAATCTGTTTTCAGATTTGACGGTGCTTGAGCTCAGCCATTGGGTTTCCGTTCCGTTTACGGTTTTGTGGATTGTAGCGATTACCAATGCGGTAAATCTGATTGACGGACTCGACGGACTGGCGACGGGACTTTCGCTGATTGCTTCGGCATCGCTCGTGTTTGTAGCCATTTTGGTCGGCGAAGAAAAGATTGCGTTAATTGCACTGATTATCGCCGGTGCTTGCTTTGGGTTTTTGCCGTTCAATTTCAATCCTGCCACCATCTTTTTGGGGGACACTGGCTCAACATTTTTGGGATATATGCTGGCGGTTTTGTCCGTGCAGGGCGGATTTAAAAGTTATGCGGTGATTACTTTTGCTGTACCGCTTCTGATTTTGGGACTGCCGATTTTTGATACGGGATTTGCGATTTTAAGACGGTTGTTTACCGGCAAGGGGATTATGACGCCGGACCGAGGACATATTCATCATAAGCTTGTGGATATGGGATTTTCGCAAAAGCAGACGGTGTTTATTTTATATGCCATCAGCGGCGTGCTCGGTTTAACGGCGGTTGTGCTTGCGGAGAGCGGTGCGCTTCGTGCGCTGGTGCTTTTGATTTGCGTGTTGATTTTTGTGTTCGGTGTCGGGATGCTGACAAAAACGAAAACAACCCACTTTGCAGGTATGCTCTCCGATGAAGAAGATGAGCAGGAGCCGCATGTGACTTTGGAGGATATTCGCATTACAATAGAAGAATGTGAAGCAGGGGGAGACGACAATGAAAAAAATTAAGGCAATGACAGTGTTCGGCACGCGTCCGGAAGCTATAAAGATGGCACCGCTCGCGATTGAACTTGCAAAGTGCCCGCACATAGATGCAAAGGTGTGCGTAACCGCGCAGCACAGACAGATGCTCGATCAGGTTTTAGAGATGTTTGGGATTGTGCCGGATTACGATTTGGATATTATGAAGGAGCGTCAGACGCTGGTGGGCATCACAAACAGGGTGATTGCCGGACTGGACGAAGTTATTAAAGAGGAAAAACCGGATGTGATTTTGGTGCATGGCGATACCACCACCACTTTTGCCGGTGCTTTGGCGGCATTTTACAATCAGGTCAAAGTCGGTCATGTCGAGGCGGGTCTTCGTACATACGACAAGTATTCGCCATTCCCTGAGGAAATGAACCGTTGTCTGACAGGTGTAATTGCAGACTATCACTTCTCGCCGACGATTTCCAATAAAAACAATCTGCTCAAAGAGAGCATCAATCCGGCAAGAATTTATATCACGGGTAATACGGTAATTGATGCGCTCAAAAGCACCGTTCGTGAAGATTATGCCTTCACGAATGAAACCTTAAAAAATCTTGACTTTAATGCAAAGCGTGTGATTTTGGTAACGGCGCACAGACGAGAAAATTTGGGTGAGCCGCTTAAACACATCTGCTATGCGTTAAAAGAACTTGTAGAAACTTACGACGATATTCAACTCGTGTATCCGGTACACTTAAATCCGGCGGTACGCGAGGTTGTGTTTGATATTTTAGGCGGTCTGGACCGTGTGTCGCTCATTGAACCGGTCAATGTAGATGATTTGCACAATGCGATGGCGCGTTGCTTTATGGTGATGACCGACTCGGGCGGTTTGCAGGAGGAAGCACCGTCTTTAGCAAAACCGGTACTGGTGCTCAGAAACGAAACGGAGAGACCGGAAGCGGTGGAGGCAGGTACAGTAAAGATTGCGGGCGTGGACAAAGATGTGATTGTGCGCCTTGCAAAAGAATTGCTAGACGATAAAGCGGCATATGATAAGATGGCGCAGGCGGCCAATCCGTACGGCGATGGTAATGCGTCGGTGCGTATTGTGGAAGCGCTTTTGTATGAGTTTGGCATTACCGACAAGCGTGTAGAGGATTTTAAGGCATGATGAAAAAGAGTCGGGCAGAAATTTTAAAAGCACTTGCGATGCTTACGCAAATCGGCTTGCAGATTTTTGTGCCGATTGCCAGCTGCATCATCCTGGCAGGGTGGGCGCAAAGGTATTATCAGTTGGGGAACTGGGTTGTGATTGCGGGCATTGTGCTCGGTGTCGGCGCAGGGGCATCCAATTTGATGCATGTGATAAAACGGTTTACAAAAAAGTGAGGTTTTGAAAGGTGAAACATCCTTTATTGCGTGAAATTATAAAAATTGCAATCGGTGTCGGTATGCTCGGCGGCGTGATGGCAGTTGTGATTTGCATAACATGGGGCTTTGATGCGACGCTTTTGTTGGGTACATTGCTCGGTTGTGTTTATTCAGTTTTTAATTTTGCGCTGACGGCATATTCTGTTTCACAAAGTGTGCAAAAAAGTGAGACGGCTGCCAAGGCTCATATGGCGGGCGGATATTATCTGCGCCTGGCATTGACGGCGGTGGTAATTTACTGGGCAATCCGAGCACCGTATTTTAATGTATTTGCGGTGGCGATTCCGTTGCTTTTTCCG
This sequence comes from Clostridia bacterium, assembly GCA_045578865.1. Taxonomy (GTDB): domain Bacteria; phylum Bacillota; class Clostridia; order UBA1381; family UMGS1253; genus RGIG2041. Next base: position 19,879 of record JAZNLB010000009.1, on the reverse strand, counting down.
CGCATTGTGATTACGGGGTGTTCACTTGCAGGACAATTTACGAAAAAATAGAGGTGAGCAAGAGAAATGAATATAAGTGTATCCGGCCCGAAAATTCTATTTGAATGGGGCAGTTTTCACATTACGGAAACGGTGGTTAACGGCTGGATTATTATGGCGGCGATTGTGCTTTTGTGCTTTTGGTTGACGCGCGGACTTCGCGTGTGCAATCCGAGTAAAAAGCAGATTGTGGCTGAAAAATTGGTTTTGATGGTCAACAATATGGTGCGTGAAACCATGGGCGAAAAGTATCTTTCTTTTGCACCGTATATAGGCACATTATTTGCGTTTTCAGTACTGGGCAGCTTATCTTCTCTGCTGGGGATGCGCCCGATGACGGGGGATTTGAATACAACGCTCGGTTGGGCCCTTGTGACCTTTGTGTTGGTACAAGGTAACAATATCCGTGTAAACGGTGTAGGCGGTTGGCTCAAAGGTTTTGTGCAACCGGTTGCGGTGATGCTGCCGATGAACATCATCGGCGAACTTGCAAATCCCGTTTCTATGGCGTTTCGTCATTTTGGCAATATCGCTTCGGGCATTGTGATTTCAACGCTGGTATACAGTGCGCTTGGCGCATTGAGTAATGCGATACTTTCGTTTATTCCGGTGGATTTTATCAATTCCATCCCGATTTTGCAGGTGGGTTTGCCTGCGATACTTTCGATTTATTTTGACCTGTTTACGGGCTTTTTGCAGGCATATATTTTCTGTATGTTGACAATGTCGTTCGTATCGGGAGTCGAATAAGAAAAATATTGAATTGTGATATGAGGAGGAAAAAACTATGGAAAGAGCAATTATTTTAGCAGCATCAGCAATCGGCGCAGGCCTTGCAATGATCGCAGGTATCGGACCGGGTATCGGTCAGGGTTATGCGGCAGGTAAGGGTGCTGAAGCGGTTGGCCGTCAGCCGGAAGCGAAGGGCGATATTATGTCCACGATGCTTTTGGGTTGTGCCGTAGCGGAGTCTACCGGTATTTACGGTCTTGTCGTTGCCATGATTTTGCTGTTTGCAAATCCGCTGATTAACCTTTTGTAAAACACAGTTAAAATTTTGGAGGCAGAATATGGAGAAGGCATTACAGTTTGTTTCCATTCCGCCGGATTTGTGGACGCTGATTTTCACCTGGGCAAATCTGCTGATTTTGTTTTTGCTCGTCAAAAAATTGTTGTTTAAGCCGATTATGAACATCTTAAAACAGCGTGAAGACGAGATAGGCAAGATGTATGCAGATGCACGGGCGGCAGACGACCACGCAAAGGCAATGGAGAGTGAATATACCGAAAAACTTGCGGCGGCGAAGCAGACGGCTGAAGCAATCGTTTCCGATGCACAGCAAAATGCACGCACGCGTGCAGATAAGATTGTCAGCGAGTCTCAGGCAGAGGCAGCCGGTTTGATTGCAAGTGCAAATGCACGCATTGCGCGCGAGCAGAAGGCGGCAATCGAGGAAGCCAAGGGCGAGATTTGCTCAATGGCAGTGGCGATTGCATCCAAGATAATTGAAAAGGAACTCGATGCGGACGCACAAAGTGTATTTGTGGAAAAGTGTATAGATGAAATGGGTGGTGCGAAATGACAGATGTATCCGTTATGTACGGAAAATCTATGTACGCACTGGCTGAAACGGAAGGGATTACCGAGCGTGTATTGGAAGATTTTGCTCTGGTAGACGAGGTGCTTTCGAAGCATACGCAGTATGTCGTGCTTTTGGATGCACCGACACTTGCGATTGCAGAAAAATTTGCGCTTTTGTCGCAGGCTTTTTCGCAAAATCTGCATCCGTACACACTTAATTTTTTAAAAATTCTTTCTGAAAACAAGAAGATGCATACCTTTGCATCTGCAAGGCGTGCGTATATTAAGCAGTTCAATGCCGACCGCGGCATTGAAGAGGCGGTTGCCGTTACGGCAATACCGCTTTCGCCGAGTCTTTCCGAAAAACTTGCAAAAAAACTTTCGGAGATGAGCGGTAAAAAGATTGTGCTTGAAAACAAAGTGGACCCGACCGTTCTGGGAGGAATAACGGTGCGTATGGCAAACATGCAACTCGATGCCTCGGTGCGTACGCGTTTAAATTCGCTTTTAGCACAGATTACAAACAACTAGGGTGGTGAAATAATGCAGCTGAAATCAGAAGAAATCAGTAAAATTATTATAGACCAGATTAAAAATTACGAAAACAAGATTGAGCAAAAGGAAACCGGCAGCGTCATCGAAGTGGGTGACGGTATTGCCAAAGTACACGGACTCGATAACTGTATGTCAAATGAACTTTTGGAATTTGCCAATGGCGAGTACGGCATGGCATTAAATTTAGAAGAAAGTTTTGTCAGCGTTGTTATTTTGGGTACGGATGCAGGTATTCGCGAAGGGGATATCGTTAAGCGTACAGGCAGAGTTGTAGAGGTGCCGGTCGGCGAAGCGCTCATCGGCAGAGTTGTCGATGCGCTTGGTCATCCGATTGACGGACAAGGCCCGATTGAAACCGACAAAACACGCCCGATTGAATCTGCAGCGCCGGGTATTATTGAAAGAAAATCCGTTAGTGTGCCGCTGCAAACCGGTATCAAGGCCATCGACTCGATGATTCCGATTGGCCGCGGTCAGCGCGAATTGATTATCGGTGACAGACAGACCGGTAAAACGGTGATTGCGACGGATACCATCATCAACCAGAAGGGTAAAGATGTGATTTGTATTTATGTTGCCATCGGACAAAAACGATCGACGGTAGCGCAACTTGTGGAAACGCTTACGCAAAACGGAGCAATGGAGTATACCATTGTTGTATCCGCCACCGCATCCGAACTGGCACCGATGCAGTATATTGCACCGTATTCCGGTTGTGCGATGGGTGAGTATTTTATGTATCAGGGCAAGGATGTTTTGATTATTTACGACGATTTGTCCAAGCATGCGGTAGCTTACCGTGCACTTTCGCTTTTAATTCGCCGTCCGCCGGGGCGTGAGGCGTATCCGGGCGATGTGTTCTATTTACATTCCAGACTTTTAGAGCGTGCGGCAAGACTGGCGCCGGAATACGGCGGAGGTTCGCTTACGGCGCTTCCGATTATCGAAACACAGGCAGGCGATGTGTCGGCATATATTCCGACCAATGTCATTTCCATTACGGACGGACAGATTTTTTTGGAAACCGAACTCTTCCATAGCGGTATCCGACCGGCGGTAAACCCGGGTATTTCCGTATCCCGTGTCGGCGGTAATGCACAGATTAAAGCAATGAAAAAGGTTTCCGGCAGGCTGAAACTGGCATATTCACAGTATCGTGAACTGCAATCTTTTGCACAGTTTGGCTCGGACCTCGATGACGATACAAAAGAAAGACTTGAACAGGGTGCGCGTATTGTGGAGGTATTAAAGCAAAACCGCAATACACCGATTGCCGTAGAACTCCAAGTGGTGATTATCTATGCCGTTATCAACAACTACTTAAAGGCAGTTGCGGTAGAAGATGTTGCCGAATATCAGGAGGGATTGTTTGCTTTTGTGCAGACACACGGCGCAAAGATACTTGAAAATATCGTGAGTACCGGCGATTTGTCCAAAGAAGATGACGGCGCACTTGCAGCGGTGATTGCCGAGTTTACTCAAAAGTTTTTGAGCAATAAGTAAGCCGGAAGGAGAAACAACTATGGCTGGAGCATCCATGAAGGACATAAAACTTCGAATTAAAAGCGTGCAAAGTACCAGGCAGATTACCAAAGCCATGGAGCTTGTTGCATCCTCGAAGTTGCGAAAAGCAAAAGAGCGCGTGGAGCGTACCCGTCCGTTTTTTGAAATCCTTTCTCAAACGCTGGAGCGTATTGCAGCAAGCAAATTGGATTTTTGCTCTGTTTATACGAAAAAACGCGAGATTAAAAAAACATGCTTTGTTGTGATTGCGGGTGACCGCGGTCTTGCCGGCGGCTACAACAGTAATATCTTAAAGGCCGTAACAAAGCAGGCGGGCGATGCGCCGTACTGCGTATTACCTATCGGTAAAAAAACAATGGAATATTTTACAAGGCAGAATACGCAAATTCTCTCCGATGAATTTCTGCTTGCCGCCGATATCAGTATCGCGGATTGCGACCGCATCGGACATATGCTTGCCAGCGGTTATGCCAACGGCGAATATGATGCGGTTTATGTGGTTTACACAAAATTTGTATCCATGCTTTCGCAGGTGCCGCAACTCGAGCAAATGTTGCCCCTAGAATCGAATACAGATGCGCCAAAATCGCGTGAACTTATGATTTGTGAGCCATCTGCCGAAGCGGCCTTTGCTTCCATCGTGCCGCAATACATCGCCGGTATGGTCTACGGCGGCGTAGCCGAGGCTCAGGCCTCCGAAACTGCCGCGCGCCGTACTGCCATGGAATCGGCTACCAAAAATGCCGGTGAAATGATTGACGCCCTGAGTCTGGACTACAATCGTGCCCGTCAGGCGGCAATTACGCAGGAGATAACGGAGATTGTCTCCGGCGCCAATGTTTAAAAGGGTAAATTTGGCGAATTGCTTCGTTGCAGATGCCGGCCCGTACCGGCGTACTGTGCCTTGTCTTACAGCAAAAAATCATCTTAATTGTAGCGGTTGAATAGAGAACAAAGCCCCCCTTGCCTAAAGGGAGGGGGACCGCGCGTAGCGTGGTGGAGGGATTTCCCTCGTCATGCGACAAACTATCCCTAAGAAAGGGTGCATATTATGGAAAACAAAAACATCGGTACTGTTCTGCAAGTTATCGGACCGGTACTTGACATTAAATTCTCGGAGGGCAATCTTCCGGAGCTGTTAAATGCCGTTGAAATTCAAAACGGCGACAATAAAATCGTAGCAGAGGTTGCACAGCATTTAGGTGACGATGTGGTGCGTTGTATCGCTATGAGTTCGACCGATGGTCTTGTGCGTGGCGTGCAGGCTGTGGATACCGGCAGCGGTATCACCGTGCCGGTCGGCAAGTGCACACTCGGCAGAATTTTTAATTTGCTTGGAGAACCGGTGGATAACAAAGAGGCACCGGAGGCAGAGGAAAGATGGTGTATTCACCGTCAGCCGCCGAGCTATGATGAGCAGGAGAGTACAACCGAAATTTTAGAGACGGGTATCAAGGTCGTTGACCTGATTGCGCCGTATGCGAAGGGCGGTAAAATCGGTCTTTTCGGCGGTGCAGGCGTAGGTAAAACCGTGCTTATTATGGAGTTGATTAACAATGTCGCCAAGCAACACGGCGGTTTGTCCGTGTTTACGGGCGTTGGCGAGCGTACCCGTGAGGGAAACGACTTATATAATGAAATGAAGGAGTCTGGCGTTATTGAAAAGACTGCGCTGGTGTATGGCCAGATGAACGAGCCGCCGGGTGCGAGAATGCGTGTCGGTCTTTCTGGGCTTACGATGGCGGAGTATTTCCGTGACCAAGAGGGTCAGGATGTACTTTTGTTTATCGACAATATTTTCCGCTTTACGCAGGCAGGTTCCGAGGTATCCGCTCTGCTTGGTCGTATGCCGTCTGCCGTTGGCTATCAGCCGACGCTCGCAACGGAAATGGGTGCATTGCAGGAGAGAATTACCTCCACAAAGAAAGGCTCTATCACTTCCGTACAGGCGGTTTATGTGCCTGCCGATGACTTGACGGACCCGGCACCGGCAACCACATTTGCACATTTGGATGCGACAACCGTGCTTTCCAGACAGATTGCTTCCATGGGTATTTATCCGGCAGTAGATCCGCTGGATTCGACCTCGAGAATTTTGTCTGAGGATGTAGTTGGCCGTGAGCATTACGAGGTTGCGCGCGGCGTACAGGAAATTTTGCAACGCTATAAGGAATTGCAGGATATTATCGCCATCATGGGCATGGATGAATTGTCCGAAGAAGATAAACTTGCCGTAAGCCGTGCAAGACGCATACAAAACTTCCTTTCGCAGCCGTTCTCCGTTGCGGAGCAGTTTACGGGTATGCAAGGTAAGTATGTGCCGCTTGCCGAAACCATCCGCGGTTTTAAAGAAATCATCGAAGGCAAGCATGACGATTTGCCGGAGTCGGCATTTCTGTTTGTCGGCACGATTGATGAGGCCGTAGAAAAGGCAAAGGGCAAAGCGTAAGTTCGGGGGTGTATATATGGCTACATTCCAATTAAAAATTGTTACACCGGAGGGCATGTGTTATGATGGCGTGGCGCAGCGCATTGTTGTGCGTACTACCGCAGGCGAGGTCGGCATTTTGAGTCGCCATGCGACCTATCTGGCACCGCTCGATATCGGTAAAGTGCGCGTGACGGACGGCGAGGGCAAAGTGCGCGAAGCGGCATGCTCGGGTGGCATGGTTTCGTTTGCAAGCGAGATTGCGACCATAGTGGCGCAGACTTTTGAATGGGCAGATGAGATTGACATTGCAAGAGCCGAGCGTGCGCTTGAAAAAGCAAAAGCGAAAAAGGAAAGCAAAACAGAAGCCAAGGACATTGCACTCGCGGAGCTGAAAATCAAGCGGGCACTCAACAGAATCAATGTAGGAAAAAAATAACAAAAAAACACGCTATGTAGTGTAGCGTGTTTTTCTTTGTTTGAATTAAAAATTTTGCCGGTATATAAACACCCGCTTTGCAAACATTAGAGCTTTACAACATTTGCAGCCTGCGGACCCTTAGCGCCTTCAATAACTTCAAATTCAACGGCTGCGCCCTCATCGAGAGACTTGTAGCCTTCGCTCTGGATTGCGGAGAAGTGAACGAAAACATCTGTACCGTCTTCGCTCTGAATAAAGCCGTAACCCTTTTCTGCGTTAAACCATTTTACTGTTCCCTTTTGCATGTGTACTTTCCTCCAAAAAAATATTGCGTGCCTCAGGCGGTTTTGCCTGAGCAACTATGCTAATCATACCACTCTTTTTATTTGATGTCAACTAAAAACTTGTGTTTTTGGGTAATTTTAACTCGACAAAAAACGCCATTTATCTCGCAACAAACACAATTCGCTCGCTGTTTTTGCGCGCAGGGCGATTTGTGTAGCCGTCAAAAATTTCAATTTTTGTGAAGCCTGCTTTTTTTAGCAGCGCTTTTATTTTGGCAGGTTCATAAATATACTCGGTGTGCTGCTCACAAAAGCGGTGGTAGGTTTCGCCGTCTTTTACAAAGAATGTTAAGTAAAAATCGGTGCAGTTTGCATCGGTATCAAACTCGTTTTCCCACACATAAAACACATCGTCGCTGTCATAGGTAAAGGTGTTGTTTCCGAGCACTGTTTTTAATTTAAACGGTGAATTCAAATCGAAAATAAAGGGGGCATCCGGATTTAAATAGCATGTTTTAGCCGCCTTGAAAATGGCAAACAAATCCTCGTGCGTTTCAATGTAGTTGAGCGAATCGGTCATACACAAAAGCGCATCCACGGTGCCATAGAGTTCAAATGTACGAATGTCTTGGTTTAACAACAGGATGTCTGGATTTTTTTCGCGCGCAATGTTTAACATTTCGGGGGATAAATCGATGCCAATCATATCGTAGCCGCGTTTTTGCAAAATATCGGTCAGCGTACCCGTGCCGCACGCCAAATCGCAAACCAGATTCGCTTTTTTGCCGAGTCGGGACAGGGTGGATTCAATATAGTCCGCAATCGCCGTATAGTCAATGTCTTCTAAAATCAGCCGGTCATAAATGTTTGCAAATTCTGCATAATTTTCGGGCATAATATCACCTCTGCGACAGTATACCATTTTTTTTAGAAAAAGTAAAGAGAGAATAACCGAAAATTTGTTTGATAATACTTGACAAAATGTTCGGTTTTTGTGATAATGTATTTAGCATGTTTTGGGAGATTACTATGGTTGAATTAAACGGATTTGTAGAAGAAATTATATATGCAAATTATGAAAACGGCTACACCGTTTGTATGCTGGATGCAGACGGCGAGGCAGTAACGGCGACGGGGTGTATGCCGTATTTGAGTGAGGGGGAAACTGTGCGCCTTTCGGGTGACTGGGTAGACCACATTCAGTACGGACGGCAATTTAAAGTAGCAAGTTATGAAAAGGTAGAGCCGACGGATGAGCAGAGCATTATCCGTTATTTGAGTTCGGGTATTATCCGCGGCGTGGGTATTGCAACAGCGCAACGCATCGTGGCTGAATTCGGCGAAGATACACTCAATGTACTTTTAAATGCACCGGACAGACTTGCGTGCATCAAGGGCATCAGCCGCGCCAAGGCGCTTGAAATCGGCGCCAGTTACCAATCGCAGCAAAGTATTCAGCGCACGGTGATGTTTTTGCAACGCTTTGGCATCAGCGCAAATATGGCATTGAAAGTGCAGCGCACGCTTGGGACAGATGCGGTGAATATGATTGAGCAAAATCCGTATATCCTTGTCAGTATGGTCAGCGGCATATCCTTTAAGACGGCTGACCGCATCGCCATGCAGATGGGTGTACTGCCCGACAGTCGCAATCGCATCAAGGCGGCGACGGAGTATGTGCTTTTGTCCAATGCCTATGAACGGGGACACACCTATCTTACAGAAGTGGATTTGTTGGAGACGGTATGTAAAATGCTCGGTGTGGCGTGGGAGCTTTCCTCCGATGCACTGACGGGTTTGGCGATTGAAGGACGCGTGACGATTGAGCAAATCGAAGGTGTGCGTGTGGTGTTTTTGAGCATGCTTCAAAAGGCGGAGTGGACGATTGCAAATAAAATCCGCCAGTTGCTTTCGGGGCGAGGATTGTATACGCCAAAAATGGCGGAAAAATTGGTGGAAGCGTGGCAGAAGAAAAACAGCGGCGTTGTATTGGACGAAAAACAGCGCGAGGCTGTCATCTTTGCGCTGACACATCAGATTATGGTATTGACGGGCGGACCGGGTACGGGCAAGACGACGGTGGTCAATACGATTATTGAAATTTTAAAAAGCGAAAATTATAAGATTGCGCTTGCCGCGCCGACGGGGCGAGCGGCAAAGCGACTTGGTGAAGTGACGAACGAAAATGCCGCTACCATTCATCGTTTGCTCGAAATTGAATATGTGCAGGAGGGTGAGATGCAGACCTTTGCGCGTAACGCTACCAATCTGTTGGAAGAGCGCGTGATTGTGGTCGATGAGAGCAGTATGATTGATGTGCTTTTGGGTAGCGCCCTTTTGTCGGCAGTGCGATTGGACAGCGTTGTGATTTTTGTCGGAGATGCCGACCAGTTGCCGCCGGTTGGTCCGGGCAATATGCTTTCGGATATTCTGGGTAGCGGTGCGGTACCTACCGTGCGGCTGACGGAAATTTTCCGTCAGGCGGCGCAAAGCCTGATTGTGCAAAATGCACACCGTATATTGCATGGCCAACTACCGCTGCAAGGGGATACGGATGCGGACTTTTTCTTTACGAAACGCCCTGATCCGAGTGCGATTGCAAAAGCGGTGGTGGAGTTGTATAGAACGCGTTTGCCAAAGGCATATGGCTATGAAGCGCAAAAACAAATTCAGGTGCTTTGCCCGATGCGAAAGGGAATTGCGGGTGTGATGCATCTTAATGCGCTGTTGCAGCAAAGCATCAATCCGCCGTCAAAAGATAAAGCGGAACATAAATGCGGCGATACGCTGTTTCGCGAGGGTGATAAGGTGATGCAGACGAAAAACAATTACGATATTGTGTGGACGAGCATTTCTTCCTCGGCGGTCGGCAACGGAGTGTTTAACGGAGATATGGGTTATATCACGCAAATTGATACGCAGGCGCGGCAGGTGACGGTGCTTTATGATGAAGACAAGGAAGTTACCTATATGTTTGACCAGATGGTCGATTTGGAGCTTGCCTATGCCGTGACGGTACATAAAAGTCAGGGCAGTGAGTTTGATGCGGTGATTGTGCCTGTCTATCATGCGGCGCCGATGCTGATGAAGCGTAACCTTTTATACACGGCGGTTACGCGCGCTAAAAAACTGGTGGTGCTCGTCGGCGTGCAGAGTGCGGTGGCGGAAATGACGGCAAACGACACGGAAAATCTGCGTTACACAAGTCTGAAAAAACGCCTGAAATCCTTAATTTAGGAGAGGTTGTATGTCAAAACTTTTGGATTTAATCAATTCAATTTTCTTTCCAAAGCGGTGTGGATTTTGTAAAAAGAGCATTCGGGAGAGCAGCCCGTTGCACATTTGTGAGGACTGCCTTGCTAAACTTCCGGTGACGGCGGGCAGTGGCAAACTGGCGCTCAAAGGGCATATTACTTATGTGCTTTCGCCGTTTTGCTATACGAAAGGCGCACGCAATATCATTTACGCCATGAAATTTTTAAATAAACCGATGCTGGCGCATACGATTGCCGCTTTTATGGCAGAGCGGCTTGTGGCGGTGTGCGATTTAAAGGATATCGATTTGGTTGTAGCGGTACCGATGACAATGAAAAAATTATGCCGCCGCGGTTACAATACGGCGGAGCTCTTGGCAAAAGATGTTGCCGCGCGCTGTAATCTGCCCTACATGGAGCATGCGCTTTTAAAGGTGCGAGAGACGAAGGCGCAGAGCGGTATTAAAGAAAATGAAAAACGAATGCTCAATGTGCGTGATGTTTTTACCTGCAAGCACGATTTGGAGGATGCCAACATTTTGCTTGTCGACGATGTGTTTACAAGCGGATATACGGTCAAAAACTGTGCTAAGGCACTCAAGGTTGCGGGGGCAGATAAAATCTATGTGCTTACGGCGGCGCGTGCACGATGCAAGCCGTCTAAGTCAAAGGTGGCTTATCAATGCATAGCAGATATGGTATTTCGCAAAAAGGACTTGGAAAAGGAAAAAGAAACTGATATAATGGATGAGTAAACATATGTTTTGTAAGTTTATGGGCTGTGGTTGACGCGGTAAAGTGAGATGATTGTTTTCGCAATCTACACCTTATCAGTCACTTCGTGACAGCTGTCTCGCTGCGGCTCGGTCACGGCTTGGCTCTGACAATCCACCGGATTGTCATTCACTACCAAACCGCCGCTAAAGCTACCTCAAGGGGAAGTCTTTAATAAGTGGCATCCGGATTATACATCCCTTATAACATGGTGATTTTGTCGTATGCTGTAAAAAAACATAAAACTTTACGGGGATTATGTATATGATAATATAATACAAATATTTTAAGACAAGAAAATTGAAACTTCGCAGAAGATAAATAATATAGTTTTAAATATATTTTAATTATAAGGATGGAGTGATTTTATGTTAACAAAAACGATGATTTCTGCATCTGCTGCTTCGAAATCCGAAAGGTTTGAAGTACTGGATATTGCTAAGGGAATAGGTATTTTCTTTGTGGTTTTTGCACATGTGAATTATACACCAATTCTTTTAGCATACATATATTCGTTTCATATGCCGTTGTTTTTTGTAATTTCCGGTATGCTTTTTAATAAAGAAAAATACACTCATTTCTCATGCTTTATAAAACGAAGAGTCAAAACTTTGATATGTCCATATGTTTTATTTTATATTGCCTCTCTTTGTATCATGTTTGTATTAAAGTGTGTTTCAAAGGGCTTTTCCTGGCCATTGCTACATGATTATTATGAGTATTTTTTGCAGATGTTCTTATCGCAAGGATCGGAAAAGGTTATAAATGCACCGCTTTGGTTTGTTCCGTGTTTATTTGCTGTTGAAATTATGTATTATTTTATCTCTAAAATAAAGGGAAGATACAATCTAGCTATAATTGCAGTTTGTAGCATTTTGGTTTTCTTTGGATGGTTGCTGGAATCTGGATATTTGCCGTTTGACAATAAAATTCTACCTTGGAGTCTGGATTCTGCGTTATTTGCCCTGGGTTTTTATGCGATTGGCAATTTGACATATGGTAAAGTAAAATATGCTGTACAAAAGATTGAGAAAAATAAATACAGCACTTTAATAACTGTTACAAGTGTAATATTATGTGGAATTATGCTTGTTCCGTTGGTATGTTTGAATGGCAAGATTTCGTTAGGATCTAAAGTGCTGAATAATGGTTTTCTCCTTTACGCATCGGGATTAATTGGTACGGTTGGGATTATATCATCGGCTGTTTTGCTAAAAAAGAGTAAGCTGTTAAAGTTTTGTGGATTACATTCATTTTACATTATGGCAACTCATTATATTATCAGAGTACTTTATCGAGCGGTATGTTCTTTTATTAGTATTATGATGTATGATACAAAGAGTTTTGTGCAAACCATAATTCCGTTTATAGTTGTTATGACTGCAAGCATTGTTTTTTCTATTCTCTATGCCAGAGTAAAGAATATAATATTGAATAAAAATTAGAATTATAATACTTGTTATATGTTTTAGTCTCAACTTGACGCGAACTCTCGGTAAAAAGATTGGCATCTAGATTATACAGTCTTTATATGCGGTGCACAGCACCGCAGCGATATGAATTCTTGTGAATTCTCGATATGTGCTTCGCACTCGATATGCACAGGCGCGCTCGATATGTTGCTGACGCAACGAGAATTCATATTATATCGAGTTTGACCGAAGGGAAAACATATCGATTTTACGAAGTAAAAATATCGAGCAAACTTTAGTTTGCATATCGACAAAAATTTTGTCCCTAACTTGACAAAATCATATAAAAGACTGGGAGAGCGTAAAAACAAAAGAGGGTGTATACAAATGAATGCTCAGTCGAATATTACATATGTATTTATACCGTTTCGGTTCCGCAGTGATGTGCCGCTTGCGGCGATGCATACTGCGCTGATGCGGGACGGGAATTGGGATCGTGTGCAAGATGAAATCAAATATATGTTTAAATATGTTGCTGAAAAGCATGACGGCAACGATCCGGAAAAGTGCAGAAGCATACATTATAGTTTGACGACAGATGGATTTGATACGCTTCTGGGCGTGGAGACAGATACGGTTTTGTATACGGCGCCGCATCTGTTTGATGACCGTGCGGTGCAGTTTGATTTTTGCTTGCAAAGTGTGCAACTGTACTGCTTTGGCATGGGCGTGGGTATTTTAGCATTCGGGCTGCATTTTCCAAAGTCACATTATCTTTGGATTTCCTCGGCGCTATACCATATGAAAAAAGTTTCCAAAGAAAAGGTGTATGCTTTGCCGGACAGCACCGATGACCAAGACGGTGTGACGCTTTTGGAACTTGCACGCCGTTTGATGTCGCCTGTCGGCAGTTTTGATTTCTTTTTCTATGCAAATACGGGTACGGAGCGTTCGAATGTGCTTTCCTACATAGAGGCAGAGGAAAAGGAGAGTTACGCAAAAGAACTTTATTATTTGCGCCGTTGCTACAATGAGAGCTTTTTATATGCGGAGGACGAAAAAAAGGAGGCAAGCGAAATCTTTTCGCCGTCTCCGGATGTGCACTGGGGTGTATCGCCCGAGGCTGCCGCTTGTGTGGTATGTCCCACCAAGGGCAGAGTGGATTTTATTCGCACGACATTTTACAAAAATTTCAATGCACAGTATTTGTTTATGTATGTGCTACTGCTGCATCAAAAATATATGCTTTATCTGTTTTTGACGCAAATCGGCGTTGGAATGAGCAACGATTTAAAAATGCTGGAACGCTATCGCAAACAACTTTATGAGTTTGAAACAGATTTCGTGTTCACGCAAGTGACAGAGGTCGAGCAATATCAGAGATTGTATACACACATGAGTGAGGCGTTCGCACTCAAACGCATGTTTAAAGATGTGCATGAACCGTTGATTTCGCTCGGTCAGGTGCGGCAGAAGGAAGCGGAAAAGGCGCAGGAGCACCGCAGTAAGAAACTGAGTTTTGCATTGGCGCTGTTTTCGATGATTGGCTTGATTTCTGCCCTTACGGACGGATGGGTACTTGCAAAGCATATTGCCAATTTCTGTTTTGGCGGCAAGGGTGCGGTTGTGATGCTTTTGATATTGGTGACGGCACTTTTGGCGTTGTTTGGTTGGGTGATTAAAATTTTACTGTCTGACTCTAAGGATTGAGGTGATTGTGGATTGCAGTATAAATATGTCGGCTGTTTTATTAAAAAAGATGTGCTGGAAGCGGCATGTGCGCCGCTTGAAAGAACGCCGCTTTTTCGCAGTATAGCTTCTCCGCATGTGACCTTTTTGTATATGCCGGAAACGGTAGACACATCGCTATTCGGACAAAGGGTGTTTTTGACAGTTGTTGGCTACGGAAATGACGGGAAAAATGAAGGGCTGGCGGTGCAGGTGCGCTGTGAAGATGCACATCTGCAAGCCATGGCAGATGCGATTGCGGTGCCGCACATCACTCTTTCGGTGGCAGAAGGCGCGCATACGGTGGATACAGGAAAACTTTTGTTTTTGCCTATTGCTCCTTTTGTGTTGGAGGGTGTTTTTGGCGGCTATATAGAAGATGTCGGTGCGGATATCGAGAAAAGAGCGTAGTATGGAAAAAGATTTACACACATATTTAAGTGAATATAGCGCAGAGGCGCGTATCCCGATGCATATGCCCGGACACAAGCGTCGAGGTGCGATTGTGCCGTATATGCAAATCGATGCTTCGCTCGACTATACGGAATTAGACTATACGGATAATTTGCATGCGCCGACAGGTGTTTTAAAATCGTCGATGGAACTTGCAGCGAAATTATGGGGAAGCCGAGAATCGTTTTATCTCGTGAATGGGAGCAGTTGCGGTATTTTGGCAGGGATCAGAACGCTTACACGGCGCGGCGACAAGGTGCTGGTTTGCCGAAATGCACACAAGTCGGTTTATCATGCCATTGAGCTTTGCGGTCTGAAACCGGTCTTTGCGTTGCCTGAAGCGGTGGACGGATTTGGTGTATGTGGTTCAGTAACACCGGCGCAAATCGAGGCGGCTTTTGCGGCGCACGGTGATATTGTTTTGGTGATTGTAACGAGTCCGACCTATGAGGGTGTGCTTTCAGATATTTGCCAAATTGCAGATGCAGTACACCAACATGGTGCGGCGCTTTTGGTAGATGAGGCACACGGTGCACATTTGGGACTCAATCCCGCATTTGAAAAAGGTGCGGTGCAGTGCGGTGCGGATTTGGTTGTGCAAAGTTTACACAAGACGCTCCCTGTATTTACGCAGACGGCGATTTTGCATGTGTGCTCCGAGCGTGTGGATTTAAAACGACTTTCGCATCAGCTGGCAGTGTTTGAAACGAGCAGCCCGTCCTATCCCTTGCTGATTTCCGCAGATGGTTGCGTGCGAAAAATGACGCAGGATAAGACTTGGTTTGATGCGTGGCTGGTTGGACTTGCAGGGTTTTCCATTTGGGCACAGCAACTTGAGTATTTGAGCGTGCTTGGCTACGGAGAAAACTTGCCTGAGCAGGTGTACGCATTTGACCAATCTAAAATTTATATTTCCACCCATGCGTGTAATTTAACCGGTCCGCAGTTGGCGGCGCGGCTTTCGGAATATAAAATTGATGTTGAGATGGTGTGTGCCGAGGGCGTGCTTGCTATGACGGGCGCAGGCGACAGTATAGAGTCTGTCAGCATTTTGGCAGAGGCGCTTTTAGAAATCGACCGCGATTGCAGTTCAAAGAAAAAGACGGCGGCGCAGGCGGTGCTTTTACCGGAAATGGTGCTTTTGCCGGAAACGGCGTTGGAGGCGGAGTTTGCCTGCCGCACGATTGCCGAAAGCGAGGGCGAAGTGTGCGCCGAGTATATTTGGGCATATCCGCCGGGGATTCCGATTTTGATTCCGGGCGAGAGAATTGCTCGTGAGCATGTGCAGCATATTTCTAAATTGCTTGGAAGCGGTATCGAACTGCATAAAAGCCGGAGTGAGAAAAATGACGAAATTGCCGTAATCGCTTCTTGACAGTGGTTTTGCGGTATGGTATAATGATCGTATATTTAAGCCGAGGGGAGACGAACCCCTCAGGGTTTAAGAAGGCAAATTCAGCGAAATACTGCAGAAAAATTTATATACATACGAGGGGTATGCACATAAATTTTATCCTTGTTTTTCATCCGAATTTTCTCTTTTTAAACTCGCAGACCCTATACGCAGAGAAATGATTGTCCTTTGGCTGCGTAAGGGTGAAGCAAGGCTGGCGCCTTGCGAGAACGGCAATGCCAAAGGGCGGTAATTTAACAAGTATAGGGCCTAAGGGATTCGACTTCCCTCGGCTAAAAAAGGAGCGAAAACCATGAAGAGAATTGTAACGATTGAAACTCGTGATTTAAACGAATCTGTTAAGACCGGCGGCTGCGGCGAGTGTCAGACTTCCTGCCAGTCTGCTTGCAAGACTTCCTGCGGCGTAGCAAATCAGGATTGCGAAAACGAAAACAGATAAGTATCAAAAGATAAATACGAGAGAAAAAAGTCTCATAATTCGACATTATGAGGCTTTTTGTTTGAGGTAAGATTATGGTTCACCAGTATAAATTAAACGGATACAATATTGTGCTCGATGTATTTTCCGGCTCGGTGCATGTGGTTGATGATGTGGCGTATGACATCATTGAGATGTATGAAACGAAGTCGCCTTTGGAAATTGAGGCATTGATTTTGGAAAAGTACAAAGGCACTTCGGATGTGAACTCCGAGGAGGTGCGCGCATGCATCGCTGATGTGGAGGAATTAAAACAAAAGGGCAAGCTCTTTACAAAAGATGCTTATGAAGAAATTGCCAAAAATTACAGACGCAGCAATCTTTCGATTAAGGCACTGTGCCTGCATGTGGCACATGTGTGTAATTTAAATTGCTCTTATTGCTTTGCATCGCAGGGTGAATATCACGGCGATCGTGCGCTTATGAGTCTGGAGGTGGGCAAGCGCGCACTCGACTTTTTGATTGAAAATTCGGGTACGCATAAAAATCTCGATGTGGACTTCTTCGGCGGCGAGCCGCTTATGAATTGGGAGGTTGTCAAGGCGCTTGTGGCCTATGGAAGAGAACTGGAAAAAGCACACAATAATAACATTCGATTTACCCTCACGACGAACGGCGTGCTTTTAGACGATGAGGTTACAGAGTTTTGTAATAAGGAAATACACAATGTTGTGCTTAGCTTAGACGGCAGACAAGGCGTGCATGACCGGTTTCGCGTGGACCATGCAGGGCGCGGCAGTTATGAAAAGATTGTGCCGAAATTTTTGGATTTCGTAGAAAAGCGCGGTGATAAAAGTTATTATGTGCGCGGTACATATACACATCATAACACAGACTTTTTAAGCGATATTTTGCATATGGCAGACCTTGGTTTTAAGGAGCTTAGTATGGAGCCTGTGGTGTGCGATCCGTCCGACCCGTGTGCACTCACCGAAGCAGATTTGCCGGTGTTGTTTGACCAGTATGAAAAACTGGCGGTAGAAATGATACGCCGCAAAAAAGAGGGTAAGGGATTTACATTTTATCATTATATGATTAGCTTGACGGGTGGGCCGTGTATCTACAAGCGTGTGTCTGGCTGCGGTTCGGGCACGGAGTATCTGGCGGTAACACCGTGGGGGGAACTCTATCCGTGTCATCAGTTCGTTGGGGATGAAAAGTACAGTATGGGCAACATCTATGATGGGGTGACCAATACGGCGCTTCGGGATGAATTTGCAAGTTGCAACTGTTATACCCGTCCTGCGTGCAAGGATTGCTGGGCAAAACTTTACTGTGCAGGCGGTTGCGCGGCAAATGCGTGCCACGCTGCGGGCAGTATTTCCGGTGTGTACGAGTACGGTTGTAAATTATTTAAAAAGCGCATCGAATGTGCTTTAATGGTGAAAATTGCACAGTTGGAAAATTGATTAAAGCGCCAAACGCATTTTCGTTTTTACGGATGCGGATGGGTATATAATATGTAACCGATACAGTTGTATATCCGTTTTGATGGATTTAACAGTGACGATTACTTTGGATATGGCAAGCAATAGGTTCGTCATCGCTTCTTGCGCCGACTGACTGTAAAAAAGAATGTATTGTTTTCATCTTCAAACAGATTTTACATATGAAGTGTTGATAAAACCATGCAGAAAAACAAGGGAAGGTACTATGAAACTGATTATAGACAAGCTTGCTGCCACAGGGCAACTGCCTATTGAGGAAATGAAAGCGCTTTTGTATTTGAAAAATCAAAGCATGCTCGACTATCTTTATGCAAAAGCGGATGCGGTGCGTAAGCAGCATTTTGATAACAAAATTTTCATTCGCGGACTCATTGAGGTGAGCAGTTATTGCAAAAACAACTGCTACTACTGCGGTATCCGTGCGGGTAATGCCAAGGCGGAGCGCTACCGTTTGAGTGCTGAGCAGATTTTGTCTTGTGCAGAGGAAGGGTATATGCTCGGTTTTCGCACTTTTGTTTTGCAGGGCGGGGAGGATTTGGCCTTTACGGACGAATTTGTGTGCGATATCGTCAGCGAAATCAAAAAACGCTATCCTGAATGTGCCGTTACGCTTTCGCTCGGGGAGCGCAGTTTTGCAAGTTACAAGGCGATGTATGATGCCGGTGCGGATCGTTATCTGTTGCGTCACGAAACTGCAGACAGAGTGCATTATGCCAAACTGCATCCGCAGTCGATGACACTTGAAACGCGCAAAAAGTGTTTGGAGGATTTGAAATATATCGGCTATCAGGTCGGCGCGGGATTTATGGTCGGCTCGCCTTATCAGACTATGGAGCATATTTTGGCGGATTTGCGCTTTTTAAAGCGCTTTGAGCCGCACATGGTTGGTATCGGCCCGTTTATTCCGCATTGTGATACACCGTTTGCCGCACACGAGGCAGGCGATTTGACGATGACACTTAAACTTCTGGCGATTATACGACTGATGCTTCCGAAAGTGCTTTTGCCGGCGACGACGGCGCTGGGCAGTATTCATCCGCAGGGCAGGGAAATGGGCATTTTGGCAGGCGCCAATGTTGTAATGCCGAATTTGTCGCCGCTTCAAACACGCGGAAGTTATGCGCTTTACAATAACAAACTTTCGAGCGGAGCAGAGTCTGCACAGATGCTCGAAGAACTTAAAGAAAGAATGCAAAACATCGGTTATGCGGTGGTTGAAGACCGCGGCGATGCGCCAAAATGAGCAAAAAATGCCTGTGCAAGAATTGTTGCATAGGCATTTTTTGCAAAAATTAGCAAAATTGCAAAAATTTATTGTGGTTTTAATTAGTCTGTGATATAATGATTTCATCTTTGATGAAATCAATGAATTGCCTTCGGCGTGAATTGAAATCTGTGATTTCATGAATTGAGCCTTGCGACTCATGAATTGCACCTGTCGGTGCATTAAAAGGCAATTCAATTCATGGAGCGAAGCGAGAAATCATGGCGTAACGCCAATTCATGACAACATAGTTGTCAATTCATAAAATGGAGAAATGATATGAAAGAAAACAAGCTTGTAGATTTATCAAAACAATTTGCAGTTGATATTGTTAATCTGTGTACAGAGATAAAGGAAAACAGAAAAGGGAATGTGCTGTTAAATCAACTTTTGAGAAGTGGTACAAGCATTGGAGCCAATATTCACGAAGCCAATTATGCAGCAAGTAAAGCGGATTTTATAAATAAATTTCAAATTGCTTTAAAAGAATGTTACGAAAGCGATTATTGGTTAGGACTTTTTAAAGAAACGAAAATGATAACAGAAGATGAATACACTGAGATGTATGAGAAATGCAGTAAAATTAGAAAATTGCTTATAGCTTCTGTGACTACAGCAAAGAAGAAATAAGTTTACAAACCTGCTTAGGTTTTGAGAGGTGATTAGATGAGTTTGAAAGTTACAAATGTGTTATTATCAATTCTTTTACTATTGATGTGGTGCGTTATATTATCTGTTTCTTTTATACTCTTAATTGTTAGCGATATAATCCATCATTTTGGAAATGGAATACTAAAATATATATTTAGTTTAATTTATAT
>JAZNLB010000008.1:0-143494 GCA_045578865.1 Clostridia bacterium | reverse complement strand
GTGCCAATATCGGTACAACCATCACCGGCGTACTGATTGCGCTCAAAAATGATTACTTTAATATGCTGATGTACCTGTTTGCATTTGCCGGTGTTATGATGGGATTTTTTAAACAGGAAAAAATTAAACTTGCCGGTTTGCTGTGCAGCGGTCTCGGATTGATTTTTGTTGGTCTTAATGTGATGAGCAGTGAACAGGCATTCGGAAATCCGTTGGTTGAATCAATGTTTCAAGGGATATTCAGCGTGATTGATTTTCCGTTGTTACTTATATTGGTTGGCGTGATTTTCACGGCTTTGATTCAAAGTTCATCTGCGGCGACGGGCGTAGTCATCACTATGGTCGGAACGGGAATTCTTTCGCTGGATTTGGCATTGTTTATTGTTCTTGGTGCCAACATCGGTACTTGCGTAACGGCGATGCTTGCTTCGGTAGGCGCAAATGCAAATTCCAAACGAGTGGCGCTGATTCATTTTACTTTCAATGTGATTGGTACGGTTATATTTACGGCGATTGTCTGGATGTTTAAAGAACCTGTGGTTCAAATGCTTGTATCTGTGTTTCCCGGTGATGATTCTATGTCGCTTCAGATGCGAGTATCTTTTTTCCATGTTATATTCAATGTGACTACGACTTGCTTGCTTTTGCCGTTTGTTTCGCACTTGGTCGAATATTCCTGCAAAGTAATAAAGGATAAAAATGCAGAGAAAAAGGTATTTACACTCAAATTTGTGGATGAGCGACTTCTTACCACACCGCCGGTTGCGTTGATGCAGGTAAAAAAAGAAATAGATTACATGTTTTGTTTGGTGCAAGAAAATGTTGCGCTTTCCGTTGCTGCAATGACCGCGCAAAATCTTGAACAAGGAGAAAAAATCGCTGAAAATGAGGCAGTAATTGACTTTACAAACGGTGCGTTGACAAAGTTTCTTATTCGGTTGTCGGCAACGGTTGAACAAAGTGACGAGCAAATTATAGGTGCGTATTTTCATGTGTTAAACGACCTTGAACGCATTGGAGATCATGCGGAAAATTTTTACGAAATCGGAGAAGAAATGCTGTCTAAAAAGATTATGTTTTCAGACAATGCGCGACAGGATCTGACGAAGATGTTTGAAAAAGTTATGCAGATGACAGAAATCTCTAAAGATATATTTGAAAACCTAAACAAGGCAAGACTTGCCGAACTTGCGCTGTTCGAGGAACAAGTCGATGCGATGAAAAAGGAATTTACGGCAAGTCACTTTGTGCGTCTGGCTGAAGGCAGTTGCAGTATGGATGTTGGTCCGTATTATTCTTCCGCCGTGGCCAGATTTGAACGCGTTGCGGACCACCTTGTCAATGTCGGTTACAGTATTGTCAATCCGATTGGTTCGCAAAAAGAAGATAAATGATTCTTCCTGCATTAAAAAAGCAAAAGCGGCTTGGGGCGTCTTCAATTAGGGATAAAACGCCTTAAAAGCAATATTTTGGCGAATAACCGTGTTAAATGCGACCGAAATCCGCAAGGATATCGGTCGCTTTTGCCTTGTTCTTCATCCAAACTATTACCTTTTAAGGTGCCCGGGGCAGTTTTAGACGAGAAATTTTGTCGGAAAGAGGAACATAAAAATCTGCATTATACTCGCGTATAATGCAGATTTTTTGTGAACTATTTTCGGTAAATTACCGGCTAAAACCGATTTCTCCCTAAATGAAGGCGCCCTTTGGCGCTTTTTTCATTTGTTGTATTGAAATATTCGGTGTTTATGATATAATTGGAGTAAGATAACTACAGGATTTTAACGGAGAAATATCGGTGGGCGGATATGCGTAGATTTGCTGTATGAAACGGGAAGGCATATCCTGAGTATTTGCGGATGTTTCAAAGAACGGGGGGAAACCATGCTGACAAACTATCATACACATACAAACTTTTGTGATGGGGTCAATACGCCGGAGGAAATGGTTTTATATGCCATTGATAAAGGTTTTCGAACGCTTGGCTTTTCGGGACATGCCTATACTCCGTTTGATTTATCCTACTGTATAAAAGATACCGAAGGTTATATTTCAAAAATTAACGAACTTAAAGAAAAGTATAAGGGGAAAATTGAAATTTACTGCGGCGTTGAAGAGGATGCGTTCGCACAGGCAGACCGCAGTCGTTTTGACTACATTCTCGGCAGTGCACACTATGTTCGGGCAGGCGGAAAGTACTGCACTGTGGATATGGATGAAAAAAGCCTTCGTGAGACTGTTGCTGCTTGCGGTGGTGATCCGCTGCGTATGGCGGATATTTATTATAAAGATTTCGTGGACTATATTCTAACCAGAAAACCGGACATTGTGGGGCATTTTGATTTGATAACCAAGTTTGATGAAACGGATGCACCGATGTTTTTGGGCAAACCGCTATACGAAAAGTTGGCTGAAGCGTACATAGAAAAAGCGGCGCGAAGCGGATGTGTGTTCGAAGTCAATACGGGCGCAGTTTGCAGAGGCTACAGAACAAGTCCGTATCCTGCGGAAAACCTTTTGTACATATTAAATAAGCTGGGGAGCAGAGTGGTTTTGTCCTCAGACTGTCATAGCGCGCAGCATTTGGATTTTTATTTTAATGAAACTGAAAAAATATTGCGAAATATCGGCTTTAATTGCGTGTATGAATTTACTCGCGGTGCGTTTGTCAAGCGAAATTTATAATCGTGTATGCAATGTTACGATTTTGTTTCAAAAATGTAACGAAAAGATGAGAATTTTGTTGACTTTCTTGGAGTGGTATGCTAGAATTTTATCGAAAGATGTAAATAATTTATTATTTACACAAATAATTTTGCCAAAAGGCAGGAGGGTGTTTCCAATGAAAAAAGTACTTTCATTACTCCTCGTGGCCGTAATGATGTTTGCTTGCGTAGCAACATTTACATCTTGCGGTAACGAAACCGTAGACTCCGAGTTTAAAATCGGCTTTATTTTCTTGCACGATGAAAACTCCACCTACGACAAAAACTTCCTCGATGCAGCAAAGGCTGCAACGGAAGAGCTTGGCCTCACCGCTGAGCAGGTAGTCTTTAAGACAAATGTTCCGGAAGGTAACGAGTGCTATGAAGCAGCTGCAGACCTGGCTGACCAGGGTTGCAACATCGTATTCGCTAACTCCTTTGGTCATGAGCCGTATATGCTCAAGGCTGCAAAAGAGTTCCCGGATGTACAGTTCTGCCATGCAACAGGTACAACTGCACACACCGAAAACATCCCGAACTTCCATAATGCTTTTGCTTCCATCTACGAAGGCAGATACCTCGCAGGTATTGCAGCAGGTATGAAGCTCAACGAAATGATTGAGAGTGGTAAGATTACGGCTGAACAGGCGAAAATCGGTTATGTAGGTGCATTCACATATGCAGAAGTTATTTCCGGTTATACTTCTTTCTTCCTCGGTGCTAGATCTGTTTGCCCGAGCGCAACGATGGAAGTTCAGTTCACAGGCAGCTGGTATGACGAAGCACTTGAAAAGGAAGCTGCAACAAAACTTTTGAGCAACAACTGTGTACTCATCAGCCAGCATGCTGACTCTATGGGTGCTCCGACTGCATGTGAAAATGCAGGCGTGCCGAATGTTTCTTACAACGGCAGTACAAAGGCTGCTTGCCCGAACACCTTTATCGTATCTTCCAGAATTGACTGGGCTCCGTACTTTAAGTTTATCATCAACGCAGTAAACAAGGGCGAAGAAATCCCGGCTGACTGGTGCGAAGGTTTCGAAGCAGGTTCCGTTGCACTTACAGAAGTGAACGAGCAGGCTGCAGCAGCAGGTACACAGGATGCGATCAACGCTGCAAAGGAAAAGTTGATTTCCGGCGAAATCAAGGTGTTTGATACCGCTACATTTACCGTTAAGGGTGAAGCACTTACATCCTATATGGCTGATGTTGATACAGATGCAAACTACACACCGGATACAGAAGTTATAGCAGATGGTTACTTCCATGAATCCGAATATCGTTCTGCACCGTACTTCGATATGCAGATTGACGGTATTACACTGCTCAACAGCATGTTCTAATTTGTAATTTATGAATAGAGCGGGGAAGTTTCTTCTCCGCTCTATCTTAAATTTTTTGCTTTTTTACAAGCGCAGTTATTTGCATTTGTAAAAGAGTAAAAATATAATGAGATGGAGAGGCATATGGAACAGAAAATTGCACTCGAACTAAAAAATGTAACAAAGACATTTGGTCGTGTTGTTGCGAACAAAAATGTTTCCCTGCAAGTTAAGAAGGGCGAAATTTTGTCCGTGCTCGGCGAAAACGGCAGCGGTAAAACAACGCTGATGAATATGGTTTCGGGCATTTATTATCCGGACAGCGGGCAGATTTATATTGATGGAAATCCGGTAGAGATTGCTTCGCCGAAGGATGCATTTAACTACAAAATCGGCATGATTCATCAGCACTTTAAGCTAGTGAATGTTTTTAGTGCGGCTGAAAATATTGTATTAGGTCTTGAAGACGAAGAAGGCTTTGATATGCCTAAGTATATTGAAAAGATAAAGGCGATTACTGCGCTATACGGCTTTGAATTAGACCCGTACAAGAAGATATATGAGATGTCAGTTTCCGAAAAACAGACGGTAGAAATTATCAAGGTGTTGTTTCGAGGGGCAGACATATTGATTTTGGATGAGCCGACTGCGGTGCTTACACCGCAGGAAACCGTAAAATTGTTTGCGGTACTTCGCAACATGAAAAAGGACGGCAAGTCTATTATTATCATCACGCATAAACTCCACGAGGTGCTTTCGCTTTCGGACAGCGTTGCCGTATTGCGAAAAGGCGAATACATAGGCACGGTAGAAACTGCAAAGACAAACGAGGAGCAACTTACCGAAATGATGGTGGGAAAGAAGATTTCGCTCAACATCGAAAGAAGCGAACCGCAAAACTGTGCAGATCGACTGGTCGTTGACGGGATTTCTTGCGTAAACCGCGAGGGTGTAAAGGTGCTCGACAATGTATCCTTTACTGCGCGTTCCGGTGAGATTTTGGGTATTGCGGGTATTGCCGGCAGCGGTCAGCGCGAGCTTTTGGAAGCGATTGCCGGATTGCAACATTTAAGCGAGGGTAGCGTGGTTTACAACAACCCTAAAAATGGCGAAAAGGAAAATCTGCGCGATAAAACGCCGCTGGAAATCCGACAGATGGGCGTTCGTCTGGCATTTGTGCCGGAGGATAGACTCGGCATGGGTTTGGTCGGCAACATGGACATCGTAGACAATATCATGCTTCGCAGTTATAAAAAGGGCAAGTCCATCTTTTTGCAGAAGAAAGGTCCGAAAACGCTTGCGGAGGAAATTATTGATCGTCTAGAAGTTGTTACGCCGTCGGTCAATACGCCGGTAAGACGACTTTCGGGCGGTAATGTGCAAAAGATTTTGGTTGGCCGTGAAATTGCATCTGCACCGACGGTGCTGATGGCAGCTTATCCGGTGCGCGGCTTGGACATTAACTCGTCATACACGATTTATAATTTGCTCAATGAGCAAAAGAAAAATGGCGTAGCCGTGATTTTTGTCGGCGAGGACTTGGATGTTTTGCTTGAACTTTGTGACAGAATTGTTGTCATTGGCGGGGGTCGCATTGCCGATATAGTTGACGGCAGAACGGCAACGAAAGAAGAGATTGGCCTTTTGATGACGAAATCGAATACAACGCCGGAAGGGAGTGACGCTGCACATGAATAAGATAGATACAAAACTGATAACTGCGATACACTCCGCGCCGTTTCATATTTCAAAGCGCGACGACATTGTTTGGTGGAAAAGTTGGTTGATTCGCGTTTTGTCCGTTCTGTTTGCATTGGTTGTTTGCGGTGTAGTTACGGTGCTTTTGACGGACTTAAATCCACTTGAAGTTTATGTAACGATGGCGAAGGGTGCGGTAGGTACACCTAGACTTACTTGGAATCTTTTGCAGAATGCGGCGATTTTGCTTTGTGTGGCACTGGCGGTAACGCCTGCATTTAAGATGCGATTTTGGAACATTGGTGGCGAAGGTCAGATTTTAATCGGCGGTTTAGCCACAGCAACCTGTATGATTTTTATCGGCGATAAGTTACCAACGCCGATTCTGATTTTAATCATGCTGATTACAGGTATAGCTGCAGGTGCAATCTGGGGTTTAGTGCCGGCGTATTTTAAGACGCGTTTTAATTCAAATGAAACATTATTTACGCTGATGATGAACTATATTGCTGTACAACTCGTAGCCTATTTTACACTTGAATGGTCTGTGCCAAAAGGTTCTGGTACGCCGAGAACATTAGAGTTTGGGCAGCTGCCGACATTGTTTGGACAAAAGTATCTATTTAATATTTTAGTTGTTGTTGTCTTGACGGTTGTAATGTATATTTATTTTAAGTATAGCAAGCAGGGTTATGAGATTTCCGTTGTCGGCGAAAGTGAAAATACAGCAAAATATATCGGTATCAATGTAAAGAAAGTTATCTTGCGTACGATGGCGATTTCCGGCGCACTTTGCGGTTTGGCGGGATTTCTGCTTGTTGCAGGCACGGATCATTCGCTTAAAAGCGATACATCGGGTGGAAGAGGGTTTACGGCAATCATGGTTTCGTGGCTGGCGAAGTTTAACCCGATTTTCATGGTGCTTACTTCGCTTCTGATTGTCTTTTTGGAAAAGGGCGCTTCTAAGATTTCGGAGGTTTACAGATTAAATGATGCCTTCTCGGATATCATAACAGGTATTATCATTTTCTTTATTATCGGTTCGGAATTCTTTATCAATTATACATTGAAGCGTAACAAACAGAGCGGGGAGGTAAAGTAAATGCTATCTACAATTATTCAGCGTGCGGTTATGCAGGGCACGCCTTTGCTCTTTGGTTCCACCGGTGAGATTTTGACGGAGAAGTCCGGCCATTTGAATTTGGGTATTCCTGGTATTATGTATGTGGGCGCTATCAGTGGTGTTGCAGGTTCATTTTTGTATGAAAATGCGGTAACAACGCTCAATCCGTTTTTGGCAATTTTAATACCGCTATTCTGTTGCTTGCTTGGTTCTGCTTTGATGGGGTTGGTTTATTGCTTTCTGACAGTAACGCTTCGAGCAAATCAGAATGTAACCGGTCTTGCACTGACAACATTTGGTATCGGTATCGGTAACTTCTTCGGCGGTTCACTCATTAAATTGGTAAATACAGATGTGCCGTCCATATCGCTTTCGAAAACGAGCATGCTTTTTAAAACACAGCTGCCGTTTGCAAGTAGTTTCGGTTGGTTCGGAGATATTTTTCTTTCCTATGGATTTTTGGTGTATGTTGCGATTGTAATTGCACTTGTAAGTTCGCATATTTTAAATAAAACCAGAGTCGGCCTGCATTTGCGCGCAGTGGGTGAAAGTCCGGAAACGGCGGATGCCGCAGGCATTGATGTAACAAAGTATAAGTATCTGACAACATGCATCGGCAGTGCGATTGCAGGACTTGGCGGCTTGTACTATGTTATGGACTATGCAAACGGTGTTTGGTCCAATAACGGTTTTGGTGACCGTGGTTGGCTTTCGATTGCGCTTGTAATCTTTTCCGTATGGCGCCCTAGCATCAGTATTCTCGGTTCGATTTTGTTTGGCTTTTTATATGTTATCCCGACATATATTCCGAATATTACGGTCAGCATCAAAAAACTCTTTGAGATGCTTCCGTATGTGGTAACGATTTTGGTGCTTGTCATCACAAGTATTCGTGATAAAAAGGAAAATCAGCCACCGGCGGCGCTCGGTCTGCATTATTTCAGAGAAGAACGATAGAACCATTCGTAAAGACCTGTCCTATGCAGGCGGTTGTTTATTTGTCCATTTGCAAAAAATTGAATAGATTTTAAGTACACTTGTAAACTTGTTGTGTAACGATTGTTTTATATGCTTACAATGAAAACAAATAATTATATTGCTAAATTGAAAGTTATATGATATAATTGACTAAGTTATTATTATATTGGAGGAGAATATTATGAAAAAATTTATTAGTGTAGTGCTTGTATGTGTACTGCTCGTTGCATTAGCAGCTTGTGGCGGTGCTGGCACAAAGATGACGATGGGTACAGGTGGTACTTCCGGTACATACTATGGTTACGGCGGTGTGCTCGGCCAGTATATTACCAATAACGCAGGCGTTTTGACGACTGTTGTTTCCACAGACGGCTCTAAGGCAAACATCCAGGGTATCGCAGCAGGCAACTATCAGCTTGGAACCGTACAGTCCGATGTTATGGCTTACGCTTGGGAAGGTTCCCGTTCTTTTGAAACTGATGGCAAGGTCGATTCTTTCCGTGTTGTAGCAGGCCTTTATGCAGAAGCTGTTCAGCTTGTTACAATGGATCCGTCCATCATGAGCGTTGCTGATTTGGCAGGTAAGTCTGTGTCCATCGGCGCACCGGGTTCGGGTGTTTACTTTAACGCAATTGATGTTTTGGGTGCTGCAGGTTTAAGTGAAGATGATATTAACGCACAGTACCAGTCTTTTGCTGACAGTGCAGATGCGCTCAAAGACGGAAAAATTGATGCTGCATTTATCGTAGCAGGTGCGCCTACACCGGCAATCACCGAACTTTGCACAACGAACAATGCATACTTAGTGCCGATTGAAGGCGCTGTGGCTGATGCATTGATTGCAGCTTGCCCGTTCTATACAACCTATACTATCCCGGCAGGGACATACGAAGGCCAGAGCGAAGATGTTGAAACCGTGACTGTTAAGGCAACTTTGATTGTAAGTGCTGATGCATCTGAAGATGATGTATACAATATTACGGCAGCAATTTTTGATAACATAGAAGCAATCACCGGTGAGCATGCAAAAGGCGCAGAACTCAGCTTGGAAAATGCAACAACCGGTATGGCTGCTCCGTTCCACAAGGGTGCTGCAAAGTATTTTGCAACAAAAGGTATTGAAGTAGCTATTGAGTAATTTGTGACATAAATAGAGATGGCTGCGACGAGTTTACGCCGCAGCCTTCTTTTAGGATTATGACATCTGAGGAGGTAGAATGATGTTGTTTAAAAAGAAATCCAAACCGGTTGCAAGTGAACCGATGGATTTGGATGCGGTTATGAAAAAGTTTGACCGTGAATCCAATATACGCATTTGGTCAGGTATACCGAAGGTTATTGTGACATGCGTATTGGCGTTGTTTTCTTTATTTTGTATCTATGTAACGCTCTTTGCAAGTTGGCTTGAAGAAATTCGCCTGACTTCTTTTGTCGCCTTAATTTTATTTATCGGCTATTTGGTTTATCCGGCGCGTAAGGGTGAGCAAAAAGAAAATCATATGCCATGGTACGATGTTTTGTTGATGGTTTTGGGTACGGCTGCGGTTCTGTACTATACATTTAATGCTCGCGCGATTATTCAGCAAGGTATTCTATTCAAGCCGTATCAGCTTGTAATTGGCATCGTGGCTATTGTTGCGCTTTTGGAGTTGTGTCGCCGCAGTGTCGGACTTCCGATTTTGATTGTAGCCGGCTGCTTTGTGACTTATGCATTGGTTTGGGGGTTGCCGAATCCGAAGTTTTCGGGTCGCCTGAACAATATTATCAGTACGCTTTTTTATAGCAAAGAAGGTGTTTTTTCTACACCGATTAATGTATGTTCGAAATTTATCGTTGTGTTTATTATCTTCGGTGCATTTTTAGAAAGAACGGGAATCGCAGATTTCTTTATTCAGATATCCAATTCAATTGTTGGTGGTTTCTCTGGCGGTCCGGCAAAGGTTGCGGTGGTTGCCAGTGCGATGGAGGGTATGGTCTCCGGTTCGTCGGTTGCAAACACAGTAGGTTCCGGTTCTGTAACCATTCCGCTGATGAAAAAGACAGGCTACAAACCTGAGTTTGCAGCAGCAGCAGAAGCTTCTGCTTCCACGGGCGGTCAGATTATGCCGCCGATTATGGGCGCAGCGGCATTTTTGATGGCGGAGAATATCGGCGTCCCGTACAGCAATATTGTCGTTCGTGCAATTTTGCCGGCGATTCTGTATTTTGCCGGCGTATTTATCACAGTGCACCTTGAAGCGAAAAAGGAAGGCTTGCGCGGTCTTAGTAAGGAGGAACTTCCAAAATTTCTCCCGCTTTTAAAGCAAGCCTATTTGCTTTTGCCGCTCATCATTTTAATTTACCTTGTGGGAACGAGTACCCGCTCTATTCAGTATGCAGCAGCCATTGCAATCGTAGTTGCGATTGTTGTAAGTATGTTTAATAAGAAAACACGACTAACCCCGAAGCGACTGCTTGAAGCGCTTGCGGCAGGCGGTCAGGGTATGATTACCGTTGCGGCGGCGTGTGGTGTTGCAGGTATCATTGCCGGTACAATTACTGCAACAGGGCTTGCGAATACTATGATTAACGGTATTGTAACCCTTGCCGGCAGTCAGCTTATCATCGCATTGTTTTTAACCATGCTTTGTTGTATTATACTCGGTATGGGTGTACCGACGACGGCAAACTACTGTATCATGGCGGCGACTTGTGCACCGATTCTTGTACGCATGGGTGTTCCGCAAATTGCGGCGCATTTCTTCGTGTTCTATTTCGGTATTGTTGCCGATTTGACACCGCCGGTTGCCCTTGCGGCCTATGCCGGTGCAGCGATTGCACAGGCAAACCCGATGAAGACGGCATTTACGGCAACGAAACTTGCGATTGGTGCATTCATTGTGCCGTATGTGTTTGCGCTTAATCCGGCGATGTTGTTTATTGATACATCGACATGGGAGGTTGTGCTGATTTGTATAACATCTTTGCTTGGCATTTATGCTGTATCTGCTTCTCTTGAAGGATATTTGTTCCATGACATGCCTTGGTATCAGCGTATTTTGAGTCTGCTCGGCGGTCTATTGCTGATATATCCCGGTGCAATAACAGACGGCGTTGGTATCACACTTGTATTGTTGGCAGTGGTTTTACAGTTGGTTACCAAGAAAAAGAAGGCGGCGTAAACCTATATATTAGCGCGTTCAAATTTATTTCCCGGTACACACTTGTGTGCCGGGATTTCTTTGTATGCTTTTCTTGACAACCCGCTGGTTTTACTATATGATGATAGAGTGTGATTTTAAAGGAAAAACGGGTGGTAAAATGGATTTGAATTCCTGGTTATTGGTTGCGGCGGCAATATTGCCTGCGATTGTGCTTTGCGTATACATCTATCGTAAAGATCGTGTAGATAAAGAGCCGTTTTGGCTGCTTATGCAATTATTTACTGCCGGGGCGCTGTGTTGTTATCCTGCTGCATGGTTGGAAGGCACTATTTTAGACTGGTTTGATGTATCATTCTTCGGTGTGCCGGAGGTCGTGTATCAGTTTTGTAAATACTTTTTGTGCGTAGCAGTAGCGGAGGAAGGCCTTAAATGGATTGCGATGCGCCTGCTGACGAAACGCATTTTGGATTTTAACAGTTGGTTTGACGGTTTGGTTTATGCCATTTTTGTATCGTTGGGATTTGCGACGCTTGAAAATGTGCTGTATGTAACGGAGTACGGGTGGGTAAATGCACTAATGCGTGGCGTTTTGTCTGTGCCGGGACATATGTTTTTTGCCGTACTGATGGGGTACTATTATGCACTAAGCCACAGCGTAAAAAAGGCGGCAGTGCTTGAAAAGGAATTAAAGCATCTGGGATTGGTGGAGAAGAATATAAAACCGCTGTCATCTTTGCGGTTTGATGTTTACAGTTTGCTTGTACCGATTGCGGCACACGGTTGTTATAATTTTTGCTGCACATGGAATACGGCTTCGGCAACGGTTGCGTTTTATGGTTTTATTCTGTTTTTGTATATCTATTGTTTTGGGAAAATAAGAAGGATGTCGGCGACAGATGCGCCGGACCGCAATTATGCTAAGGCGATTTTAATGCGTAAATATCCGCATTTGAATGATTTTATATATGATGAACTGTAATTTGGAATTGTTTGACTTTTGGATAAATATGCTATATAATCTATAAATGCAATTACATTGGAGCCGTAAAACGGCGGAATGGAGAAAAACATGGGGGACAACAGAAGTAGTTTTACAGGTAAATTGGGTTTTGTGCTGGCGGCGGCGGGGTCTGCGGTCGGTCTGGGCAATATATGGCGTTTTCCGTATCTTGCAGCGAAGTATGGCGGAGGTATTTTTCTTTTGGTTTATCTTGTGCTTGCGCTGACATTCGGTTATGCTTTGATGACGGCAGAAATTGCAATCGGTCGTAAAACCGGTCTGAGCGCCATTGGCGCGTTTAAAGCCCTCGATAAGCGTTTTAGTTTTATCGGTTATATCGGTGCGACTGTACCGATGATTATATTGCCGTATTATTCCGTAATCGGCGGTTGGGTAACGAAGTATCTTTTTGCCTTTGTTTCGGGCAGTGCGCCAACGGCGGAGGCTTCCGACGCCTTTTTTGGTGCATTTATTGCACAGGTGAACGAGCCGGTTTTATGGTTTTCCGTCTTTATTGGTTTAACGGCTATCGTCGTGCTCTTTGGCGTAGAAAAGGGCATAGAAAAGGTAAGCAAATTCATGATGCCGGTGCTGGTTGTGCTGGCGTTAGGCATTGCTTGTTATTCTGTTTGCCTGCCCGGTGCAATCGAGGGTGTGAAGTACTATCTTTTGCCGGACTTTTCCAAGTTTTCCGTAACGACGGTGCTTGCGGCGATGGGACAGTTGTTTTACTCTATGTCGTTGGCGATGGGCATTATGATTACTTATGGTTCTTACATGAAAAAGGAAGTAAGTTTGGAATCTTCAGTGCAACAGATTGAGTGGTTTGACACGGGTATTGCATTTATGGCTGGTCTTATGATTATTCCGGCGGTGTTTGTATTCAGCGGCGGTAATGCTGAAGCACTCGGCAAGGGTCCGAGCCTGATGTTTGTTATGCTCCCGAAAGTATTTGCAACGATGCCCGGCGGTACAATTATTGGTGCGGCATTCTTTATTTTAGTGCTTTTGGCGGCGCTGACATCTTCCATTTCCTTAATGGAAACGGTTGTTTCAATTTTGCAGGACAAATTGAAACTTGGCAGAAAAACAGCATGCTTGATTGTGTTTTTGTTCTGCGTTCTGCTTGGGTTACCGTCTTCTCTTGGCTTCGGGGTATGGAGCAACATTTTGTTCTTTGGCAAGATGACCTTCCTCGATTTCTTTGACTTTATCAGCAACAGTGTTTTGATGCCCATTGTAGCACTTTTAACCTGTATCTTTATCGGTTATATTTTAAAGCCGAAGGCAATTATCGATGAGGTTGAGCTTTCCGGAGCTTTTAAACGAAAAGGGTTGTTTGTATTCGTTATCAAGTATTTTGCTCCGATTTGCATTGTGTTGATTTTAGGCTTCTCCATACTGGAGGCTATGGGCGTAATTTCTGTTTGATTTGAATTTACAAAGCGTGTGCTGTTGCACACGCTTTGTATTTGCGTTTGAGGTGAAATCATGGCGTGGGTTAAGAAAAATTCTGTATTGATTATTGCGGTTGCGGCAGCAGTTGTTACATGTTTTTTTGTGCCGCCGGATGCACAGTATATCGGTTATTTTGATTTTAAAACACTTAGTTGTCTGTTTGCAACGCTGGCGGTTGTTTGTGCATTGCGTAATATCCGTTTTTTCAGAATACTGGCATCGGAAATTGTTGCCCGCTTTAAAACAGTTCGTTCGGCAATTTTGGCATTGGTGTATATTACTTTTATCGGTTCTATGCTTATTGCAAACGATATGGCACTCATTACATTTCTGCCGCTTGGCTACTATGTGTTGAAGTCGACAGATAACCGACGGTATATGGCGTTTACATTTATCATGCAAAATATAGCGGCAAATCTTGGCGGCATGCTTACGCCGTTCGGCAATCCGCAAAATCTGTATCTGTACGCATATTACCAAATTCCGACATGGGAGTTTGTGCGTATTATGTTTTTGCCGTTTGTTGCAGCGATAATACTCATTACGATTTGTTGTTTGTTTGTAGACAAGGACTCGCTTGAAATTACAAAGGCGGAAACGACGAAGTTACACTGCCCGAGAGCGATTATGTATAGCGTTTTGTTTTTGCTTTCCGTGGCAATGGTATTTCGTACATTGCCGTATCCAATCGGTCTTGCGATTGTGCTTGTTGCGCTTTTGATACTGGACAGAAAAGCGCTTTGTCAGGTGGATTATGGGCTGCTGCTAACATTTTGTGCCTTTTTTGTATTCGCGGGGAATATGTCCCGCATGGAGGTTATTGAAAAATTTTTAGGGACATTGGTAGAGAAGAATACATTATTGTACGGATTTTTGTCCTGCCAGTTTATTAGCAATGTGCCCAGCGCAGTATTGCTGAGTAAATTTACTGCCAATTATCCGCAATTACTTGTAGCGGTCAATATCGGCGGCGCCGGTACGCTGGTTGCGTCACTTGCCAGCTTAATTACATTTCGAGAGTTTATCCGTCACGAGCCGGGCATGGCGAAACGGTATATTAAACTGTTTAGTATTTACAATTTCGGAATATCGCTCATTTTGCTTGGATTGATGCATTTGGTGTTTACGCTTAATTAAAGCTGTGAAAATTCACGGCTTTTTTCTTTGACGATACTTGCTTTTATACACAGAATTTGATATTATATTTTATGTATTAGTTTATTTGAGATGTTGCGGAGGACTTATGAGAAGATATTTGTGGATTTATATCCTGCTGACTGTCTTTGTTGCAATTTGGTGTGTGCGCGCACTTTTTGAGGAGCCGGTTATAACGCAGGTGGTTCAATCCGTGGAATATGAAAACAAATTGACTGTGCATGGATATGTTATGCGCGATGAAGTTGTTTATCACGCGCAAAGCGCAGGGATGGCTGAGGCGGTTTTTCAAAACGAGGAGCGTGTATCCAAAGGGGCGAAAATAGCAAGTATTTACACGGACGGTATGGACGCACAAACGAAACAGGCGCTTGATGCTATCAATGCAAAAATACGCCGATTGGAAAAACGCACTATAAGTTCTGTGACGGAAACGACGGACTTGTCTTCGGCAGAAGAAAAAATTAGCCGGTCGGTTGCTGCGGTAGTGGATATGATTTACACAGGTAATTTTGAAGAGTTAGACCTTGTGCAAGCGGAAATTGTCGGCTATGTGCACATCGGGCAAAACGAACACGGTGTAAATCCCACGCGGGAAGCTTTGGCGGATTTGCAGAAGCAAAAGGCTGCGTTGGAAGCGAGCGTAAAATCAGCAAAACAGGATGTGTATTCGCGACAAGCCGGTATATTTGTTTCGCAAACGGATGGTTATGAGGAAAGTTTAACGCCGGAGGCTGCAATGCGTATGTCTGTCTCGGATTTTGAGGCCATTCAAATTGATCGTATAGCCTATGTGCCGGAGACGCTTAGCGCAGGGGATCGTGTGTGCAAAATTGTGGATAATTCCAAATGGTACTTTGCTACCACGCTTTCGGAGCAGTATCTTGCAGATGTGGAGACAGGAGATACGGTGTGGATTCGTTTTCCGGATAAATCCGGTGATAGAATCACTGCAAAAGTTTCGAGTATTTCTGCTGTTGAAAACGGCAAAGCGGTTGTTGTGATTTCCTGCGGCGAATATGTTGAGGATATTTATACACAGCGCACAGCGGATTGCGAAATCATTACCCATGTATATGACGGGTTTCAACTGCCGCAGGCGGCGGTGCGTGTGGATGAAGATGGTGTAACGGGCGTGTTTGTAAATGTTTCCGGAATAGTGCATTTCAGAAAAATTCATATTTTATATCAAACGGACAACAAGGTTATTGCTGCAAAATCGAAAGAAACCGGGTATTTAAAACAGTATGATTCCGTTATTATCGGCGGCAAGGATATTTATGACGGTGCGGTTGTAAAGTGAGGTTTGGGATATGACACAAAGGGAAATACAGATTGCCGAAAACATCGATGCGGTACGCAAGCGTATTGCGTATGCGGCAAAGCGTGCAGGCAGAGACCCGCAAGAAATACAACTTGTTGCCGTAACCAAAAATTTTCCGCCTGAGGATATAAATATTGCACTAAAATGCGGCGTAGAGCAAATTGGCGAAAACCGTGTGCAGGAGTTTACGGCAAAGTTTGATGCGGTTGATCCGACGAATTGGCACATTATAGGGCATTTGCAGACGAATAAGGTAAAATATATTATCGGAAAAACGAAATTGATTCAATCTGTGGATTCGGTTAAACTTTTAGACGAAATTGAGCAGCGCAGCGCGCAGGCGGGCGTCATCACGGATGTTTTGTTGCAGGTAAATACTTCGGGTGAACAAACAAAATCAGGTGTTTTGCCTGATGAAATCTGGTCGCTTATAGAATATGTTGAAACTTTAAATTGTGTCCGTGTGCGTGGTTTAATGACGATTGCGCCGATATACATCACAGATGTTTCAAGCACATTACATTTTGATAACACACGAGCGCTTTTTCTTGACATTAAGAGCAGGAAATATAATAATATAAGTATGGAAATTTTGTCGATGGGCATGAGTGGTGATTTTGAAGAAGCCATAGCTTGCGGATCGAACATGGTGCGCGTCGGCAGTTTGATTTTTGGAAAAAGAGAATACATTTAGGAGGATTTTAACATGGGATTTCTGGATAAAATGAAGAATGCAATCGGACTCGGTGACGAGGAATATTATGATGAAGATGATATCCTGACCTCTGATTATGATGAAGAGGAACCGGCTTTGGAAGAAAGAGGTTTCGGCAGAAAGAATAAGGTTGTAAATATCCATGCAACAACACAACTTAAAGTGGTTGTCATGCAGCCGGAGAACTTTGAAGATGCCAAGGGCATAGCAGAGCATCTGAAAGCGAAAAAGCCGGTAATTATCAACCTGGAGAGCCTCGATAGTGACATCGCTCGCCGCGTGGTAGACTTTTTGAGCGGTGCGGTATTTGGTCTGGACGGCAATATCCAGAAGGTTGCTTCGGGCATTTTCTTGATTGCCCCGTATAATGTAAGCATTATGGGTGATTTTAAGAGTGAACTGCAAAGCAAAGGTCTGTTCGGCAGATAATTATTGCGGTGAAACTACATTACAGGATGGTTGACGCAGATGTATAGACTTGTTTTGTTAATCGGTACGCTTATAGATGTTGTCGAGTGGTTGGTCATCATTCGCTGTATTCTGTCTTGGTTTCCGAATTTTCAAAATGGTTTTACCGAGCTGATTTACAAGGTGACCGAACCTTTATTGGCGCCTGTGCGCCGTGTGCTTGAGCGTTTTATTCGCCCGGGCGCATTGATGATTGACCTATCGCCAATCATTTTGTATTTGCTTTTGGGCCTTGTTAGAAGATTGCTTCTTATAATTTTCTAAACACATGAATATGAATATTTCAAAAGAAAACGAGGCGCTTTGCACCGCTTTGAAGCGCATCGAGGATATTATCGAGTCAGCGCAACGCAAGTATGAAGCGCATTTTAGTACATTTCTGGATGCAGAAACTTTATTTGCTTTAAAAAATCATTGTCGGACAGAGGATGATTTTGCTTGTGCATTTTTTGGGGGATATGCTGAGGCGGAGCGATGTATATTCGGCGTTTGGCCGGCGTATGAAGAAGTTGCGTATGAAGAGAAGTTTCCGATTACGCTGCTTCGCATAGATACCCCGCCGCAAAAAACGCTTTCGCATCGGGATTGTCTGGGGGCTTTGCTTGGTCTTGGTTTAAAGCGAGAGATGATAGGCGACATTCTTTGTGATGAACGCGTATTTTATGTATTTGTCAGCACAAAAATTGCAGACTATATCCTAAATAATTTAGATAAGGTAGGCAGTGCGGGCGTAAAAATTTCCAAAGCGGATTTGCATGCGTTTATAGCACCGCAACCGAAAACGATAAGCAAAGGTATTTTTGTGATGTCCAATCGTTTGGATGCGATTGTGTCCGGTGCACTGGATTTGTCGCGTGCGAAGGCTGCAGATTTGATTCGTGCTGAAAAAGTCTCAGTAAATCATGCACTGAAAACCGAAATTTCCTTAAAGGTAAATGAAGGGGATTTAATCAGCGTGCGCGGCTTCGGCAGATACCGCGTTGGTACTGAGGGAAGCCAATCGAGAAAGGGTAGAACCTATATTGAAATTATAAAGTATATTTGAAGGGGGAATCGTAATTATGCTGACGCCGTTGGATATTGAAAATAGAGAGTTTAAGCGTACTTTAAACGGCTACAATCGTGACGATGTAGAAGATTTTATGAGCATTCTTTTGGTGGATTATGAAAAACTCTACAAGGAATGTGCGGCAAGCCGTGAGCGTATTGAAACCTTAAGTGCTGAAGTTGAGGGGTATAAAGGCAAGGAAGCAACTTTACATAGCGCCTTGATGGCGGCACAGCAGACGGCTGATTCCATTCGCACGACTGCAAGCGAGCAGGGGGAATTGATTTTGCGCGAAGCGAAAGCGAAGGCAAATCAGATTATTCGTGATGCGAATGATGAAATTAAAAAACTTGAGGTGCGTTATAGAGAATTGATGCAGCAAATTGAGAGCTACAAGATGCGTGTTGGCGCAATTATTAAGTCGCAGCTCGATATTTTGGACGATTTGCATGCGGATGTTCCGATGGCTACGGCAGCTGCACAGACGGCTGTGCCAGAAGACGCTTTAGATGAGGATATGAAGGTGTATTCTTTTTCGGACAATAATGAATAATGCAGCTAAAAGGAAGGCAAAAGCCTTCCTTTTGACGAATTTACGGAGGCATAAGATGAATAGGTTACACATGAATTTTGACGGACGAGGATACGATATTTGTATTACGCAAGGTTTTGAGCGTTTGATAAACGAGATTGAAGCGCTCAATCCGAGCAAGATTTTAATAATTACAGATAGTAATGTATCCGGGCTGTATTTAAAACAGGTATATGATGTTTTAAGCGGTGTTTGTTCTTCGGTAGCAAGCGTGGAGTTTGTTGCGGGTGAGACACAAAAGAATTTGCAGACCGTACAAAATTTGTTTGCGGCTTGCCTGCAAAACGGGTTAGACCGAAAAAGTATGATTGTAGCGCTCGGCGGTGGCGTTGTGGGCGATATGGCAGGCTTTGTTGCGGCAAGTTATATGCGTGGCATTCGCTATGTGCAGGTGCCGACAACTCTGCTTGCACAGACGGATAGCAGTGTCGGCGGTAAAGTCGGCGTAGATTTTGGCGGCTATAAAAACTGCGTTGGTTTTTTTAAGCAACCGAACTTGGTTTATGCCAATGCGCTCACGCTTTCCACCTTGCCGAAAAGAGAGTTTGCCGCCGGTATGGGCGAGGTGATTAAATACGGCATTATCCGCGATGGTGAATTTTTACGCTACATACAAACAAATGCGAATGCAATTACTTCACTTTCACCTGAGCATATTGAGCATGTACTGGAAGTTTGCTGCCGTATTAAAGCCGAGGTTGTCTTGTCGGATGAAACGGAAAACGGCGTTCGGGCGATTTTGAATTTCGGACACACAATTGGACATGCGATTGAAAGTGCGCTTGGCTTTTCGCTCCTGCACGGCGAATGTGTGGGCATTGGTATGCTTGCAGCGCTTGAAATTGCAAAACTGCGTGGTTTTGTTTCGGAAGACGAGATTTCTATGGTTGCAGATTTGCTTGAAAAATTTGATTTGCCGATTGCGGTTAGCGGCATTGATGCAGATACGGTAATGTCGTATGTGGCAAAGGACAAAAAAATGGAAAACGGTGTTTTGAAGTTTATTTTGCCTAAGGAAATGGGCTTTGCCGAAATATATACGGATGTTTCGGTAGATGAACTTTGTGCCGGCATACGAAGAATTTTAAAGTAATATGGAGAAAAAAGTATGTGGATTATTTTTGGTTTAATCACGGTATTGCTCTTTTGTGCAGACCAATGGTCAAAGATACTTGCGCTCAAGACATTATCTGATATTGCGACTACAAATGGCGTGCCGCAGGGGATTAAGGCTCCAGTGACGGGCGTGCCGCATATCTTTGAGTTTGTGTATGAATCCAATCAGGTGGGCGCGATGGGGATATCCTTTCCGTGGGCGAGACATATTTTGAGTGTCGCAACTGTGATTCTGCTTGTGGTTTTAGTGATATATGTAATCAAAAAAGGTAAACATCAACCGCTTTTGCATTGTGCTTCTGCGCTTTTGTTGGCAGGCGGTATCGGCAATCTGGTTGACAGAGTATTTCGCGGTTATGTTCCGGATTTTATTAGATTTGTATATCACAAATATTTTCCGTATGTGTTTAATGTAGCGGATATATATGTTTGCATCGGCGCAGTGCTTTTGGGAATTTATATTTTATATTCAGATGCGAATCAAAGCGTGAAACGGAGCGATAGTGATGGCGGAAATTTATAATCTGACTGTTGAAACTGAGCAAGTCGGCATGCGCTTAGATGCCTTTGTTGCACAGCAAATTGATAACATATCGCGTTCATACGGCGTAAAACTGATTGAGGGCGGTTTTGTAACGCTTGGCGGTGCAGCGCTGAATAAAAAGTATACCTTAAAAGCCGGTGACGAGATTGATGTGGAAATTCCTGAGCCGGTTGATACGCAAGTTTTAGCGGAAGATATTGCGCTCGATATTGTTTACGAAGATGATGTGCTTTTGGTAATTCATAAAAAACAGGGTATGGTCGTGCATCCCGGCGCAGGCAATACAACAGGAACTTTGGTTAATGCTCTTTTGTATTATTGTAAAGATAAGCTTTCGGGTATCGGCGGAGTTCTTCGTCCGGGCATTGTTCATCGAATAGACAAAGATACAAGTGGGCTTTTGATTGTAGCAAAAACAGATGCAGCGCACCGTGATCTTTCTGAACAATTAAAAGACAGAAGTTTGTCGCGTATGTATTATGCGATTGTCAACGGCAATATTAAAGAAGACGAACTGCATATTGATTTACCGATCGGCAGAAGCCCGTCCGACCGTAAAAAGATGTGCGTTACAACCAAAAATGCGCGCGAAGCCGTTACTGATGTAACGGTGCTGGAGCGCTACGGCAAATATACGCTGGTTGCCTGCAAATTAAAAACGGGCAGAACGCATCAGATTCGTGTGCACATGGCATACCTCGGGCACAGCATTGTCGGCGATCCTGTTTATGGCATCAAAAAAGAGCCTTTTAAACTAAATGGGCAACTTTTGCACGCAAAACACATTCGGTTTGTGCATCCGACAAGTGGAGAAACGATGGAGTTTGAAGCGCCGTTGCCGGATTATTTTACGGATACGCTTGAAAAAATCCGCAAACAGTATCCACAAACATAAAACTCTTGACAGATGGTTACAAATGTATTATAATAACCACGACAAAGGGGAGCTTGCACAAGCAAGCTGAGAGTAAACGTATTGTCGTTTTTACCCGTAAAACCTGATTTGGATAATGCCAACGTAGGGAAAATCAAGCCAAGTATCGCTGTGCCCTACGCATAGCGATTTTTTTGTTTTCTGCTGCAGAAGAAAGCAAGGCTTCGAAAAGGAAAAAAACAATACCTTACTGCCTTTGAAAAACAAAGGAGTGAAGAAAATGAAAACAAAAAGAATGGTCACAAGTGCGATGATGATTGCGCTGGCAACGGTGTTAAGCATCTTGCAACCGTTTTCGTTGCCGTTTGGTGGCGGTGTAACGATTGCCTCTATGATGCCGATTGTACTGATTGCCTTTGTGTACGGCACGAAATACGGTCTGTTTTCCGGATTTGTGTTTAGTTTAATTCAAATGTTGCTCGGAGCAAAAACTGTAGCCGCATTTTTCCTGCCGGGCGAAAGTCAAATGCTGGTGTGGCAGGCGATATGCATCTGTCTTTTGGACTATGTAATTGCGTATACAGTATTGGGCTTCGGCGGCGTGTTTGCACAAAAACTGAAAAATAAATATCTGGCGATATGTCTTGGGAGCATTTTTGCACTGTTGCTTCGTTATCTGGTACATATCATATCCGGCACGATGTTTTTTGGTGCGTGGGCGGAATGGTTTTTTTCGCAGGAAGGATTTTACCGCATCGGGCAAACTATATTGCAGACCTTTAACGGCACAGCGCTTTCGGTGGCCTATTCCGTATTTTACAACGGACTTTATATGCTGCCGGAAATTTTAATTACCGCATTGGTTACGCCAGCGGTATACTTTGCACTTTTGCGTGCTAATCTGTTGCAGGCAAAATAATTTAATTAAAAAGGGGAGTAAGAGGGGAAAATTGCCTGCTTGCTCCCTTGTTTTTATTGTGCGCGACTGATTTGATTTTTTTCGCGAATGCGGTCTCAGACCTCTTAAAGATTTTTCTCTATCTCATACTTTGAGTCTCGGAAATGCTTTGCGTAGAATAGTTGTTTGTGCGCGTATGCGTGACACTACTTATTTTGTTTATCAAATTTAGTAATTTATAAGTTTTACTTGCAAAAATTGCGTAAAAGGAGTAAAATATACTATATAAAATGATATAGTGAGGATGGCTATGGACAACAGACCTATCGGTGTTTTTGACTCGGGCTTAGGTGGCCTGACGGTTGTAAAAAAAATGCGTGAAATTCTTCCGGGAGAGAATATTGTATATTTTGGAGATACGCAGCGCATACCCTATGGCGGACGCTCGAAACAGACATTGCTCAAATATGTATCCCAGGACATTCGTTTTTTACAAAGTTTTGATGTTAAAATGGTTGTCGCCGCTTGCGGAACAGCGAGCGCTGTTGCGTTGCCGGAATTGGCGAGCGGTTTTGATGTGCCTGTGTTCGGCGTGCTTGAGCAGGCGGCAAAAAGCGCCATTGCGGCTTCTAAAAATAAAAAGATTGCCGTGATTGCAACCTCGGCAACTATAAAAAGCGAAGCATATAAAAAAGTGATTTGTCGCCTTTGTTCTGATGCGGTGGTTTATTCCAAGGCGTGCCCGTTGTTTGTGCCGCTTGTTGAAAACGGACATTTGGACAGTGAGGTGGCGCATCTGGTGGCATCGGAGTACTTAGAAGAGATTGTGCAAAGCGGTGCGGACACATTGATTATGGGATGTACGCATTATCCGCTTTTGCGTAAGACGATAGCGGATGTTTTGGGCGATGAAGTTGCGCTCATTGATGTCGGCGAAGCGATGGCAAAATATATTCGTTCGCTTTTGGAAATGCAAGAATTATTATCCGCAAAGAAAACGGGCGGTGTATGTTGCTACTATGTCAGCGATGAGGTGGACAATTTTGAAGCTCTGGGCGGACTGTTTTTGCAAAGCGAGATAGAAGGTATGGTGAGTAAAATTGACATCGACAAATACTAATGTAACGGTACATACGCTATCGAAAATTGTCACGGACGGCGACATCCTGCGCTCGGAATTAGAGGCGAGCGGTATTTTGTATAAAAACGATGATGCTTATGTGATTGAGTATGACGATACACAGCAGGCGTGTCATACCAAGGTGGTTGTGGATGCGGTGAGCGTGTGCGTGATACATACGGGCAGTGTGCAATCAACGATGCTGTTTAAAAATAATTATTTACATAAAAGCAGCTATGGCATTGAATACGGTGATATGGACATGGAGGTGCGAACGGACCGCATTTTTGTGGATATCAATTTGCAGGGCGGCAGCATTGAACTGTGGTATGAATTGGTACTTGGCGGTAGTGTGTCGGATGCAAAAATCATAATGGAAATTACAAAAGTGGAAGCATAGAAAGGAAAAAAAACAGAAATGGCACTTATTGAACAGTTGAGAATAGAATTAAAGGAAATGATTGAATCTGCATACAATGCAGCCTTTGCCGAAACGCCGCTTGCGGTAGAGATTCATTTGGAAGAACCGAGAGAAAAAACAAATGGCGATTATTCGACCAATGTGGCTATGATGCTTGCAAAGTCACTGCGTCAGCCGCCGCGCGCCATTGCGGAAGCGATTGTTGCACATATGGCACCGTCTTCCAAAATTGCAAAGTGCGAGGTAGCGGGTGCAGGTTTTATCAATTTTTATTTAGATACTTCTTGGGTGTATCCGGTCCTTGAAGAAATTGAAACACAAAAAGAAAATTACGGAAAAATCAATCTTGGTAA
Organism: Clostridia bacterium; assembly: GCA_045578865.1. Lineage (GTDB taxonomy): Bacteria > Bacillota > Clostridia > UBA1381 > UMGS1253 > RGIG2041. Next base: position 119,439 of record JAZNLB010000008.1, on the reverse strand, counting down.
AGGCAAGCGTTATAATGTAGAATTTGTATCTGCAAACCCAACCGGCCCTATGCATATGGGTAACGCACGCGGCGGCGCTTTGGGCGACTGTCTTGCTGCACTTTTGGAATGGGCGGGCTACGATGTAACCCGTGAGTTTTATATCAACGATGCCGGCAACCAGATTGAGAAATTTGCAAACTCCCTCAACGCACGCTATTTGCAGATTTATAAAGGTGAGGATGCCATTGCTTTTCCGGAAGATGGTTATCAGGGCGAGGATATTCGTGTGCATGCGGCAAATTTTGCAAAAATCCATGCAGACAAATATGTAGATGCAGATGAGCAGGTGCGTAAGGATGCGCTTGTGGCATACGCGCTTGAACTTAACATTGATGCGTTGAAAGCAGATTTGGAAAAGTATAGAATTTATTACGATATCTGGTTCCGTGAAAGCGGTTTGCACGAGGGCGGTGCGGTACAGGAGACAATTAACTTGTTTGTACAAAACGGCCACACTTATGAAAAAGACGGTGCGCTTTGGTTTAAAGCAACAGACTTCGGCGAAGAAAAGGACGAAGTTTTAGTGCGTGCAAACGGTATTCCAACCTATTTTGCGGCAGATGTTGCGTACCACCGAAATAAGATTGAAGAACGCAAGTTTGATAAAGCCATCAATATCTGGGGTGCTGACCATTATGGACATGTAGCCCGCATGAAAAATGCGCTCAGTGCGATCGGTATTGATGCAGATAAACTCGATGTTGTGATTATGCAACTTGTGCGCCTAATGCAAGATGGCGAGATTGTCAGAATGAGCAAGCGTACGGGTAAGGCAGTAACGCTTAATGATTTACTGGAAGATACAAGCGTAGATGCGGCAAGGTTTTTCTTTAATATGCGCCAGGCGGACAGCCATATGGTATTTGATTTGGACCTTGCGGTGGAGGAATCGAGCGAAAATCCGGTGTACTATGTGCAGTATGCACACGCCCGTATTTGCAGTATTTTGTCCTTGCTTGCAGGCGAAGGTGTTGCGGTTTCGCCGGTTGCCGAAATTGATTTGTCATGCTTAAAAGAGCCGCAGGAGATTGACTTAATGAAAAAACTTGCAGATTTACCGCAGGAAATTGAGATTGCGGCTAAGGCGTATGAGCCGAGCCGTTTAACGCGTTACTGCGTGGATTTGGCAACGGTATTTCATGCCTTCTACAATGCTTGTTATGTTCGACAGGAGGATTATGCATTGATGGCGGCGAGACTTAAGCTTGTTGATTCGTGCAGAATTGTACTTTCCAATGTTTTGAATATGCTTTCTATCTCGGCTCCGGAAAGAATGTAAATTGCGCTTTTGAAAGGCGGTGGATATTATGAAATCTATAAAAAGAATATTGTCGCTCTTGCTTGCGATGATGATAGCGTTTGGTATATCTGTTTCTGCACAGGAGGAAAACTATTTAAAAATAATTCGCCCGTCCACTGAATCGTCGTTTTTCGATGTTGTATTCGGCGATGTTGTGGACATGTATCAGTTTGATGTGACACAAGAGCAGATTTATGAGCGCATGATTACAACAATGCTCAATGAGAATCCGAAGATGCTCGACACATTTTTTGAAGCGTTGTTTGCAAGTTTTGACGATTATTCTGAGTTTTATACCGCAGATGAATTTAAAAACTTTGTGAATAATTTAGAAGGTGTATTCGGCGGCATTGGCGTTTATTTGGAAAAACGCGCGCCTTATGTGTATATTACGGGCACGCTTCCGGACAGTCCGGCTGTGCATGCAGGGGTGCAGGCAGGAGATATTGTCTATGCCGTAGATGGCGAAAAATTGGAGGGGCGCAGCCTTGAATATGTAAGTTACAAATTGCGTGGTGAGATTGGGACAAATGTTTTGGTCACGCTTTTGCGCGGAAAAGAAGAAATTGATGTCGTGATAACACGCACGGAACTGAATGGAAAGACTGCTTCTTATACAGTGCTTGCACCGGACACGGGCTATATCGCAATTCATTCTTTTGCCAGTGCAACAGCGAGAGAAGTAGAAGAGGCTCTGGCTGCGTTTGATAAATTGGGTATAAAGAAAATTATTCTCGATTTGCGTGACAATGGCGGCGGTTATGTCGAGTCCGCTATTGAAATTGGGAGAATGTTTGTACCGGAAGGCACGATTATAACGCATTATACAAAAGCAAATAAAGTGAGCTATGCTTATAAATCGTATTTGAAGAAGCCGAAATACAAACTTTGTACACTCGTAAATGATAATACGGCAAGCGCGGCGGAAATTTTAGCAAGTGCATTGCAGGATTCAGGTATATCGAAACTTGTCGGGACAAAAACATTCGGCAAGGCGGTAACGCAGTCAGTATTTTCGTTGTATGCCGACCGTATGTGTAAATTAACAACGGGCGAGTATTTTACAAGAAACGGTAAAAAAATCAACAAAGTAGGTATTACGCCGGATGTCACGGTAGAAAACCGTGAAGTACGCATGGGAAGAACGGATATAGAGCCGTTGGTATTTTGCTCGGCATTCACGCCCGGCGAAACAGCGGAAGGTATTTCGGCATATAAACGCCGTCTGCGTTATTTTGATTATAACACAGGCGAATTAGACAATGTATACAGCGCTGAACTTGAAAATGCCGTATACCACTATCAGAGCGTAAACGGAATAACACCGACGGGTGTGCTGGATATTATTACACAGATTCATATCCAAAACACAACGGATGAACTTGAGGTGTATATTGATAACCAACTCAACGAAGCGGCGCGTTTGCTCGGTTCGTCGTATAAGGGGCTTTCTGTGGTGCAATAATCAGATACAGGGCTAAACTACACATCGGAGGATGGATATGATTGGTACATTGCTCGGCGCAAACGCCGGTATCATTGATATAATCATCACTGTTTTAATGCGAATTCCGGCTGTGCTGATTGCCATTTGCGTGCATGAAGCGGCGCATGGTTATATTGCGTATAAATTAGGCGATCCTACGGCGAAACTGATGGGAAGAGTTACGATAAATCCACTGGCGCATTTTGATTTACTGGGCGCACTTTGTATGCTGTTTTTTGGCTTCGGATGGGCAAAGCCCGTACCGTTTGATTTCAGGCAGTTAAAAAGGCCGAAGCGTGATACTGCGCTGATTGCGGCCGCAGGCCCGATTTCAAACTTAATCGTTGCTTTTATCTTTGCAGGGCTTTGGATTGCACAGTTTTATGTAACGGCAGCGCTTTTTCCGCAATGGTTTATCGCAGAGGATAATGCACCGATTTATATTTTAATTTCAATGCTGGAAATCATTGTGCAGTTAAATATTGGGCTGATGTTATTTAATCTGTTGCCTATACCGCCGCTCGATGGCTCGAAAGTGTTGTTTTCGCTTTTGCCTGCGCGTGCGTACCGCTTTATTTTAGTGTACGAACGCTATGGCATGGGAATTTTAATGCTTTGGATTATACTTGGCGACCGTTTGCCGTGGTTTTTAGATTTGAGCTATTGGATTTCGATTGTGGCAACGCATGTGCTTAGCTGGATAGTGAAGTTTTGGGCATGGCTTTTTGAGTTCGTACTCAGTTTTATAGTATAGTAGGTTTTGCTTATGGAAAAAATATCATTTAAGTTAGAAGTTTTTGAAGGACCGATTGAACTTCTGCTGCACCTGATTTCAAAAAACAAAGTCAATATTTACGATATTCCGATTGCGACCATTACGGACCAGTATTTGGAAGCGCTTGAAACGATGAAGGAACTGGATTTGGATATATCGAGTGAGTTTACAGTGATGGCATCCCAGCTTTTACTCATTAAGTCGCGGATGCTTTTACCGCGCACAGAGGAAGCTGACGAAGAGGACCCGAGAACGGAACTTGTACAGCGACTTTTGGAATATCAGCGCTATAAGTCTACGATGGAATTTTTAAAAGAGCATGAAAATGCCTATAAGTATATGCTTTTTAAAGCACCGGAGGATATTGAGCCTGCGCTTGAACCGGATACCACGGTCTATCCGGTGGACATGCTGATTTCTGCATTTAATGATATTTTAGAGCGCTCAAAGCGCAGAATTCCACCGCCGAGAAAGACATTTGAAAGTATCGTTCAGCGCGAAAAGGTTTCCGTTAAAGACAAGGTTGTATATATAAAAGAAATTGTATCCGGCGGCAAACAAGTCTTGTTTTTCGATATTTTCGAAGGTATGTATACCAAGCCTGAGCTGGTTGCAACTTTTCTGGCACTTTTGGAACTCATAAAAGTCAATGAAATTAAAGCAATATATAACCGAGAGAAAGGGGATTTTGTTATCTCTGCGGTTTGAGAGGAAAATTAAATGGTTGATAAGAAATTACAATGTATTTTGGAATGTGTATTGTTTGCGGCGGGCGAAGCCGTAAAGACGGATAAATTAGCGGAAATTGTGGAAGAAAAACGCGAAGCGGTTATTCGTGCCATGGAGGAGCTAACTGCTTATTACAATAATGAAAACCGTGGGTTGTCTATTATCGAAATTGATGATGGTTATCAGATGTGTACTCGTCCGTCGTATTATACTTATGTGCAGGCGCTTGCCGGCATTCGCAGACAGCAAGGATTGTCCAATGCGGCGATGGAGGCGCTGAGTATCATTGCGTATAATCAGCCCGTTACACGCGGTGCGATTGAGTATGTGCGCGGCGTAAACAGTGACTATGCAGTGGCAAAACTTTTGGAGCGGGGACTGATTGAAGAACATGGTAGACTGGATGCGCCCGGTAAACCGATTTTGTTTGTGACAACGAATGAGTTTTTGCGTACATTCGGTCTTAAAAGCCTAGAAGATTTGCCGGATATCAGTACAAATGTTGAATTGGAAGAGGCGGATGAAAGTCAGCTCACGATTGATATTTAAGGGGTGTTGCAGACAATGGGCTATATTTGGCTGGTTTGCAGTCTTGCGCTGATTGCGGTTTTTCTTATATTGCCCGTGCGCTTGCGTGTTCAATTTGCATACAGTAAAAATGCAGATAAAAAGCGTTTATGTATTTGGGTTTGCGGTTTGCGTGTTTTAAAAAATGATTTTGATGGAAAAAAAGAAAAAAACGACGAAAAACAACCGCAGATAAATCAGACGGGCAATGGACCGGAGTTTGAAAGTTTTATGGATAAACTTCGGTATTACGAATCGCTTTTGGATGCGCTCAAAGCAGATGCGGTACGCGCGCTGGTTTATTTAAAAAATAAACTTTGCATCTTAAAATTTGTGATGCATCTTGACCTCGGTTTTGCGGATGCGGCACATACGGGGATTGCTTCCGGTGCGGCTTATGGTCTTGTGTATGGCGTGGCGGCATTGGTGTATAACAATTTGAACTTAAAGAAAAAAGATTTGGATGTATGCGTTACACCGCATTATGACAATCCGAAAACAGATTTTTATTTTGACGGGATAATCCGGCTGCGTATGGTGCATATTATAAGCATGCTCATTATGGTGCTTAATTTATATGGTAAGTATAAAAAATTAAAATAAAACGAAAGAAGGCGGTGGGTTGGTATGAGTCATCCGATTGAGGGTTTGATGTCAACTGCTATGGGTAAAATTAAGGAAATGGTGGATGTGAATACGATTGTCGGCACTCCGGTAGAAAGTCCGGACGGCAGTGTGATTATCCCGATTTCCAGAGTGGCATTCGGCTTTGCGGCAGGCGGCAGCGATTTCGGCAAAAAAAATGAGGCAGAGGTAATGTTTGGCGGCGGCGCCGGTGGTGGCGTTACAATTTCGCCTGTTGGTTTTGTCGTAGTTGGTCAGGGACAGATTAAGATGTTGCCGGTGCATGGCTCGAGCGCTCCGGTAGACCGTATTTTAGATATGGTGCCGGGCATTGTGGATAAAATCAATTTTGCGATTGCCAACAGAGCGGAAAAGAAAGAAAATGCAAAGAAGAAAAAAGAGCCCGTAAAAGTAGAGGCTGTGTTTGAAGACTGATTTTTAATTTGGTGTAATATAGTAAAATCAGCATTATACTTGCGTATAATGCGGATTTTCTTTTTTTCAAGGTTTACAAACCTTTCTAAATTGTATATAATAAAAATTAGAATAAAAACAGGAGCGATACAATGAATTATAAACGCGGTTTTTTTAGCAAGCTGTTAGGTAATGTGGATTACTCGGCACTAATCTTTTCTGTCATTGCTGCAATTATGGGTGTAATTGCGGTTTATTCGGCTACGCGCAGCATGGGCACTAACCGTATGTTTATTGTACAAAGCGCGGCGCTTCTGATTGGCATTGTGATGTATGTGTTTTTTAGCAAAATTGATTTTGATATGCTCGGGGAAGCGGCGGTTTTGATCTATATTGGTTGTGTTGTGCTTCTTGGAGCGACTTTGGTTTTTGGTACGGGCTTGGAAGAAACGGGCACAAAGGGTTGGATTGACATAGGCTTTATCAGTTTTCAGCCTGCCGAGTTTGTTAAAATCGGATTTATTATTACCTTTGCGAAACATTTGCAACGCGCAAGGGAGGATGTAAATTACATCGGTACATTGTTTATGCTTGCCCTGCATGCTTTTTTGCTGATTGCCATGGTATTTTTACAACCGGATGTCGGCACGGCGCTTGTGTTTGTGTTTATCTTTATCATCATGTTGTTTTGTGCAGGTTTCAGTTATAAATATATGGCGGTGCTTGCGGCAGTCGCCACCATATTGATTGCAGGTATATGGATTTTTCGTGAGCAAATCCTTGCTCCGCACCAGATTGCGCGCATTGAGGTGTTTTTTGATCCGTACAAAGATCCGGTTGGTGCAGGATATAATGTAATTCAGTCCGAAACATCTATCGGGTCTGGCCGTTTGTTCGGGCGTGGCTACCTGAGAGGAAACTTAAACCAACTTGATTACCTTCCGGCAAAGCATACAGACTTTATCTTTGCAACCATCGGGGAAGAGTGGGGGTTTTTTGGCTGCATTTGTGTGATTGCAATACTTGCTGCAATCATCATTAAATGTATCCTAGTTGCCAAGCAGACCAGAAACACATTCGGTTATTTTTTGTGCATTGGTATTGCGGCAATGTTTTTGTTTCATACGCTTGAAAATATAGGTATGTGCATCCGTCTGATGCCTGTGACAGGTATTCCGTTACCGTTTTTCAGTTACGGCGGCACATCACTTTTGACCAATATGGCGGCCATGGGCATTGTAAGCAGTGTCAGTGTACGCAGTAAGGGTGTGAATTATTGATGAAGACCTTTTCAGTCGGTACGGACGGCGCTTTGTATCTGGATGAAAAAATGAATATACAAGGCTCGGTTTTGCCTGGTGGGGTAAAAGAGGAGCCTTTTTCGCTTTGTTTTGCACTTGGTCATAAACAAAAAGCATTTGATTTATCTGTGCATTTTTCAAAAATGAAGTGTGCGCCTGGTGTCTTGGGTGCACAGTATAAATTTGAAGATAAAAGCTGCCCTGCAAAGATTAAAACGCATGCTTTTACGCCGTTTGACTTAAATGAGGACGCACATCTGTCAGCAGCCGTATTTTCTTTTAAAATAAAAAACACGGCGAAAAAGAAGCGCAAATTTACCTTTGGTGTCTGCTTGCAAAACCCGTCTGTCGAGCCGATTCACAGTGTTTATGACGAGATGGATGCAAAGGCGGTACTGCTCGGCAGCGCACATACTGTTTCTGCACAGCCGGCGCATAAATCATACTGTATCTGTATGCTTGGGGCTACGGGCGTACTGCGTTATGCGGATAAAAACAAAAATTGGCTTGCGGGAGAAGAAAACCGTTTCCGCAGTAACTATGCGGCTTTGCTGCGCCACATTGAATTGGAAAGCGGCGATAGCGAAACGGTGAAGGTGCTTTTTACATGGCATATGCCAAATTTGAAGTTTAAGCAGGAAACAGGAGAAGATATTTGCTTTAAAAACGGATACGCAGTTCGGTTTAACAGCGCAGTAGATGTAGCGAGGTATGTATTAAAGAATTTACAAAGACTCACATCGGCCCCGCTTGAATCTGTAAATCGACTCAAAGACTATATGGAAAGTGAAGTGAGTATAAATCATTTTATTAAAAACATTCATGCAATTTTGGCACAAAAACCTTATAGGCTCGAAGAATTCGGCAAGGGAAAAGCGTTTTATAAGAACAGATTGAAAGCCCCCGTGCTGTTTGCTTACAAAGATGTTTTCCGGTTGTGGTCTGAAGCGTTTGCCGCAGATATAAATAGTGAGGCGGAGCAAATTAAGTTTATGGTTGAATATTGTGTTGATTTTGATGAAAACAGGCTGACTTTGCCACGAATCACAGAAGGCACATTGTATTGGGATGAACATATAATGGACTGTGCATCTGCCTGCAAACTAATTTTTCGTACATATAGAATTTGGCAAAGATGTGATTTCGGCGTTTTCAGTGATGATTTTTGGAGCAAATTGCAGCGAATTTGGCAAAAGGTCATAGAACCTGAAACGGTAAGAGATATTATTTTTTACAATTCAGCCTTGGTGTGTATGCAAAAAATGTGTAAGGCTCCCACTATGCCGCTTAAGAAGGAGTTTGAAATTTCTGATTGTGACTTTTCTGTCATGTCTGCATTATGGATGAGCATTATGCTTGGAATCCAGGTTTTTGATGATGCGTTCATGCTTTCGTTTCTTGATTTTGCATACCTGCAGTATGATTTGAAATTGTGCTCTTCTGAAGATGTATGTGCATATTTATGCCTGCTTGTGTATTATGAGCGTGCTCATTTGGCGAGTGCTTTATGTAAAACTTGTGAGCAAGTATTTGATGAATTTTTAATTGTTGAACAATATTTAAATAAAATACAGCAGCAATAAAAAAATGACCGAAAATTGTGTTTCGGTCATTTTGAGTTTACAGATATTTATTTACATCCGCTTCAAATGCAGCTTCGTCATCAAATGCCGGTTTTTCTACATTGTCGTAGAGCATCCAATACTCGTTGTGCTCGTCGCTTTCGCCTGGTGCAAGCAATACCAGCGCGCCCAGGGATTCGGATTCAAGCATTTCGCGGCAGGAGTAGGCTTCGTAGCAAACACCGCCGTCCGGATAAATTGCATCCGGATGATAATCGAAAGTTTTTACCATCAAACAGTCATTGTTATAGTGCAGGGCATAGGCATCTTCGTTGGAGATGCCGAGTTTGAATGCGCCGTCTTCGTTGGGGTCTTGTTTGACAGAGATGAATTTTTCTCCCCAGTAGACGCGCTTGTCATTCAGTTTTGTACACGGCCAAAGGATAATTGTGCGGTTTGGGAGCAAAACAGTATCTTTTTGTGATACCGGAATGACATGAAGTCCGTTTTTGCCAGTTACGGATAGCGCCCAAATTGCACATTCAATTTCATAAGCGTTGTGGTTCGTTACAACATGTTTAACATTGACCAGCCCGGACTCTTCCATGGTAATCGTGATTTCATACTGCACCTGATTGGTTACCTGCTTTTTCGGGCGGGTTATAATGCCGCCGTCGATGATTTCGTATTCAACCGGGTCGTTGTCCGGATAGTAACTGCCCGGACGACTTTGCGGTGAAAGCCACATTCTGTGGCCACCATAGATGTGCCACTTGGCGCCTTTGAAGAAGAAATCGTCCATTTGAGGATCGGCCATTGTAACCTCGCTTTGCGTGTCCTCCCAGAACATATTTTCCTTGCCGCAGATTGCATAACGAATGATGCGCGGACCGATTTCAAGTGTTACATAGACTTCGACTTTGCCATTGCTTATGACAGCACATTTTCCAAAAATGGAATAATTTATTTCGTTAATTGTCACCATAGAATATGCCTCCTAAACAGTTTTCTTTTATAAATTCTCTTTTGTGTGCTAAAATCCTTTAAATTCTTATAAATATGTAAAAAATATCCCGTCTTGCATTTTGTTTGAAATTGTGATATAATTTTTTTAATTAGTGTACTATATTAGATTGGGAAGTGAAATTATGCAGCAAAATGAGCGGAAGATATCGCTTGTGGTTATTCGTCGTCTTCCAAGATACTATCGTTACCTTGGCGATTTGCTTGCACAGGATATCCGCCGCATTTCGTCGAAGGAACTGAGCCGACGCATGAAAGTAACTGCGTCTCAGATTCGTCAAGATTTGAATTGCTTTGGTGGTTTTGGGCAGCAAGGTTATGGCTATAATGTAGAAGAACTTTATGAGGAAATTGGGGAAATTTTAGGTATTCGGGATGAGCATGATGTGATTATTGTAGGCGCAGGACATCTCGGACACGCCCTTGCAAATCACGGCGGTTTTGCGAAGCGCGGGTTTAATATCAGTGCGATTTTTGATGTGGACCCGCACAAAATCGGTAAAAGGATCAATGGCGTTGTCGTTCGAGACATGAGCGTTTTGGAAGCGCACATTAGCGCATACAACACTGATATTGCGATTTTAGCTGTTACGAAGTCTGAAACAAAAGCGGTAGCAGACCGTTTGATTAAAGCGGGCGTGAAGGGATTTTTGAATTTCTCATATGTTGATCTTGATGCGCCGGATGATGTTGTAGTTGAAAATGTGCATCTGTCGGATAGTTTGATGACTTTATCTTATAGGCTTCAAGAAAAAACAAAAGAAATAATGATGGGTTAAACAGAGTGTTCGTTTTATTGAATCTCGAATTATAATCGTAAAAAAAAGCACCGCAAAATCAGTTTTGCGGTGCTTTTAAATTATTTGAAGAAATTAAAAAACTCATCTTTTTTTTGCAGAATTTCATCAAATCTATGGATATATTCGATAGGGGACTTAAAATTATACACGCGCTCAATTCTGTCGGTTGCATGTTCGACATATTTGCCGGATGCACTGCCGCCGAGTGCAAGGATAGACTGTACTTCTTCCATTATATTTACATTATACAGGCTTGCGTAGCCGGGTTTGGTGTAGCCTACATTTTCGAAATTACCGAGCATGTTTTTTTGGCGATACATATAATAGGGTTCGTAGCCGTTGTTATTCATAAAGTTTTGCGCCAGCGTGAGCATATTATATACCGTTTCAACATCAGTTAAACTGTAGTCGCCGAGTTTTTGGTGTAGGGCAGAGCCACGCTTGACGGACATGGTATGCACGGTAATGTTTTCCGGATTTAATGTAGTGATACGATCGAGCGTATGTGCAAAATCAGGCAGCTTTTCCATGGGCAAACCGACAATCAAATCTGTGTTGATGTTATCAAAACCAAGGTCGCGGGCTAATAAAAAGGCTTTTTTGATATCCTCTGCATCATGCGAACGCCCGATTGCGGCAAGGGTTTTGTCGTTCATGGTTTGCGGATTGATGCTGATGCGTGTCACACCGCCGTCTTTTAATGTCATTAATTTTTCTTTTGTAATGGTATCCGGTCTTCCTGCTTCTACACACAATTCTTTGCAGTCACGCAAATCAAAATGTTTGTGCACTTGCGAAAGTAAAAATTCCAAAGCGTCGGCATCGATGGAGGTCGGTGTGCCGCCGCCAAAGTATACACTTTGAATTCGCAAGCCTTTCTCTTTTGTTTTTTGTGCGCTGTATTCAATTTCCTTTGCAAGCAAACGAATATAATCCGACACATATTTTTTCGTGTGCCTTAAATCTGCGGAAACGAAGGAGCAGTATAGGCATCTGGTCGGACAAAAGGGAATACCTATATACAAGCCGATGTCTTTTACAGTGTTTTGTGCAATTAAAGGCATTTCGTTTCGGGCAACACGCAGAGCAAGTTGCAGTTTTTCGTCTTGTGCGCCGTACAAAGATTTCATGTATTCTATACACTCGGCGTCCGTTTTGCCTTGAGCAAGCATTTTGCGAAACGGTTTTGCCGGACGAACACCCGTCATTACACCCCAAGGCAGCGATTTCGGCTTACATTGCTGTGCGGCCTCGCGCAGCGACAAACCACTGACTGCCGCACAGATACGCTTGTACACTTGCGGGTCAGAAAGACCTTTTTCGGTAAAACTGTAAGTGCCTGAATATGTTTGTCCGTTATATGTTAATTGCGTATCTACCGTCAATGTGTCGATGGCTAAATTTGCCGCCGATACGATATCTACATCATCGTCCGGAGAAAAAAACAGCACGGCAACAAGCCATAAATTATATTCTGAATTGTGTCCGATGGTCTTAATATTCATATTCCCAGTCCTGCTGTATATATTCGTTGTTTTGTTTTTCGTAACCGATGGTAGTTGTTCTGCCGTGACCGGGATAAACTTGTGTGTCATCCGGCAAAATATAAAGTTGGCGGCGAATGGATTCTTTTATAATGCCAAAATCACCGCCTGGAAGATCACATCGTCCAACATTTCGCAAGAATAGTGTATCGCCGGAAAATAGCATGCCTTCTGTATAATAGCAAACGCTGCCTACGGTGTGTCCAGGTGTGTATAACACCTTTATGTCGATGTCGCCGATGTAGAGTGTTTCATTATCCACAACGGTTTTGCTCGGCTCGGTAGTTGGACTGACTCCGTCTGCATATGCGGCGAGATTTATGGTAGGATCACATACGGCATCTTCTTCAAACTGATGGATAATCAGTTGTGCATCCGTTGCGCCGACAAGTGCATCAACAGCGCCGAGGTGGTCATAGTGCGCGTGGGTGAGCAGTATGTATTTAAGCGTATAGCCTTCCGCTTCTAAAATATCTAACACTTCGCCGGCATCACAGGGGGCATCAATCACTGCGGCAAGCTTCGTTTTTTCATCGCCGAGGATATAACAGTTGTTGTCCATGTTGCCCAAAGAAAGCATTTTAAAAAACATAGCGATTATCCTTTCTATTGTGTATTTCTTGTGATTTCATATACGCCGGGTATACTTCGCATACGCTTTGTAATCAAGTCAAGCTGTCCTGTGTTATTGATTTCTGCAGTCAGTGTAATGATGGCAAGATTTCCCTTTGTGGTGCGCGCACTAAATGAACGCATCGGAATTTTTAAATCCATCATGTTGCTGGTGATTTCTGCTAAAAGACCCGTGCGGTCATCTGCTTCAATTTGCAGGTCAACAAGATAGGAGGCGTTTTTCGTTTCCTCCCAGGAAACATTTATTAAACGGCCTAAGTCTTCTTCGCTCAGCGCAGTCATAGACATATTCGGGCAATCGCGCCGATGCACAGAAACGCCGCGCCCTTTGGTGATGAAACCGATGATGTCATCGCCGGGAACAGGGTTGCAGCAACGGGACAGACGCACGAGGCAGTTGTCAATGCCGTGGACGATTATGCCGTTGGATGCCTTTGCGTTGCGCTGCATCGGTGTTGTGGTAATCGTTTCCAATTTCAGTTCGGTTGAGTTTTGTGCGTTTTCAGCCTTTGCGACCTTTACATATTCATCACGCAAGCGAACAACGATTTTTTGTGCAGTCAGACCGCCGTAGCCGATGGAAGCATATAAATCGTCTAAATTGTTTAAATTGTATCTTTTTAAAATCGGGTCAATCCACTCTTGGCGGAACAACTGACCGAAGGAGAGGGAGTGTCGTTTTAATTCTTTGTCGATTAAATCTTTGCCGCGCAGTATGTTTTCCTCTCTGCGCTCTTTTTTGAACCACTGGTTGATTTTGTTTCTTGCCTGAGAAGTTTTTACGATTTTCAACCAGTCTCGGCTCGGACCGTATACGGACGACGAGGTTAGAATTTCAATGATATCGCCGTTTTGAAGCACCGTATCAATCGGAACGATTTTGCTGTTGACGCGTGCACCCATCATTTTATAACCGACGGCGGAGTGAATGGCAAACGCAAAGTCGATTGGTGTTGCACCGGCAGGCAGGCTGATTACATCGCCTTGCGGTGTGAATACAAAGACCTCGTCGGCAAACATGTCGATTTTAAGCGTACGCATAAATTCATCTTCGTCCATGGTGTCTTTCTGGATTTCCAGAAGTTGGCGCACCCAAGCAAATTTTGAATCGGAGTCTGTAGAACCGCTGATGCCTTCTTTGTATTTCCAGTGAGCTGCCACACCTTTTTCTGCAACATCGTGCATTTCCCAAGTGCGTATCTGGATTTCAAGCGGACTGCCATTCGGACCGATAACGGTTGTGTGCAAAGACTGATACATATTCGGCTTCGGCATAGCAATGTAGTCTTTAAAACGCATCGGAATCGGGCTGAACTGTTCATGCACCATTCCAAGCACTGTATAACAGTCGCTGACGGTGTCCACAATAATGCGTACAGCAAACAAATCGTAAATTTCGTCAAGCGATTTTTGTTGGGTGTACATTTTGCGGTATATACTGTAAAAATGCTTGGCTCTGCCGTTGATATGACCTTCGATACCCAGGTCCTTGAGTTTACTGCTCAATGAATTCATGACATCGCTAATGTATTCATCGCGTTCGATTTTCTTGTGTTTGATGCTATCTGTAATTTCTTGGTAGGCAACCGGATCTAAATATTTAAGCGCAAGATCTTCAAGCTCGCCTTTTACGGTTGCAATACCGAGACGATGTGCCAGTGGGGCAAAGACCTCTATTGTTTCTCGTGCTTTTTCGCGTTGCTTTTCGGGCGTCATACTTTTGAGTGTACGCATATTGTGCAGTCGGTCAGCAAGTTTGATTAAAATTACGCGAATGTCCTTTGCCATTGCCAAAAGCATTTTTCGCAGGTTTTCGACTTGCTGCTCTTCTTTGCTGGTAAAATTGATTTTACCGAGTTTTGTAACGCCGTCTACCAAAGCAGCCACATCTGCGCCGAACTTTTCTTCGATTTTGGTTAAAGGTATATCAGTATCTTCGACCACATCATGTAACAGCGAGGCGGTGATAGACTGTATATCCATTTCAAGTTCTGCTAAAATCAAAGCGACATGCAACGGATGACAGATATACGGTTCGCCGGAAATTCTAAACTGTCCGTTGTGCGCTTCGTTCGCGTAAGTATAGGCATCGAGTATAACCTGGGTATTCGCTGTTGGGTTATAGCTTTGAATTGCGCTTATTAAGTTGTCTAAAATGACCTTGGTGTCTGTGATGGACATTGTGTAACATATCCTTTCAAAACTGTTTTATTTTACTGCCTGTCGTACATCTCTCAAAATGAGTTGGAGTTGTTTGTTACCGCGAAAAAAGTTAGTATCAATGGTAAATGCCAGGTCGAGATTTGTGCCGATTTTAAAATTATCGGCAATCTCGGACATGTTAAATCCTATAAATTCGGCATGCCTGCCGGCTTTGGATACGGAAAGTTTGCAGTGCTTTCCGTTGCCGATTTGTCTTACAGCCTGCAGGGTTGCATTCATAACTGCAAATATCGGTTGCGCGTTGCCCATGCCATACGGCTCTAATATGCTCAAAATTTCTGCATTTTCTAATGTCAAATCTGCGAGTTGAAGCACAGCGTCAATATTAATATATGGCACAAGCGTATCTTCGGTCATTACTTGGTTTGCGTAAGCATTGATTAGTTTATCAAATGCTTCAATACTATCTGCGCTAAGGCCGAGACCAGCCGCCAGTTCGTGTCCACCGTATTTTAACAGCAAGTCATTACAATGGGTGAGGGCATCGAAAATATTAAATCCCTTTACGCTGCGCCCGGAGCCTTTGCCAAGGTTGCCGTTTAATGAAATTAAAATGGTCGGCTTGTAGAATTTATCGGTGATGCGTGAAGCGACTATGCCGATAACGCCGTGGTGCCAGTCTTCTTTAGCCAAAACAAAAACTTTTTTTTCTTCCGGCTTGTCCATTGCGGAAATCATATCGAAAGCATCTTTTAAAATTTCGGTTTCCGTTTGCTGGCGCTGGTGGTTTTCATTGTCTAATTGCATTGCGATTTCTTGCGCTTTTTGCTCAGAGTTCGTCACCAAAAGTTCTACTGCGAGTGTGGCGCTGCCGACGCGTCCGGCAGCATTAATGCGCGGAGCAACGGTAAAACTGATGTTGCCGGCAGTGAGGGGTTTGTCAGCAATGCCTGAAACTTGCATGAGGGATTGTATGCCAATATTATCTGTATGTTGCAATTTTTTTAAACCATGCGAAACAAAAAGCCTGTTTTCGCCCGTTAAACTAACCACATCGGCGATTGTGCCGATTGCAACAATATCGATAAACGCATCGAAATATTCGCTTGTGTTCAGACCGAGTTCCAATACGGTGGCCAGGATAAATTTAAACGCCACGCCAACACCTGCCAAATCCTTGAAAGGATAAGTACATTCCGGCTGTTTTGGGTTAATTACTGCGTGTGCACGCGGGATTTCTTCTTTGCAGGTGTGATGATCTGTAATAATAATGTCTAAACCGAGGGTCTTTGCAAACTCCACTTCGCCGACAGCGGTGATGCCGCAGTCAACGGTAATCATAAGCGTTGCGCCGTTCTTGCGGATTTTTTGCAGCGCTAAAATATTGATGCCATAACCTTCGTCTACACGGTTGGGAATGTAATAACTTACATTTAATCCAAGACCTTTTAAAAACTTATACACAATGGCCGACGAGGTGATGCCGTCCACATCATAATCGCCATAAATGACAACGGTTTCGTTGTTATCCATAGCTTTTTTAATACGCGCGGCAGCTTTTTGTGCATCTTTGAGTAAAAACGGGTGGTGAATGCCGCTCTTTGCTTTCGATAAAAACTGTTTTGCACTTTCCGGTTCGGTTATCGATCTGTTTGCCAGTATGGTTGCAACGACCGAAGGGATATGTAATTGTTCTGCAAGCGATTGTACGCATTGCGGGCTTTTTAAAAAATTCCATCTTTTATGCGTCATATGTTCCTCCGGGATGTAATTTACAATATTAGATATATTATAACAGAAAACTGTATTTATTTCAACATATTTTTACATGGTGCAAGTCGTTGTTTTTTCTTGCAATATCGGTATACTTATAGTATAATCATATTAAAATACGATGCTGGGGTGTCTGGTTATGTCGCAAAACGAAAATATATTGAATTTAATACGGGATAAAATGCAGAATTTTAGCAAAAGCCATAAAAAAATTGGTGCTTATATTTTAGAGCATTTTGATAAAGTGTCGTTTGTAACTGCGGCAAAACTTGGAGAACTTGTCGGCGTCAGCGAATCGACAGTTGTGCGGTTTGCTTTCGAGCTCGGGTTTGGTGGTTATCCGGAAATGCAAAAAGCCATAAGTGCTTCCATGTGTAAACAGTTGACTGCATCGCAGCGTGTCAGTGTAACAAGCGGGCGGGTAGTCAATCATGATGTTTTGGAATATGTGCTTGCATCGGACATGAATAACATTCGCCGTACACTTGAGCGAATTAAACGCTCGGACTTTGAGCGGATTGTTGAGTTGATTGTGCATGCAAAGAATATTTATATTCTCGGTGTGCGTTCTTCGGCTTCGCTTGCTTCGTTTTTCGGATTTTACCTGAATTTGATTTCGCCGAATGTGCATAATGTGTGTGCGGGGAGTTCGAGTGAGTTGTTTGAAAAAATTTTGCGTGTCGGGAAAGATGATGTGTTTATAGGTATCGGGTTTCCACGATATTCTAAACGCACACTCAAAGCCATTGATTATGTGAAAAAATGCGGCGCAACGGTTATCGGCATTACGGACAGCCCTTCATCGCCGATTGCAAGCGCTGCAGATTTGTGCTTAGAGGCGTGCAGCGATATGGCATCTTTTGTGGATTCCTTGGTTGCACCCTTGAGTGTGATTAATGCACTTTTGGTTGCCATCAGTATGTGCAAAAGGGAAGAAACCATGGCTACACTCGACCATCTGGAAAAAATCTGGGACGAGTATGATGTGTATGAAAAGTTTGAAACGGAAGGCAAATAATTATGGGAAAAACGATTGTCGTTGGCGGCGGACCGGCAGGTATGCTTGCGGCAGGGCGCTTGAACTTGCGGAAAAAAGAAACACTGCTCATTGAAAAAAACCCAATGCTCGGTAAAAAGTTACGCATAACGGGTAAGGGAAGATGTAATATCACCAACGCGTGTGATGTGACGGAAATATTTGAAAACATACCGCACAATGCGAATTTTATGTACAGCGCAATTTATTCGTTTTCCAATCAAGATTTGGTTGCTCTCTTAGAAAATCTCGGGCTGAAATGCAAGGTAGAGCGTGGCATGCGTGTGTTTCCTGAAAGTGATAGCGCTCATGATGTCGCCAAAGTGTTAGAGCGTTATGCGCTCGGCGAGCATGTACATTTGCTTCGCGGCGAGGTGCAAAGCATACAAATACGAGAAGGTGCGGTTTGTGGTGTTACCTTATCAGATGGAAGAGAAATAGCGTGCGATAGCGTCGTTGTCGCTACGGGCGGAAAATCCTATCCGTTGACCGGCTCAACCGGCGATGGTTACAGGTTTGCCAAAGATGCAGGGCATACCATATGTGAGCCTGTCGCATCGCTCGTACCGTTGGTGACGGAAGAACAATGGGTGAAAGACTTAATGGGCGTTTCGCTTAAAAATATTGCACTTTCTGTTAAAGACGAAAAAGGGAAGCGTGTCTATGAGGATTTCGGCGAGCTTCTTTTTACGCATTTCGGCGTATCCGGACCGGTTGTGCTTTCGGCAAGTGCACACATGCGAGAGCTGAAAAAAAGCGGATACACTCTGCATATTGATTTAAAGCCTGCGCTTTCGCCGCAGAAACTGGATGCACGCATCCTGCGCGATTTTTCTGCGGCGCAAAACAAGCATCTGGTTAATGCGCTTGACGGGCTATTGCCTAAAAAAATGATTGGACCGATGCTTGAAATTGCAGGGTTAGCGCCGCATAAAAGTGTCAATCAAATCAGCAAGGCAGAACGCGGAAAACTCGTTGAAGCCTTAAAGGATTTGACCTTGCATGTGCGTGGTTTTCGTCCGATTGCGGAAGCGATTGTAACTTCGGGTGGCGTAGATGTAAAGCAAATTAACCCGTCTACGATGGAGTCTAAACTTGTTTCCGGGCTTTATTTTGCAGGGGAAGTTATTGATGTGGACGCCTATACAGGCGGTTTTAATTTACAAATTGCGTTTTCAACGGGCTACTTGGCAGGAGAAAACGCTTAAGCCTAAGAGGTTCGACTCCCCACGGCTTAATATTGACATGGAGGGATTATTATGAAAACATTTTCTGTTGCGATTGACGGACCGGCAGGTGCAGGAAAAAGCACGATCGCGAAAGCGGCGGCGGCAAAATTAAAGTTTATCTATATCGACACCGGTGCGATGTACCGTGCCGTTGCTTTGTATGCGATTCGAAACAACTTGCCGTTTGACAATGAGGGTGATCGTCTTGAAAATGCACTTGAAAATATTGACATTAACATTGATTATGTGGACGGTGCACAGCATGTATTTTTAAACAGCGAGGATGTCAGCGGTCTCATTCGAACACCTCAGGTCAGTGCCGGCGCTTCGGCCGTAGCAACCGTACAGGCGGTTCGAATCAAACTTGTTGAATTGCAGCGCAAACTGGCCGAGGGAAAAAATGTAATTATGGATGGCAGAGATATTGGAACACATGTATTGCCGAATGCGGATTTAAAAATTTATTTGACTGCAAGTGTGGATGCTCGTGCTCAAAGACGCTTTAAAGAACTTGTTGAGAAAGGCGAACAGGTAGAGTTGGAGCAAATAAAAGCAGATATTCTTGCGCGCGACAAAAACGATTCCGAAAGAGAGTTTTCTCCGCTTCGTCAGGCAGAGGATGCAATTTTAGTAGATAATTCGGATATGGATGCGCTCCAAACGGTAGATTGTTTACTTGCGCTGATAGAGGAGAGGTTATAATTATGCTCTACAGGATTGCAATCAGGGGTTTGCGTATACTGCTTTATTTTATCATGCCGATGCGTGTAATCGGCAGAGAGAAACTTTTGTATAACAAAGGCGTTTTGATGGCGGCAAATCATCAGAGCTTCTGGGATCCGATATTTATTGCCATGGCTTATAAAGAACCGATGCGTTTTATGGCAAAAAAAGAACTGTTTAAGTTCAAGCCGTTCGGTGCGCTTTTGGGTGCGCTCGGTGCATTTCCGGTAGACCGTGGTCATGCGGATTTAAAGGCGGTAAAAAAAGCGCTTGGTATTTTGAAAAGTAATGCACCGCTCTTGCTTTTTCCGGAAGGTACGCGAGTGCAAGCCGGAGAACAGGCGGATATTAAGCACGGTGTTGCGATGTTTGCACTTAAAACAAAGTCACCGATTCAGCCGATTGCGCTGGTTGGCAGCTTTAAGCCGTTTTGTACTACATATGTTGTCATCGGCGATGCGATTTACTACGAAGAATATTTTGATGCGAAATTAGACAACGAACTGCTTGGGATTGTCAGCGACGATGTGGTGGACAGAATCAGGAAAATCGCAGAAGATGCGAAAAAAGGTCTTGCAAAATAGTTCGTTTTGCGGTAGAATAGTATTTGTGGTTTGAAATCGAATGTGAGGTCAACTGACTTGAGTATGCAGATAACTGTTGTTCAAAGTGCCGGATTTTGTTTTGGCGTACAAAAAGCCGTTTCCGGCGTGTACAATATGATTCGAAATGGCGAGAAGATTGCAATTTTGGGTGAGTTAATTCATAATCCGACCGTGAATGCGGATTTGAAAAATTGCGGCGTGTTGACGATTGAGCGTGTGGCGGATTGCCCGGCGGATTCGAAACTTGTCATTCGAACTCACGGTGTAGCAAAAGAGAGTGTCCTTGAAGCTCGTGATGCAAATTTAACAGTTGCGGATTTAACTTGTCCCTTTGTAAAAAAGATTCACAATATTGTGTTTGAGCAGAGCAGGGCCGGGCGAACTGTTGTGATTATCGGGGATAAAAAACATCCTGAAGTTTGTGGTATTATGGGTTGGTGCGAAAGTGAGCCAATAGTGATTTTCGATATTGAAGAGGCAAAAGACTTTAAATGTGAGCATGTCAGTGTTGTTTGTCAAACCACTTTCAATCAATCCAATTATGAAAAGATTATTACAATTTTAAAAAAGAATTGCCAAGACATCGTCTTTTTTGATACAATATGCAATGCGACGCAGGTTCGCCAGCAAGAGGCTGCTGAAATATCCAAGGTTTCCGATATAATGCTTGTCATTGGTGGAGCTAAAAGCTCAAACACACAAAAACTTTATGAGATTTGTGCACAGAACTGCGCGCATACTTACTTAATTGAAAATTTTGAGGATATTCCTCAGAATATAAATTACAAAAACAAAAAAATAGGTATTACCGCCGGAGCTTCAACACCGCCAGGTAGTATCAAGGAGGTCAAAAGATTCATGGAAGAAATCAAAACAAACGGAGAAGTAAGCTTTGAGGAGGCCCTTGAAGAAACTCTCAAAACTTTAAATACAGGAGATGTGGTTGAAGGCGTAGTCGTAGATGTAACACCTACGGAAGTTATCGTTGATCTCGGCTTTAAGTCTGATGGTATCATTCCGGCAAGTGAGCTTACCGATGATCCGGACGCTAAGCCGTCTGATGTAGTTAAAGTTGGTGACACCATTGAGGTATTCGTTGTTGGGGTAAATGACGGTGAAGGAAAAACACTTCTTTCTAAGAAAAAGCTCGATGCAATTGCGGGTTGGAAGAAGATTGAAGAAGCACTTGAAAACGAGACAATTCTTGAAGGTAAGGTTGTACAGGCTGTAAACGGCGGTATCATTGTTTTGGTGGAAGGTACACGCGTGTTCGTGCCAGCAAGACAAGCTTCTGACAGATTTACACCGGACCTGAATGTATTTGTTAATCAAACTGTTGAATTGCGTATTACTGAAATCAACAGCAGACGCAGAAGAGTGGCCGGTTCCATTCTTTCTGTACTTAAAGAGAAAAAGAAGGTGCTTGAAGAGGCGTTCTGGGCATCCGCTGAAGCGGGTAAACAGTATAGCGGTGTTGTTAAGTCCATCATGCCGTTCGGTGCGTTTGTTGATATCGGTGGCGTAGACGGTTTGGTGCACATCAGCGAACTGAGCTGGAACAGAATTAAGGACCCGAGTGAAGTTGTAGCGGTTGGTGATACACTTGAAGTATACATCAAGGATATCAACACCGAGACGAAAAAGATTTCCCTCGGCTACAAAAAGGACGAAGACAATCCGTGGACAATCGCAAAGGCGAAGTTCAACGAAGGGGATGTTGTATCCGCTAAGGTTGTTCGCTTTATGCCGTTCGGTGCTTTCGTCGAACTCATTGATGGTATAGATGGTCTCATTCATATTTCTCAGATTGCAAACAAGAGAATTGAGAAGCCGGAAAGTGAACTTAAGATTGGTCAGGTTGTAGAAGCAAAGATTACTAAAATTGATTGGGAAGCAAAGCGCATCAGCCTGAGTATCCGTGAACTGCTCGAGCCGGAAGTAGCTCAAGAGGCTATTGAGGCAGCAGAAGAAGTTGTTGAAGAAACAGCGGAAACTGAAGAAGCGTAATTGAATATTAAAGAAGCGGTGGCTGAGCCACCGCTTCTTTTTGTTTATTTCACTTTTATAATCAGTTTGTTTTCTGTCAGACAATCTTTTCCGACATACACTTCAAATTCGCCTTTTTCTACAGCGAATTTGTTGTCACGCCTGTAGAAACCGAGTTCTTCGTAGCCGAGTTTGAATTCTGTTTCGACGCTTTTTCCGCGAGGGATAAAGACTTTCTTAAAACCTTTTAACTCTCTGGTTGGTCTGCACATGGACGCTTTAATATCGGCGATATAGCATTGTGCAATTTCGTTTGCATCGTACTTACCCGTATTTTTAATGCTTGCATGGATGGTGAAGGTTTCGCCGTTTTGCAAATCTTCGAGCGCAATTTCGTATTTATCTGCAGTTACATCTGCGTACTCGAAATTTGTATAGCTCAAACCGTAACCAAACGGATAAAGGGGAGAGCCGCTTATGTCATGATAGGAGGTTAAAGTGCGGTCGCCGATCATGAATTTGGGTTTGTTGTTATAATAATCATCAATGAAACGCGGGTTTTCATTGAAATTGTAGTAGATTGGAATCTGACCTGTGTGTCGTGGCATTGTGCTCGGCAATTTGCCGCAAGGAACATAATCGCCAAAGAGAAGTTTGGTTGTTGCCATTGCCGTACGAGTGCCGCCGTGCCATGCGTACAAGATTGCATCGGAATATTGCTCAATATCAGTAATTGCGAGTGGCTTGCCTGCAAAAATTACCGTAACGACCTTTTTACCGCTCATTTTTGCACGCTTAACATATTCGAGTCTGTCGTCTGTAACATCAATGTTGGCAATACAATTTGCTTCGCCGGTGAGCATCCACGGTTCGCCGATGGCTACCACAACCACATCAGCGCTAGTAAGTATAGATTGTGTAAACATACTATCCGTATCGTCTGCAGTTTTGCAGTTTTCTCTACCGTTGTATTCATAGATGGCTTCAAGGAAACTTTGAGTATCCTCCGCACGACCGTCAGCAGCCCATGAACTTATCAAATCGCGTTTGGCTTCCAGCATATTGCCGGTCAGCGCGACGGTTGTGCCTTTCTTGAGCGGAAGTATGCCATCGTTTTTGAGCAGGACGGCACATTGTGCAGCAAATTCTTCTGCAAAATCCACATCGGCTTTTTGTAGCATCACATCTTCCGTATTGATTACTTCGGTATAGGGGTTGTCAAACAGACCAACTTTGAATTTTGCTGTCAAAATATTGCGTACGGTATTGTCGAGCGTTTCCATGGAAACTTTACCGGATTCTACTAAGGCACGCAGATGTTCTTCGTAGCAATCGCTACACATATCCATATCAATGCCGGCGTTAAACGCCAGTTCGGCACATTCCTTGCGATTGTTTGCAACGCCAAAGTTTTCCAGTTGTTCAACTGAACCCCAGTCACTGACAACAAAACCGTTAAAACCGAGGTCATCTCTTAATACATCACGCAACAAATAGCGACTGGAGGCAACCGGCTCTCCTGCAATTTCGTTAAAACTGTTCATAACGGTAGCAACGCCAGATTTGACAACCTGTTTAAATGCTGGCAAATAGAAATTTCGCATTGTATATTCGGAAATTTCTGATTTACAGTAATCTCTGCCGCCCTCAGCTGCACCATAACCAATATAGTGCTTAGCGCAAGCCAACAGATTGCCGTTAGAGCTTAAATCATCGCCCTGAATACCGAGCACACTTGCTTTTCCCAGTTCACCGGCAAGATAAGGATCTTCGCCGAACGATTCTGAAATTCTGCTCCATCTCGGGTCACGCGCCAGGTCAATCATTGGCGTAAAAGTCCAATGTATACATGTATAGGATGCTTCTTTTGCCATGATTTGTGCACCCTTTTTAACTAAATCTATATCCCAGCTTGCAGCTTGTGCAAGCGGTGTGGGGAAGATAGTTCTGTAGCCGTGAATGATGTCACGACCGTTAATAACCGGTATACCTAAACGACTTTCCTCCACAGCAATGCGCTGGAGTTCGTTTGCTTTTTCTATGCTATCTTGCGATTGACCTTCTTCACCTGCCAGTGCGGTGAGCGCAAAAATAAATGCACCGATTTTGCCGTCGCGAAGTTGTTTAGCAGTTTTGTCGAACTCTGATTGCGAAAGTGGAATCAGATTTGTCTGACCGATTTTTTCTTCCAATGTCATTTTGGAAAGCAAGTCTTCGACACGGTCGTTGATACAAGCGTTTTTATCCTTATATAAATCCATAATAGACTGCCCCTTTCATACAGAATGATATTATCATAAAAAATTTTTTTAGTCAATTGATTTGGGGAATAATTTTGTGAAAACGGCAAAACAATATGGGTATAGAAAGGAGAAATGAAAAATGGTAAATTTTAAAGATAGTGAAACAAGGACAAATTTGATGCGTGCATTTGCGGGTGAAAGTCAAGCGAGAAATCGCTATACAATCGCAGCTGCAAAGGTGAAAGCGGCAAACCTGACAATTTTACACGAAGTGTTTGTATACACGGCGAATCAAGAACGCGAGCATGCTGAGATTTTTTATAATTTTTTAAAGCAAATGACAGGTGAAAAGATTACGATTACCGGGGATTATCCCATTGACAATTATGATGAACCGGACAGACTACTGCGTGCGGCGCAACACGGAGAAACTGAGGAGTATACAACGGTATATATTGATTTTGCGAAGACGGCAAGGGAGGAAGGTTTTAGTGAAATTGCTACGGCATTTGAAAATATTGCCGCTATAGAAAAAACACACGCTGAGAGATTTGGTAAATTTGCTGATTTGTTGGAGCGAAACGAATTGTTTAAGCAAGAGGAGAATACGATGTGGGTATGTCAAAATTGCGGTCATATACACAATAGGCCGCAAGCACCGCAACAATGTCCGGTTTGCCATACGGTTCAAGGCCAATTTTTGCGAAAAGAAATGTCTGCGTATTTTGTATGTGATGTTGTACTGTGAGGTGTTTGTATGGCTAAAAAGCGATTGGGAAAGTCAACCGTGGCCATGTCATCGCCGGTCAGCGTTTTGTCTTGCGCCAGTATTGCCGGAGTGAAAGAGGGTAAGGGCCCGCTTGCGCCGTATTATGATGAAATTTTAACCGAAGACCTTTATGGTGAAAAAACATGGGAAAAAGCAGAGAGTAAACTGCAAAAGTCTGCGTTGCAGACAGTGATTGCGAAGGCGGGATTATCTATGGATATGCTGGATTATGCTTTTGCAGGTGATTTGCTCAACCAGTGTTGCGGCACGCATTATGCTTTGTGTGACACAGGTATTCCGTTTTTCGGACTTTACGGAGCATGTTCAACTATGGCGGAAAGTTTATCCCTTGCCGCAATGTCGATAGACGGTGACTTTGCTGATTGTGCGCTCGCAATGACATCAAGTCATTTTTGTTCTTCGGAAAAACAGTTTCGCTTTCCGCTCGAGTACGGCGGACAACGGACGCCGACAGCGCAATGGACGGTAACGGGCGCAGGTGCCGTTTTGTTGTCTAAGCAAGGAAATGGACCTTTTATCACGCACATTACAACGGGCAAGATTGTAGATATGGGCATTACGGATATCAATAATATGGGCGCGGCGATGGCGCCTGCTGCGTACGATACGATTCGAACGCATTTTGAGGATACAGGTTATTCGCCTGAGGCATATGACCTGATTGTTACTGGTGATTTGGGTGTTGTCGGTTGGGATATAACTCGTGATTTGTTATGTCAAAGTGGTTATGATGTTTCAAAGAACTATGACGATTGCGGTAAGCTGGTGTTTGACATTCATAGACAGGATGTGCATGGCGGCGGCAGCGGGTGTGGATGTAGCGCAATCACCTTTTGTGGTTATATCTATGATCGCCTAATCAAAGGGGAACTTAACAATGTTTTACTTGTATGTACAGGCGCACTTATGAGTCCTATGTCATTATTGCAAGGGGAGAGTATTCCGGGCATCGCACACGCCGTTCGTATTCAAAGGAGGTTGTAGAGGTGTATTTAAAAGCGTTTTTAGTCGGCGGATTGATTTGCGCCATCGGACAAATTTTAATTGACAAAACAAAATTAACCCCTGCGAGAATTCTTGTAAGTTTTGTGTGTGCAGGCGTTGTTTTGTCTTTGTTAAACCTCTATGAACCTTTGGTAGATTTCGCAGGGGCAGGTGCAACTGTACCAATCTCGGGATTTGGATATTTGCTTGGTCAAGGTGCTAAGGAGGCAGTTTCGGAAAATGGTTTGCTCGGCGCACTCGCCGGTGGCGTAAAAAATGCAGCGGCAGGTATAGCCGCAGCAGTGTTTTTTGGTTATCTTGCAGCACTTATCTTCTCACCGAAAAGTAAGAATGATAAATAGAAAACAGCAGTCAGGTGTCTGACTGCTGTTTTTTGTTTGTTATGACATAAAGGGGATTAATACATGCCGCCCATACCGCCCATGCCCGGAGCACCTGCCGGCATTGCCGGTTCCGGAGCCGGTTTGTCTGCTACAAGGCTTTCGGTTGTGAGCACCATAGAAGCAACGCTTGCCGCATTTTGCAGGGCACTTCTCGTTACTTTCGCCGGGTCTACGATACCTTCCTTCACCATATCTACATACTGTTCGGTGAGTGCGTTATAACCGATACCCTTTGCGGAGGTTTTGATCTTGTCAACGATTACACTGCCTTCTACGCCTGCGTTAAATGCAATTTGGCGAATCGGCTCTTCCAGTGCTTTTAACACGATGTTTACACCGGTCTTTTCGTCGCCGGTTGTTGTTTGTAAAAGCGCAGCAACGCTGTCGATTGCAGCGACATAAGAACTGCCGCCGCCCGCGATGATGCCTTCTTCTACAGCTGCTTTTGTAGCAGCCAATGCATCTTCGATGCGAAGTTTCATTTCTTTCATTTCTGTTTCAGTTGCGGCACCTACTTTGATTACGGCTACGCCGCCGGAAAGTTTTGCAAGTCTCTCTTGGAGTTTTTCGCGGTCGAAATCAGAAGTGGTTTCTTCGATTTGAGATTTAATTTGGCCGATACGCGCCTGAATTTGTTCGCTATCGCCCGCGCCGTCTACAATAATAGTGGTTTCTTTGAGCACCTTAACCTGTTTTGCGCGACCGAGTTGAATGATATTGGTATCTTTTAAGTCTAAACCCAGTTCGTCGCTGATAACTTCGCCGCCGGTAAGGATTGCGATATCACGAAGCATTTCTTTTCTTCTGTCACCAAAGCCCGGTGCTTTAACAGCAACACAGGTGAATGTACCGCGCAGTTTGTTTACAAGCAGGGTAGCGAGCGCTTCGCCTTCAATATCTTCAGCAATAATTAAAAGTTTTTTTCCTTGTTGTACTACCTGTTCGAGAAGTGGCAGTAAATCTTGAATTGTTGTGATTTTCTTGTCGGTAATTAAAATTACCGCATCATCGAGCACGGCTTCCATTTTATCGGTATCCGTAACCATGTACGGAGAAATATAGCCACGGTCAAACTGCATACCTTCTACAATTTCGGAATAGGTCTCTGCGGTTTTGGATTCTTCAACGGTGATTACGCCGTCGCTGGTTACTTTTTCCATTGCTTCCGCAATGAGTTCGCCGATTTTTTCATCAGCAGCAGATACACTTGCTACTCTTGCAATATCATTTCTGCCGTTTACTGTCTGTGCATGTTCATGAATGTATGCAACTGCGGCATCCACAGCTTTAGCAATACCTTTTCTTACGATCATCGGATTTGCTCCTGCCGCTACATTCTTTAAACCTTCTCGAACGAGTGCTTGTGCAAGCAGGGTAGCGGTCGTAGTACCGTCACCGGCAACATCGTTTGTCTTGGTTGCAACTTCTTTTACAAGTTGCGCGCCCATATTTTCGAACGCGTCCTCAAGTTCGATTTCTTTTGCGATGGTTACGCCGTCGTTTGTGATTAACGGTGCGCCGAATTTTTTGTCCAGCACAACATTTCTGCCCTTCGGACCGAGTGTTACTTTAACGGTGTTTGCCAACTGGTTGATGCCACGCTCCAATGCGTTTCTGGCTTCCTGGCCGTATAAAATATCCTTTGCCATTATTACTACCTCCTAAATAGAATATGAATTAGTCAACTTTTGCTAGAATGTCATTTTGACGCAAAATTGTGTATTCAACACCGTCGAATTTCACTTCGGTGCCTGCATATTTGCTGGTAATGACTTTATCGCCAACCGCAACTTCCATTACAACCTCTTTGCCGTCTACAACGCCGCCGGGGCCAACGGCTACAACTTCAGCCATCTGCGGTTTTTCTTTTGCCGCAGCGGTTAAAATAATGCCGCTTTTGGTTGTGTCTTCCATTTCAATCATCTTGATTACGACTCTGTCGCCTAATGGTTTGATTGTCATTTTATTATACCTCCTGAATAAATTTGCAAATAATTAGCACTCTCTTTGGGTGAGTGCTAATATAATATACAACACTTGCCAAAAAAATACAAATATTAAAATGCTAATTGAGTGTTGAATATTTAAATATAACTCCTAAAACCTCTTGTAAACGAGTAAAATCTAATTATTTCTCTTAAAATCACAAAACTCATTTACAATCTGTTGCGCGACGAGTAGACCATCGGCTGCCGCACTCATAATTCCGCCTGCATAGCCGGCGCCTTCGCCACAGGGATAAATACCTATAATATTGCTTTGTAACGACGCATTACGAACAATGCGTACAGGGGAAGAAGAGCGTGATTCAATTCCGGTTAAAACGGCGTCCGGTGCATCAAAGCCTTTGAGCTTTCGTCCAAGCATCGGTAAAGCTTCGCGCAGGGCATCCGCCACATAGGATGGTAGGCAATCTGCAACATTGCACCAAGTGACATTTGGCTCATAAGTCGGCTGAATTGTTAGGCTGCCTTCCGAGCTGGTGTTTGATAAAAAGTCACCGACAAGCGAGGCGGGCGCATTATAGTTTTTGCCGCCGCATTCGTAAGCTAGTTTTTCGTGTTTTCTTTGTAAATATATACCCGCAAGCGGATGGTCGGAATTGAAATCTGACGGATATACATCGCACAGCAAAGCTGCGTTTGCGTTTTCGCCTTCGCGCGCATGATAACTCATGCCGTTGGTTACCACACCGCCTTCTTCGGAAGCGGCGGCGATGACATGACCGCCGGGACACATGCAAAAGGTATACACACCGCGTCCGCTTTTGGTTTTAACTGCGAGTTTATAATCAGCTGCGCCTAGTGCATCCGTACCATATTGTGCCATATTTATTGTATGCTGATTATGCTCAATTCTAACACCCATTGAGAATTGTTTTTGTTGCAAATTCAAGTTTTTCTCGTGCAATAGTTCAAAAGTGTCTCTTGCACTGTGGCCAATGGCTAAAATCAATTTTTTGCAAGGGATTGTCCGCTGTGCGCCGTGTTGTATTACGGTTATAGAGGTGATTGCATTGTTTGTAATATGGATATTCGTAAGCTTTGTTTCGAAAAGGATTTGACCGCCGTGCTCCAGTATTTTGTTTCGAATGTTTTTAATTACATTTCTTAAAACATCCGTGCCGATGTGCGGTTTTGCATCATAGAGGATGTTTTCCGGAGCGCCGCACTCAACAAAGGTTTTTAATATGTAACCTAAGCGGTTATTTGATGTACCCGTCGTGAGTTTTCCATCTGAAAATGTGCCTGCGCCGCCTTCGCCGAATTGAATGTTGCTTTCCGGATTAAGCGTACCTGTGCACATGAAATTTTGCGTGTCTTTTACGCGTTCGTCAATTGATTTACCGCGCTCGATTAAAATGGGATTTGCGCCGGATAAAGCGAGTGCATATGCACAAAACAGACCGGCAGGACCCATGCCGCAGATTACGGGCGGCATGTCGGCTTTGATTGTGCCAAGACTGAACTGTGCATTATGTGGTGCGATTGTAATATTTACATTTGCACAACGAGCAACAACTTTTTCTTCGTCCGCACGCACGGAAACATCAAAATTATAGACATATAGTAAATTACTTTTCTTGCGTGCATCTATTGAACGGCGCACGGGTGTGATGCAAATAATGTCTTGTAAACAGAGACCAAGCAATTTTTGAATTTTGTTTTTAATATAA
Organism: Clostridia bacterium; assembly: GCA_045578865.1. Lineage (GTDB taxonomy): Bacteria > Bacillota > Clostridia > UBA1381 > UMGS1253 > RGIG2041. The sequence continues at coordinate 89,027 of JAZNLB010000008.1, read as the reverse complement.
GCAGGGGTATCTAAATTAATTGGAACTTTTAATTGTGAAATTCGAATCATACAACAACTTCCTTATCGTAGAAATGAACTTAGATACACAACGAGGGGCAGGGTTACAATGGACAGAATTGTATTGATGGCGACGAACTGGCTGGCGAGTCCTCGATCCTTGTTATAGCGTTGTGCAAAGATAGCGATTATGGTCGCTATTGGACAGGCTGCAGGAATCAGTACTGCCATATATACGGTTTCATCTAAACGAAATAGATTTAAAATTAAGCAACCCAGTAGCGGTATTACAAGTAATCGAAGAAAAGAAACGATATATAAATGTTTGTTTTTGAAAATACTGCCCATATTTACATCGGCGAGGAATGCGCCAAGCAAAAGCATCGCTATGGGCGTATTTAAACTTGCCATATATTGAATGGACTCCAACAGGATGAAGGGCAATTTAATTTGGGTAACGAATAGACTCAGTCCAAGAACAACACCGATAAGACCGTGATTTAAAAGTAATTTTTTCGCTGTAAAATTCCCTTTTGTAAACAGATACATACCGTGTGTCCATACGAGCGTATTAAAGACGGCAAGATATGCCGCCCCGTAAAACACACCTTCGCTGCCGAGCACGGCTTGCAGAAGAGGAATTGCCATAAATCCGCTATTGGCATAGATTATGGAAAAGTTACTAATCGGCATATTTTTGTAGATTATTCTGCCAAGAAGAATAGCAACAACATGAATCAAAATGGAGCAGATAAAGGCTAAAATCAGGCCTTTAATTAAAGTTTTATCGAAATCCACTTGAAACGCATTGATGATTACACATGGGATAACAACCGTCAAAAGCACTTCCGAAAATTGAGACTTTCCGTTTTCATCAATAATTTTAAACTTAGTTAAAGCAAAACCAAGCAAAATAAGGATAAACATAATGATGACTTGTATAAACACCTTGTATGCCAGTTCCATGCTGCATTGCTCCTTGTGTAAATTATTGTATAATTTCAAATTGTCCGGTTTTTAAAACATCTACGAGGGTTTTGCTATCTTTGATTTCGATGTTCGTAAGTATGCCGCTGGATATATCGCCGGCTTCGTGTGCGTCAGAACCGGCGCAACGCAACAAGTCGTAGCGTTCTTGCCAGAGTTTTGCCAAATCGTTTCTTGAATCATGGCGAGGATGTGCATTAAAGACTTCTATGCCGTCAATCAAATTCGGATTGGTTATAGTCATACCGTTTCGGAAAGGATGCGCCTGAAACACCAGCGTGTCCGCCTCTCTGGCGAGCGGAGAAAACTTCTTAATGCCCATATACATCAAATGTTCGGTTTTAAGTAAAAAATCTTTCAAATTTTCACCGTAGAGCAGATAATCGTTTCCGTTTTCATGAAAACGCAACTCTGCGCCCAGTAAAACCGTAATTCTGCCGTTTGCAACACGGATGGCTTCTTCGTAATCACGCAGATAATATGTCATTAAATCTGACCAATGACTTGTTTTTTGTTCCATGAATGTCATTGCGTTGATGTGGTTTGTCAATACTATACCGTTATATCCGTGCTCAATATAGGTCTCGACCAATTCCTTTACGGGAAATCTCGAACATTTGCTGACCGGCTTTGTATGACAGTGTAATTCATATTTAAACATAGTGTTACCTCCAAAAGTGTTCAGTATATTTTACCACATCTTTTTAACTTTTAAAAGCCTTTTAAAAAATTTTTTCAATTACGGCAGATTGACAAAAAAATTAAAATCTTTTAAAATATATCGGTGAGGTGATTTGCGTGGTCAGTTGCAGTGAGATTGAAAAGAGCATAATTAAGCAATTCAGAAAACCAATATGGAGTCAATTTACCAAGGCAGTGAAGGAATACAGACTTATTGGAGCAGGGGACCGCGTGTGCGCCTGTATTTCCGGTGGAAAGGATTCTATGCTTCTGGCCAAATGTTTGCAGGAATTACAAAAATACGGCCCGGTGCCGTTTGAGTTAAAATTTCTGGTTATGGACCCGGGCTATAATCCAGAAAACAGACAGCGCCTTATTACAAACGCACAGCATTTAGAATTACCGATAGAAATATTTGATACAAATGTGTTCGATGTTGCCTATGCTAGCGAGGGCGCGCCGTGCTACCTTTGTGCGAGGATGCGTCGCGGCTATTTATACAGCCGTGCAAAGGCGCTGGGATGCAATAAAATTGCGCTTGGCCATCATTTTGATGATGTGATTGAAACATTACTTTTGAGCATACTCTACGGCAGTGAAATTAAAGGTATGATGCCGAAATTGCATTCTTCAAATTTTGAGGGGATGCAATTAATTCGCCCGCTTTACTATGTGCATGAGGCGGATATTATCCGTTGGGCAGAGACGAATGAATTGGAATTTTTAGCATGTGCATGCCGTTTTACCGAGCAGATTGCAAACAAAGAAATGCAGTCGAAACGAAAAGAGATTAAGGCGCTGATTGCACAGCTCAAAAATAACAATCCAAATGTTGAAATGAATATTTTTAGAAGCATGTATAATGTCAATATCGGAACATTGATTGGATTTAAAGACGGTACAGGAAAGCACAATTTTTTGGATTATTACGACGAAAATGCGATAAATAATGATTGACATTTCAAAAATTGCGTGCGATAATGTTTGTATGCAATTTGTGCGGGTGTAGTTTAGTGGTAAAACATCAGCTTCCCAAGCTGAGGTTGTGGGTTCGATTCCCATCATCCGCTCCAGAAAAAAGCGACTTGTTTCGACAAGTCGCTTTTTTCTGTACGATACAAACTGTGTCATTTTACTAAAAATATTTCAAACATAATTAAAATATATAAGGCTTTGAGCGAACTTTTTCGCTCAAAGCCTTATACGCCTAAAAATCAGCATCGTGGTATTTTTTCATTACATATAAAAAGCCGTGCTTTGCATAATCCCTTCCACATTCATCAAATACAGGACTCATGCCTCCCTTGCCGGCAAGATTTGGTCTTACAGCTGTTTCAAAAGGCATCAATTCCCAATGCATATGCTGCTTTATTTTATCAACAGCTCTTGCACCTTTTTTTGTAGAAACAAACATTTTTGACAATCCCGCGTACGGATTTATCTTGCAATCTGTATTCTCAATCTTCCAATAATCTCCAATCGAAATATCCGTAAAACGCTTCATATAAGCGTATGGGCAAGTGTTGCATGTGGTTCTCGTAAAGTTTTTGCTTGAAAACATTCTTTTGTACGGCTCTTCGCTGGACGCAATAACATATGTTTTACTTTCATCAACAAATTCTATACGAACAAATTTATTGCCCCAGCCGTCCGTCTTGTCGCGAAAGTCAAAAAACTTAACCTTCGAACCGTTTTTCTTTTCCAAAATGTTGATATATTCTTCAAACATTTTCGGAGGTGTAATTCCGTAGCAAATAAGTCCGACGGACAATAAGTTTTCGTAATCTTTGCCAAGGTAGGCATAAAGTCCGGCTAGCTGACAAGGTGTACCACTGTACAAGACCTCTTTGCCGTCATCCAGACACTGTTTAGCCTCTTGGTATGTATATTCAGGATTGCTTTGTACATATTTAGAGCATCTTATATGCTCCATTTCCTCCATCGTTTCGGCTTTGATGTGCTTAACACGCATGTTATCATCATAAACTGCGCCGAATACGACGCCGCCATTTTCCAGCGTCATCTTGGCCAGAAGATAAAACATTCCGCCGGATGTACTTTTGCTCGTAGCTTCTTCAAACCCTTGGGAAGCATAGATATCCATTTCTCTTTCGTCCATTGTAGCAGGAACAAAACATTGACCATTGTACGGACACTTCTTTTGGCAAATGCCGCACCCTATACATTTATCCTGATGAATAACAGGGTATAGATATCCGTCCGCACCATATTCCATGGTTATGGCATGTTTCGGACACGAATTCATACACGCCGCACAACCGCAACATTTGTCTATGCTTTCATATACACTTTGCAATCTCACCAAAATCCCCTCGCTTAACTCAAAGCCATACTATAATCAACAAAATTATATCACACATTTTTGGGTTTTACAATATTTTTGCATGGCGCAATCTATGAAACTTAAGGGAGTAAAAATATCACGCCAACAAAGCAAGGATATCACTGAAATTTTACATCTTTATTCTCCTTTTTTAATAAAATATGTAAATAAATGGAAATGCAAATGCGTTCTCGACACGAAAAAACTACAAAAAACTGCACCTTGCAGCCATATAATAGGATTATCTGTTACAAAAGACAAAGAAAGGCAAGGTAATTCATTATGACAACTCACGGTGTACAAATCTATAAAAAAGCAGAAAGTGAACGAACGACGACAACAGAGAAATTGCCATCGAGGGCAGGGGCGCGCAGGGATGTGATTTACAGCATTTTATCTTTTTTGCTGTCGCGCGCGATGTTGTTTGGTGCATTGTGTCCGTTTGGTGTTTCCTATTTTGCGGCATCTTTTCAGAAAAGCAAAATTGTTTACGGTTTCGTAGCCGTCTTGTTTGGTGCTTTGACTGCGGGGGCAGGATTGCGATGTATACAATATGTGTTTGCGCTCGGATTTGTCTGTCTGTTTAAATTGTTTGCAGATTCAGAAAATGAACTTAACCATGTGTGGTGTGCGGTTGTTGCCGGAGCCGGTAATTTTATCGGTGGGCTTGTTTGTATGCTGTTTAATGATTTCTTAATTTATAATTTATTGATCAACACGGTTGAAAGTGTTCTTGTAAGTTTGGTTTGTGTTTTGTTTTCGGGTGTTTGGGCGATTCGCAATGCGGAATTTGAAAAATTGCATGTGATCCATCGAGACGAAATGCTCGGCGTTGTTGTGTTGTTCGGTCTGGGCATTTGCGGATTATCCGATGTGGTCGATTTCGGCTGGCTACATATTTCTGAAATACTTTGGTCTATGATTGTTATGTCATTTGCTTATGCAGGCGGTTTGAGCGGCGGTTTAAGTGCCGGCGTGACCATTGGTCTGATTGCAGCAATGGCACAAGCGGATCCGCTGAGCATTATCGGAGTATATACCGTATGTGGTTTTGCATCCGGCCTCGTCCAGAAGGGCGGAAAAATCGTTTTAGCCGCCGTCTATCTTTTGACTGCGGTTTCATTCGGACTTTCTACCACGGTTTTCTCGTTCGGACAAATCGGGCTTATTAATATTTTGTTTGCAGCTTTGCTGTTTGCCTGCATGCCGAAAATTATATATGAAAAGTACTTTGCCTTTGGTGGCGACGGTTTTTCTGTGTTGCAGCAAAAAGCATACGACCGACGAATCAATGCGCTTTTAGCTGAAAAGTTTATGAGTTTGTCGAATACATTTTTAGGTTTATCGGAAACAATAGCAAATCTTTCGGCGCAAAAAGAAAAGCAATTTGCTTTAAATTACGCAAAGGTGATGGATGATGCTGTCGCTAAAGTGTGCGGCCAATGCAGTATGCGTATTTACTGTTGGGACAAAGAAAGTGAAAACACTTGCAAGACAATCGCAGGATTAACTGCAAAATTGAAAACAAAAGGTTATGTGGACATTTTGGATTTAAACGAGAGTTTTCGCAAGGGATGTATTGGTGCACCGCAACTGATTGCAGCGGTCAATCATGCGTATTCTATGCGTAGAATTAACGCCGTTTGGGATCATCAACTTAATGAAACTCGTGCGCTTCTCGGCACACAATATAAAAGTTTTGCAGATGTGATGCAAGGCTTTTCAAAGGAAATTACGCAAAAAGTTGTTTGCGAGAGCAAATATAAAAATAAAATCCGTCGGGATGTATCTGCAATCGGGCACGAAACGGCAGAGGTATATTTGTATGAGCGGGAAGATGAAAGCTATGATGTTGAACTTCGTTTGGAATCCATGGAGGAAGTGTTAAAAATTGCCGATATAGAAAAAGCGGTTTCTGCGGCAATGCATCAAAAAATGCGTATATCTGTAATTGATGAATATAACTGTGCAGTTCGTTTGGAGCCGCAGTATAATTTCTTTGTAAGCAGTAGCGTTGCAACCGTCAAAAAAGACGGGGAAGAAGAAAACGGAGACAGCTATGCGGTATTTAATATTCGTGACAACCGTTGTGTTTTAATTTTAAGCGACGGTATGGGGAGCGGTCGGCGTGCGAACATGGAAAGTGCTTCTGCGGTCAGCTTGCTTAAAAAACTCTTGTGTGTGGGCTTTAATATAGATGCTGCATTGCAACTTGTGAATTCTGCTTTGGTGCTTAAAGCGGGCACAGAGTCGTTTGCTACCCTGGATATTGCTGTCATTGATTTGTTTTCGGGCGAAACCGAGTTTGTAAAAGTCGGTGCTGCAAAGGGATATATTAAGCAGAAAGGCGGCGTGTGTGTTGTGCGGGCAAACACATTGCCGGCAGGCATTCTTACGGATACGCAATTACAAAAACAAAAACATACACTTTCTGGCGGCGATTGTATCGTATTGGTAAGCGATGGTGTGGGGGACACAAAAATTTCCGGTTCAAGTCTTGTCCGATTTTTAGAAGAATTGCCAAGCGTGGAGACGGAAGAGACAGCAAAACGAGTTTTAGAATTTGCGCTTAAAAACCGAAAAGGAAAAGCAAATGATGATATGACGGTGCTTGTTGCGAAAATTGGCGAAAACCGAAAATCAAATGCCGTATAATTCAAAATTATGTGTTAAAAATAGTATACAGGAAACTCATATATAAAGGAGCCTGTGTATGCATCGAAAAAGTGAAAGTAATGAATTTGATATTGTTTCGGAAGCGGAAGCGGTGTTGGCTGCATACAGTAAGCGTTGTAAAATTTATTGCAAAAAATCCGAACGCAGACAGAAGGGAAGACTATGGCGAATTCTGCTTTGGTCTGTTTGTGCTGCGATGCTTTACGGACTCATATATGTCCTGCTCCAAATGATGAAATAGCGGTGGAAATTATCCACCGCTTTTTCATTGTGCACATAATGTCTTCTTTTGTCATATGTTGTATTGAAAACGGATCGATCCCGCTTCAAAACTAAAAATGGGGGAGTTATTATGACAAACGAAACAAACGAATGTGGTAAAATCGCATATGCCTATGTACCTATTCAGACACTTGATGAACTGTACACGCCGCTGGAAGGCTTAAAGCGCGGGACAGTTTTTCCGGAACTTGACTTGCCGATTGAGGTTTATGGGAAGAATGCGTCTTTGAAGGAGGAGCGCTGATGCAAATTGTTGTGGAAACGAACAGAAGGGAAGAAATGCTTAAAAAATTACAAAGCTACAACTTTGCAGCGTATGATTTGAACTTATATCTCGATACGCATCCAAATGATAAAAAAGCGCTTGAATTATTTAAAGAACTGACATGTAAGGCAAAGGAAGCCTATGTAGCTTTTTTAAAGGAATTCGGACCGCTGACGGCGATGGATAATACGCAGGACACATGGGCATGGCTTGAAAACCCGTGGCCGTGGGATTTTCAGTAAGGAGGGTGAAAAATAATGTGGCAATATCAAAAGTTTTTAGAATATCCCGTCAAAATTAAAACGCCGAACCCGAAATTAGCAAATTTTATTGTAAGTCAGTACGGTGGTCCAAATGGTGAACTCGGTGCGTCTATGCGCTATTTGTCCCAAAGGTTTTCCATGCCGGACGAAATCAGCAAATCGCTGCTCAATGACATCGGCACAGAAGAACTGGCGCATCTGGAAATTGTTGGTACATTGGTGCGTCAACTTGCAAAAAATGCTACAACAGGGCAAATTGAAAACAGTCCACTCGCGCAATACTTCATTGATCACGGACGCGGTGTATATCCGGTAGATTCTGCCGGATACCCGTTTAACGCAATCAGCTTTGCTGTTTCGTCGGATCCGATTACAGATTTAACGGAGGATTTGGCGGCAGAACAAAAAGCGAGAGCGACATACGATAACATTTTGAGATTTTCCGATGATGCGGATGTTAATGATGTAATTAAGTTTTTGCGCGCACGCGAAGTCGTGCATTTTCAACGCTTCGGTGAAGCATTAAATAATATACAAAATAAGGGAAAGAAAAAGTGGTATATAGGTAAATAACACAAAAGTCTGTATGGACACAAAAAAATGACCGGCATCCCGTGCGGTGGCCGGTCATTTTTAACGCAGTTCTTAGCCCGAAGGTCTTGTACTACGAATGAATGACTTTAGAAGGGGAAAACCCTCTTTGTTTTTTAAAGAGTGTGCTGAAATAGTAAATGTCATCGAAACCGCTTAGGGAAGCAGCTTCGCTTACATTTACTTCGCCTGACATCAAAAGGTCGTATGCTGTGTTTATTCTTAGGTTTATGATATATTGCTGGGGAGATTGATTGTATGCCTTTGTAAACAATTTGCGAAAATATGACTGACTCAGGCCCATTCTTTCGGCAAGGTCTTCGATGCTTATTTTCTCTCTGAAATTTGCCTGTATATATGTGCGCGCAGCCTCAAGCTTATCTGCGTGGGGCGTTTTATTATATGGGAGAGATTTCCTGATTAGCTCGTATAAAATATCCGATATTAAATTCCTGCATTTAACTGCATAAAGGGGACTTTTGCCCTCCCATAGATAAGCGATATCGAGAAATCTGCTTCTTGTACTTGTCCCTGCGCTTTCAAATAGCAAGTAGCCTTTGTCAAAAAAACCTTTTTCGTCACAATTCAGATCCAAATCAAAATTGATTGTAATAAATTCCCATGGACTTATTTTATCGGAACAACCGGCTCTTACAATTCCGGGAGGGAAAATTACAATATCATTCTTTTTAACATTGATTTCTTCGGAATTAATTATGTATTTCGCTTTTCCGTCCAACACAATAACTATGTTATATTCGCTTTCGTAAAAAAGTCTGTCGTCGCTCCAGTTAGGGTTTGGTTTACGGTGGATTACTCGGTTTATTTTCGTTATTAAAAAATCAATATTATTCATGAACTTCACCCATAAAAAGTATAGCATATTAGAATTTTATTGTCAATCAATTATGAGCGATTTATACAAACAAAAAGCTATTTATGTATTTGAATTGTGAATGATATTGTGTTATTATATTGTTGCAAATGTTTTTGTGAAAGGATGGAATGTATATGAATCTTGAAGAATTAACAAAAGAGAGAGGAAAGATTAAAGATACTCCGTTTCCTATCAGCGTAAAGGAGCTTTGTGACCGTTACGAGGGTGTAACAACACCTATGGTTAATGATGTTCTTAGAGAAATGCAGTATCTTTATCAGACGCTTCCCAACAATATTCTTCCCCTGCGTGAAGAAATGAAGGTTGCCGGAATCGTTTTCACAATCAAGGGTTCAAAGAATCTTAGTCTTGAAAACGAAATGATTGAGCGTGCAAAAATGCTTGAAGCAATCCCGCAGGACAGCGTTATCGTATGGGATACTTCCGAGGATGACGAGTCCGCACAGTGGGGCGAAATTATGACAATGGCTGCTAAGAAGCAGGGGTGCCGCGGCGCAATGGTTGATGGCGGTGTTCGTGATACGAATCGTGTTCTTGAGCAGAACTTTCCTGTTTTCTGTAAATTCAGAAGCTCGAATGGTATGCTTGGCAGATTCCGTACAATCGGTTATCAAATGCCAATCACAATGGGCAAGGTAATGGTATTTCCTGGTGATGTTGTTCTCGGAGATATTGACGGATGTATTGTAATTCCTAGAGAAATTGCATACGAGGTACTTCTTCGTGCAGAAGAAATTCGTGACAACGAAGTTGAAATCAAGGATATGGTCAACAGCGGTATGACACCTACAGAAGTTGTTGATAACGGCGGTTATTTCTAATATTATAAATTCAGGAGGAAAATAAAATGGTAAATTATAACGGGAAACATGTAGTCATCACAGGCGCAAGCGGCGGTATGGGCAGAATTCTTTGTAAGGCACTTGCAGAAGAAGGCGCAAAGCTTTCTATCTGCTCGAACGAAGAAGCAGTAATGGATTTTGCAAAAGAACTTTCTTGTGATGTTTTTGCTAAGGCGCTGGATGTTACAAACGAAGATGAAGTAAAGGCATTTTTTGAAGAAGCCTATGCAAAACACGGCGAATTCTATGCGCTTGCAAATCTTGCAGGTCTTTCCATTCCGGGACAGATTCCGGAGACCGAGGAAAGTGCATATGATCTTATGATGGATGTTAATGTTAAGGGTACATTCCTTTGCTGCAAGTATTTTGCAAACAAGGCTGCAGAACCGGCAATTATCGTAAACATCGGTAGTATGGCTGCAAGAAATGCAAATGGTAATGCACCTTTATACTGCACAGCTAAGGCTGCAGTAAACATGCTTTCCAGAGGACTTCGTATCCAGGTAGGCGGCAAGAATATTCGTGTTACCACAGTAAACCCGGGCGGTGCGGATACAGGTTTCTGGGGTACAAGAGCGGTTGACAGAACAAAACTGATGCAACCTGAAGATGTTGTTGACATCATCCTCTTTGTCCTCAAGTCCAACCCGAAGGTTCAGATTCACGACATCTACTTTGAAAGCGCTGGAAAATTTTAATTATGGAAAAGTATTCAGTAAAATTTAACGGCAAAGAAGTTTTGTATACTGATATACATAATCCGTGGCGTTTTGTTACTGCTGACAGGCAGCCTTATGAGACTCAGCTTAAACTCATAAAAAACACATACGAAGAAACCGAAATATCGGTTTCCTCGTATGTATATGAGAACAGCAGCAAAACGGTATCTGCAAAAAGAATCTGTTTTTCCGATGAAAAGAATATTGTGTTTTTTGTAGACTTCATTGAATCAGCAGAAGATGTATGTGTATATACTGATTTTACTGTAGCGAATTTTGACTTGTCTGCATCTTGCAATGTTGCAGATAAAAATAAACTTGTAATACGCAATCATCATTGCGGAATTAAGCATTTTAGAATGGACGCTGCCCTTGACGGCACCTCGATTCTAGATAAAACTGGTCTCATGATGCCTGCATCCATAAAAGAAAACGGTGACATCACATACGCAATGTATGACGGACTTTACGGTTTTGGCAAAAAACATATGAGCTGTTATGTATTGTCATCAGAAAAGCTGGATCAGATTGCTTTTTGGCATCTTAAAGGAACGCAAAGAGGGTATCTGGCTGAAGCGCCGAATCGTACAGACGGCGTGGAAATAGAAATACTGGATGACTGTATTAATTTATATGATCACAATACAGGGGAACATCTAATCAATCTAAAACACAAGAAAGGTGAAGCGTAATGAAAGTAAATATACTTGATACTGCGGTTAAACTTTTTAATCGCTATGAGGAAAAACATGAGAGTATACGCGCCTATTATGGACTTTTAGCATATCATGGACTCGCTATGGCAGCTGATGTCGGTAAAAATGAGGAGCTCATCAATAAATGCAAAGCGTATCTTGAACTTTATCCTGACAACTTTGACCATCCCTTTTATCACTTCCAAGCATATAAAGTAGGCGGCCCGGTAAAAGCGTGGATGTGCATGAAGGATTACATGCCTGAAACAGCAGAGCTTCTTCGTGAATATGCAGAAATTACGATAAATTCACCACACAGCAAAGAGGGTATAATCTCGCATGATAAGTATCATGAAAGAGTGTGGATTGATATTATTGCTTTCATTGCTCCGTATATGCTTTACACTGGACTCGCTTTGGGAGAACAGAGGTATATTGATTATGCGGCGCAGCTTTGCTTTAAGGCATACGATTTATTCCGTGATAAGAGCAACGGACTTTTGCATCAGTCAAGAGGTTGCCTTGAAGATCCGGAAAGAGTTTCTTCTGATTATTGGGGAAGAGGAAATGGCTGGGGTTATTTAGGTATTACCGAACTTGTTCAATATCTGCCTGAAGATTCTCCGCACAGAGAACAAGCATTAAAGCTTTACAAAGATCATACAGATTCTATGTTGGAGCATCAGACCGAAAGAGGTCTGTGGAGACAGGTTCTTAATGAAGAATTAGCATGGTATGAATGTACCGGAACAGGGCTTATTCTTTATGGTATCGGCGTAGGTATACGATGCGGAATTTTAAAGGACGAAAAATATATGGAAGCCTTTAAAAAGGGCATTGAGGGCCTGGGTAAATACTGTATTACAACAGAATATATGACAGTTCTGTCCTGCCCGGGATGCCTGTGCCCCGGACAAGGAAAGGAAAAAGGTACGGCCAAAGCTTATATTACCGAAAAATATCCTCAAACGGACGAAGTTCATTCTTACGGATGTATTATGTTTGCTCTTGTTGAAGCATATAAAAACGGTATCGAAGAGATTGAGCTTTTCGAATATAAGTAAGAATATTATAAGCTCCGTGTAATAAAAATCCACGATAAATATTTATCGTGGATTTTTAAATTAAATTTTGTTGATTTGCTTCTTTTGATGCAGATGTCAACGATGTAATTAAGTTCTTGCGTGCGCGAGAAGTTGTACATTTCCAGCGCTTCAGCGAAGCGTTAAAAACATTAAAATAAGGGAAAGAAAAAGTGGTACATAGGGAAGCAACGCAAAAAAAGCACTTGCGTTTGCAAGTGCTTTTTTTGTGTTGGAGCTGCCTAGCAGATTTGAACTGCCGACCTCTTCCTTACCAAGGAAGTGCTCTACCTACTGAGCTAAGGCAGCATAACAACAGAAAATATTTTAACATATAAGCTTGGATTTGTCAACAAAAATATTATAAAAATAAGTCATTCTCTTTACAATGGTTGACCAAGGGGTGCAAAGGCTGTATAATGATGTTATTGATATATTCCAAACGAGGTGTTTATGCGAAAGATAATTTGTTCATTTTTAGTGCTTGCGTTACTGCTCACGAGCTTCGCAATGCCGACGGCGGCAAACGATCATGTAGCTGTGCCGATATTATTATATCACAACATTGCAGACTTCATCCCTGGGGTGGCATATGATGCAAGTTTAAATACGCCGGCATTTACATTCGAGCGTCATATGCGTGCCGTTTTGGATGCAGGGTATACGCCGATTACATATGAGATGTATTATCAGCATGTAACCAATGGAGAAACATTGCCGAGCAACCCAATTTTAATCACATTTGATGACGGCTACCTGAGCAACTATTTATATGCCTATCCGATTTTGAAAAAACTCGGAATTCATGCAACTATATTTGTAATTACGGACCGGCGCGGCAAGGCGCTCAGCTCCAATCCGCATTTTTCGTGGAATCAGGCAAAGGAAATGGTAGATAGCGGTTTAATTGATATCCAAAGTCACACACATTCACATCAGGTCTCCACTTCGCTTACGCAACAACAACTGGCCTATGAGTTGGTAATTTCTAAACGGTTGGTTGAGCTGTATACAGGAAAAAAATGTAATGTGCTTGCGTTTCCTAACGGTATTGCCGGCGAGCGAGAACTGCTTGCAGCGCATGCTGCCGGCTATAAGATTATAAACCTTGTAGGCGGCTACGGAGCGAATCGAAAAAGTGACGGATTGTCTGCTTTGCGAAGATTGACAGTATTTGGAACATGGACTCCGCAAGACTTAATCCGTGTACTTGATGAAAATAAAAACTTATAATTCACATCCTGCAATACTCTTTGTGTTGCGGGATTTTTTTTATGAGCATTTTAGCGAAAAACTTGTCATATAACTATACAACAAGGAGGCGGTGAAATGGTGAAAAAGACGATTGTAATTTTCTTGTTGATTTCTTTGGTTTTTGGGCATAACCCTATCGGAGTAAGCGCCACTGATGCTTTGCCGGAACTAACATGTCCGTCTGCAATCTTGGTTGAATCTGATACAGGCCGTGTTATATATGAAAAAGATGCCGATGTTCCACGGCCGATGGCAAGTGTTACAAAAATTATGACCATGTTACTGATTATGGAAGCAATAGACAGTGGGAAAATCAGCATGGATGAAATGGTAACCGGCAGTGAATATGCTAAGAGCATGGGAGGTTCGACAATTTATTTAGATTCCGGAGAAAGTTTGTCGGTTCGAGATATGCTTAAAGGCATTGCGGTTGCTTCTGCCAATGACGCGTGTGTAGCTATGGCTGAGCATATCTGCGGAAGTGTAACGGCTTTTGTTGAAAAAATGAATACGCGCGCTATCGAACTTGGAATGAAGAATACTGTATTTAAAAATACAAATGGGCTCGATGAAGCCGGACACTATTCAACGGCGCGTGATATCGCAATTATGTCACGCGAGCTTTTGAAGCATCCAAAGATATTAGATTTTACGACAATTTGGTTAGATAGCTTGCGTGACGGGAAATTTCAACTGGCGAACACAAACAAGTTAATAAGATTTTATAAAGGTGCAAACGGGCTAAAAACGGGATCAACCAATGACGCGTTGTTTTGCTTATCGGCATCGGCAATGCGTGATGGCATGCAACTTGTTGCCGTTGTTCTGGGTGCGCCCACTTCGCCAAAACGATTTTCGGATGCGTCGAAATTACTTGACTATGGTTTTGCAAATTACAAAATTACAAAATTGGTAGAAAAAGATGCAGTCATGGGGGAAGTGCATGTTGAAAAAGGTGCACTTGAAAGTGTACAAATTTTAGCAGAAAGTGATTTTGCACATTTGCTAAAAAAAGGAGAAGAAGCGAATGTGGAGACAAAAGTCTCTTTTGAGCCTGTTAAAAAAGCGCCGATTGTAAAAGGAGAAAAACTCGGCGCTGTAACGGTATATGAAAACGGAAAGGAAATTGGTGTCGTATCCTTGATAGCTGCACACGGAGTTGAGAAACTCGGCTACATAAATTTGTTAACAAAAGTGTTGAGATCATGGGTGAATTTGTGCGTCTAACTAAGATTATATACTATTGTCTTATCAGTAGCGGTTGCATTTGTATGCCTTCTAATGCGAATTTAGCCGAGGGAATGATTTTTGTCATGTCTGCTACCAGAGATTTGTGTTTGCTAAATGCATCATCTTGACCGAACGGAACAAAGAAATAATTTTTGTTGTTCATTAAAGTCATAATGTTTTTCCCGGATGCGCCCAGGGCATCGTTTGTAGACAGTGCGATTAAAACAGGCCTTTCGTTGCGTAAATGCGCCTTTGCTGCCATGGTCACGGGCGTATCCGTAATACCGCAGGCAAGTTTTCCGAGTGTATTCCCGGTACAAGGCGCGATGATGAGTAAATCCAAAAGCTTTTTGGGACCGATTGGTTCTGCATCAAAAATTGTATGTACAATTTCATTTTCGCAAATATTTTTGATTTCATTTTGTATATCAGTTGCTTTGCCGAAACGCGTATCATAGGTA
The DNA here is from genome assembly GCA_045578865.1 of Clostridia bacterium. GTDB lineage: Bacteria > Bacillota > Clostridia > UBA1381 > UMGS1253 > RGIG2041. The sequence continues at coordinate 73,758 of JAZNLB010000008.1, read as the reverse complement.
TAAGCTGCGTCACTCATGATTGGTGTGATTTTAGCACCCGTTTGTGCTAAAGCTAAAAGTTGCTTAAGTACGCTGCTGAATGTGCAAAAAGAACCCGTAAGTGCAAAACCGATTCTTTTATTTGTTAATTCCATATCTACACCCCCAAATCATTGCAAATTTCTGTTACTGCATTTTTGATAGCTGCACCTGCTGCCAATGGCGTTGCTTTTCCCGGGAGGGAAAGTGCATGTATTGCGTGTATTCCGCATTTTTGTGCGTGTATAAAATCTGTACCGCCGGTGCCCGATGCCAAGTCTAAAATTATACATTTTTCGGAAAGTGCTTCTATTCGATTGGCAGTAATAATTGTATGTGGTACGGTATTTATAATGATGTCATATGCGTCTGTATAAGTTTCATCTGCAGCAATATCAACATAGTTTAAACCTAAGCATTCTATCCATGCACGCGTATCGCTTCGCCGACCGGCCACTGTGATTTGACTGCCGAATGCGGTTAAAAGTTTAATCATAAACTTGCCGATTCGGCCATAACCCAGCAATAGAATTCTCGCGCCCGTGAGTGTATCTGTGTAGTTGTTTAATAATGTTTGCATGGCGCCTTCTGCAGTTAGCATTGCATTTGTTACCGTAAGATCTTCGCGCTCAAAATAATCTATCGCTTGCACATTGCAAAGCTCAAATTCCTTTTTTGCTACAGGTGTAATGTTTCCTGCAAGTACGATTTTGTCTTTGGAAACATATCGTAGTAAGTCATTGAGTCGAATAGGCGCATGGCAATAAGGCGCAGTTATATTGCCGTCTTTGTTGAGCATGGGCAACGGAAAAAGGATTATATCGCCGTCACAAATGGCTTGCGCCGGATCAGCACTGCAAGGAGTTTGTAAATCCGGGTGGTTGTATATTCCGTAAACAGTAACCATATTTCCGTCGTTTTGCAGTAGGTTTGCCAGCTGAACGGTTCGAGCATCACCGCCGATTACTGTAAATGTTCTTTTGCTGGACATAGGTTTCGCTCCTTGTTATGTTTTGGTATATCGTATGCTTTGTGTGTTTTATGTGTGCGGATTTTGGAGGAAAATTTATGAGAAAATTCAAAGATATATTCATGTTGTCTACTACAATTGTTGCAACGGTGATAGGCGCCGGATTTGCAACTGGACAGGAGATTTTTTCCTTCTTTTCTGTGCACGGGAAATGGGGCGCAGTCGGACTTTTATTTGTGTTTATTTTGTTTTATATGGTTTTTGAAACGGTTTTGCTGTTTAATCACAGAAATTCCGTTAACGGTTTTAATGAATTTTTAGACTATATTCATTCTCCATGTGCCAAATATTTAATCGAGGCATGCGTAGCGGCATTTTCCTTTTGCGGTTTGTGCGCGATGGCATCGGCAACGGGAGCTTTGTTTTTACAATCCTTCCATATTCCGCGCATGGTTGGCGTTTTTTGCTTGTTTTTTGTATGCACAATAGTTTTGCTAAACGATATATGTGGGGTAGCAAAGGTAAACTTATATCTTGCGCCGCTGATTTGCATAGGTATTTTTCTTGTATGTGTTCACGGCATTTTATATCGGGATGTTCAGACATTTGCCTATGAGCATTATTATAAAAAAGCAGCTGCAAGTTTAACGGATGGGGGAGTATATGTTTCGTATAATCTTTTGTCTGTATTGGTTGTGCTTTGTTCTATGGGGAGTTATTGCAAAAATGAAAAGGAAATTAAAATTTCTTGTTTATTAACATCGGGTATGCTTACTGGATTGGCGATTTGCATTTGGTTTGTGCTCGGCATCTACAAAAACAAGATTATGCTCGGTGATATACCGCTTTATGATATTGTTGAGCGCAGCGGAAGAGCATATACGGCGATATATTCATTCATGTTAATGTTTTCTGTGCTCACAACAGCTTTGGGTTGCGGATATGGTGCGCTTGATTTTTTAAAAACAAGATACCACATGACTACACGGGGAGCGGTATTCGTGCTAATGCTCGCCGCAGTGCCGATTTGTATGCTTGAATTTACCGAAATTGTTCGTTTTTTGTATTCGTTTTTCGGATATTTGGGTTTGCCGTTTATAATGTACTTGTTCTATTTGCGTCTAAAATTAATTAAAATGAATAAATCATAATAAATTATTATTGTGCGAAAATTTGGTTGCAAATTTATTTAAAATGTAGTATAATTATTTCGCATAATAATGTTCGGCATGTCCGATAAAAAAGGAGTATGTGATATGGATAAAGAGACAGTATTACAAAAAATACAAGAGGTTGGCTTGGTTGCAGTTGTTCGTGCAACATCGGCACAGCAAGCAAAGAGAATTACGGACGCTTGTATTGAAGGTGGCGTTGCTGCAATCGAAATGACATTTACGGTTCCGTCTGCGGATAAAGTAATCAGCGAAGTCGCAAACACTTATTCCCCAGACCAAATTATCCTTGGCGCAGGAACGGTTATGGACTCTGAAACTGCAAGAATTGCAATTTTAGCAGGTGCACAGTATATTGTAAGCCCGTACTTTGATTTGGAAACAGCAAAACTTTGTAACCGTTACAGAATACCATATATGCCGGGCGTTATGACCATCAAGGAAACTGTAGCGGCTATGGAAGCAGGTTGCGATATTATTAAGCTCTTCCCGGGCGATACCATGGGGCCGAAGATGATTAAAGCGATTCACGGTCCGATTCCGCAGGCAAAGTTTATGCCGACCGGTGGTGTGGATGTAGATAATGTGGGCGAATGGATAAAAGCCGGTGCTGTGGCGGTTGGTGCAGGCGGTTGTTTGACCGGCGGTGCAAAGACTGGCGATTACGCAAGCATCACAAGAATCGGCAAGCAGTTTATTGAAAATATTAAGGCGGCTCGCGCAGCAAAATGATTTTCTTAGTTTAACAAGAGAAAGGAAGTATACATAATGGCAAAGATAGTTACAATGGGCGAGATTATGTTAAGACTCTCTACCCCGAACAATGAAAAGTTTATCCAAGCAGACGAATTTGATGTTTGCTATGGCGGCGGCGAGGCGAATGTTGCTGTTTCGCTTGCAAACTATGGTCACGATGTTGAGTTCGTAACCAAGGTTCCGGCAAATCCAATTGGTGAGTGTGCTGTTGCAGCACTCAGAAAAATGAATGTGGAAACCAAGAACATTGCTCGCGGCGGTGATAGACTCGGTATTTATTTTCTGGAGACCGGTGCAGCGATGAGAGCATCTGCCGTTGTTTATGACCGCGCAAATTCTTCTATTGCTACGGCTTCGGCTGCGGATTTTGATTTTGATAAGATTTTCGAAGGTGCTGACTGGTTCCACTTTACAGGTATCACACCGGCAGTATCTGATGCGGCTGCAGAACTTACCGAGATTGCGCTTAAAGCTGCAAAAGCAAAAGGTATCACGGTTTCTGTTGACTTGAACTTTAGAAAGAAGCTTTGGTCGAGTGAAAAGGCACAGAAGGTTATGACAAACCTGATGCAGTATGTTGATGTATGTATCGGCAATGAGGAAGATGCTGAAAAAGTACTTGGATTTAAACCGGGCAACACGGATGTTACCAGCGGCGAACTTGAACTTGCAGGCTACAAAGATATTTTCCAGCAGATGGTTGCGAAGTTTAATTTTAAGTATGTAATCAGTTCTCTGCGCGAAAGTTTCTCTGCGTCCGACAACGGATGGTCTGCATGCATTTACTGCAGCGAAACCAAGGAGTTTTACCATTCCAAAAAGTATAGAATTTCTCCGATTGTTGACCGTGTGGGCGGCGGCGATTCCTTTGCAGGCGGTGTAATTTGCGGCTTTGTTGACGGTAAGAACTTTAAAGATGCGCTTGAGTTCGGTGTTGCGGCATCTGCGCTCAAGCACACAATTCCGGGCGACTTTAATCTCGTTTCCAGGGCAGATGTTGAAAATCTCGCTGGCGGTGACGGTTCGGGCCGCGTGCAGAGATAAATATAAAATTATTTAATCGGGTATGCAAACGCATATCCGATTTTTCTGTTTTGCCGAGATTATTTTATAAAAGTATTTTTCCAAAATGTTGTATTTTCTTGTTTAATATGATAAAATATGCATAAGTTTTAAAATGTAATTCAAAGCAAAAACAAGGTTCTGCTTTGAAAGAAGTATACTTAATGAGTTATATTAGAAAGTATTTGTGTAAAAATCAGGATTTGGTCAGAGGTGCAGATATGAAAATTTCGGAGCTATTTAAACAAGACAAACCCACATTATCTTTCGAGGTGTTTCCGCCGAAAACGGACACTACATACGGGAGCGTTAAAAATGCAGTAGAAAAAATTGCCCGGTTAAAGCCAAGTTTTATGAGTGTAACCTACGGCGCGGGCGGCGGCACAAGCCAATACACCGTTGATATGGCTGAAACTGTTTTTCGACAAGGGGTTACACCGCTTGCACATCTGACATGTATTTCTTCAGATAAAGAAATGGTGCACGCACAACTTAGCAAACTGAAAGCGAAAGGGATTAAGAACATTTTGGCTTTGCGCGGTGACATTCCGGATGGGTACAATACAAAAGAAAGCACCTACCATTATGCAAGCGATTTGATTGCGGACATCAAGGAGCTTGGCGATTTTTGTATCGGGGGTGCTTGTTATCCCGAGGGGCACACGGAGTCAAAATGCTCTAAAGAGGACATCTTAAATCTTAAGCGTAAAGTGGACGCCGGTTGCGAATTTTTAACGACACAGATGTTTTTTGATAACAATATTTTATATAATTTTATGTATAAGATTAGAGAGGCCGGAATTACGGTGCCGATTGTTGCCGGAATTATGCCGGTGACAAACGGCAAGCAAATCAGTCGAATTTGTGCCCTTTCCGGTACATACTTACCGCAGCGATTTAAATCTATTGTGGATAAATACGGTGATCGGCCGGAGGCTATGCTGCAAGCCGGCGTTGCGTATGCAACAGATCAAATTATTGATTTGCTGTCAAACGGAATTAATGCTGTTCATGTATACTCCATGAATAAGCCGGAGGTTGCAGAAAAGATTCAGAAAAATATTTCTGAGATTATTCGATAACAGGGGATAGAATAATGGAGATTTCTCCCGTTTATATTCATACATCAACCAAGAAGCCATGCATTTCACTCGACGAAGTGCTTCGGTACATGGGCAGTCCGAGCACAAGAGAAACACAAGTCATTTCGCTTGCGCTAAGTGCGATGGATACGGCTTTAAAGGTTGCGAGATGCAAAGCGGCTTATATCTTATGCAAACCGCGATTTGAAAGGAATGCTGTTGTGGATTTAGGTGCGTTTAAGGTTCAGTCAAAGGCATTTTCATTATATTTACAAGAATGTGATTTCGTTTTTATGCTTGCGGCCACTGCCGGGATAGATTTGGATCGAGAAATTGCGCGTGCAAGTAAAATTGCGGCCAGCAAGGCACTTGCTTTGCAAGCAGCAGGTGCTGCTATGATAGAAGCTTATTGTGACTTGTTGTGCCTGGAAGTGTTTGAAAAACATGCACAAACGCAAGGTTTGTTTTTAAAACCGAGATTCAGCGCCGGTTATGAAGATTTATCTTTAGAATATCAAAAACAGATTTTGCAAACGCTTGACAGTCAAAGAAAAATCGGACTGACGCTCACGGATGCACACATGATGCTGCCAAGCAAATCCGTAACGGCATTTGTCGGCGTGTGTAGGCAGGAATTGTGCTTGCCCAACAAATGCACAGAATGCAAAAATTCAAATTGTACTTTTCGTAAGGATGATAAAAGATGAAAATTATGGAGGCAATGCAAAACAGAATATTGTATTTTGACGGTGCCATGGGGACACAGTTGCAAGCGCGCGGTCTTAAGCCGGGTGAATTGCCGGAACTCTGGAATATTACGCACGCGCAAGAAATTTGTGACATTCATCGTGCGTATCTTGCGGCAGGGTGTGATATTTTAACAACGAATACATTTGGCGTTAACCGTTTGAAAGTTGATACTAATAGCGAATACAGCGTGGAAAACCTGATTCGTGCTGCGGTTAAAAATGCAAAGCGTGCTGTTCAAGGTTTTGAGGGGAAATATGTCGCCTTAGACATCGGTCCTACCGGCAAACTTTTAAAACCTTTAGGAGAGTTGGAGTTTGAGGATGCGGTAGATGTATTTGCCGAAGTTGTGCGTATTGGTGCTTCTTGCGGTGTAGATTTGATTTTAATTGAGACCATGAACGACGCCTATGAAACAAAGGCGGCGGTTTTGGCTGCGAAAGAAAACTCCGATTTGCCGGTGTTTGTCACCAATGTGTATGATGAAAATATGCAACTGATGACGGGTGCTGACCCGCTGGCGATGGTTTCGGTGCTCGAAGGACTTGGCGTAGACGCACTTGGTGTAAATTGCAGCTTAGGACCTGTGCAGATGTTGCCTGTTGTGCGTGAACTTTTAAAATATGCATCCGTGCCTGTGATTGTCAATCCGAATGCAGGCTTGCCGAGTGTGGTTGGTGAGGAAACGGTGTATGATATTCATGCCGAACAATTTGCTGAAGCCATCAAAGAAATTATAAATTGTGGTGCGCGTGTAGTCGGAGGGTGTTGCGGTACAACGCCGGAACACATAAAAGCAGTCGTTGAAAAAACAAAGGATATAACGCCTTTAAATATTTCGTACAAAACCGATACGCTTGTATCTTCATATAAATCTGCTGTTTGCATTGGCGACAGTCCGATTATCATCGGCGAGCGTATCAATCCCACCGGCAAAAAAGCGTTCAAAGAGGCGCTGCGCGAGAAAAATATAGATTATATTTTAAACGAAGGCGTGCGACAACAGGAAAACGGTGCACATATTTTGGATGTCAATGTTGGTTTGCCTGAAATAAATGAAACGGAAATGATGTGTACGGCAGTGCGTGAATTGCAAGCGATTTTACCTCTGCCGCTGCAGATTGACACATCTGACATTCAAACCATGGAAAAGGCATTGCGTATTTATAATGGCAAGGCTTTGGTTAACTCCGTTAATGGCAAAAAGGAAAGCATGGATTCCATTTTTCCGATTGTAAAAAAGTACGGCGGCGTTGTGGTTGCGTTGACATTGGATGAAAACGGCATACCTGAAACGGCGCAGGGACGCTTTGCTGTTGCTCAAAAAATTTATAATTCTGCAAAATCATACGGTATTGATCCGAAAAATCTGATTTTTGATCCACTTGCGATGACTATAAGTGCTGATGTGAATTCTGCAAATGTGACGATTGATGCGCTTAAAATGATTTCCGAGCGTCTTGGATGCAAAACCAGTTTGGGCGTTTCCAATATTTCTTTTGGACTTCCGCAAAGAAATTTAATCAATTCGACCTTTTATGCCATGGCACTTTCTGCAGGCTTGAATGCCGCAATTCTGAACCCCAGCTCTGCGGAAATGATGAAAGTATATAAGACCTATATGACACTTCGAGGCATGGATGAAAATTGTGCAAATTACATAGAGTTTGCATCTGAAGTTTCGTTCTCATCAGAGAATACAAGCAAGAATGATTCTGATTTGACTGCATCAACGAATGATTTGAGGTATGCAATTATCAAGGGGATTAAAAATAGCGCTGTGACATGTACGCGTACATTACTATCAGCGAAAAAACCATTGGAAATCATCAACGAAGATATAATTCCTGCATTGGACTTTGTTGGAAAGGGTTTTGAGGATAAAACCATGTTTTTGCCGCAACTGTTAATGAGCGCAGAAGCATCAAAAGCGGCGTTTGATGTAGTAAAAAATCATATGAATTCTTCAAACGAAGCACAGACAAAAAAGTGTACGATTGTTTTAGCAACGGTTAAAGGGGATATACACGATATAGGGAAAAATATTGTAAAAGTTCTTTTGGATAACTATGGTTTTGATGTCATCGATGCCGGACGCGATGTTTCTCCGGAAACGGTCGTTTCTCTTGTGAAAGAAAACAATGCGCCTATGGTTGGCCTTAGTGCATTGATGACGACTACAGTGCCAGCAATGCGTGAAACGATTGAGATGCTGCGCGCAACTGTGCCCGGCTGCAGAGTCATTGTTGGTGGTGCTGTGTTAACGCAGGAGTATGCCGATGCCATCGGCGCAGACCATTATGCAAAGGATGCAATGGAGGCGGTGCGGTTTGCGAATCGGATACATGACGAATACTGCAGAGGAGTATGAGTGAATGAAAAAGACTATTGCCGTAATATATCGTCTTGCTTTTATATTGTTTTCCGCATGGGCAATACTGGAACGAGCTGCTTTTAACTTGCAAGACAACACTGTAAAGTTGTTGAACTTTACAGTGTTTACTGCCTTCTGCAATTTGATTTGCATTTTATTCGTGTTTTTTGCGACACTGCGGGGCAGAATGCTGAAAGCTTTGATGTTTTTTAAAACAAGCTGTGCTTTTCTTTCTCTGTTGACTTTGGGGATGAATTTAAACATGATATTATCCCATGGTAATAACGAATGGATTTTAAATGTGTTATTACCGTTTATGATGATTTTAGATTATTTAATTTTCGACAAACATGCAAGACTTAAGCTGTGGCAGATGCTTATTGGCATGCTCGGGGCATTGGCGCTGGCAGCGTTGCTTTGTGTTTTAGCGGCAAAGGTGTTTTCCTTGCCTGACGCATTGGAGTTTTTTGGCTTATTTTCCGCCAGGCAAGAACTTATGCAACTTTTGTTAAATTTAGGCGTGTTATGTATCGGGTTGTATTTGCTTGACCGTTTATTTACCGGAGAATTGTTTCAGGATATGCGATCTGTGTTTGCGCTTTTGTTGCGACTTTTGTTTTTGTTGCTGGAAATTCAGGCTTTTGCACGCTTGTCCGACATGAATTTATCTGTATTTTTACAATCCTTGCGCTATTATGAAAATTTAGTGAATTTTCTGAGTTTTCTATGTATAGTATCCGTTTTGATTTACAATGCAATTCGCTTTAAAGTGACATCAAAGGGTTCGTATATATTTTCGCGTATCAAATGTTTTTTAACAATTTGCATGGTCTTTGTGTTTGTTGTATATCATTTCTATGCAAAAGGCGCATATAGACCGAATGGTATAGCGTTCGTGCTTTATTATATTGCGCCGCTGATCATGCTTCTGGACTGGGCTTTATTTGATAATACCTGCCGTATGCGCGGTTATGATCCTCTGCTTTGGATGCTGTTTTTGTACGTATATTTTCTGGGAGTCGGTGTGCTTGCCTATACGGGTATTTTGACACTATATCCACTTACAGCAGGCAACTTTGCTTGGGTAGGTATTCTGGCATCAAGCTTTTTAATTGTCGGTTATATATTTTATTTTATTGATCGTTTCATCAAGGGGAGATAGCAAACAATGAGCAATTTAAACGAAGCACAAAAATTGGCTGTGCAAACAACGGAAGGCCCACTTCTGATTTTAGCGGGTGCAGGAAGTGGCAAAACGACGGTGCTTGTTAATCGTATTGCACATATGATTGAACATAGAGGTATTTCGCCTTATCATATTTTAGCAATTACATTTACGAATAAAGCCGCACAGGAGATGAAAGAACGAATTAGCACGAAGATGGAAGGCGGAGATGAAATTTGTGCGTCTACATTCCATTCGCTTTGTGTGCGTATTTTACGCAGGGATTGCAGCCGTCTCGGTTACGAGCGGAATTTTAGTATTTATGATACGCAAGATACAAAAACGCTGCTAAAGGAATGTATAAAAGAACTGAATTTGGACGATAAGATATTTACACCTAATATGCTTTATGGTGAAATCAGCCGTGCAAAGGATGATATGTTAACCTCTGCGCGTTTTGAAGAAATGTATGCTTCTGATTATAAAATGAGCAAAATAGCCATGGCATATAAGTTGTACCAAAGTAAACTTAAAGATTATAATGCGATGGATTTTGACGATTTGATCGTAAATACAATCCGCTTATTTGAAGAACACGAAGATGTGCTTGCATACTATAATCACCGATTCAGATATATCATGGTGGACGAGTATCAAGATACGAATAATGCACAGTACAGATTGATTTATCTTTTGGCAAAAAAGCACGGAAATCTTTGCGTGGTTGGCGATGATGACCAGAGTATCTATAAATTTCGAGGGGCAAACATCAAAAATATTTTGGATTTTGAAAAACAGTTTCCTGATGCAAAAATAATTAAATTAGAGCAAAACTATCGCTCTACTAAAAACATTTTAGATGCTGCCAATGCTGTAATTTCCAACAACCTCAAACGAAAGGGGAAGGATTTGTGGACGGCAGGGGAAACGGGAGATGAAATCTGCATTTATCACGCTGACGACGAACGGGATGAAGCTTATTTTGTTGCAAAAGAAATAGATCGAATGGTTTCAGAACAAAACTATTCTTTTAAAGATTTTGCGCTTTTGTATCGCACAAACGCACAGTCGCGTGTAATGGAAGATGCGCTGTTAAGATACGGACTTCCTTATCGAGTGCTTTCGGGACTGCGTTTCTATGACCGCAAGGAAATCAAGGATGCGATTGCTTATCTGCGCGTCATCGTGAATCCGAAGGATACCGTCAGTTTAAAACGCATTATCAACGAGCCGAAACGAGGGATAGGCGATGCCAGTGTCGCGAAAGCAGAATGGATTTCGCAACGCGATAAAAAAGATCTGTTTGATGTAATTTGCGAAGCTACAGCGCACGCGGACATCGCAAGAGCCGCGGCAAAATTTGATATGTTTACGAAAATGATTCTTTCGCTCAAAGAACGCAAGGATACAATGTCTGTTGCCGATTTTATTGAAACCGTACTTGTTGAAAGCGGTTATCGTGCGGCATTGATGGCAGAAGGCGACATTGAATCGCAAACGAGAATTGAAAACTTAGACGAACTTTTGAGTGCTGCACAGGAATTTGAGAAAACAGAGCATGAAATGTCGGGATTGGAGGGGTTTTTGGAAGAGATCTCATTGGTGTCTGATATTGACAATTATGACGAAGACCAACCGACCGTAACTTTAATGACAATTCACACAGCGAAGGGCTTGGAATTTCCGGTGGTGTATATCATCGGCGCAGAAGAAGGTCTCTTTCCCGGGATGCAATCTATGTTAGAGGAAGACGGCATCGAAGAAGAACGGAGACTTTGTTATGTAGCAATTACGCGTGCTAAGCAAAAACTGTTTATTACGCATGCAGCATCTCGCATGATTTTCGGTCAAACAAAATTTTCGCCGCCATCTCGATTTGTTAAAGAAATCCCATCAGAACTGACTATGTGTTTTGAAGGCAGAAAGATAAGGGAGCGCAAGCAAATGGCACAAAGACACACAATAGACTTTATGCCGGATTACACACAAAGTGATTTCGACAGTGGTGTCAGAAACGATTATTATAGTAATGTGCCAAAAACCGAAACTGTATCTTTTGGTGGTATGACCAAAGCGGCGCTTTATAAAAGTTTCGATGTGCGTGCTAACGAAAAAGCAGAAACGGACTTTTCCGTCGGGGACATTATTGAACACAAAAAGTTCGGTCGCGGAAAAGTGTTAAATGTCATTCCTCTCGGTAACGATAAAAAAATCGAGATTGAATTCGATAGCGGTGAGCACAAAAACTTAATGGCTTTGTTTGCGAATTTGAAGAAAATACAATAGGAGAGATAACTATGGCAGATATAAATTTGACAATGCTTACGGATTTTTATGAGTTCACAATGGCAAATGGCTATTTTCAGCATGGATTTAAAGACCGAATTGCATATTTTGATATGTTTTTTAGAAAAGTGCCTGATGATGGCGGTTATGCAATTATGGTTGGCGTTGAACAATTGATCTCTTATTTTAAGGGGTTACAGTTCAATGAAGAAGATATAGCCTATTTGCGTAGTAAAGGTGTGTTCGGAGAGGAATTTTTGGCGTACTTAAAAGATTTTAAGTTCGAATGTGATGTTTGGGCAATAGAAGAAGGAACACCGATTTTCCCCGGAGAACCGATTGTGTGTGTAAAAGGACCGATTATTCAGGCGCAGTTTATTGAGACAATGATTTTGCTTACTGTAAATCATCAAAGCCTGATTGCCACGAAAGCAAGCAGAATCGTCCGTGCTGCGCGCGGCCGCGCTGTGATGGAGTTCGGTTCCAGACGCGCGCAGGGTTATCATGCGGCGATAATGGGTGCACGCGCGGCGTATATTGCAGGGTGTTGCGGCACTGCTTGCGCTATTGCAGAACGAGATTACGGCGTACCGGCACTCGGTACTATGGCGCACAGCTGGGTACAATTATTTGATACGGAGTACGATGCTTTTAAAGCGTATGCACAGACCTATCCGAATAGCTGTACATTATTGGTTGACACATACAATGTACTCAAAAGCGGTGTTCCGAATGCAATCAAAGTATTTAATGAAGTTTTAGTACCGATGGGGTATCGACCGAAAGGTGTTCGAATAGATAGCGGCGACATCACATATCTATCTAAGAAGGTAAGAAAAATGCTCGATGATGCAGGTTTTGAAGATTGCGGAATTGTTGTATCCAATTCACTCGACGAATATATTATCCGTGATACTCTGACGCAGGGGGCACAAATTGATTCCTTTGGTGTTGGTGAACGCTTGATTACATCGCGTTCTGAGCCTGTATTCGGCGGCGTATACAAGATTGTAGCCGTAGAAGGCAAGGACGGCAATCCGATTCCGAAGATTAAACTGAGCGAAAATGTGGCAAAGATTACAACGCCGTGCTTTAAACAAGTATACAGATTGTTTTCGAAAGAAACAGGAAAAGCAATCGCCGATGTGTTAACGCTCCATGATGAAATCATTGATGATTCTCAGCCATATGAAATTTTTGATCCTGAGCATGTCTGGAAGCGTAAAACTGTTGAAAATTTCGAAGCAAGGCCGATGCTCGTGCAGATTTTTAAAAACGGCGAATGTGTATACGAAAACAAGGCGCTCGACGAAATTAAAGCCTATTGCAGTGAACAAGTAGATTCACTATGGGATGAGGTTAAGCGATTTGAAAATCCGCATAAATACTATGTCGATATGTCGAAAGCGCTTTGGGATATCAAACAGGAACTGTTAAATAAGTATTCTAAATAACTATCGGAGGTGCGCTATGGCGATTTATGCAATATCTGATTTGCATTTGCCGCTTGGTGTAGATAAGCCAATGGATGTATTTGGTAAGACATGGGAAAACTATGTATACCGACTAAAAGAAAACTGGCAAAATCTGATTTGTGATGATGATTGTGTCGTCTTGCCCGGAGATTTTTGTTGGGCGATTGATTTAGAAGAAGCAAAAAAAGATTTCGATTTTTTAAATAGTCTGCCCGGTATAAAAGTTCTTTTAAAGGGCAACCATGATTATTGGTGGGACACATTGGCAAAAGTAGAAAAATTTATTGATTTACATGACTATAAGAACATGCGCTTTATTCAGAATAATTGCATTGCGTTTGATGAATATGCCATTTGTGGAACACGCTTTTGGCAAAGCCCGGTTTTTGAAAATTTAAGTGCACAGGACACAAAGATTTATCAACGCGAACTGGGAAGGGTAGAGATGTCGCTGCAATACGCGCAAAGTATGAATTTGAAAGAAATTCTATTTTTCTCGCATTACCCGCCGATTTACGACGGTGTAGCAGATGATAATTTTGCTGCGTTGATAAAAAAATATGGCGTTCGTGATGTCTATTACGGTCATTTGCATACTGTCCCTGCAAATTTTAAGCGCAATCAGACGGTTGATGGTATTAGTTATCACTTGATTTCATGTAATTGTATTGGTTTTAGTCCGATATTAGTCAGAGGGGACAAATAAAGAAAAAAACTGGAACAATTTCACAAAAAGACTTGCAAAATTTTATACATATGTTATAATATGTTATTGTCTGCAAGTTTGAAAAAATTTGACGAAGGTTTTGCAGAGTATTCGTCAAACTGGAGGAAGTAAAGAATGAATGTAAAGGTAGAAGCAACAGAGAAAAACAGCGTAATCCTTGAATTTGAGGTTTCGGCAGAAGCTTTTGAGGCAGCTATGCAAAAAGCATACATAAAGAATGTTAAGAGCTTCAACATTCCGGGTTTCAGAAAAGGTAAGGCACCGAGGAAAATCATCGAGAAGATGTATTCTCCGGCTGTATTTTATGATGATGCCATTAATTTTGTTTTCCCGGAAGCTTATGAAAATGCCATTGCGGAAGCAGGTGTTGAACCGGTAGATCGTCCTGAAGTGGACATCAAGCAATTCCCGGAAGAAGGCAAAAATTTAATTTTAACTGCAAAAGTAACCGTTAAGCCGGAAGTGAAACTTGGCAAGCTCGATAAGATCGAAGTTAAAGTGCCGTCCTATCCGGTTGCAAAGAAAGATGTTGATGCTGAACTTGAGAATATGCGTAAGCAAAACGCGCGTATTGTTCCGGTCGAGGAACGCGCAAGCCAACTCGGTGATACGGTAGTTATTGACTATGAAGGATTTTGTGACGGCGTTGCATTTGACGGCGGTAAGGCTGAGGGCCACAGCTTAAAACTCGGCTCTGGTCAGTTTATCCCGGGATTTGAAGATCAGCTCGTTGGTAAGAATGCAGGCGATGATGTTGAAGTGAAAGTAACTTTCCCGACAGAGTATCATGCAGAAAATCTTGCCGGCAAAGAAGCAACCTTTAAAGTAAAGGTACACGAAATCAAGGCAGAAGAACTTCCGGAACTGGATGACGAATTTGCGAAAGATGTCAGCGAGTTTGAAACTTTGAAAGAACTGCGAGACGATGTTAATAAAAAGCTTAAAGATGCGGCTGAAAAGCGCGCAAAGCAGGAGCTTGAAAATAATGTAATCGACTATGTGATTTCTAAGATGAAGGTTGAAATCCCGGAAGTTATGTACGAAAACAGAATTGATGATATGGTAAGAGATTTCGAGATGCGTCTTTCCTATCAGGGTATGAGCGTAGAAAAGTACCTGCAGTTTAGCGGCATGGATATGGCTGCGTTCAGAGCACAGTTCAAAGAGCAGGCTGAAAAGCAGGTTCAGGGCATGCTCGCACTCGAAGCGGTAGCAAAGAAGCAGAAGATTGAAGCAACCGATGCTGAGGTTGAGGCTGAATACACAAAACTTGCTGAACAGTACAAGATGGAAGTTGAGCAGGTGAAGATGTATGTTCAATCGGAAGATTTGAAGAAGGATGTTGTGACCAACAAAACGATTGAGTACCTTCTGTCTTTGGTAGAAGAAAAGCCGGCTGCGAAGAAGACGACAACAAAGAAAGCTACTGCAACAAAAGAAAAAACAGAAGATGCTGAACACAAGGCTGAAAAACCGGCTGCAAAGAAGACAACTACAACAAAGAAGTCTACAACAACTGCTGCAAAAAAGGCAACGACAACTAAGAAGACTACAAAAAAAGACGCGGAATAATTATTTGGTATTCGGCGACAAAATATGTAAATAGGAGTGATTTGTGTGAATATGAGTTTAGTACCTACCGTAATTGAACAAACAAATCGTGGTGAACGCGCCTATGACATCTTTTCGCGATTGTTAAAAGAAAGAATAATTTTCTTGGGCGACGAGGTAAACGATGTTACAGCCAGTCTTGTAGTAGCACAACTTTTATTCCTGGAGAGTGAAGATCCGGATAAGGATATTCAGTTCTACATCAATAGCCCGGGTGGTTCCATTACTGCCGGTATGGCGATTTATGATACTATGCAGTACATCAAATGCGATGTTTCTACGATTTGTATCGGTATGGCTGCAAGTATGGGTGCGTTTTTGCTTGCAGCAGGTGAGAAGGGAAAGCGTTTTGCTTTGCCGAACAGCGAGATTATGATTCACCAACCGCTTGGTGGTATGCAAGGTCAGGCTACTGATATTAAAATCCATGCAGATAGAATTCTCAGAATGAAAAACAACCTAAACCAAATTCTGAGTGAGCGCACGGGTCAGCCTATTGAAAAAATTCAGGCAGATACTGAACGAGACAATTTCTTGTCCGCTCAGGAAGCGAAGGAATACGGGTTGATTGATGCGGTAATTTCTAAAGCATAACAGAAGAGAAATTTATGAGGTGATTCTATGTCCAACGGTAAAACACCTACAAACTCAAAAATGTTGAAATGCTCTTTCTGTGGAAAAACGCAAGACGAAGTTAGACGCCTGGTCGCAGGACCGGGTGTCTACATTTGTAATGAGTGTGTTGAGTTGTGTCAAAGCGTTTTAGACGGAGATTTTCAGCAGGAAATTACTTTTGATTTAGATAGTATCCCAAAACCGAAAGAGATTAAAGAAATTTTAGATCAGTATGTAATCGGGCAGGACGATGCTAAAAAAGCGATGTCCGTTGCTGTGTATAATCATTACAAGCGTTTGGGGCACAACAATACGGATGACGAGGTTGAAATTCAAAAGAGCAACATATTATTGATTGGACCTACGGGCTCCGGCAAGACATTTTTGGCGCAGACTCTTGCGAAAATCTTAGAGGTTCCGTTTGCGATTGCGGATGCCACTTCTTTGACGGAAGCGGGCTATGTGGGCGAGGATGTTGAAAATATTTTGCTTCGCTTAATTCAAGCGGCAAACTATGATATTGAACTTGCTCAGCGCGGTATTATTTATATCGATGAGATTGATAAAATCGCTAAAAAATCCGAAAATCCATCCATCACAAGAGATGTCAGCGGCGAAGGCGTGCAACAGGCGCTCTTGAAAATGCTGGAAGGAACGGTTGCATCCGTGCCACCGCAAGGCGGAAGAAAACACCCCCAGCAAGAGTTTATTCAAATCGACACTACAAATATTTTGTTTATTTGCGGCGGGGCTTTTGACGGCATCGAAACCATTATCAATAACCGTATAGGTAAAAATTCTATGGGTTTTGGTGCAAAAGTTGAGAGCAAAAAGAATGATGTGTTTGGAAAGGCGTTAAAACATATTACAACGCAGGATTTATTAAAATTCGGCTTAATTCCGGAATTTATCGGTCGTATGCCGCTGGTGTCTACATTAGAAAATCTGGATTTGGATGCGTTAGTAAGAATTTTAACAGAGCCAAAAAATGCGCTTATAAAACAGTATAAGAAGCTTTTGGAAATGGACGATGTTGAACTTGAGTTTGATGAGGATGCCATTCGTGCAATTGCACAAAAAGCTTATGAGCGCAATACGGGTGCGCGCGGTCTTCGTTCTATTGTGGAAGATCTCATGTTGGATATCATGTTTGAAATCCCGTCAGACCATTTCGTAAAAAAATGCATTATACACGAAAATGTTGTGACTGAGCATGCGAAACCGGAAATGGTACGCGTACATTGCAGAAAAGATTTAAAGAAAAAATTACAATCTGCAGATAACGGCGACGAAGATTTGGTCTCTGCAATTTGATAGGGTAACTAAAAGAAACGAATTCGTATGAATTTGTTTCTTTTTTTGATATTTATGCCTTAATTCGCTAAAAGACTTGAAATTTTATACAATTTATTATATAATAAATTGATAATTTATGAATTTAGAGGTTTAGAAATGACAGAAGAATTTGAAATTTTTGAATATATGAATGAAGATGGTACGCAAACAAAATTTCCGACGATTGCATTGCGCGGTATGGTTGTGTTTCCGAAGGTTAGTTTAACGGTCGAAATCGGCAGATTTAAATCTATGAAGACGCTTAATTATGCTATGAGTAAAAATATGCCGATTTTCATGGTTACGCAAAGAAACATAGCGGTTGAGGATCCGTCAAAGAGTGATTTGTTCGAAATCGGCTCCTTGGTAAAAGTAGTAAATATTCAAGGCGGTTTCGGTGAAAGTGTAATGGTGACGGTTGAAGGTGTACAGCGCGCCAGATTAATTAAATTCAGTCGCACAATTCCGTGTCTTATAAGTGAAATTGAGCTTTTGGACAATGAGGGAGAGGCGCACGATTCGGATTTGGACGAGGTGCTGCACCGTATTTTGTCACGCGCATGCGAGGATTATTTTACCATTACCAATCCAAGAGTGTTTGAATCCTTAATTCCGCTCTTGGAAACTAAAGATGTTTCGATGATTACGGATGCTGTTGCTGCGCGCCTGGATGTGGATGCAGATACCAAGCAAAGCATATTGGAAAAGCTTTTGCTCTCAGATCGTGTAACTGCGCTGGTTGCAATACTGCGTAGCGAGGTTGCGATTGCTGAAATTGAGCACAAGCTCAATGATAAAGTTGAGGCGCAGATCCAAAAAAATCAGAAAGAATATTATTTGAGAGAACAGATCAAGGTATTTAATGAAGAGTTAGAAAACCTGTGTGGCGAAGGCGAAGAAACTGGTAAGCTTAAAATACAAATTTGTGCGCTGAAACTTAAAAAAAGTTATGAAGAACAACTGCTTAAAGAAGTGGATCGTCTAAAAAAAATGCAGCAGAACACCGCAGATTTTGCAGTTTCGAAAAACTATTTAGACTATGTAATTTCTCTACCTTGGAATAAGACCACAAAAGAAAATTACGATATATTGCGTGCGCAGCATATTTTAGACCGAGATCATTATGGTTTAAATGAAGTAAAAGATGCAATTTTGGAGTTTTTATCGTCAAAAAAACTTGCGAAGGAGCAAAATGCACCGATACTCTGTCTTGTTGGTCCGCCGGGAGTGGGTAAAACTTCCGTGGTTAAATCCGTAGCAGAAGCGTTGGGGAAGAACTATCAGCGCATTTGCCTTGGTGGTATTAAGGATGAATCTGATATTCGAGGCCACAGAAAAACATATATCGGCGCGATGCCGGGCAGAATTATAAATGCAATTAAATTAGCAAAAAGCAACAATCCGCTGATTTTGCTCGATGAAATCGATAAGCTTGGAAAAAGCATGAACGGCGATCCGGCTTCGGCACTTTTGGAAGTGTTGGATACGGCACAGAATGGTGAGTTTCGTGACCATTATGTTGAAATTCCATTCGATTTATCCAGGGTGTTATTTATCGCAACAGCAAACACACTAGACACCATTCCATTGCCGCTTTTGGACCGCGTTGAAATTATAGAACTCGGCAGTTATACCGCAGAAGAAAAACTGCAAATTGCAAAGAATTATCTGGTGCCTAAACATGTTGGCAAATACAGCAAAACCAAACTCGCAGTTGAGTTTTGCGAAGATGCAATAGCGCATATCATTGAATACTATACACGCGAGGCCGGCGTGCGCGAATTGGAAAGAAGTATAATAAAAATTTGCAGAAAACTTGCAAAAGAAGCGTTGTCCGATGCTAAAAATATGCCGTTTCAATGCTTAATTGATGCTCCTGCGGTTGAAAAATATCTCGGCGCACAAAAGTATAAAATAGAAAAAGCGAACACAAAAGATGAAATCGGTATTGCTAGGGGACTTGCATGGACATCGGTTGGTGGCGAAACATTGTCTGTTGAGGTCAATACTATGCCCGGCAGCGGCAAAGTTGAGATTACGGGTAAAATCGGCGAGGTCATGAAAGAATCCTCTATGGCAGCGATGAGTTATATTCGTTCCAATGCTGATTTGTTCGGGATTGAACGCGATTTCTACAAGAGACTAGATATTCACTGTCATATTCCGGAAGGCGCAGTTCCAAAAGATGGACCGTCTGCCGGTATTACAATGGCAACTGCGATGATATCAGCACTTACAGGCAGACCTGTTAAAGCCTCTGTTGCTATGACGGGAGAAATTACACTGCGCGGCCGTGTGCTTCCGATTGGAGGATTGAAGGAAAAATCGATTGCCGCTTACGCAGCGGGCATTCAAACGGTTTTGTTCCCGAAACAAAACATGAGCGATTTAAATAAAATTCCCAAAACGGTTAGCGAGCACTTAAAATTCATACCCGTATCTACGATGGATGAGGTGCTTGATATAGCGCTGAACAAGAAAAGCAAATCAAATTTCAGATTAAATTTGTCTGATGTAGCAGAAACCAAACCAAATGGGTCCGGAGCTATCTGTTGAGGAGGAAGAAAATATGAATTTGCATAATGCAAAAATAACCGTTTCGGCAGTGCATCCAAAGCAGTATCCGCAAAGCGGCGTACCTGAGTTCGCATTTGCAGGACGGTCCAATGTAGGCAAATCTTCTTTAATCAATAAACTTTTGAACAGAAAGTCACTTGCGCGCGTAAGTTCAACACCGGGCAAAACGGCAACGATAAACTTTTACGATATTGATGAAAAAATATTTTTAGTAGATTTGCCAGGCTATGGGTATGCTACGCGTTCCAAAGAAGAGATTAAAAAATGGGGGACGATGATTGAATCCTATCTAAATAACAGAGAGCCGCTGCATCAGGTGTTTTTGCTTGTAGACAGCCGTCACAAGCCAACGGCAGATGATAAAATGATGCTCGACTGGATTCGACACTATCAAGAAAGTGTTGTAGTCATTGCCACAAAAACCGATAAGTTGTCTAAAAAAGCAATCGAAGAAAATCTTGAAATGATTTATGCTGAATTGCAACTATCAGAAGATGATGTGCTCGTCCCGTTCTCCATCAAAAACGATGAGGGAAAATTTACGGTTTGGGACATTATAAATTTATTACTTGAGAATTAAGTTGTTTACAGAATAAATATTATGTAAACTAATGGAGGTTTTTACATGTTAACGAAGGCACCAAGAGGCACAAATGACATATTTTATCCAAAGAGCAATCTTTGGCAATATTTGGAATCAAAGATGCGTTCGGTTTGCGCGCGCTTTGGATATACCGAGATTATGACACCGACATTTGAACACACGGAGCTTTTTTTGCGTGGTGTTGGCGATACGACGGATGTTGTTGAAAAACAGATGTATACATTTACTGATAAAGGGGACAGAAGCATTACTTTGCGCCCTGAAGGTACGGCATCTGTTGCCAGAGCATATATTGAGCGTAATATGTATGCAAATCCGCTTCCGGTAAAGCAATTTTATATTATTCCGTGTTTCAGATACGAAA
Source organism: Clostridia bacterium (assembly GCA_045578865.1). GTDB lineage: Bacteria > Bacillota > Clostridia > UBA1381 > UMGS1253 > RGIG2041. Next base: position 52,818 of record JAZNLB010000008.1, on the reverse strand, counting down.
AACCGCAGGCGGGCAGACTTAGAGAGTTCCATCAATTCGGCGTTGAAGTTTTTGGCTCTCAAAATCCGACGATTGACGCCGAGATTATTTCCCTCGTACACATGTTGTTATCTGAAATCGGGCTAAAGTCTGTTGTTTTGAATTTAAATTCTATCGGATGCCCAACTTGCCGTAAAGCGTATAATGAGAAATTGATTGCTTATTTCAAAGCACATTATGATACACTTTGCGATACATGCAAGAGTCGCTTGGAGAGAAATCCGCTTCGCATCCTGGATTGTAAATCCCCGATTTGCGGCGAACTGGCAAAAGATGCACCGAAGTTGATTGATCATATATGTGATGAGTGTTCTACACATTTTGAAGGTGTTAAAACGAGATTGGATGCGCTTAACATTGAATATAAAATTAATCCGGATATTGTTCGCGGATTGGATTATTACACAAAAACGGTATTTGAATTTGTAGCTGAGGATATCGGTGCACAGAGCACCGTTTGCGGCGGTGGTCGTTATGATGGTCTTGTACAGGAGCTTGGGGGACCTCAAACGCCGGGTATCGGCTTTGCCATGGGTATTGAGCGACTGATTTTAACTTTAGAATCCAAAGGTGTTGCGCTTGAAATCGAAACTCAACCTGACATTTATATTTCAAGTTTAGGCGAAAACGCTGATATTGAGGCCGAAAAACTCGTATATGTATTACGCGGTGCGGGCATTTATGCTGAGAAGGACAGAATCGGCAGAAGCCTTAAGGCGCAGATGAAATATGCAGACAAAATCGGCGCAAAGTACACGATTGTTCTTGGCGATGATGAGGTTAAATCCGGCATAGCGGAATTAAAGAACATGCAGACGGGGGAGAAGGCTTCGGTTGCCCTAAATGCGATACCGGAAAAAATTAAAGAAATTAACAGAGGTGATATGTGATGGATACATTGCAGGGTATGAAACGCACGCATTATTGCGGAAATTTATCCGAAAGTAACATTGGCGAAACTGTTACGGTTATGGGCTGGGCAGATGTTTATCGTAATCTTGGCTCTTTAATCTTTATTGATTTGCGTGACCGCAGCGGTATCGTTCAACTTTCGTTTGACACGGATATTGATGCACAAATTTTTGAAAAGGCAGCAACCATCCGCACAGAATATGTTTTGGCCGTTATGGGCGAAGTGGTAAAGCGCAGTTCGCCGAACCCCAAGATTTCGACCGGTATGATTGAAATCAAGGTTAGTGAACTTCGTATTTTAAACAAAGCTGAAACTACACCGTTTGAAATCAAGACGGAGACAGATGTTAAAGATGAACTGCGTTTAAAGTACAGATACTTGGATTTGCGCCGTGCGCCGATGCAGCAAAACTTAATTCTGCGCCATAAATTAACCAAAATTGCGCGCGATTTCTATGATGAGAATGGCTTTATTGAGATTGAAACGCCGATGCTTACAAGAAGTACACCGGAAGGCGCAAGAGATTATCTCGTGCCCAGTCGTGTACATCCGGGCAGTTTTTATGCACTGCCGCAGTCTCCTCAGCAGTACAAACAACTTTTGATGGTATCTGGTATGGACCGGTATTTTCAGATTGTTAAGTGCTTCCGTGACGAAGACCTGCGCGCTGACCGTCAGCCGGAATTTACACAAATTGACCTTGAAATGTCATTTGTAGAAATTGATGATGTCATCTCCGTAAACGAGCGTATGATTGCGCGCGTATTTAAAGAGACTTTGGGCATTGATGTGCCGGTTCCGTTTAAGCGCATGACCTATAAAGAGGCAATGGAGCGCTTCGGTTCCGATAAGCCGGATACACGCTTTGGTCTTGAACTCAACAATATCAGTGATTTGGTAAAAGACTGTGGTTTTGGCGTGTTTAAAGGTGCTGTAGACAACGGCGGAAGCGTGCGTGCCATCAAAGTAGACGGCGGCGCTACTGCATTTAGCCGCAAGGATTTTGATGCACTTGGTGAATTTGTAAAAACATACAGAGCAAAAGGTCTTGCATGGATGGTTTGCGAAGCGGATGGCACATACCGCTCGCCGATAGCAAAATTCTTTGATGAAACTGAATTAAAAGCGATTTGTGACAGGGTAGGGGCCGTTGCGGGCGACTGCGTATTGTTTGTTGCCGACCAGGACAATGTTGTGTTTGATGCACTCGGCGCTCTTCGCTGCGAAATTGCAAAACGCTTGAACTTAACAAGCAAAGACCAGTTCAATCTTTTGTGGGTAACTGAGTTTCCGCTCTTCGAGTACAGTGAGGAAGAGGATAGATATGTAGCAAAGCACCATCCGTTTACTGCGCCGATGGATGAAGATATAGACTTGCTTGATACAAAACCGCAGGAGGTTCGCGCAAAAGCATACGATATCATTTTAAATGGTTGCGAACTCGGTGGCGGCAGTATTCGTATCTTTAACACAGAATTGCAGCAGAAGATGTTTGAGGCGCTTGGCTTTACCAAAGAAGAGGCATGGGCGAGATTTGGTTATCTACTTGAAGCATTTAAGTATGGCACACCGCCACACGGCGGCATGGCATACGGACTGGACCGTTTTGTAATGTTGTTAACCGGGGCAGAGTCCATTCGTGAAGTAATTGCATTTCCGAAAGTACAAAACGCATCCGAGTTAATGACGAATGCGCCGGCAGAAGTCGATGAAAAACAACTTGATGAATTGTTTATAAAAACAAATACAACTAAATGATAAAATAAAACACACCAAAGACAATCGGTTTTTTGGTGTGTTTTTTAGTATAGTAGGGGATTTTTATTAACAAATCTAAGTATTATAAATTGCTCTTTATGAGAATTAAAGGCTTAAATTTTTACAATATAATGTATATTAGAGAAAATCGCATACAATTTATATTCTCAAACGAAATTCATATACACTGCTCTGTTTTATAAATAATCGCAAAATTATACACATAAAACTTTTATGATTGTTGCAGCATTGTTTTGTGCATGCTTAGCTTTTAATGTAGTTAATCTTATATTATTTATACTCTGCGTTTTTAATAACAAAATTTTAGAGATGCTCTTTTGATGCTGATTTTTTTTATTTTATATAAATTATATGACTCGTTTGTAGCGCATCAGTTTTTTTAAAACGACCTTAGGTATGTTTTGTTTGCAGGAAAAAGCTGCAGTTTTGCCGTTCATTTATTCCTCTGCTACCGGAAGGATGCTTCCGAGGTCAAATGGTCTATAGTTGGATAATTCAAGGACCGAAACATTGTGATTTCGGCAAAATGCAAAAATATCTTCATACTCTTGAAAATATTTTAAGCTTCCCGTAAATGCCAGCATATCTTTAGCAATCTTTCCACAAGCGCCGCCGATAAAACCGTAAGCATATCCGTCTAATTTAACTGCTCCGCATTTTACAAGTAAAACATCCATGTGTTTTTTTACCTTTTGAAATATGCCAACATCTTCTGTGATGATGGCATCACTGCTAACCGGAACTACATTGCACTTTGTATACCCCTGATTTACATGAATTTGGCGTTTTGTGGTTTGTTCAATTAAACAGAACGCTTGTTCGCATATTGTTTTAGGGTTAAAAATAGCATAATCACCTACAAATGCAATATTTAGCGCCGCATCGTTCGGATAAGGTGACATCAACAGATTGGTCGTGCCTGTAATTTCAGATGTTATTAAATGGTTTTCGTAGTAGTTTATAAGGTTTGGAGCGCATAAAAATCGATTTTCTTCTATGTGCAAGATGCTTATATCAGCATGCTTTGTAATTTTAGGTTCTATATACGCATTTTCCCGGGTAAAAATTATATCTATGCCGCACCTTTTTAATTCGCGAACAATATCCGGCGAACAATCTGAAGATATAATTAGTTTCTTTACACTTTTTTGTGGCAGATTTGGTTTTTTGATGTAATTCAATCCCCCAGCACGCTCCTTTATTCGAGACATGAATACATAATAATTATTATGTAAACTAAATTGCAATTTGACAATCATAAATGTAATATGATATACTGATTTAAAAATTACGGAGGCTTATATTATGAATAGAATTATGTGTATAGATTATGGTGATGCTCGCGTAGGAGTTGCGGTATCAGACTTGCTCGGCGTGACAGCGCAAGGCGTGGAAACCATAAAAAATACCAGCAGAAAAGTCTTGTTTGAACGACTAGCGGAATTATTATCACAATATAACCCTTCCAAAATTGTTGTCGGTCTGCCCAAAAATATGAATGGTACCCTTGGTGATCGCGCACAAAAAACCTACGACTTTGCCGACAGATTAAAAGAAATTTATCCGGGTGAAATTGTGTTTTTTGATGAGCGCTTATCTACGGTATGTGCAATTCAAACATTAAACACAACCAATACGCGCGGAAAAAAACGAAAAGAAGTCATTGATACGGTTGCGGCTGCTTTAATATTGCAGGCGTATATGGATTCAAATGCACACTAATCCCCTGTTTTCTAAGTTTTTTGATATAAAATACAAAAATCGAACAAAATTTCGAAAAAACCTCTTGACACCGAACGCGTGTTCTGTTATACTAGTATCAGAACAGATGTTCGAACGGAGGTTTTTTATTATGACAAATACGAAAAAAAGAACAGTAATTACGAACAGACACCGCTTTTTCACCTTTTTAGTATTAATGACAGTGTGTGTAAATATTTTATTTATTTATCTTTATATGCCGAAGAACACGCAGGCAGATGCTGTCGAAAAAACACAATGCATTACAGTTTGCTCCGGTGATACTTTATGGAGCATTGCCGAAGAGCATCATGGTAGTTCCGATATCAGAAATGCCGTATACGAAATTAAGAAGTTAAACGATTTAAAGTCGAGCGATTTGGTCATCGGTCAAGAATTGTTGGTTCCGGTGATTTAAAGTAAAAAACAAATATTTGTTTCAGAACGCGACTCCTTCCCCCCCCGCTCACCTCAGGATCGCGTTCTTTTTGTTCAGATCAGGATACAACTTTCTGTATATGCGCTCATATTGTTCGATGCGTTTTACATATTTGCGTGTTTCTTCAAATGGTATTAACATTAATTGCGTACCGTCGCTTGAATATTTTGTATCAGACAGCCACTTGTTTACATTGCCCTGACCTGCGTTGTATGCACATAAAGCCAAAGTTAAATCACCATTGTATAAATTTAATAAAAATTTTAAGTACCAACAACCCATTTGAATATTCATTTGCGGTTCGGTCAGTTCTTTCATATCAAACGATTCGTATTCGTTTTGGTTGGCAATCCATTCTGCTGTCGGTTTTGTAATTTGCATTAAACCATAGGCACTTTTGTTGGATTGAGCATCAGAAACGAAATTGCTTTCCGCCTTAATGACAGCATACACAACATAAGGGTCGATTTCATTTCTTTCACATTCATTTAGAATGATTTTAGTATGCGGTAGCGGAAAAAGCATATTAAAAACGGTTTTTACAAGACAAAAACCAATCGTTATAACGAGAAAAATCAAAAGTATAGCGAATATACATCGCTTTATCTTATTCATTGGACACTCCTTCGATAAAATTACAAATACGCACGAGCAAATCGGCAGCTGAAGGATTGTGTGAGGTATCTATAATTAAATCTGCACAATTTAAACTGTCGTCGATATCTGATTGTGCACAAATACGCTCAAGTGCATCTGACTGCGATATATTGTCCCGTAAAACAATTCGCTGTGCACGAATATCACGCGAGGCAGTAATGCCGATTACCACATCACACAATGCGTCTAAGCCGCACGCATATAACAACGGAGCATCTATTACACAACATTGACTGTTACATGTTTGCACATCGTTTTTTATCTGTTTAATAATATATTTATGCGTAATTTCGTTTAAAGTCTGCAATTTATCTGCATTTGAAAACACTATTTTACCCAGTGCTTTTCGATTTAACGAACCATCATCAAAAAGTATATCATTCCCAAATGCGGACAAAATCTCTTGCAAAGCAGGTCTGCCCGGCATAACAATTTCGCGAGCAATTTGGTCCGCATCAATGATGTGATATCCGTTCTTTCTCAATGCATTGCATATATAGGATTTTCCGCTACCGCTACCGCCGGTAATACCTATGACCAACATAAACTTAACTCCCCTATTTTGTTTCATACCAACTTTTACCGAATTTTTCATCTGCTTCAAGTTTGGCATCTAACTGAATAACATTTTCCATTTCATATTTTAGCAGTTCACAAACACGCTCTAATTCTTCCTTTGGGCACTCTATAATCAATTCATCGTGCACCTGTAAAATGAGTTTCGCACGCAATTTTTCCGCTTTAAGGCGAGTATAAACACGCACCATAGCCAGTTTAATAATATCAGCCGCCGTACCTTGAATGGGTGTATTGAGTGCCACGCGCTCACCGAAAGCGCGAAGATTAAAGTTTGAAGATTTTAGCTCGGGTATATATCTGCGGCGGCCGAACAATGTCGTTACATATCCCCGTTCGGCTGCTGTCTTTTTAATGTCCTCCATGTACGATGCAATTCCGTTATAGTATGCAAGGTAGCCGTCAATATAGGATTTTGCCTCGGAAACGGAGATATTTAAGTCTTGCGAAAGGCTAAACTGTCCTATGCCGTATACGATGCCAAAATTGACAGCCTTCGCTGCACTTCTTTGTTCCGGTGTAACGCTCTTAATCGGTATATTTAACACCTCAGAAGCCGTTTTTGCGTGGATATCTGCATTGTTTTTGAACGCATCAATCATATTTGCATCTCGGGCAATGTGCGCCAGTACACGCAATTCTATCTGCGAATAATCTGCATCAACTAAATACATATCTTCGCCTTGTGCAACAAACATCTTTCTGATTTCGCGTCCCAGAGGATGTCGGACAGGAATGTTTTGCATATTTGGCTCCGTGGAACTGATTCTTCCGGTTACGGTAACGGTTTGATTAAAACTGGAATGTATTCTGCCGGTCTTTGGATGAATTACATTTAATAATCCGTCGCCATATGTCGATTTGATTTTGCTGATTAAACGATATTCGATGATTTTTTCGATAATCGGATGTTTGCCTTGCAACTTTTCAAGCACACTTGCATCTGTCGAATAACCTGTTTTGGTTTTCTTAACCGCTTTGAGTCCTAACTTGTCGAACAAAATTTCACCGAGCTGCTTGGTAGAGTTGATATTAAATTCACATTCGGCATCGGCATAAATCTCCTGCGTAAGTGCATCAATACGCAACCCAAGCATTTCGTTAAATTCATTTAATTTATCTTTATCCACAGCAAATCCGTTAATTTGCATATCCGCTAAAACATAAATCAGTGGCAGTTCGATATCATTAAAGAGACTGAGTTGTTCATTTTCTACCAGTTTATCCGTCAAAACTTTCCTTAAAATTGTCAGAGCACCAAGTTCGCCGCAAACAAATTCTTGAAGTACATTGGTTTCAAGGTCTAATAAGCCAACTGCTTTCTTGCCTTTGCCGAATACGGTTTCTCTATCCTTCAATCTTAAAGCTAAAAAGTTTCCTGCAAGTTCAGCAATTTCATAATTGCTGATAGATGGCTCTAAAATATATGCAGCAATTTCAGCATCAAACACTAAATTATTATATCCGCAACCGAGCTCGGACAAAAATACCATATCGTTTTTGGCATTATGTGTAATCTTATATATACACGCATCTTCAAAAATCGGTTTTAATGCGTCTGCAAGGCTTTTTTCGCTTAAAAGCAGACTGCATATCGCAAGATATACAGTGTTATTTATTTGAAAGCCGATGCCCTGTAATGCGTTATTTTGAATATAGGATATATATGTGAATTCGTTAAATGTCGTATTCTTCAGAATTTCAATTAATCGCAACTCATCTTCTATAAGCTCAAAATTTACTTTGGGCAAAGTATACTCTAATGATGCAGAATTTTCATCTGATACCCCATCTGAAAGTTCCAGCTTTTTTATTATTGATTTTAAATCGAGTTTCACTAAAACACTGTAAAGTTCTTTTGCTTTACAGTTAAAATTCCCCATTGAATCAAATTTGTCATCCATAGGAACGAAGCGGTCGATTGTAGCAAGTTTTTTGCTTAAAAAAGCATTGTCTTTTCCGTTTTCAAGTTTCGTGAGCGTTGCGCCTTTTACGCCAAAAGAAGCAAGGTCATCATAGAGCGCCTCGATAGACTTTGCATTTTGAATCAACGACATCGCTGTCTTTTCGCCAATACCCATTACACCAGGAATGTTGTCGGAGCTATCCCCCATTAACGCTTTTACATCGATAAATTCCGTCGGAGTTACGCCGTATCTGTTTTCGACCGCAACATCATCATATATATCCGTAGTTGTCTTGCCCATGGAGGTTGTAGTCAGATAAATTTTCGTCGTTTTACTTGCGAGCTGTAAGTCATCTTTGTCGCCCGTAATAATACAGCACTCTATCCCCCTTTGCTCACACTTTAGCGCGATAGTACCGATGATATCGTCTGCCTCATATCCTTCCAATTCCAAAATCGGAATCTGCATGGCAGATATAACTTCTTTAATGAGCGGCATTTGCAAACGCAATTCGTCGGGCATACCTTTACGCTGCGCTTTATAACCGTCAAACATCTTATGGCGAAATGTCGGTGCGCTCAAATCAAAAGCAACTGTTACATAATCCGGAGAAATATCTTCTAAATTTTTGAGGAGAATATTTATAAAACCATAGACAGCATTTGTAGGCAGACCATCCTTGTTTGTGAGCATTCTGATGCCGTAAAACGCACGGTTTGCTATACTGTTACCATCAATTATCATTAGTTTTTGTGCCATAAGATTTACTCCTTATTGTAAACACTGGAATTTACGATTTATTACATTTATCATTTTACCACAAAAATTCAAAAATAACAATCCTGTACAACGAAAAAAAGCAAAGGTTCTCCTTCGCTTTTTTAAATTAAATCTTAAATACTTTCTCAGCATTTTTATGAAAAATTTTTTCATACATGCAGTCATCAAAGTTCAAAGATTCCAACACCTTGATTTCTTCTGCTGCAGACCACATAGGATAATCGGATGCAAACAATACTCTATCTTCGCCCCACCCCAAAAACAGACTTTTGAACTTGTCTGTATCTTTCGCAAAACCGAGTGTTGAGGAGGAATCAACATACAAGTTGTCAAATTGTAACAACTTTTCTAACGCTTCATCCCATACGGACCAGCCTGCAAAATGCGCTCCGATAACGGTAAGTTTCGGAAAGGTTTTAAGAATGTTTATCAATCTGTCCGGATTGGAGTAATCATACCGATAATCCCCAGTGTGAATTAAAATCGGCAAACCAAGCGTTTGACATCGTTCATAAAAAGGCATACATCGTTCATCATCCAAAGCGAAACCTTGAATATCCGGATGCATTTTAATTCCTTTTAAACCTAGGTTTGCAACTCTATCCACATCTGCACTGATGTCTTCGCTATCCGGATGCATGGTGCCAAGACCAATGAGCAAATCAATATTCTCTTCGATTTCGTGCGCTATATAATTGTTGATGCTATGCACTTGATGCGGTGTTGTCGCAACCGATTGCACAATAAATTTACTGATGCCGGCTTTTTTACCGAAATCGAGCAGCTGTTTAAGTGAACCATCATACGCAGAATTTACGCCATAAAAAGCATCCGTGTGTGCAGTTGCTTTGGCTGCAATTTTTTCGGGATATATATGACAATGTGCATCAATAATATAGTGTTTGTTCATATCAATCACAAATCCGATTAAAAGTTTTTGCCAAGTTCAAGCGCACTTACATTTACTTCAAGCATATCCGCGCGTTTTGCAGATACAACCTTGCCGAGCGCTGCTCTTACAGAAGTCTCGTCATACATACCGAGCGTATCCAAAAGTTTGCCCGTCATAATCATGTTTGCCAAAGTATCAATTTTGTTTTCCGCCGCAAGTTTGGTTGCCGGAATATATACAACATTGACATCTGTGCGTTTTACCTTGCGTCCTATGAGCGATGATTCAACAAAAATCGTTCCGCCCGACACAACGCTGTCTTCATATTTATCCAAAGACGGCAGATTCATAGCCACCAGGACATCCGGAGCGGATACAATCGGCGAGCCAACCGGCATATCGCTGATGATGACGCTGCAGCTTGCAGTACCGCCGCGCATTTCCGGACCGTAGGACGGAAGCCAACTTACATTTTTATCTTCCATAAGGCCTTTGTACGCTAAAAATTTACCCGAGAACAAAATACCCTGGCCGCCAAAACCGGCAATTAAAATCTGTGTTGTACTCATAGCATGCTCCCTCCCCTTTATTTGTCTTCGCTTTGTGCGCTTCTGTCTTTATAAACGCCAAGCGGATAATACGGAATCATTTTTTCGTCCACCCATTCCAATGCCTTTTGCGGAGTCATACCCCAGTTGGTCGGACAAGTAGAGATAACTTCTATCAAAGAAAATCCCTTGTTATTTAACTGATTTTCAAAAGCCTTTTTAATCGCCTTTTTTGCTTTTCTTACATTAGCAACATTGTTTACGGCTACGCGCTCTAAATACTCCGGACCTTCAAGCTCGGAAAGCATTTCGCATACTTTCACCGGAAAACCGCATGCTTTTACATCACGGCCGTACGGAGAAGTTTGTGTCACCTGACCCGGTAGGGATGTCGGTGCCATCTGGCCGCCGGTCATGCCGTAAATTGCGTTGTTGATGAAGATAATAGTGATGTTTTCATTTCTTGCTGCAGAGTGTACAGTTTCAGCCATACCGATGGATGCAAGGTCGCCGTCACCTTGATAGGTAAATACGACATGATCTTCCGGATTTGCACGCTTTAAACCCGTAGCAACTGCCGGTGCACGACCGTGAGATGCTTCAACCATATCACAATTAAAATAGTTGTATGCCATAACGGAACAACCAACAGGCGCTACGCCGATTGTCTTGACCTCAATGCCCAATTCATCAATAACTTCAGCAACCAAACGGTGCACAATACCATGGGTACAACCCGGGCAATAATGCAGAGGCACATCTGCCAAAGATTCAGGTTTCTTAAATACTACCATTATTTAGCACCTCCGTTTTCACTAACTTCTTTGATTTTAGCCAGTACCTGTTCGGGTGTTACAATCATACCACCGACTCTATTACAAAGGTGTACAGGCTTTTTAAACTGTGTTGCAATTTGAACATCCTCAATCATCTGTCCCATGGAAAGTTCAACAGAAATAAAGGATTTTACCTTGTCAGCTGCAGCCAAAAGCGGCTTTTTCGGGAACGGCCAAAGCGTAATCGGGCGAATCAAACCGACTTTAATGCCCTGCTTTCTGGCTTCAACGATTGCGTTTTTAGAAACACGCGCTGCAATACCAAACGCCACGATGCAATATTCAGCATCCTCCATCATGTACTCTTCATACATAACTTCGTTTTCTTCAATTTGCTTATAGCGCTCAAATCTTGCGATGTTGAGTTGTTCAAGTTCTTCTGGAACCAAGGACAAAGAATTGATAATATTATGCTTTCTTGCCTTTTTGGTACCAGTAACTGCCCACGGCTTATCAATCGGAGCAGACGGCTGAATGTCCAAAGACACTGGCTCCATCATCTGTCCCATTGTACCATCGGCCAATATCATGCTTGTAACGCGGTATTTGTCCGCCAAATCGAAGCCCTTAACCGTCATATCTGCCATTTCCTGTACAGATGCAGGTGCCAAAACGATCATGTGATAGTCACCGTGCCCGCAACCGCGTGTAGCCTGAAAATAGTCGGACTGAGACGGCTGAATGCCGCCAAGACCCGGACCACCGCGTTGTACATTTACAATCAACGCCGGCAAATCCGAACCTGCAAGGTACGAAAGACCTTCTGCTTTCAAAGAAATACCGGGGCTGAAAGAAGATGTCATAACACGCATACCTGTCGAAGAAACGCCGTATACCATGTTAATTGCGGCAACTTCGCTTTCCGCCTGTAAAAATGTACCGCCAATTTTTGGCATTCTCTTTGCCATATAAGCCGCAATTTCTGTCTGCGGTGTAATCGGATAACCGAAATAGAAACGGCAACCGGCCATAATAGCAGCCTCTGCAATCGCTTCATTACCTTTCATCAATGCTTTTTCTGCCATATTTTTCACTCACCTTTCAACTGTTATGATACAATCCGGACACATAATTGCACAAGATGCACAACCTACACAAGCGTCCATATTTATTGCTTCTACCGGATGATGACCTTTTGCGTTGATTTTGTCTTTTGAAAGCGCCAAAACTTGCTTCGGGCACGCATTTACACACAAACCACAGCCCTTGCAAAGGTCAGTTCTAAAACTTAATTTTGCCATTTTAAGTTACCCCCTCATATTCTTAGATTATTAAAAAATTTTATCTTGTAAATCCATTGCAAACAGATTATCAATTTTGCCTTGCAACTCCTCATAAATAGAGGACTTAACCGTCGTCATTTTAATCGGTAAGTTGCAAGCAGATGCAATCTTATTGACTAACGGGATAGAATCAAGCACCATCTGCGGTGTTGTTTCCTCGCCCAGATTTGAATTGTTGATAATTGCCGTAAAAGGAATCTTAGAAGCCGACTCAATTTCGCGCACAACTTCAAGCATATCCTCTAAATTCGCCGTAAGCGGTCTGTAAACATTGACAACTAAAAACATTTCATAGTTGTTTTCTGCCTTGATATCATCGGCAATTCGGCCAAGCGCAAGCGCACCGCGGTCATCTCCACCGATGTCCACAACTGCAAAAGTATCGCGTTTTTCGACGATTCTGTACATCTCCTGCGGTAAAGCAGGAATGTCAACATTTGAGTTGGCATACGGCGAGCAAATCAGTTCAATCCCCTCGCTCGCTAAATCCGCTTGGCTGTCTTTTGTGCGAAAATAAGGATTGACAATGTCAATATCTGCAATCAGCACATCATCGCCTTTTCGTTTTAAATCCAAAGCCAGATTTACGGCAATATTGGTTTTTCCGCTGCCGTAATGTCCGGATAAAAGAAGAACACGCTTGAATTCCATATGCAGCCTCCTTTAAGCCGATGCGTTAGTATTCGCTCCGTTTTTGTCGGAATTTTTCGCCGCTGCTGTGTTAAAATACTCGCAAATACTTGAGTTTTGAATTAAAGTTTGTTTCTTTGAATCTTACCGCTGACCGTCTTGGGTAAACTATCTCTGAATACGACGATTCTAGGATATTTATACGGTGCGGTTTTCTCTTTTACATATGTCTGAATTTCTTTTTTAAGGTCTTCCGTAGGTTCGGTACCTTTAACGAGCACGATGCTTGCTTTAACTACCTGACCTCTCACCTCGTCCGGCTCTGCGGATACACCGCATTCGAGCACATACGGAAGTTCCATGATAACACTTTCGATTTCAAAAGGTCCGATACGATAGCCGGATGATTTGATTACATCATCTACGCGACCGACAAACCAGTAAAAACCGTCCTCATCCTTCCAAGCCGTATCGCCGGTATGATAGTAACCATCATACATAACCTCACGCGTCTTTTCCTCGTCTTTGTAGTAGCCGGTAAAAAGACCGCAAGGCATACCATCCGCAATGCGAATAACAATTTCGCCGGTTTCGCCGACTGCAACTTCATTGCCATCCGGCCCCATCAGCATCACATCATAGGTAGGACTCGGCTTGCCCATAGAGCCGATTTTATGTTCAGCGCCGTACAGGTTACCAATAATCATCGTGCTTTCACTCTGACCGAATCCTTCCAAAATCTGCAAGCCTGTAACCTTTTCAAATTGACGATACACTTCAGGATTGAGCGCCTCGCCCGCGGTTGTCATATGCTCAACGGATGACAAATCATACTTAGAAATATCCTGTTTTATCAGCATACGCAACATTGTCGGCGGTGCACAGAATGTTGTAATTTTATATTTAGCAAACATCGGCAGAATTTCCGCTGCATCAAAACGGTCAAAATCATAAACAAATGTTGCTGCTTCGCAAAGCCATTGACCGTAAAGTTTACCCCACATGGATTTTGCCCAACCCGTATCTGAAATGGTAAAATGTAAACCATTCGGATTTACACAATGCCAATATTTAGCTGTATGAAAATGGCCGAGCGGATATTTATGATTGTGCGCTGCAATTTTAGGATAGCCTGAAGTACCGGAGGTAAAGAACATTAAAAGCAAATCATCACCGCACGGGGACTCATCCGTACGCTCAAAGTGCGTACTGTACATCATAAATTCTTCGTCAAAATCTCTCCAGCCGTCTCTTTTGCCGCCTACTATAATCTTATTTACAAGTTGCGGACATTTCGGGGCAACCAAATCGACTTGGTTCGCCGTATCGCCGTCCGCAGTACACAAAATTGTCTTAATGTCCGCCGCATTAAAACGATACTCAAAGTCATGCTCCTGCAACTGATTTGTCGCCGGAATCGCAATCGCACCGAGTTTGTTTAAGCCAATCATGGCAAACCAGAACTGGTAGTGTCTCTTTAACACCAACATTACGGTATCGCCTTTTTTGATGCCAATGGATTTAAAGTAGTTTGCACAGCGATTGGATGCTTTGCTGATATCGGCAAAGGTAAATCTGCGCTCCGTCTTGTTTATGTCGATGTGTAACATCGCCAGTTTATCCGGTTTCGTTTTTGCGAGTTCATCCACCACATCAAAAGCGAAGTTGAAATTCTCCGTGTTTTTAAATGTGATGGAGGTCGGCGTACCGGCATCGTTTTTCACTACATCAATATACTTGTTGTATACACGCTTTGCCTGGCGGATTTCCGGATTTTCCATCGAGGCGGATTTTTTATGTGTCTCCGGTAACTTTTGCGGTTGAAGTTCCGGAATCGGTTCGCCGGTCGGATTTAATACAATCGCATAAAACAAACAATCCTGACCATCGACAGCAATCATACCGTGCGGCGTGGAAGAATCGTAATAAATACTATCCCCTGGGCCAAGGACAACGCTATGGCTGCCAACCTGTACTTTCAAATGACCTTGTATGATAATATCACATTCCTGACCATTGTGCGTTGTCAGTTCAATGTCTCTTCTTTCTGCCTCAGGGTCATACTCGCTTTTCACATACAGCGGCTCGGCAATGCGATTTTTAAACGCAGATGCCAGATTGTAATATACCATGCCGTGCGCTTGTTCTATTTTCTGACCAGCGCCTGCGCGCGTAACCGTGTAAGACTTCAGTTTCGGGCTGGAGCCTTCGATGATATCAGTTACATCGACATTAAATGCAAGCGCACAACGATAAATAAACGCAAAGTTTAAATCGCTTTCACCATTTTCGCATTGCAAATACTCCTCGACCGTTATGTCGGTTTTTATGGCCATATCCTCAACACTTAAACCTACAATTTCTCTGAGTTCGCGAATACGGCCGGCCATTTCCTTGATTTTAAAATCGAGTCCGGTGATTTGTTTCATGATTTGCCTCCTAAGTACCGAGATATAAAAATCGCTCGTCCCAAGACGAACTTGGGACGAGCGCTGCATTAAACTT
This sequence comes from Clostridia bacterium, assembly GCA_045578865.1. Classification (GTDB taxonomy): domain Bacteria; phylum Bacillota; class Clostridia; order UBA1381; family UMGS1253; genus RGIG2041. The sequence goes on along the minus strand of JAZNLB010000008.1, from coordinate 37,294 downwards.
TGCTTACACCCGCGGTACCACCCAAATTGCAACGCTAAATTTGCGTTACCACTCAACGGAATCCAACAATTCCTGCACCATAACGTTGTGCACACGGAAAGGTTCTACTTGCCTTTGTGGCTTTCTTCCTTTCGGCTCGGAAGCTACAGACATTCAAATCAGATTTCGACGGCTCTCACCAAACGCCGCTTCTCTGAGAAATCATCCTTGACGCACTCTTCGTCAAAGCCTTTAACATCCTGTATTATAGTATATTTTCACAGAAAAGTCAACAGTTTTTTGTGAATTTTGCAATCAGACACAGAATTGTAAAATAAACAACCCAATACAAATTTTGTATCGGGTTGTTTTTCTTATTTGATTGGATAGTCTGCTGAGTCCATATTGATATATTCCACATCGAAAGCAGCCCTAGTTTCAGACGGAGTGCCCTCTTCTGCTTGCTGTGCCATTCTGTGCTCAAAGTACTTTTTGGCAACAGGTCCAAACAGAGCATAAGACAGTACATCTTCGTCCTGCTGAATATAATCCTTGATTTCGTCTCTGAGTTTATCGAGCTCGGGCTCAATTTTATCTGCCGGACGGCAAGTGGTTCTTTCCTCGTCGCCAATAATCTTTTTAACGATGTCTTCCGCAATCGGCACCGGTGTCTGACCGTACTCACCACGAACAATACCCTTTGTTTCTTTGGTAATCATTTTGTATCTTTCGCCCATCAATACATTCAGTACAGCCTGAGTGCCGACAATCTGACTCGAGGGTGTTACAAGCGGCGGATAACCCAAATCTTCACGAACGCGCGGTACTTCTTTAAGTACATCCATGAACTTATCCTCTGCGCCCTGCTGCTTAAGCTGGGATACGAGGTTAGAAAGCATACCGCCCGGAACCTGATAAAGAAGCGTATTTACATCAACGCCCATAACCTTCGGATCCATAAGGCCACTTGTAAGATATTCTTCGCGAAGAGGTCTGAAATAATCGGAAATTTCAGTTAACAGCCCAAGGTCAAGACCTGTATCGTACGGCGTGCCTTGCAGCGCAGCAACCATCGGCTCTGTTGCCGGCTGAGATGTACCGAGCGCAAGCGGAGACATTGCACAGTCAATTACATCAACCCCGGCTTCAATTGCCTTTAAGTAGGTCATGGAAGCCTCGCCACTGGTGTAGTGTGTGTGCAACTGAATCGGAATCTTGATTTCTTCCTTCATGGCATTTACGAGGTCGTAAGCCGTATACGGAAGCAAAAGCGCCGCCATATCTTTAATACATATGGAGTCTGCGCCCATCTCCTCGAGTTGCTTTGCAAGTTTTACAAAGGATTCAATGTTGTGCACAGGGCTGATTGTGTAACATACTGTAGCCTGAACATGTGCCTTTGCTTGATTTGCAGCCTTAATAGCAGCTTCAAGGTTGCGTGGGTCGTTGAGTGCATCAAAAATACGCAAAATATCAATACCATTGTCTACAGATTTCTTTACAAAGTAATCCACAACATCATCTGCATAGTGTTTATAGCCGAGGATATTCTGGCCACGAAACAACATCTGCAACGGTGTATTCTTAGCCTTATCCTTAATCTTTCTTAAACGCTCCCACGGATCTTCATTTAAGAAACGCAGACAGGAATCGAATGTAGCGCCGCCCCATGCCTCTAAGGAATGATATCCTACTTTATCTAATTTTTCTACAATCGGAAGCATCTGTTCCGTTGTCATACGCGTAGCAATCAAGGACTGGTGCGCGTCTCTTAATATGGTTTCTGTAATCTTAACAGGTTTCGCCATAATGCTTTATCCTCCCTTTTAATTGAAATTCATATCCGAACTATTTGAGCATCGACAGGAATATGCCTGCAGCAACCGCAGAACCAATTACACCGGCAACATTCGGACCCATTGCATGCATCAAAAGGAAGTTTTTTGGATTTGCTTCCTGGCCAACCTTCTGCGAAACGCGTGCAGCCATCGGTACGGCAGATACACCCGCAGAACCGATAAGCGGATTGATTTTGCCTTTTGTTACCCAGCACATAAGTTTACCTAACAACAAACCGCCGGTTGTAGAAAACGCAAACGCAACAACGCCAAGGCAGACAATCAGGATTGTTTCAAGTCTCAGAAAAGAATCCGCCGTAGCGGTTGCACCAACAGTCACGCCGAGGAAAATTGTAATAATATTCATAAGTTCGTTTTGCGCAGTCTTGCTGATTCTGTCCGTTACGCCGCACTCTTTGGCAAGGTTACCGAGCATAAGCATACCCACAAGCGGAATCGCATCCGGTACAATAAGACCAACAACCACGGTCACAGCAATTGGGAAAATGATTTTTTCTGTCTTGGAAACCGGACGAAGTTGCTCCATTACAATTTCGCGTTCCTTTTTTGTTGTCATCAACTTCATAATCGGCTTTTGAATTACTTCGATGAGCGCCATATAGGAATACGCTGCGATTGCAATCGCAGAAAGCAAATGCGGAGCAAGTGTTTTAGTAACATAAATCGCCGTCGGACCGTCTGCGCCGCCGATAATACCGATAGACCCTGCCTCTTGCGGTGTAAAACCGAGCAAAAGTGCAGCGGCAAAAGTAAAAAATACGCCAAACTGTGCAGCGGCGCCTAAAAGAATGCTCTTCGGGTTTGCAATTAACGGACCAAAGTCTGTCATTGCGCCTACACCCAAGAAAATGAGCGGTGGATAGATACCGAGTTTAACACCTAAGTATAAGAGGTCTAAAAGACCGCCTTCTTTGATTACTTTTCCGTAATCAATCACGCCGGAAGCATCCGTGTACCATTCCGGATGCATAATTTCAGCGCCAACCATAGAAGGCAAGTTAGCCAAAAGCATACCGAAGGCAATCGGCAAAAGCAAAAGCGGTTCAAATTTCTTAGCGATTGCAAGATAAATCAGCACAAATGCGATTAAAATCATCAATACAATTTTAACGCCTTCTACCCATCCGCCGGCAAACATCAGGTTAAAACCGGTTGTTGCCATAAAATTATTGAAAAATTCTAGCATTGTATATCACTCCAGTTCTATAATGAAAAATATCAGTTGATTGTTACGAGAACATCACCGGTATTTACAGTGGAGCCCTTAGTCGTATTAACAGAAGAAACAGTACCTGCACACGGAGCAAGGATCTCATTTTCCATCTTCATTGCTTCGAGAATGCAGATAAGATCGCCAGCTTTTACGCTCTGGCCTGCTGCAACCTTTACATCCAGAATGTTGCCCGGCATCGGTGCATTTACGGTTGTTGCACCAGCTGGTGCAACCGGTGCAACAGCCGGCGCCTCGGTCTTCGCTTCCGCAATCGGTGCATTAACAACACCTGTTGCTTCTTCAACTTCCACATTATAAATATTGCCATTTACTTTTACTACAAAATTCTTCATTATTCTTTCCTCCGATTTTAATTCGTGTTTACAAAACTATTTGCTCCAAAGAACATTGCCTTTCTGATCCTTAATCGACTTTACGCGAAATCTCTTGCTCGGATCATTACCGCTCATTGCTGCAATCGTAGCCGAGATTACCGCAATAGTTTCATTTTTGTCTATTGCCGTAATCGTCTGTGTCGGAGCAGATGCCGGTGCCGGCACTGTCGATTCATTGGCACTATTATCCTTTTTGAGCAGTTGCATCAGATAAATTACAACCATCAAAATTAAAAGAACCGAAAATACAATCAACATGCCCATACCGGTGAAAAGTAAGCCTGTGTTTAAGTTTTCCATAATCTCACCTCTCAATACAATTTGTTGTATGATAAATATTAAACACCAACATTACCTAGTGTATACTATACACAAAACATCATAAAATGTAAAGTAAAAAATGAAATTTCTTCTAAGTTTTTGTTAATTTTAGGTTAATTTTGTCCGCATCCACTGCATCCGGACTCGAAATAGCCTTCCAAATCCACTATCCATTCCCCATTTTCTTCTTTAAATCGCAGAAAAGATGCAAGAGATTTTAAGGACGGGTTCTTGATTTTTACATGACGAACGCCGCCGAGTTCTAAGGCATTAAGCAGTGCTTTGCCGATTAACCAGCCAATATCTTCGTCGTATATAATTTCCTCGATTACGGTTTCGCTTCGGTTCATAGAAACGGCTCCGACACCTAACAGTTTGTCTTTTTCGGTTGCACACATTACAAAAAGCGGTTGTAAATCTGTCGTTACACCTTTTGAGCGAATAAATTGTGTTGCTTGCGTTTTATCCACAACAGCCTTTACTTCAATCATTCTTCTTCCCTCCTCCGGATAAATAACCAACTTCTACGCTTGTCAGATGTCTCCATCTACCAAGTTGCAAACTTCCGAGTTCTACTGGTCCGATTGCAATTCGTTTGAGTGCTTTTACACTGTAACCCAAAGACTCGAACATCTTTCTTACTTGTCTGTTTTTGCCTTCGTGAATCGTAATTTTAACAACACTGTGACCAACATAACCGTCAAGTAATTCTACTTCTGCAGGAGATGTTTTGTAGTCTTCCACACGAATACCGCGCCTTAATGCATTTAAATGCGCGGGTGTGATTCCGCCTTTTAGTGTAGCAATATAAGTTTTACCAATATTATGTTTCGGATGCGTCACCTTATAAGTAAAATCTCCGTCGTTAGATAATATGAGCAATCCTTCTGTGTCATAATCCAGTCTGCCGACCGGATATAAGTTGACTTTCAATTCGTCTTTTAGTAAATCCACAACAGTCGGTCTGTCAAACTGGTCCCGCACCGCACTGATATATCCAAGTGGTTTGTTGAGCATAATGTAATATTTTTTGGATACAACCTTGATTTCTTCTCCGTCTAAAAAGACACGATTTGCTCCGATTTCAACCTTAGTGCCCAATTCCGTTATAACTACACCATCTACGCGAACGCGACCTTCTTTTATCATTGTTTCCGCACTGCGCCTGGACGCTTTTCCTGCCATTGCAATGAATTTTTGTAAACGCACTATTTCTCCCATGCCTATCCTCCCGACAGTCTTAATTTTTGTAATATGCATAAACAACATACGGCAGAAATTATATAACAAACTCGCAAAAAAAGCAAGTATAAAAAAGAAGCCTTACGGCTTCCTAATTAAAATATTTTCGTGAAAAGAAGAAACAATATTTCTGCATATCTCTTGACCGGCAAAGTATCTACACATCTTTCGGCAATTAAATCTGTCCCGTCTTTATATTGCCCATCTAAATACACCGATACTTTTCCTAACTTTTGACCAAGTTCCACCGGCGCTTTTACTTCTTTTAAAACATCTGTTTCAATTCGAATTGATTGATTTGTGTTTTTGCGAATCACATGACTTAGCGTTTGTGATGCAACACATCGTACTTTATCTATACTGCCGCCCAAAACCGCAACTTCGCCAAAGTTTTGTCCATTTTCAACCATTACGGCGCTTTCAAACTCGTTTTGAGCAGAGTTGTGTAAACTTATATGGTCATTCCAGTCATCACTTGCATTTAATGTGACACAAATTGTCTGCATACCGTCTCTGCTTACAGAAGAAACCAGACATCTTCCGGTCGCTTTTGTATAACCTGTTTTTACGCCGTCACATCCATCGAGAACAGACAAGAGTTTGTTATGGTTATGCAAATACAGCGTTCGTTTCTCTTCCCCAACAGTTTCAATTTGCATTGCTTTTGTTGAAACGATTTTCTTGAATTCAACATTTTTTAACGCATGTGCCGTTATAATTGCAAGATCATACGCTGTTGTGTAGTGGTTTGGGTCGCTAAGTCCATTTGGATTTACAAAATGGGTACTTTTTGCCCCGAGTTCTTTTGCTTTCAAATTCATCGATTTTACAAAATTTTCTACACTTCCGCCTAGGTGCTCTGCCAAAACGATTGCAGCATCATTGCCGGAATTTAACATCAATCCGCAAATCAGATCATAAACTTTAATTTTCTCACCGGGTTTTAGATAAAGAGAAGAACCGATTGCACTTGCCGCATTGTGACTGACGGTAGCAATTTCATGACTCTTACCGAATTCTAAAGCCACGAGCGCTGTCATGATTTTTGTTGTGCTTGCCATACCTTTTGACAAATAAGCATTTTTTTCATTCAGTACGGTTCCAAATTTCGCATCGATTACACAATAACTTTCAGCCGATATTGCTAAAACTTGTTTGCGATTCGTAAACGAGATTAATATTATAAATATAAAAACAAGCATCCGGATTTTCACTTTCCCACCTCTCACATAAATACATATATGCTTAGATTTCAAGTTTATGAAACAAGTGCTTGTTATTTAAAGATGACATCAAAAACCAAATTACTTCAAATATTTATAAAGTTTACTCTGAAATAACCCCGGATTTAATCAATTTCGCCTTTAAATTTGTTAACGCTCTGAAACGGTGGCTGATTTTGTTTTTTTCATTTTCGGACGCAATACCGAATGTTTTACGAAGTTCAGCAGAAAAAAATACAGGGTCATAGCCAAAACCACCATCGCCGTCCGGCTGCTGTGTTATGTAACCATCAACCGTGCCGACAGCGGTTATCTCCGTGCCGTCCGGATCTACATAAGCCGCTGCGGAGATGAAAAATGCCTTTCTTTGTGCTTGCGGCACGCCGTGCAATTCTTCAAGCAGCTTCTCTATGCGCTGAGCATCGGTAGCATCTTCTCCTGCGTAACGCGCAGAGTAAATTCCGGGCGCGCCGTCAAGATAGTCTACGCAAAGACCGGAGTCGTCCGAAATCGACGGCATGCCGGAGACCTGTGCAACCGCGCGCGCTTTAATTAATGCATTTTCTTCAAATGTAACCCCGTTTTCCTCCGGATCTATATTTATCCCCGCCTCTTTTAAACTAATTACCTCAATATTTAAACCGGATAAAATGCTTTTAATTTCACGCACTTTTCCGGCGTTATTTGTTGCGGCTAAAATTTTCATAATTGCACCTCATCATTATTGTTTTAAATAAAATTATACATTATACTTAATTTTAAATCAAGTAATATGAACAAACAAAGAATTTTTTGTAGAACATATTGCACTTTTAAAAAAACTATTGTAAAATAAGTTCATAATCAGTTGTAAAGGAGAAATTGCAGTGAACACAACGCCAAACGAAACACATGAGAACGAAAACATCACGGCCGAAGAAATCGTAACCGAGGTTGTGAACGAACAAATTATTGAAGAAACAGAGGAAAATGTTGCAGAAGAACCTGCAGTTGAAGAGCTTGAAGAAGAAACTGTTGCTTTGGCAGATACCATCGCAGAAGCGGTTGCAGCTAATAGCGATGCTACAGAAAACGAGCCAAAGTCAAAACAAGGCAAAAGATTTGCATTTGCAGGTCTGCTTGCAATAATTTTAGTATGCACTACTCTTTGGGTGGCCTATTCCGGGATCTTCACCAACAAATATGCCGAAATTTATGATACATCGAATATGGCGGCGCTCTATATAAAGGATGACGCAGTCTTTTTACACCGCAATAACGGCAAAATTCAAAAGGTATCGGATGCAACAAGCGCAAATGGTTATTCTGCTGCCGATATAATCAATGGCACAATGTTGCGCTCGCCAGACGGGAACGCAATATTCTTCTATGAAAATTTCGATACTGCAACCTATACCGGTGATCTGTGTGCAATGTATAACAACAAAAACAAAGTGCTGGTAGATACAAGTGTATCAGCGGGCTTAATGTGCTCTGCCGATGGCAAAATATTGATTTTCGCAAAGAGAAACAGTGACGAAGCTGCATCGCTTTACATGTACAAAAAGGGCAGCAAACCGCAGTTGCTTACCGACAATTATACCCCGTCCGTCTCTCCGATGTTAAGCTACAGCGCTAAGTATATTGCCTACGCCTCCCCGGATGCGGAAACCGGCACCAATTCCCTGTATATCGCTAAACTCTCTGCCTTTGGTTCTAAGGGCGTAAAAGTCGCAGATGATGTAAGCACATTATACTCTATAAACGATAATGGGTACGCATATTTTGCGCAAACAACCTATGATGAAGTTGATAACGCAGTTTCCACGCTTTGCTATGCATCTCGAAATACTGCACCTACACCGGTTGCCGAAGATGTTACCGTTAACGAGAACTGCTTTGCACAGTTATCAAACAATTTTGCGTACTATTTGCACACCAAAGATGGCGTTGCACAGTTCTATGCTGCAAAGGTTGGCAAAGAACCGACTCTTTTATTCGAAGATGAGAATTTCTATCTGAATCCGGATGTTGAAAATAAAAATTATATCTTCATTACGATTGATAAAGAGGATCAGAATATGCTCGATATTTCCCGCATCAACGGCAAAAAATTATCGACCGTAGCGGAAAACACAAGCGCAAACGGATTAAACAATGTATTAAACAGCCGAGATTTTAACAAAATCACCTTTATGAGAAATTATGACGATGCAACCTACAGCGGCGAATTCTTCATTTCCAAAACTTTCCTCGGCTTTAAAAAGGAAACGAAGATTGCTGATAATGTATCTTTAGCCATTGGCACACCTGACCTGGAATATATTGCATACTTTACGGATTTAGACTTAACCAAAGGCGTTGGTAATTTGCACCTATACAACGGCAAGAAGTCTGAACAAATTGCAGAAAATGTCCCCTACTATTCCGTGTCCTTTAGTAGCGACTGCAAAAAACTGTTCTATTTAAGCAATGTAACAGACGATTACAAAACAGCAACGCTGAACATAATTAGCACAAAGAATCCAACCAAAACAACTATTATTGACAACGAAATTACACCTGTAAATATCTACGAGTTTTTGTATGCAGGCAGAACGAACGGTTCCGTATATTATTACAAAAACTACGATGCAACAACCGGCAAGGGTGATTTGTACTATGCAAAAAATGGCAAAAATCCCGTGCTTGTAGAAGAAGATATCTTCGGCTTGGTATTAGAGTAATTCGTTGCACTCCGGAGCGTATCAAAAATACATCTACGCTCCGGAATTTTTATATATATAAAGGTAAAATATTATGAAAAATAAAACAGTATTTTTTTGTAGCGACTGTGGTAATGAGACAGCAAAATGGTATGGTAAATGTCCGGCTTGTGGCGCTTGGAACACTTTGGTTGAAGAAACCGTTGTTACAGGTGTTTCGAAAAACGCAAGCAAAAAAGGAGCGTTATCGCTTGGAACCGCTACAGAACCATCAAAGCTTAAAGACATTACAATAACGGATGAAATCCGAAATTCTACAGGCCTGTCAGAGCTAGATCGCGTTCTTGGTGGCGGGCTTGTTACTGGCTCTCTGATTTTAATTGGCGGCGACCCCGGCATTGGTAAATCCACCCTGCTTTTACAGATATGTGATTCCTTGGCAGAAAGCGGGACCGTGTTGTATGTATCCGGCGAGGAATCAGAAAAACAATTAAAAACGAGAGCTGAAAGATTAAATATTCATTCAGAAAAATTGCTAATCGTTTCACAGGTGAATATGGAGTCTGTTCTCAAAAACATTTCCGACACAAAGCCAGGATTTGTCATCATCGACTCTATTCAAACGATGTATGCTCCGGAAATCAATGCTGCTCCTGGAAGTGTATCTCAGGTGCGAGAGGTTACGATGACCTTGATGCGTAAAGCAAAAGAAAACGGCATCACCATCCTCGTTGTCGGACATGTAACCAAAGATGGTGGAATTGCCGGGCCGAAAGTGTTGGAGCATATGGTAGACTGCGTCTTATATTTTGAAGGCGAGCGTCACCAGAATTATCGCATATTGAGAGGGGTAAAAAATCGTTTCGGTTCTACGAACGAAATTGGCGTATTTGAGATGCGAGAAAGTGGCTTGATTCAAGTTGAAAACCCTTCTTTGGCTTTGCTGGAAGGCCGCCCTAAAAATGTTGCGGGTACAGCTGTAATCTGCGCGATGGAAGGCAGTCGTCCTCTTCTTGCTGAAATACAATCTTTGGTGGCAACTACCTCTTTTGCCGCACCGCGTCGAAGCGCAAACGGTGTGGACCACAATCGAGTTGCAATGTTACTTGCGGTTTTAGAAAAACGCGTTGGCATGAATATGTCCTCTCAGGATTCATATGTAAATGTTGTCGGTGGTGTTCGTATTGATGAGCCGGCAGCTGACTTGGGTATTGTATGTTCCCTTGCCTCCGGCTACAGAAATTTCGTTATTCCCGAGGATACGGCATTGATTGGAGAAGTCGGTTTAACCGGTGAACTGCGAGGCGTGAATCATATTGAAAAACGCATATCCGAAATCGAAAAGCTCGGTTTTAAAAAATGCATACTACCCAAAAATAACCAGTCCGGTTTAAAAAACTTTCGAACCAATGTAGAACTTATATATGCCGGCAGTGTTATCGAAGCATTATCTTATATCAGAGAAAAATAAAAGACCGGATTATTTGCACAAGTTCGGTAAAAAAGGACCATTATGGCAGAAGTAAAATAACTACCATAATGGTCCTTTGTGTTGTTAGTATTTATATCGGGGCTTTGATTTTAAATAATTCACATCCGTTTTTCATGGTTTGTTTTACAACATCATCAACATCCATGCCTTTTATTTCAGCAATCTTTTGCGCTACATAGATTGTTTTAGAAGGGTCGTTTCTCTTCCCTCTGAAAGGCTCCGGAGATAAATACGGGCAATCCGTTTCTATCAAAAGCCGTTCGAGCGGCACTTCTCGCACAACATCATTGATGCGGTTGGCGTTTTTAAATGTAAGCGCACCACCGACTGAAATATACAGTCCCATCTTCAATATTTCTCTTGCGATTTCAACGCTCCCGGAAAAACAATGCAATGTACCACTGTTTTTACTCAAATCAAATTTGCGAAGAATATCCAAACAATCTTTATGTGCGTCTCTGTTATGAATCACTACCGGCATGTTGGCTTCAACCGCAAAAGCAAGTTGCCTTTCAAACCAATACCTTTGTACATCGCGTGGTGAATTATCATAGTAATAATCTAAGCCTATCTCGCCGATTGCACATACCTTATCCTCGCCGGCAAGCGCCCTAAGGTTATTCAATTCCGCCTCATTTAATTCTTTAGCATCATGCGGATGTACGCCTACTGTTGCATATATTTGCGGATATTTTTTTGCCAGCTCAATACTCTCACGCGAAGATTTTAAACAACAGCCGATATTTAAAATCAAACCGACATTTTGCGAAAGGCAATTTTGAATTATTGTATCCCGATCTTCATCAAAACGAGCATCGTTTAAATGTGCATGTGTATCAAATAACATCCCTATCTATCCTTTAACGGTTTGTATTCTTTGGATTTGATAACAGATTTATAAGCAGGGCGGATGATTTTATCATTTGAAATTACTTCTTCAATTCTATGTGCACACCACCCTACAATTCTGGAAATCGCAAAAATTGGAGTGTATAGTTCTTCCGGCAAATTTAACATTTTATATACAAAACCGGAATACAAATCGACATTTGCACATATTGGTTTATTGATTTTTTTCTCTTCAATAAAAATTGCCGGTGTGTTCTTTTCAATCAACTCGTAAAGACGAAACTCTTCCATCATGCCGCGCTTTTGTGCAAGCTCTCTAGCTTTTTCTTTGAGCATAACCTCACGAGGATCGGACAAAGTATAAATCGCGTGTCCCATACCGTATACCAACCCGCTTTTGTCATAGGATTCTTTGCGGAACAACTTACGGATATGCGCGCAAACCTGTTCTTCGTCATTAATATCTGTTAAATTATCTTTAAAATCATGAATCATACCTATAACCTTATGATTTGCGCCACCATGTTTCGGTCCTTTCAAAGAGCCGACTGCCGCCGCAATCGCAGAATAGGTATCCGTACCGGAGGATGCAAGCACACGAGTTGTAAATGCTGAGTTATTACCACCGCCATGTTCTGCATGCAAAATAAACGCAAGGTCGAGAATTTCAGCTTCAATTCGTTCAAACTTATTATCCGGTCGAAGCATATATAAAAAGTTTTCAGCAGTGGACAACTCCGGACGCGGACTGTGGATATACAAACTCTGTCCGTCATGATAATGTCGTTTTGCCTGATAGCCGTATGCAACCATTGTCGGAAAACGCGAAATGAGTTCAATAGATTGGCGCAGCATATTTGCAAACCTGGTATCATCCGGATTTTTATCATAAGAATAACTCGCCAACACGCAACGGGCTAACTTATTCATAATATCACTACTCGGCGCGCGCATTATCATATCCTCAGCAAAACCATCAGGCAAATCACGAAATTCGCCTAACAGTCTTGAAAATGATTCCAACTCCTCTTTTTCAGGAAGTCTGCTGGATAAAAGCAAGTAGATCACTTCTTCAAAACCGTAACGGCCATCTGCCTTGCAACCGTTTACAATTTCACGAACATCGATGCCTCTATAACGCAGTCTGCCCTCGCAAGGTATTTTTTCGCCGTCTTCTATGTAATAACCTTTTACATCACCTATGGATGTAAGACCGGCCATAACACCGGTTCCGTCATTACGCCTCAAACCTCTTTTAACATTATATTTATCGTAAAGCTCTCGATTTAGCGGACTATACGCATCTTTCATAGCGTCAAACAAAGACGCAACGCCGGATGAGTTGTTCATTTCCACAACGCTCTCCTCCATTCTTTTATAAATATAATAAGTATAACACACTATCTTGATTATGCAAGAAAAATTTTGTACTTTAACAAAATATTAATATTTCAAAGTTGTTTTTCCACAAATCTTGCAATGGCTCTGGAACTGTAAAAATGAATAGACAAAGCCATTAAAATCGTAAGTATAATCACAAACGGAACCAATGCAAACAGTTGAATGTAATTAAACAGGGCGCAAATTATTGCAATGTTTCCAAAAAACAATAATAAATTCGGTATCAATTTAATTATAGAAAAAGCAAATGCGTTTCTGTAAATCTGATGTATTTTATCTTTATAAGTTACCATAAATTGATATAAATAAAAATGCATAAATGTATAGATTAACAGTAATATTGCAAACACGACATAGATGTATGTCAGCATAGAGCCGCTAAGCATAGTTGTGTAAAAATTCAAAGCGGTTGTAGAGAGGAAAATTACTAAAACATCAACAGCCAACACAATAATACTTTGACCGAAATTCTCACGAATCGCATAAATATAGTCTGCCCAAACCCATGCGTGCTCGCGTCTGGAATAATTGCGTAATATGTATGCAATACCGGCAGATGCAGGGCCACTACCCCACAAAACAATTATACATACAACAAACAATGCGCGTAAAATGATATCCGTCAACATTTCTTGCCTTGCGGTAAACTCAGCAAGTGTTTGTGCAACGGAAACGCTCATTCTCGACAAACTGCTTGCATTTACCGGGGATAACCAAAATAAAAATAGAATATACGGCAAAGAAAATGCAAGATAAAGGAAGTTAATATTCATCAGTGGCAGGAATTTATTAAACACAATATCTGCATACGCAAATACGCCTCGCTTTTCATTTTCTCGCTCTAATCTGGATTCTTCATCAAAATCTTTATATCTGTTATTATCCATTATAATGCCCCCTTTAAAATTCAATGTATTTTCTTGCTTCAATACCTTTTTGATAAGGATGACGCTTGCAACACATCTGTGTAATATAGTCTGCATGTTGTAATACAGCTTCCGGTGCATAACCACCTGTTAAAACCAACTCAGTAGATGCGCTTTTATCCCGCATTAAACTTAGCAGTTGTTCTAATGAAATCAATTCAAAATGTAAAGCCCACAAAATTTCATCAAGCACAAGCAAATCCCATTTCCCGCTTATTGCAGATGAATATGCACTTGCATATGCGGTTTGAACATCTTTTTTTAGGCATTCTAAATCTTGTGGTCGAGCATCATTAAATATTATACCATGCTCGTTTTCAAATCTAAGAACCAAGAAGCGGTCATCTGAAAGATTTTCAACGGCGCTGACCTCTCCGGACAAACGCGTTTTTAAAAATTGCAGTACTTGTACGCGCCCGCCACAGCCGTAGCAACGCAGTGCAAGTCCAAAAGCCGCCGTAGACTTCCCTTTTCCATCTCCAATATAAACATGAATTAATCCGTTTTGCAAAGTAATCACCTGACTATAAAATTTTATTTAAATACACACCCGTCGCTGACGCACTGCATTTTGCAACTTCTTCCGGTGTGCCGCAACACAAAACCTGTCCGCCGGCATCTCCACCTTCAGGTCCAAGGTCAATGATATAATCCGCTGTTTTAATTACATCGATATTATGCTCAATGACCAACATGGTATTTCCATTTTCGAGCAAACGCTGTAAAACATCGAGCAATCTGTGAACATCAGCAATATGCAAGCCGGTAGTTGGCTCATCCAAAATGTAGATCGTCTTGCCTGTGGAGCGTTTGCAAAGTTCCGTTGCCAACTTTACGCGTTGCGCTTCGCCGCCGGAGAGTGTTGTGGATGGTTGTCCAAGTTTTATATATCCAAGGCCGACATCGTAAAGGGTTTGGATCTTTCTTGTGATTTTAGGTATGTTTTCAAAGAAACTCAATGCTTCTTCTACCGTCATTTCGAGAACCTCATGAATATTCTTGCCTTTATATTTAACTTCGAGAGTTTCCTTGGCGTAGCGTTTGCCCTTACATACCTCACAAGGTACATATACATCCGGCAAAAAGTTCATTTCAATCTGAATTATACCGTCACCGCTACAAGCTTCACAACGGCCGCCTTTGACATTAAAGCTGAATCTACCGGCGTTATAGCCGCGCATTTTTGCTTCAATCGTACTTGCAAACAACTCGCGAATATCCGAAAATAAACCGGTATAAGTTGCCGGATTAGACCTAGGCGTTCTTCCGATCGGCGATTGGTCAATATTTATAACTTTATCTAAATGCTCCAGTCCTAAAATCTGTTTCACTTTACCATTTTTCGTTTTTGCATGATTTAGTTCGCGCGCAAGATATTTGTACAATATTTCATTAACAAGCGACGATTTTCCAGAACCGGAAACACCGGTCACGCAATTAAAAGTTCCGAGTGGAATCTTGACATCAATGCTCTTCAAATTGTTTTCTACAGCGCCTATAATTTGCAAAAACGCACCATTGCCTTTTCGGCGAACTTTCGGAATAGGTATAGATTTACGGCCGCTTAAATAATCGCCTGTATGCGAACCGACAACTGCTTTAATTTCCTCCACATCACCTTGTGCCACTATCTCTCCGCCGTGTATGCCTGCGCCAGGGCCGACATCAATAATATGGTCAGCGGCGTACATTGTGTCTTCATCGTGCTCGACTACAATCAAAGTATTGCCGGCATCGCGCAAGCGCATGAGGGTGGCAATCAACTTTTCATTATCACGCTGATGTAAACCAATGCTCGGTTCATCAAGGATATACAATACGCCTACCAGCCCGGAGCCAATCTGTGTTGCAAGGCGAATGCGTTGGGATTCTCCGCCAGATAGTGTACCGGCACTTCTAGAAAGGGTCAAATATCCAAGGCCCACATCTTTTAAAAATTGTAGTCTGCATATTATTTCCTTGATAATTTGATTGCCGATTTTTTCTTCTCTTTCAGTCAGTTGCAGTTGCTCGAAAAATGCAATTTGCTGCCCAACAGACAAATCACAAAGTTCAATAATATTTAATCCTCCGATGGTTACAGCCAATATTTGCGGTTTTAACCTTCTGCCATCGCAGCTGCTGCAGCGGTGATTGGTCATATAACCTTCGATTTCAGAGCGTGCCCAATCCGAGGTCGTCTCACGGTATCTGCGTTGTAAATTATTCACCAGACCTTCAAAATCTGTATAATACTCGCTTTTACCGTGTTTGCCGGAATATTCAACTAGCACTTGTTTACCGTTTGTGCCGTAGAGAATGATGTTTTTAGCTTGCTCATTTAAATCTTTGAACGGAACATCCAAACTGAAATTATACGCTTTTGCAAGTGCACGGTAGTAAGATGCAGCCGTGCTTTCCTCAATGTGCGGTGCCATCCAACCACTGACAGCAACAGCACCCTCATTTATGCTTTTGTTTTCATCACGCACAACCAAATCCGGATCAACTTTCATGGTAAATCCAAGGCCGTCACATTCAGGGCAAGCTCCGAACGGAGAATTAAACGAAAATGAGCGTGGCGTTAATTCTTCCATGTTAATTCCGCAATCTTCACAAGCATAATTTTGCGAAAACAACATGTCTTCCCCACCAATAACCGAAACGATAACTAGGCCTTCACCGATTTTAAGTGCCGCTTCAACGGAGTCAGCCAAGCGCCGACGAATATCCGGTTTCATAATCAATCGGTCTATAACAATTTCAATGGCATGCTTTTTGTTTTTGTCCAAATCAATATTTTCAGATAAGTCATATATGCTGCCATCAACGCGTACACGGACATATCCACCTTTTTTTGCATCTGCAAAAACCTTCTGATGCTCACCCTTTTTAGCACGCACAACCGGTGCAAGAATCATAAATTTTGTCTGCTCCGGCATGGTAAGAATACTCTCAATAATTTGATCAACCGTCTGTTTTGAAATCTCCTTTCCGCATACCGGACAATGAGGAATACCAATATGTGCATACAACAGTCTGAGGTGATCGTATATTTCCGTGACCGTACCCACGGTGGATCTTGGGTTTTTATTTGTAGTCTTTTGATCTATGCTGATTGCAGGCGAAAGCCCCTCAATCATATCCACATCAGGTTTATCCATTCTGCCAAGAAACATTCTGGCGTAAGATGACAACGATTCAATATATCTGCGTTGCCCCTCGGCGTAGATAGTATCAAAAGCTAAAGAAGATTTACCGGAACCGCTCAGTCCGGTTACAACAACCAATTTGTCTCTCGGTATCGTTACATCAATATTTTTTAAATTGTGCACGCGTGCACCTTTGATTACAATGTTTTCCTTACCCATCTAAATTCACCTTTAATTTAATCTCAAAAATTTTATCACGCAAATATGCAGCGCGTTCAAAATCCAGATTTTTCACAGCCAGATTCATTTCTTCTGTTAATTCTAAAATTTGCTGTTTCGTATCAGAATCCTTGGATTTCTGTACAGCTTCATCGGCTTTATAGGATTTGGTAGCTTCGATAACTTCGCGAATCGACTTAACAATTGTTTTTGGCACTATACCGTGTGCCTTGTTATATGCCTGTTGCATATCCCTGCGACGATTTGTTTCATCAATGGCGCGTTGCATCGACTCTGTGATATGTTCTGCATACATAATAACTTGTCCGTGTGCATTTCTTGCTGCTCGACCGATCGTTTGTATAAGAGATGTTTCATTTCGCAAAAAACCTTCTTTGTCAGCATCCAATATTGCAACCAACGAAACTTCCGGCAAGTCCAAGCCTTCTCGAAGCAAGTTAATGCCGACTAATACATCATATACGCCACTTCTCAAATTGTTGATAATTTTCATTCTTTCAATTGTGTGCACATCCGAATGCATATATGTCACTTTGATACCGAGTTCTTCCATATAAGCGGTTAAGTCTTCTGCCATTCTTTTTGTCATCGTTGTCACCAAAACACGCTCCGAACGCTCAGCTCGTTTGTTTATTTCGCCAATTAAATCTTCGATTTGCGTCTTTACCGGGCGCACAAAGATTTCGGGATCCAGCAAACCCGTAGGCCGTATAATTTGTTCAACAATTTGAGCAGAATGGTTTTGCTCATAAATTGCCGGCGTCGCCGAAACAAACACAACCTGATGGATGTGCTCTTCAAATTCATCAAAATTAAGCGGTCGATTATCGTATGCCGAAGGCAGACGAAAGCCATACTCTACCAAGGATTGCTTTCTTGATCGGTCGCCGGCATACATCGCACGAACCTGTGGAATTGTAACATGTGACTCATCGACAATTAGTAAAAAGTCTTGCGGAAAATAATCCATCAGCGTAAACGGCGCAGAACCGGCATCTCGTCCACTGATATGCCTTGAATAGTTTTCAATTCCTGAGCAAAATCCGACTTCGCGCATCATTTCAATATCGTATTTTGTCCGTTGGGCAATTCTTTGCGCTTCGACTAATTTATTTTGGCTCTCGAAATATGCTATGCGTTCTTCCAGTTCCTCCTCGATTGCCGCAATCGCCTGTTCCATTTTTTCCTTTGTGGTAACATAATGTGAGGCAGGAAAAATGACACAATGTTCACGAATTCCTAAAATGTCACCCGTGAGGGCATTGATTTCAGATATGCGGTCAATAGCATCACCGAAAAATTCAACTCGAATTGCATTTTCGCTTTGGTCTGACGGAAAAATCTCAATGGTATCACCACGCACACGGAATTTGCTTCGAGAAAAATCAACATCATTTCTCTCGTACTGAATTTCTATCAGTCGGCGCATAACCTCATCCGGGCCTTTTTCCATGCCAACACGCAACGAAAGAACTAATGTGTTGTAATCAATCGGGTCGCCAAGGCCGTATATACAAGAGACGCTTGCTACTATAATAACATCATTGCGCTCAAACAGAGCCGCTGTTGCGCTATGGCGCAACTTGTCAATCTCGTCATTTACAGAGGAATCTTTTTCAATATAAGTATCTGTGTTCGGAATATATGCTTCCGGTTGGTAATAATCATAATACGAAACAAAATATTCAACTGCACTATTTGGAAAATAAGCCTTGAATTCACTGCACAATTGCGCTGCAAGCGTTTTGTTGTGCGCCAAAACAAGCGTAGGTTTATTCACCTGCGCTATTACATTCGCCATAGTAAAAGTTTTTCCCGAGCCCGTAACGCCCAGAAGCGTTTGTCCTTGGTATCCGTTTAATATACCATTAGAGATTTGTTGGATAGCTTTGGGCTGGTCACCCGTGGGCGCATATTCAGATACAATATGAAACTGATTCATTCCCATCTCCGTGTTTTAAGATAATAAATAAATTTTTTCAACATATGTTCCTATTAGTATAACACACTTTACATAGAATTAGCAAGTAAATTCACATAGGATTCACGAATTGTATACAAACAAAAAATATGCCCCAAGAGTCTTGATCTTAGGGCATATTTTTCAACTTAATATTTGATTTTATCTAATACTTTTGTATTCTTTTCAACCTTCGCCTCAGCTACCCATGTGTCTTTTGCAAGTGCAGAGTAACGCTCATACGCAACTTGCGATTTTAATTGGTCTTTTATGTCTTCATACGCATCAAATGTTTCTTTTGAAGGCAATCTTTTAATGATGTGGTAGCCATACTCCGTTTCTACCAATCCGCTTACTTCTCCAACTTCCAATGCATACGCACCGTCGTCAAACGCCTGCACAAATTGACGGTCGTTGTGTGTAAAACTATAGCCGTCATAAGAAATTTCGCTATCTTCAGAAAATTCTTTCATCAACTTTTCAAAATCTTCTCCGGCATTTACACGATCTAAAATCTTTTGTGCCTCTGCTTTTGCTTCATCCTTTGTTCTTTCGGTGCCACTGGCAGGATCGCTAAACAACACCAATATATGCTTAGCAAAGATGGAGTTCGAATAAAACTCTGTCTTTAAGTTCTCATACTGCGCCCGAAGTTCTTCCTCAGAAACATTGTTCAGCGTCTCGTCTTCCATGACATACTTTTGTTGCAGTTTGGATGAAAGGATAATCTTTTTGAGTATATTTTTTACAGAATCTTTCGTTACCTGACACTTGGAAAGCTGGCGGTTAAAGGCTTCGACGCCGCCATACTGTTCAACTAACGAATTGTAATTTCTGTCCAAATTAGAAAGCTCTTGTGCGGTCAATTCAATACCTTCAGCCTCTGCCTTTTGCGCCTGAACCCAAATTAACACAAGCTCATCAATTGTCTTGTCTTTAGCGACATCTATAGCTTTGCGGTTATCAATTTCCTCAGTCTTCCACTTTTCAGAATCCGCAGCATCGAATCCAATTGCGTCGGCAATTTCGCTCTTGAAAGAATCGAGCATAAAATTAAACACACCGCCGGTTACCACTTCACCGTTGATTGTTAACACTTCAGAAACATCTACTACCTCACAACCTGTAAATGTGCTAACCATAAACATCAAAACAAGCACTATGCCCAAAACTGAATATTTTTTCATGTTTATCTCTCCTTAAATATACATTTTACAAACTCTTGTATACATTATAACAAGAATTCAGAAAGACTGCAATTCTTTCATGCGTTGTAACATAAACTTAACATTCTTCATTTTTTCTTCTGATGTTTGTATTTTAGTCTTATACAGTAGATATGGGCGTTCGCCTGCGGAAAACAAAACCTCTCCGTTATATTCACCGGCAATGGTTAATATCACTTTCATATCCGCACTCGAAGCGTCAAATCGCAAAAGAACACCATCGTCTTTTTCCAAAATTTCCGATATTGCCAAATCCTTGGCATACGCCTTTATCAGCGCAACATCCAAAACATTGACAACAGATTTAGGCATGTCGCCAAAACGGTCTTCAAGCTCTTCTTCCACCGCATAGCGGTCCTGCAAATCCACAATCGCCGCAATGCGCTTATATATATCAATTCGCACTTCCTGACTGTGAATGTAACATTCCGGAATATGTGCGCTGACATGAAAATCGATTGATGTTTCAAAATTTGCTTTCGGCGCCTTACCACTTAATTCATCTACGCTTTCCTTGAGCAATTTGCAGTACATGTCATATCCGACAGCATCCATATGTCCGTGCTGTTGCTCGCCAAGCAAATTACCTGCACCACGAATTTCCAAGTCACGCATAGCAATCTTAAATCCAGAGCCAAACTCCGTAAACTCTCGAATAGCGCTCAAACGCTTTAAAGCAATCTCGCTCATGACATAACT
Organism: Clostridia bacterium; assembly: GCA_045578865.1. Taxonomy (GTDB): domain Bacteria; phylum Bacillota; class Clostridia; order UBA1381; family UMGS1253; genus RGIG2041. The sequence continues at coordinate 16,454 of JAZNLB010000008.1, read as the reverse complement.
TTTACTGTAAGTGAGGTATGCATAGGCCAAACGATTAGATCTGCCTACTCGTCCGCGCAACTGATAGAGTTGTGCAAGACCCATTTTGTCTGCATTTTCTATGATAATTGTGTTCACATTAGAAATATCAAGACCAGTCTCAATAATGGTTGTGCACACCAATATGTTCGTTTCGCCTTGGACGAAGTCGAGCATTACGCGCTCTAACGCCTCTTCCCCCATTTTTCCGTGGCCGATGCCGATTCGTGCTTCAGGGATCAGGTGTTGAAGTTGTGTCGCTTTTGTGTGAATACCGTTTACACGGTTATACAAGTAGTAGACCTGGCCACCTCGCGCAAGCTCTTTTTTAATGGCATCCGCAATTACCGTTTCGTTGTGTTCCATAACATAAGTTTGTACAGGATAGCGATTTTGCGGCGGCTGCGTAATCACACTCATATCTCGAATGTTAACCATAGCCATATGAAGCGTGCGAGGAATCGGCGTCGCTGTCAATGTCAAAACATCGATATTTTTTCGAATTTCTTTCAATTTTTCTTTGTGTGCCACGCCAAATCTCTGTTCTTCATCTATAATAAGCAGTCCGAGGTCTTTGAATTCTAAATCCTTTTGTAAAATTCGATGTGTTCCGATAACCACATCAATTTCGCCTGTTTTAAGTTTTTGTATAATCTTTTTTTGTTCTGTCGGCGTTCTGAACCTGGAAAGCATCTCAACTTTAATCGGATAGTCCTGCATTCGCTGTGCAAATGTATGATAATGTTGCATAGCCAAAATGGTTGTCGGCACTAAATAAGCAACCTGCTTAGAATCCATAACAGCTTTAAATGCAGCACGAATGGCAACCTCTGTTTTGCCATATCCTACATCACCGCAAAGCAAGCGATCCATCGGGCGTTCTGCTTCCATATCTTTTTTTACTTCTTCAATACTACGCAACTGGTCAGGCGTTTCTGTATAACCGAAACCGTCTTCGAATTCACGCTGCCAAAGCGTATCCGGTGCAAAGGCGTGACCTTTAAGGCGCGAACGCTCTGCGTAGAGTCGAATTAGGTACTGTGCCAATTCAGATGTAGAGGCTTTAACGCGTGCTTTTGCCTTACTCCAATCCATTCCGCCGAGTTTGTTAACTTTAACCCGTTTATCTGTGCCGCCGATATATTTAAATAATACATCTAACTGTTCAACCGGTACATATAAATTGTCCGTACCTTGATAGGAAACTTTTAAGTAGTCCTTAACTACGCCTTCAACCGTTAGTTTAACAATTCCTTCGTATTTGCCAATACCGTGCGCCTGATGCACAACATAGTCACCCGGGCGGATATCAGCAAAAGTACGAATTTTACTTGTTCCGTCCGGCAAAACAGTGCGTTTGTTTCTTCGCTTTTCTTCGCGAAAAACCTCGCGATCACTGATTAACACAAATCCAATGTCCGAATATATAAAGCCACCGGACAAACTGCCTGTACTTACGGACAATACCCCTCTGTTGCATATTTCAGGTGTTTTAATGTATACGCACTCAATATTTTCATTGTTTAAATCTGTAGAAAAACTCTCTGCGCGTGATGACGCACCTGCCAATAATAATACCGTCTTGCCCTCGTGATGATATGCAGCCAAATCTTCTTTTAAAAAATCCATCTTGCCATGAAAGCTGTTTATGGATCGGGAGAATAAATTATACGATGCCGCCGGTCGAAATTCTGTTGCAGCAGCATGAATTGAAGATAATGTAACGACGCGCTTTTCCAAAAGTTGTTTAACAACCGCTTTATATCCTACCCACAACCCTGTTGTCTTCGGCAAAATCATCCCACGCTCCATAAGCTCACTGAGAACTTCTGCCATTTCAATTTCTACCGATTTGGCGTTTTGCGATACCATTTTCGGCTCGTCTATAAAAACATATGCATCTTCAAAATAGTCTAAAAGTGTTGAAATTTCAGGGTAAATCTTATGAATATATCTGTCTGAAGATGCAAAGTAATACTTTTCGGAAAAATTTTCTATGTCAATACGCAAGCGGTTACATACATCTTCATTTTCTTTTTTTTCATAAGTTTTCAGCTCTTTTTTTAAATCGCTGACGATTTCGTTTATCTGCTCCACGCTGTAAACCGTCTCTCTGCAAACAATCACAACGGCATTTTCAATCTTTTCGACCGATACTTGGGTGGATATGTCAAAATAACGGATAGAGTCAACTTCATCATCAAAAAACTCGATACGAATAGGCATATCATAGTTTGGCGTGAACACATCCAATATTCCACCGCGTAGCGAAAATTGCCCAACACCTTCAACCGTATCGCATCTTTCATAACCCATGCTAATTAGATTTTCAGACAATGACTCTAAATCATATATAGCACCGAGTTTAAAATTGAGCATATTTGATGCAAACACCTTCGGCGGAACCGTGTATTGGAAAAGTGCCTCGATGCTGGTAACTACAATGACCTCTTCGTTGTTTAATACCTCATATAGCACAAGAAGCCTTGAAAAAACTGTTTCACGGCTTACGCTATCCACATCATGGTAAATATAATCTTTTCGTACAAACAGTTGTGCTCGTACACCTAAAAAGAATTTCAAGTCTTCATAAAATTTTTTCGCTTCATAATCAGAGTTTAATATCACTAAGGCCTTCTGCGGTTTTTTATGCATTAAACTCGCTAAAAAGTGCGCTTTTTGCGCTGTGTTGGAGCAAAGCACATTTACCGGCGATACGCCGTGTACAATCGTATTTGTAATTTGATTAAATTCTGCACTTTCACGCAAGACATTCAAAATGTGCACATTGCTCACCTCTGTCTAATTACTTTGGGATTTTACGGTTACATTGTACTTTCCCGCTGCCACATCCGCACCTTCTTGGATAATGCATGACAATATATTCGGGACCTTTTCTATAATTTTTTCCAGGGTTTTTACTTCTTCATTTGAAAATTTCCCAAGAACATGACCAACTAAATTTTCACCTTCACCGGGCGGCATTCCGATGCCTATGCGAATACGGGAAAAGTTATCACTCGTTAATTGATATATAATAGACTTCATGCCGTTATGGCCGCCGTCGGAGCCTTTTTTGCGAATGCGTACAGAGCCGGGCGCTAATGCCTTATCATCATATATCACGATAATGTTTTCCGGCGGAATTTTATAAAACGACGAGATTTCACGCAGGCTTTCTCCGCTTAAATTCATAAATGTCTGCGGTTTTGCAAGCAAAACTTTTTCACCTGCAATGATACACTCGCCCATAAGCGCTTTATGTTTAATCTTGTTGATTTTCGTATGATAGAAATCAGCCAAATAATCCAGGGCTACAAACCCGATGTTATGTCGCGTCATGGCGTACTTATCCCCCGGATTACCGAGCCCGGCAACCAGATACATACCCACTCCTCCTTTTACAACAAAAAGGTCAGGCATTAACTACCTAACCTTTTAAATATGTACTAAAACAATCAGTCAAACAGCGTACTTACAGAAACATCCTGATAAATTCTGTTGATCGCTTCTGCAAATACTGGAGCAACAGAAGCAAATTTAATTTTGTCGATTTTCTTTTCTGCAGGCATCTGAATTGTATCTAAAACAAGCAGCTCCTTAATCGGCGAAGCTTCGATACGCTCCATAGCCGGTCCGGAAAGTACGCCGTGTGTGCAGCAAGCATAGATTTCCTTTGCACCAAAATCCATTAATGCCTTCGCGCCATTCGCAATTGTGCCAGCCGTATCAATCATATCATCAACAAGGATAACGGTCTTATCCTTGATGTCACCAATGATATTCATGACCTCAGACACATTTGCTTTAGGTCTTCTCTTGTCAATGATTGCAAGCGGACAATCCAATCTATTCGCAAAATTTCTGGCGCGTGTTACACTGCCAAGGTCAGGAGACACAACGACAACATCCTCACGCTTTGTACCAAAACGCTCAATGTATACCGGAGCCAAAATAGGTGCGCCAAGAAGGTGGTCTACCGGGATATTGAAAAAGCCTTGAATCTGTGCGGCGTGCAGGTCCATTGTAAGCACTCTGTCTGCCCCTGCCGTTGTAATCAAATCGGCAACAAGCTTTGCTGAAATCGGATCTCTTGCCTTTGCCTTTCTGTCCTGTCTGGCATAGCCCATATACGGCAACACCGCCGTAATCCTACCGGCAGATGCGCGCTTTAACGCATCAATCATAATCAAAAGCTCCATCAAATGGTCGTTAACCGGATCATTCGTGGATTGTACAACAAAAACATCCGAACCGCGAACAGTTTCATTCAATGTTACAGAAATCTCGCCGTCACTAAATTTTGTTACTTTGGAATTGCCTACCGGCACCCCGAGAATTTTAGCGATCTTCGCTGTCAGTTCAGGGTTGGAATTTGCAGAGAAAATCTTAATGTTCTTACCATGTGCAATCATTTGTTACTTGCTCCTCCTGTCTTTCCAGTTCGTTTTGTTCACCTGTCTGGCACGCGCAATCGCAAGTGCTTTTTCAGGTACATTCTCCGTAATTGTCGAACCCGCAGCAATATATGCCCCCTCCTGTACAGTTACCGGAGAAACGAGGTTTGTGTTACAGCCGATAAAAGCGTCGTTATTAATAACGGTACGGTATTTTTTCTTACCGTCATAGTTGACAGTAACACAACCGCAGCCGAAATTAACGCGTTCGCCAACATCTGAGTCACCGACATAAGTGAGGTGCGAAATTTTGGTTCCATCACCAATGGTCGCATTTTTTACTTCGACAAAATCGCCGATTTTGACATTTTGCCCAACCTTGCTGTTCGGACGAAGATAGGCAAACGGACCAACATGCGTTCCGCTATCCACATAGCTGTCTACAATTACTGAATTTAATATATCAACGCCATCGCAAATCGTTGAATTCGTAATCATCGAATTTGCACCGACGCAGACATGCTTTCCGATTTTTGTGTTGCCTTTCAAGTGGCAATTCGGATAAATCACAGTGTCAGCCCCGATTTGAACACCCGGCTCGATATAGGTAGCTTCAGGTGCTAAAATCGTTACACCGTTTAACATATGTTCAAAATTAATTCTCCAGCGCATAATTGCTTCAACTTCAAAAAGTTGAATGCGATCGTTTACACCGAGTACAGAATTGGAATCTTCCGTATCGTATGCGCCGACTTTTCTGCCGGATTTAATCAAAACATCCAATGTATGAATTAAGTTGTTGGTGTCTTCACCATTGCAAAGTGTATCCATATGCGAAAGTGCATATAAAAGATCTTTCGCATTAAATATATACATCGAAGAATTTACTTCGCCGATTTCAAGTTCATATGCATCCGCATCTTTTTGCTCTACGATCCCTGCAACATCGCCTGCGTTGTTACGGATAATTCTTCCATAGCCATCAGGATTATCTACAACCGCAGTAATAATTGTTGCTGCATTACCAAAGTCTTTGTGAAATTCAATCGCTTCTACTAAAGTGTCAGATTCAATCAAAGGGGCATCCGCAGGTAAAACCAAACAAATGCCGTCAAAACCTTCAATATGTTTTAACGCATGGCGCACCGCATCGGCAGTACCCACAGGATTTTTTTGCGTCTCAAACACAACACGGTCAGCGAAATGTTCACGCATCTCTTCCTCGCCATAACCGACAATCATAATATTTGTCGTGCTACCGGCATCACATGCAGCCGTAAGCACATAATCAGCCATACATGTTCCGCATACCGGTATCATTCCGGTCGGATGTATAGATTTCATCTCCTTGCTTTCTTTTGCCGCAAGAATTATACTCATAATTTTGTCTGTCAAGTTCGCCGCCTCCTTTGTATACTTCGTCTTTACTTATTGTCTCATATTTTCAAAAGTTTTTCAAGTCATAATTGCAATGTTTGTAAATTTATTTGTCAAAAAGGCTTTTTACAGAATTTATATCCGATAAAATTTGATTTTTGAGCGATGATACATCCGAAAAAGTAATTTCTTCTCGTAAAAAGGAATGAAAATATAATATAATATGTTTTCCATATAAATCATCATTAAAATCCAACAAATGTGTCTCAACCCCGGGCGTATTCAAACCGAAAGTCGGTCTGATACCAACATTTGTTACTGACGGATAAACTTTGCCGTCTATATATGCAATCGTAGCATAAACACCATTTTTAGGCAAAAGCAAATTTTCGTTCGTTTTCATGTTTGCAGTAGGAAATCCAAGAGCACGGCCAACGCCGCGATCTGTTTGTATTTCGCCATCCAACGCATACATACGGCCAAGCAAAGCATTTACACTCTGTATATTGCCATTTTCCAAGCAGGTTCGGATACGCGTTGAACTGATCACACCAAAATGATCACAAACCGCAGGTACACTAACAGCTTTTATGCCGTGTTTTTCGCATAACTTAATTAGTAATGCGCTATCTCCGGAGGCATTCTTGCCAAAACGATAATTGAATCCAACCACAATGGTTTGCACATCAAACTTATCTTTTAAATATACAACAAATTCTTCCGGTGACATGCACATGAATTCTTTGGAAAAAACTTCGTAATAAACGAAATTTGAACCCGTACTTTCAAAAACACTCTCGCGCAAAGCCGGTGAGTATACATCCTGTTTTTTTAAGTCATTCAAAATATTGGCAGGTCTTGTTTCGAACATATAGATGCCCATTGGAATGTTTTGTTCACGGGCGCAATTTAGTGCGGTTTCTATCAGCTTTTTATGTCCGAGATGCACGGTATCAAAGCACCCGAGCGCTAACACGCACGCAGTCTTTTTTGGGTATTCTGTTTTGTAAACAAACATATCATTCACTCCAAAAGGATGTAAGCATTTTCAAATGTCCTCCCTGAATTCCAACGGAAAGGCATAAAAAAGTTTCATCTTCAGCAAAAATTCGGTATCGCTGTCCGTCTCTTGCATTCATATTTAATATCTGCATGCCGTTTCGCGCACGCCAAGTATTTTTTTCATCCAAAATAATTGCAGGATATTTTTTAAAGACAACATGGGTCGGCAACACAGCCGAATGTAAGGTGCCTTCTTCATTCATCTCCTCCAACGATTGACAGGTATAAGTTTCATCAAGGTCAAAACCACCACTTTTTGTCCTAATTAGTGAAACCATATGTGCATAGCAACCAAGTTTTTCACCGATATCATTTATTAGAGTACGAATATAAGTGCCTTTGCTGCAAGTCACTTCAATCAACGCCGTTTTTGTTTCGAGGTCAATTTCGAGAATATGAATATTATGTATCGTGACCTTGCGTGGTTTCCTTTCGACCTCAATACCAGCTCGCGCAAGTTCGTAGAGTTTTTTTCCACTGTGTTTTACGGCAGAATACATCGGCGGAATTTGCTCAATTTCGCCAATAAAACTGCATATAACATTATGAATTTCGGTTTTGGTTTGTATCACTTCAGTTTTATGAATTACACGGCCGCTTGCATCTTGCGTATCCGTTGCTACACCAAACTGCATGCGTGCAACATATACTTTTTCGCTGTCCATAATATACTGCGAAGCCTTAGTAGCCATACCGAGACAGATTGGCAAGACGCCGGTCGCATCCGGATCAAGTGTACCGGTATGCCCTACCCTGCGTATACCAAACAACCTGCGTACAAAACTTACCATGTCGTGCGAGGTTTTCCCTTTGGGTTTATGAATCAGTACAACGCCATTCATGTTTTTGTCCTGTTTCATTTTATCTCCTCAATCGTACGGTGGGCTTCATTCAAAACCCGTTCAATAACCTCGTCTAATTTACCTTTCAGCACAAAACCGGCTGCACGCTTGTGTCCGCCACCGCCAAAATTTAAAGCAATTTTAGAAACATCTGCAGATACGCTGCTACGCAAACTAATCTTAACAAATTCACCCATTTCTTTAAACGATACTGCAATTTCGCATCCGGTAACCGAACGAGGTATGCTGACAATTTCATCTACATCATCGACATTTAAACCATACTGTTCACATAGTTTTTCAGTTAACACAACAGCACAAATTTTTCCGTCATCGAGTACGCGCATTTGGCCTGCCAGCACGCCTCGAAGCTGAATTGTCTTAAGCGGCATATCCTCAAATATCGTCTTGCAGACAAACCAATTATCAACACCGCACTCTAACATTTTAGCACCCAGACGCATAGTTTCGGGCGTCGTATTCGAATATCTAAAACCGCCCGTATCACCGACAAGCGCTCCATAAAGTCGCGTTGCATAAATTGTATCAATCTCTATGCCCATTTGTGCGCGTATAAGGTCAACAATCTGTGCCGTAGCAGCCGCATTCGGCAACACGCAATTCAATTTGGCAAATTTTGTATTCGTCGGATGATGGTCAATATTGACACTCACCTTTGCCAATTCCAAAAGCGTTGCCCGTTCACCGATACGAGTTAAATCACCGCAATCCACACTCATGCAAAGTTCGTGCGCCTTCGGGCTTGAATACACGATATAATCATCATATAAAAAAGATAAGTTTTCCGGATAAGGCGCATCAGCATATACCGTAACCCGTTTTCCCACTTTTTCCAGTGCGTTTTTTAACGCAAAAGAAGAACCGATAGTATCAGGATCGGGATGAACATGACTCAACAATGCTATATCCTGTGCTTCTGTAAGTGCATCAGCAACAGCTTTTAAATCCTTATTGATTTCCATCATTCTCTGCTCCTAACACATCTTTTAAAATACGATTTATTTTTGCGCCGTGTTCGATAGAATCGTCCAGCGTAAATATCAACTCGGGCGTATAACGAATTTTCATACGCAAAGCAACTTCGCGGCGTACAAAACCCGCCGCTTTTTCAAGTGCAAGCATTGCATTTTTCTTCACATTTTCGTCACCCATAATGCTGACAAAAACTTTGGCATATCGTAAATCCTGCGTTGCTTCCACCCTGACAACACTGGTCATCAATGGAATACGACTGTCCTTCAGTTCGCGCAAAATCATACTGATTTCCCGCGCAAGCTGATCGTTAATTTTATGAATTCTGTTTTGTGCCATAACTACCTCCGAAGAAACAACAAGCGATTTTGCTTATTGCTTAATTTCTTCCATAATGAAGCACTCGATTACATCGCCTTCCTTAATATCGTTAAAGCGCTCAATGCCAATACCGCATTCATAACCACTCTGTACTTCTTTTGCATCATCTTTAAAGCGTTTTAAACTATTGAGGACACCTTCATGAATGACTACGCCATCGCGAACAACACGCACTTGTGCGTTTCTTGCAATCTTACCGTCTGTCACATAACTTCCGGCAATTGCTCCAACATTGCTCACCTTGAACACCTGACGAACTTCCGCATGTCCGAGAAGCGCTTCCTTGAACTTAGGATCCAGCATACCTTTGAGTGCCGCCTCAATTTCTTCAATGGCATCATAAATGACACGGTACAGACGAATATCTACATCGCCGCGTTCATAAGCACCACGAGCAACTGTATCCGGGCGCACATTGAAGCCAACAATAATCGCATTAGAAGCAGCTGCCAGCATAACATCACTTTCATTTACTGCGCCAACACCACCATGAATCGTTCTGACTCTTACCTCGTCATTTGAAAGTTTTTCAAGCGACTGACGAACGGCCTCAACAGAACCCTGTACATCCGCCTTGATAATGATGTTGAGTTCTTTTACATTGCCCTCGTTAATCTGATCGAACAGATTGTCAAGCGATACAACTTTGCGCGCGTTAAACTGCTCTTCCTTGGCTTTATATCTTCTGTTTTCAACAACGGCCTTTGCTCTTCTTTCGTCATCTACAGCATAGAAAACATCACCACCGTCCGGCGTTTCAGAAAGACCTAAAATCTCAACTGGAATGGACGGACCTGCACTCTTGAGCTGCCTGCCCTTATCATCCATCATCGCACGCACACGACCAACCGTTGTGCCGGCAACTAAAATATCGCCTGTTTTGAGTGTACCGCTCTGCACCAGCACAGTTGCAATCGGACCTCTGGAACGATCCAAACGCGCTTCAATAACCGTACCTTTAGCGCGACGGTTCGGGTTCGCCTTCAGTTCCTGAATATCAGCCGTCAACAATACCATTTCCAAAAGGCCGTCGATATTTGTGCGTTGCTTAGCGGAAACTTCTACAAAGATTGTGTCACCGCCCCATTCTTCCGGCACGAGACCGTATTCTGTCATCTCCTGCTTAATTCTATCCGGGTTAGCGCCATCTTTATCAATCTTATTTACGGCAACAATAATGCTCACATTTGCCGCTTTCGCATGGTTAATTGCTTCAATCGTCTGTGGCATCACGCCGTCATCCGCTGCAACAACCAAAATCGCAATATCCGTAACTAATGCGCCACGGGCACGCATCGCTGTAAAAGCTTCGTGACCGGGCGTGTCTAAGAAAGTGATGTCTCTGTCGTTGATTCTGACACGATGTGCACCAATGTGCTGCGTGATACCGCCCGCTTCGCCGGCAGCAACATTGCTTTCGCGTATAGCATCCAAAAGTGATGTCTTACCATGGTCAACATGGCCCATAACAACAACGACCGGTGAGCGCGGAAGCAAATCTTCTTCCTTGTCCTCAACTTCAAATTCTTGAAGTAAAATATCTTCGTCGGAAAGCACGATTTCGCGTTCGACTTTCGCACCAAGCTCTTCCGCAACCAAAGAAGCCGTATCAAAATCAATTAACTGACTTACTGAAGCCATAATACCCAAAATCATTAACTTCTTTACGATTTCAGCCGCCGGTTTGTGCATACGGTTTGCAAGTTCGCCAACAGAAATTTCATCCGGAATGCTGACAATCAGCTCTTGCGGCTTAACAATCTGCGGTTTTACATTCGCTTTCATTTTGTTTTGGCTTACTTTTGTATCCTTTTGACGCTGTGCGGCTTTCTTAATTTTCTGTTTGCCGCTTGACTGCTGCATACTCTTAACATTCTCCGGTACAAGTTCTTCTATGCGTTCTGTATCCAGCTTATCCAAATCAACAACCGTTTGCCTGGTATCCACATGGCGCATCTTGCGTTCAATCGGTTTGTCTTCCACCGGTTCTTCTGCTTTTGATGATTCTTTTTCCTTTTCTGCCACTTTTTCATTCGCTTTCGGTTCCGGCTTTTCACTCGGCCAAAGTTCACCGAAAAGTTTTTCTAAGTCGGTTTCTTCCGAAATGGCATACATCTGTGTATAATGCTCGAAAATCAAACTCAACTGTGCCTCGTCTAAAGTTGTCATATGGTTTTTAAGTTCAATTCCGTAGGATTTAAACAAATCAAGCAAATCCGTACTCTTTAATTTTAAGTCTTTTGCGACTTCGTGTACTCTAATTTTTTGTAACATATACTACCTCCGTTCCGCCATAAGCTGACTGGATTATTTTCTTTCAAGCATTTTATACTTATCTTCTATTGCCTTTGCAAGCCCTGCATCTGTAATTGCCACAACCGCTATGTTTTCATAACCGGTATAGTGACCGAGCGTCTCTTTTGTGCCGTATTCCATATAGTCTATCTCATAGTATGCACTACTGTTTAAAAATTTTTTCTTAATATTTTGTGCAGCATCCTGTGCAACAATCAGAAGCATTGCACCACCATCTCTGACTGATTTTTCAGCCAGAAAACTTCCCGCGGCTAGCTTACCGGCTTTTTTGGCAAGCCCAACCATGGACAAAACTTTATCTTGATTGTTCATGTTCTGCAATTTCCTTTCTAATCTGAGCATAAAACGCCTTATCTACATCTTGTTTTAACGCTCTCTGTAATGCACAACTTTTTTCTGCTTTTTCGACACAGGCCATATCCTTGCAGATATACACGCCCCTTCCATTTTTTTTGCCCGACGCATCTATCAAAAGACCTTCTTCTTTATGATACACAACTCGCAACAAATCGCGTTTTTCTCTATGCATTCTACAAACAATACACATTCGCTGCGGTATTTTTTTGTTCACCACAAAATACCTCCTATGCTTTACGCCTCTTCCTTTGCCGCGCTTTCGCTCCTAATGTCAATCTTCCAACCGGTCAATTTAGCCGCCAATCTAGCATTCTGTCCCGCTTTACCAATTGCCAAAGAAAGCTGCGTGTCCGGCACAACAACAAAAGCAGATTTGTTCTCTATGTCTACATCTACACTTATAACCTCCGACGGACTTAAGCTTGCCGCAATGTAAGTCGCCGGATCTTCGCTGTAACGGATAATATCAATTTTTTCTCCACCGATTTCATCACAGATAAGCTGAACGCGTCTGCCCTGCGCGCCAATGCATGCGCCCTGAGCATCAACACTTTCATCATTTGATACAACCGCAATCTTTGTTCTGGAACCCGCTTCACGGCAGATACCTTTAATTTCTACAATGCCCTGAGCAATTTCCGGAACTTCAGCTTCAAATAATTTTTTCACCAATCCAGGATTGGATCTCGACACCAGAATAGATACTCCCTTTGCGCCGCTTTCTACTTTTAATACATAGACCTTTAAGCGATCGTGAAAATTATACACTTCGCCCGGCACTTGTTCCGCTTGCATTAGCAAAGCTTCTGTGCTGCCAACCGACAAGAAAACCTTGCCTTTTTCAATTCGTTGGATAACGCCAGTAATAATATTATTTTCTTTATCGGCAAACTCTTCTATAATATTGTTGCGCTCAGCTTCGCGAATGCGTTGCGTTACAACATTTTTTGCAGCCTGCGCCGCAATTCGCCCAAAATCAGCCGGCGTTACTTCGATGTTTACAATATCACCTATATTATAAGTGCCATGATATGCCTTCGCATCTTCTACGCTGATTTGTGTGAGCGTATCTTCCACCTCAGATACAACCTCTTTTTGTGCATAAATGCGGATTTCGCCGCTCTCTTTGTTAATATCTACCAACACATTTTGTGCGGCAGAAAAATTGCGCTTGTATGCAGAGACCAATGCCGCCTCCAGCGCATCAATCAACACGGACTGCGGTATATTCTTTTCTGCACTGATGGCGCAAATTGCAGCCATCAACTCTTCACCTTTGTTTACATTTTTTACATTCTTTTTCATTTTTCCCAACCACTCCTATCTTAGAATTCTATTGCCAATTTAATAAACGCTGCTTCTTCCGGCGTAAAGCAAGTTGTTTCACCATTCACTTCTACACGAATAACATCGCCGTCTTTCCCCTGCAAAACGCCGCAAAACTCCTTAATGCCATCTTTGGCAGCATACAGTTTTACATCTACTTTCCGTCCTGCGAAACGAACAAAATCTTTGTCTCGTTTAATTGCGCGATCGATTCCAGGAGAGCAAACTTCCAAAAAATAAGCATCTTTAATCGGATCCGCGACATCTAATGCCGCACTTAAGCGTTCAGATACATACGCACACGCATCCATATCCACGCCGCTCTCGCGGTCAAGATATACACGCAAAAAATAATCTGTGCCTTCCTTTTTATACTCCACTTCCAAAACCTCGCAATCTATCTCAGATGCGAACGGTTCTGCCAGTGCGAACACAATTTCCTCTGTCTTCGACATAGGTGCGCGCCTCCTTTTTTTGGCCGCATACAATGCAAAAGAGCGGGTTGCTTACCCACTCTTTTGTCCGTATACAACTAGTTTCATATGTATTATAACACAGTCAAATATAAAATTCAAGTTCTTTTTTTACTTTTTACTATATAATTCCTTTCCGTCTTATTTTAACCAAAATGTAATATTAAATAATCATTAATATGGTATAATGTAGACAAGTATAAATTTAAGTTCAAAATTATGATTGTTTGTTTTATACGGCTTTGGGAGGCGATGTGTTATGAAAAGAAGCTTGAAATTATTTTTAAGTGTGTTTATTGCAACCCTGCTCATTGTGGCATTGCTCATTGGCGGGATATTCGCCATTGGTTTTTTGGGCATTTTCGGCGCAGATAGTTTTGATGCAAGCATGATTAGTCTAAACTTATCATCGACCGTATATTACACAGATGACAACGGGGTTTCGCATGAACTGACGCATCTGTACCAATCTCAAAACCGCATATGGGCAGATATCACGGATATCCCGCAATATATGCAAGATGCGTTTGTCGCTATAGAGGACGAGCGTTTTGAAAATCACGGCGGTATTGATATTCCGCGCACAGCAAAAGCAACATTACAATATATTTTTAAAGGGTCAAGTTCATTCGGCGGCAGTACCATTACACAGCAGCTGGTAAAAAACCTGACCAACGACCGTGACGCAAGCCCACTGCGAAAAATCCGCGAAATGGCACGCGCAATTGCGTTAGAGCGCGAAATGTCCAAGCAACAGATTTTAGAGATGTATTTAAATACAATCTTTTTAGCAAACAACTGTTATGGTGTCCAGTCTGCATCTCAGCGCTATTTTGGCGAGGATGTCAGCGACCTGAGTTTAGCGCAGTGTGCATGTATTGCTGGCATCACACAGTATCCAAGTTATTACGATCCCCTGCGGAATCCAGAAAATACATTGGACAAACAAAAGATTATCCTCGAAAAAATGCTGAATTTAGAGAAAATCACTCAAGAAGAATATGATGCCGCGATTGCCGAAAAAATTACTTTTGGCGCAGATGGTAAAATAGACAATTCTCCGGTTCAATCCTATTTCGTAGATGAAATCATCCGTAACATCGTACAAGACTTGATTGAACAAAAAGGTTATTCCGAAGCATTAGCCGAACAAATTGTTTACAGTAGTGGTTTAAAGATATATGCAACCATCGATCCGGATGTGCAAAACGCAATGGAAGCCGTATATGAAAACACTGCAAACTTCCCCTATGCTCCCGGTAATGTTAAACCGGAATCTGCTATGGTAATCATAGACAACAAAACCGGCGCAGTGAAAGGCATTGTCGGCGGCATTGGTCAAAAGACGCAAAATCGCATTTTTAATCGCGCAACGCAAGCGTTGCGGCAACCCGGTTCAACGATGAAACCACTTGGTGTATACGGTCCGGCCTTAGAAAAAGGGCTTATATCGCCATCTTCTCTCGTGCTCGACGCACCGATAGACATCAATGGATGGACACCTTCAAACTACTATGCAGGTTATAAAGGGACAGTAACCGTTCGTACTGCGCTCAAGGAGTCTATGAATACCCCCGCCGTGCGTGTACTGCAAGAAGTTGGCGTAGATTATTCCTATAAATTCGTAACAGAAAAGCTTGGACTTACAACGCTTGTCGACAAAGAGACTAGAAACGGCAAAGTTTTCTCTGACAGAAACCTAAGCTCGCTTTCCCTTGGCGGTTTGACCGATGGCACAAAACCAATCGAAGTTGCAGCCGCTTATGCAGCATTTGCAAATGGCGGCGTATACAATAAACCGTACACCTACACCAAGGTCGTAGACAGTGATGGGAATGTAATTTTAGAAAATAAACCAAACGGAAAAATTGCCATGAGCGATACAACAGCATATATGGTTACATCCATGCTGGAAAGCGTAGTCACAAACGGCACCGGCACAACTGCGCGCCTTCCCTGTGGCATGCCGTCCGGCGGCAAGACAGGTACGACGGACGACGAAAAGGACAGATGGTATGTTGGATTTACTCCGTATTATACTGGCGTAGTCTGGTATGGATACGACAATCCGAAATCCTTAAGCTTCTTAAACTATCACCCTTGTACCCCGGTATGGAAAAATGTTTTCAATACCATTAGTGCTGCACAGCCTAAGAAAGCTTTTGCAGTTCCCTCCGGCATACAAAAAGTCAGCGTATGTAGTGAAACAGGAAAACAGCCAGGTGCAACTTGTGAGCCGGTATATGAATGTTTTAAACGCGGAACTGCACCCACGGTTGTATGTAACGGCGAACACGCTCTGCCCAATACCGATACGATAGAAAACAACCCAGAGGCAGGCATTGTTACGCCGCCGGAAGAAACGCCGAAACCCGAAGATGCACCATCGGGCGAAATTACAATTCCGCCGACAGATACACCACAACCACCTGCACCAAGCACACCTGACAATGTAATACAATTGCCGGACGGAATATAAAACTAAAAGCGCACTGAAATTTCAGTGCGCTTTTAATTTTATCCCTGGTAAAACAACAAAGATACAGAAATTTTAGTGCTATTCCTTCTTTGATGGTAGGATATTAAAAACTTCAGTTTCAGCGATATTATATTTGTTCCTTGAACTCGACATAGGCGAATATCTCTGCCCGAAGGGCAATATAACTTGTTCCGCAATGAACAAATATAACTACAAAAAGACATCCAAAGGATGTCTTTTTGTATGGCAAAGCCGAACAATATAGATGCATATATTAAAAAATATAAACTTTGTGAAAGCAAAGCCACCTTAACTGAAACTTGTCAAGTATTTCGGACAAATAAAAGAGTGAATCTCTACATCCAAACAGAATTAGGAGTCTTGTAGCCTATTCCTGAATGTAATCGCTCTGAATTGTAATACAAATATATGT
>JAZNLB010000007.1:0-21653 GCA_045578865.1 Clostridia bacterium | reverse complement strand
CTCCTTCAAGATAAGATTTCCCATAGCGTAAGCTAGTAAGACCCCACAAAGACTATGTGGTTGATAGGCAGCGTGTGTAAGCACAGTAATGTGTTCAGCTAAGCTGTACTAATAGGTCGAGGGCTTGTCCAGGTTTCCTGGAAAGCAAAATTAGGATAGAAGAAATATGAAGTAAAAGAGACAATATGAATTATCTTTTGATACTGTTTAGTTTTGAGTGTGCAACACATACTCAGTATATTCGGTGACGATAGCAAAGAGGTCCCACCTGTTCCCATACCGAACACAGTAGTTAAGCTCTTTAGCGTCTTGGATACTTGGCGGGTGACTGCCCGGGAAAGGAGAACGTTGCCGGAACTTAAAAGAAGTAAGCGAATCGCTTACTTCTTTTTTTGTTGTTTTTGCTGCGGTTATGTGATAGAATAGATTTTACAGAGTTAAATCTATTTCGCTAAAAGGGGGAGCAACTAAATCGTTTGCTGATTTTTTAATGAATGTCGAAAAAAGTTGAAATCAAAAAAGCCTCCCTTGCCTAAAGGGAGGGGGACCACCGAAGGTGGTGGAGGGATATATGGATAGAAAGCATAACCCAGATTGAACTACCAATGTAAGAACTTTGAGAAAGAATATGACAAAAGAAGAACGACATCTTTGGTATGATTTCTTGAAAAGTTATCCCATTAGATTTTTAAGGCAAAAGGTAATTGATAATTATATTGTTGATTTCTATTGCCATAACGCAAGGCTGATTATTGAACTTGATGGTTCACAGCATTATGAAGAAAAAGGTTTGTTAAAAGATAAAATTAGGACAGCAAGAATTGAACAACGAAATCTAACAGTTATCAGAATACTAAATAATGAAGTAAATAGAAACTTTGAGGGAGTTTGTCAATATAGATATTATAGTGAAGGAAGTCCTCCGTCAGTCTGCGACTGACACCTCCCATGAATCCCCCAGTCAGCTTCGCTGACAGCCCCCTTTAGGCAAGGGGGCCTATGGCAAGGGAGGCTTTGAGGCTGGGCATCTGGATTATACAGTCTTTAATAAAGATAAGTTGTTAAAATTTCAAGAGAGGATATTAAATATGATAATAAACGAGCAAATAAAGACGGAGATAAAAGGAGAATATGATGTTGCGGTATGTGGCGGGGGGTTTGCCGGTATATCTGCGGCGTTGGCGGCAGTAAGGCAAGGGAGTAAAGTTGTTCTTTTTGAGAAACAGTATATGCTTGGTGGTCTTGGTACAGCAGGTATTATTACAATCTATCTTCCGCTGTGTGATGGATATGGCAAACAAGTATCGTTTGGCATTGCTGAAGAACTTCTTCGATTATCAATATTGCATGGCGCAGAAGATAAATATCCTGAGAACTGGCTCGAAAATAAGGGTTCTCGCAGTGAAAAAGATAAGCGATTTGAGGTTCAATATAATCCACAACTTTTTGCTATATTGGCAGAAAAACTTCTTTTGGACGAAGGTGTTGATATACTCTACGGAACTTATGTTGTGGATGTCGATGTAAACCACGGGAAAATAAATCATCTCATTACAGAAAATAAATCAGGAAGATTTGCATATAAGGTAAAATCGGTAGTTGATGCAAGTGGTGATTGTGACATTGCTCATTTTTCAGGTGTTCCTACTGAATTGTTTCAACAAGGCAATGTGCTTGCAGCCTGGTATTATTCTGTGGGGGAAAATGGTTATAATCTTAATATGGTAGGTTTTGCTGATATTCCGGATGAAGAAAAAAACGAAGAAAATAACATAAAGTTGCTCGTTGAAAAAAGATTTTCCGGGCTTGACGGAAAGGAACTATCAGAACAAATGTGTATGTCGCATCAATCTACATATGCAGATTTTCTAAAAAAACGCAAACAAGATAATTCCATTCTACCAGTAACTATTGCAACCACTCCGCAGATAAGAATGACAAGAAGGATTGTCGGAGAGTATGAATTGTCTCACACAGAGCTGCATAAGTATTTTGAAGATTCCATAGGCATGGTTTCTAACTGGAAGAAAAGGGGACCGGTATATGAGGTGCCATTTAGAACTTTGTATAATTCTAAAGTGAAAAATCTTATATGTGCCGGTCGTTGTACCTCGGTAAATGAAACAATGTGGGATATTATGAGGGTTATACCATGCTGTGCAGTGACCGGTCAGGCAGCGGGAACAGCGGCATCCATGACAGATGATTTTTCTAATATAAATATACAAGAACTCCAAGAAAAACTTGTGGCAAATGGTGTATTTCTTCATGAGGGAGACATTTGATAAATTTTTGGTACTGACTTGATATGCACTATTGCATTGTAAAGCAATGCAATGAATTGCCTGACGGCATGAATTGAAATCTATGATTTCATGAATTGAGTCTACGACTCATGAATTGCACCTTCGGTGCACCAAAAGGCAATTCAATTCATGGAGCGGAGCGAGAATTCATGGCAGAGCCAATTCAAGACAACGAAGTTGTCAATTCATTAAACTTGTTTCGCATCTAAACCTTATGCCTCGCAATATGGATATGTCGAATATTGTCGAGAACGAAAAGCCTTCCCCTTGAGGGGAAGGTGTCAGCGATAGCTGACGGATGAGGTGGAAAAGAATAACGATTGCTTCGCAATCTACACCTCACCACCGCCTACGGCGGAGCCTCTCCTCAAGGAGAAGCCTTTGAAAAACTGCATCTAAACCTTATGTGTCGCAATGTTAACTTATGACTGTTTTTTTTGTTTTAACTTTATATGAAATACATTGTGGCGAATGTTGACGAAATATAAAAGGAGAGATTTAATTATGAATTTTACAATCTGGTTTGCAATTGCTATTGCAATAATAGTTCCTGTAGCAATATACATATCTCAAAACAATAAATAATTTTTGCGGCATCTGGATTATACAGTCTTTATAAAATGGTTGTGGGTAAATATTTTAATTCTCAATCATAAGGCTTTTGTTCCATAAGTTCTATACATGAGGTGGTATTTTTGAAAAAAACGAAATCTTTGGCGGTTATTATAGGCATAGTTTTCATGCTGTTTGTTTGCACATCTGTTGTTTTCGCGGATGCGCGGGCTGATGTAATTGTTAATTTGCAAATCAATGATCCGATGATGCAAGTAAACGGTGCTGATAAGGAAATTGACATCGGAAGAGGAACGAAACCAGTCATCATAAACGGCCGCACATTGGTTCCAATCAGGGCTATAATTGAAGCGTTTGGCGGCAGGGTAGGCTGGGAAGAGAGTACGCAGTCCGTTTTGCTGATGATGGAGGATGACACCATCAAGTTGGTCATCGATAGTCATGTGGCGTACTTAAACAGTCAAGCTGAAATTCTGGATGTGGCGCCTGCCATTATAAATGATCGCACGATGCTCCCCATACGGTTTGTAGCAGAAGGTTTTAATCTGGGTGTTGCTTGGAATGGGGATACACAAACGGTATCCATCATCCAAAATTCATTTGATGAAGATGAATATAATGCCTTGATGCGTGTTTTGCCTGCGTATGCAGGGCGGCCCTATACACAGATTAACAATAATATACCTTTCTTTAAGAAATATGAAATTATAAATGCCTCTTTTGAATATTACAGCGATTTGGATGCGCTTGGGAGATGCGATGTGTGTTTTGCTTCCATTGCCGAGGATTTGATGCCGACACAAAAAAGAGAAAGCATCAGCTCAGTAAAGCCGACGGGGTGGAATAATGTTTTCTATGATGATATAGTTGGCGGCTATTTATATAATCGATGTCATCTGATTGGTTTTCAACTTACGGGAGAAAATGCCAATAAAAGAAATTTGATTACGGGAACAAGGTACCTAAATGTGGATGGGATGCTTCCGTTCGAAAACGAAATAGCTGACTATATAGAAAAAACGGGCAACAGAGTTATGTACCGTTCCACACCTGTATTTACGGGCGATAACCTTGTTGCTGATGGTGTGCTTTTGGAGGCGTATTCCGTTGAGGATAACGGGCGTGGAATCTCTTTTTGCGTGTTTTGTTATAATGTGCAACCGGAAATCATAATTGATTATGTAACCGGCGCAAGTTTCGCTGCGGATGGGACAGCAACACAGCCTACAAAAGAAAACACTAGTGACACAGTAATTTTCGTGGTTTATCGCACGCCTAAAGGTAAAAAATATCATTTTGATGCAGAGTGTGGCGGTAAAAACAGTTTTGGTGTATCCTTAGATGAAGCAAGACAGGCAGGGCTTGCTCCATGTGCCAAGTGTGTGGAGGAATAATTATTCCGCGCTTGACAAAAACAACAAGATTTGCTATCCAAGGGACAAAAGCTTTTCCTCAAGGGAGAGGTGGAGAGCGAAGTAACTTGGATGAGGTGGAAATGAATGAAACAAATAGCAAAAGAAAAAGGGTGAGATGAATGTCGAAGAAGAATGACAGAAATACAAAAGGAAGGATTATCAATGCGGCGTGGGATTTGTTTTACGAGCAAGGCTATGAGGATACAACCATAGAAGAAATTATTAAAAAGTCGGGCACATCCAAGGGTTCGTTTTATCATTACTTTGAGGGTAAAGATGCGCTTTTGGGTTCGCTTTCATACATTTTTGATGAGGAATATGCCAAGCTTAAGGATAAACTTACGGATGCGATGTCGAGTTTTGAGAAGCTTTTGTATTTGAATACGGAGTTGTTTTCGGTTATTGAGGATAGAATTGATATTGAACTTTTAACGAGACTGTATTCCACGCAGTTGACCACCAAGGGCGAAAAACATTTGCTCGACAGCAAGCGTCTTTATTACAAACTTTTGCGTAACATTGTATCGGAGGGACAAAAATGCGGAGAGTTGACAGAAGAAATGAGTGCTAAGGAAATCGTAAAACTTTACGCTATGAGTGAACGGGCGCTGATTTACGATTGGTGTTTGTGTAACGGCGAGTATTCGTTGTCTGTTTATGCAAAAAAGGCTATGCCCATGTTTTTGTCTGGAATTCGTATTAAATAGAGTCTGCTTTATATTATTGATAATATTACACATTTGATAAAAAAGCAAGAGAACTGAGTATAGAATACGGTCTATACTCAGTTCTCTATTGCATTATACTTTTTGATGTGTTATAATTACGAATGTGCAAAAAAATTCTGTGAAAAAATATGCAAAGGAGCGTTGAATTATGGATATTTTTGCTTTTGTACTTTACTTTGTTGCCATGTTGACAGTCGGTATCTATTTCTTCTTTAAGTCCAAGGCAGCGACGGATAAGGATTACTTTCTCGGCGGCCGCGCAATGGGGCCGTGGGTAACGGCAATGAGCGCACAGGCATCCGATATGAGTGCGTGGCTTTTGATGGGCTTGCCGGGCAGTATTCTGGCATTTGGTTTCGGTCAGGCGTGGATTGGCATCGGTCTTGCCATCGGTACGGCGGCGAACTGGATTTTGGTTGCGAAGAGACTTCGTAAGTTTTCCAGAGCGGCAAATGACTCAATTACACTTCCGCAGTATTTGTCGAACCGATTTGCAACGAAGAATCCGACTGTAAGTATTATCTGTGCAGTGGTATTTTTGGTTTGCTTTACGATTTATGTTGCTTCTGCGTTTGTTGCGGGCGCTGATGTGTTTACCACACTGGTTCCGGCACTTTCCAGACCGCTTGCAATGTTTATCTTTGCGGCAATCGTTGTGATTTACACCTTCCTCGGCGGCTTTAATGCAGTGTGCTGGACAGACTTTTTCCAGGGTCTTCTGATGCTTGCGGCACTTTTAATTGTGCCGATTGTGGTAGGTCTTGTTAAGAATCTGGATGTAGCTGCATTGTCTACAATTTACACCGGTCCGAATGGCGAGGAGTTTGAGTTTGTGGCCAACTTCCACAGTGCAAGCTGGAAAGATATTTTGTCCGGTCTCGGTTGGGGGCTTGGTTATTTCGGTATGCCACATATCATTGTAAGATTTATGGCAATCGAAAAGCCGTCCATGGTGAAGAAGTCTGCAACGGTTGCGATCATCTGGGTAGTGCTTTCATTGGCGGCTGCTATTGTGATTGCATACCTTGGCAGAATGTTTGTCTATGCAGATGGTACAGACCTTTCTGCAAAACTTTTGAGCGAAGGCAAGCAGGCTATGATTTTTGTTGAACTTGCCCGTGATGTATTCCCGTCCTTTATCGCAGGTTTGTTGCTTGCGGCAATTATTGCGGCGTCTATGTCTACGGCTGACTCGCAGTTGTTGGTTGCGGCATCTTCGTTTACAAGTGACTTGTATAAGCCGCTCATCCGCAAGAATGCGACAAACAAGGAAGTGCTTTGGGTAAGCCGCTTGGTTGTTTTGGCGATTTCCGTTGTTGCTTTCTTTATTGCAGGCAGCAAGGGTAAGGCGGCACAAGCCATCATGGATTTGGTATCGAATGCATGGGGTATCTTCGGTGCGGCGTTTGGTCCTGTTGTATTATTCTCGTTGTTCTGGAAGAGATTTACATACAAAGGTGCGGTAGTAGGTATCATCGTTGGTGCGGCTGTGGATATGCTCTGGCTGTGGTTGCCGATTGGCGGCGCCAGTCTGACGGCGATTACGGGTATTTATGAAATTATCCCGGGCTTTATCTTAGGTGGGCTTGCGGCGCTGATTGCAACCCTTTTGGATAAGGAACCGACGGCTGAAGTTTTGGCGATTTACGAAAAGGCAACGGATAATTCGATTGATGACTAATTTAAAAACGCCTATGGTAAAAAATCCATAGGCGTTTTTTTATACCGAAAACAATAAGCATTTCGCATGGCTTTCTATGAGAAGATGCGATGAACAGAGCATGAAGCCGAAGATATACGAAGGAGAAGCTTTTTGCGCTGTTTAGCTATACTGCAAACAAGTTCATTGGTAAACCTGGCGTTTGAGGGGCAGGTTGGCGCTGCATAGCAAAACTCGATATTTTTTTATAGAATTTGGTTTAGCAGGATATAAATATCTTCTGACTGCGGCTGTGAAAGCACGGCAGACAAAGCCTTGCGTGTGGCATCGGTATCCAGTGCACATCCACTCAATGCCGTGCATACACGCTCGGAGATGGTTTCATCTAGCGAATCGGTATACAGCGTTGCGGTTTGGATGATGCCTTTTTTTATGTCGAGATGCAATTCGGCATTTCCCCAGTCAAAATGAGACTTTGCGCTTGCGGTAAAGGGGAGGGTTTTGCCAAACAGAAAATCGCGACTTGCGTAGGTCTTGGCGAGTTCGTTTGTTTCTTTGGTGTCGCCGAGGGTTAACGGACTTGCTTTTAAGCAGTAGACTTTTTCAAAAGCAGCAAGCATGTGCGCTTTCATTTGTTCGCAGGTCAGTTGCGGCGCAAATGTTTTTAAATTGGTTACGCGTGCGCGCACGGAGGCGACGCCCTTTGCGGCAAGTTTTGCCTTTGCGGGCGTTAAAAACTGCTGCATTTTTTCTAAATCCGCATCAATGAGCAGAGTGCCGTGATGATACGCTTTGCCGCCGCTGTTGTAAAAGGCGTTGCCGGAAAATTTTTTGCCGTCTGCAAGCAAATCATTTCTGCCCGACAGTACGGTTTCAATACCGGCAAGGCGGCAGGCGGTCTGTATTACTTGCATCTGCTTATCTAAGGTATAATTTTCTTTGCTGCAAAGAAAGGTAAAGTTCAAATTGCCGAGGTCGTGATATACCGCGCCGCCGCCGGACAGACGGCGTGCAAGTTTGCCGCCGCTTTCTTCCAACGCGTTGATTCGACATTCAGCCCATGCATTCTGGTTTTTCCCGATGACCACCGTATTTTCATTTTGCCAAAGATACAAAATGTAAGTGTCAGCATCTACGATGTCGAGCAAATGCTTTTCCGTTGCAAGATTTATGTACGGGTCGTTTGTTAAACTGATATAATATTGCAGTTTTTGTATCATTTTTTCACCTTCTTCTTCGTCTTTAAATATTATTTTACGAGAAAATTGTAAAAGAGTCAATAGGATTTATTGACAAATGTGATATAAAATGTTAAAATTGTTATAAACTTAAGTTTTTGTCGGAGGTTTTTAACATGAACTTAATTAGGCAAGACCGCATAAAAAAATATGTAGAGCAAAAAAGTGTGGCGACCATCAAGGAGTTACAGGCGTTGTTTCCCGAGGTTTCGCTGATGACCATTCACAGGGATTTAAATGAACTTGAGCGACAGGGCGTGATTTCCAAACACCGCGGCATGGTAAAATTTGCGCGCTTTCAGGACGATGTGGACTTTCATGTGCGTATGGGCGAAAACACGCCGGGTAAATTGTCGATAGTGGGCAAGGCGATTACGCTTTTGCAACCGCACAGTTCGGTGTTTTTAGATGCCGGCACATCGAATTTGTTTTTAGCAAAAAAAATGCCGGATATTCATTTGAATGTCGTTACGACTGCGCCGGGCATTGCTATGGAGCTATGCCGCTTGCATAACCCGACTGTGACGGTGTGCTGCGGTACGATGAACAGAAGAAATATGTCGGTGTCGGGACTCAATACCATTGAAATGCTTAAAAAAATCAATATTGATATTGCCTTTATCGGTGTTTCGGGATATTCGACGAGTGCGGGATTTACTTGCGGTACGGAAGCGGATATGTGGATTAAGAAAACCGTCATTGAAAAAGCACGCGTTCGTGTAATGATGTGCGGTGCGGAAAAACTTGACCGCCTGATGCCGTATACCTTTGCAACGCTGGAGGATGCAGACTATTTAATTACGGATGAGCCTATGAGTGAGGAATTTGTGCAGATTGCAAAAAAAGCAGGGGTAATTGTATTATAGTTTCTATGTAAAAAGAATTGACAAAATGTTAATATGTGATATAATGTTAAATGCAAGTGTTATAAAGTGTTAAAAACAACATAAGTAAGGGGTGTTTTATTTTGGCAAATGCAGTAATTATGCCCAAAGCCGGTATTACGGTTGAAAGCTGTATCATCGGTACTTGGGAAAAGAAAGTCGGCGATTCAGTTAAAGTTGGCGATGTTTTGTTTACTTATGAAACAGACAAAGCGAGTTTCGAATGTGAATCGACAGAAGAGGGAACTTTGTTGGAAATCTTTTATCAGGAAGGCGACGAAGTGCCTTGTCTGGTTAATGTGTGTGCGGTAGGTAATCCGGGAGAGGATATATCTGCGCTTCGTCCGGGCGATGCGCCGGCAGCAGAAGCTGCGCCGGCAGTTGAAGCTGCGCCGGCAGTTGAAGCAGCGCCGGCAGTTGCACCTGTTGCATCTACAGCAGTGGCAGGCGAGAAAAGCGCAATTTCACCGAGAGCAAAAAAACTTGCGGATCGTGCAGGCGTGGATGCCTCTATGGCAACACCGACCGGCCCGAACGGCAGAATTATCGAGCGCGATGTAAGAGAATTGATGAACAATCCGGCTGGTGCAGTTGCGGCTGGTGCAGCGGCTCCGGTTATGCCGGAAGCGGAATATGAAGATGTGAAGTTCTCCGGTATTCGCCGTGCAATCAGCAAGTCGATGCACACTTCGCTTTCGACGATGGCACAACTTACGCACAATACCTCCTTTGATGCTTCCGCGATTCTGGCTTACAGAAAACTTTTGAAGGCATCCGAGGGCGAAACCGCAGGCATCACACTCGGCGATATCGTTTTGTATGCCGTTTCGAGAACGCTTTTAAACCATCCGGATTTGAATGCACATATGCTCGATGACAACAATATTCGCTTGTTTAAGCATGTAAACCTCGGTGTTGCGGTAGATACTCCGCGTGGTTTGATGGTGCCGACGATTTTCAATGCAGACCAAAAGAGCCTTTTGGAAATCTCCAAGGAAGTTAAGGAACTTGCGGCGCAGTGCCGTGAAGGCAATATCAGCCCGGACAAACTTTCGGGTGGTACATTTACAGTATCCAACCTCGGCAATATGGGTGTAGAGAGCTTTACACCGGTTATCAATCCGCCGCAGACGGGTATTTTGGGTGTGTGCGGCACGACAGAGCGTGTACGCAAAGGTAAGGACGGTAATATAGAGATTTATCCGGCAATGGGTCTGAGTCTGACTTATGACCACCGTGCAGTAGATGGTACGCCGGCGGCTCGTTTCCAAAAGGAACTCGGACATAATCTTGAAAATTTCACGGCTTTGCTCGCGAAATAGGAGGCTAAATTATGGAATTATATGATTTGATTGTCATTGGCGGCGGCCCGGGCGGTTATCTGTGTGCAGAGCGTGCGGCGCAGGGCGGTATGCGTGTGGCATTGTTTGAAAAGAAAGCACTCGGCGGTACTTGTTTAAATGAAGGTTGTATCCCGACCAAGACGCTTTTAAATTCATCTAAAATGTATCGCCACGCCAAGGAAAGCGAAGCTTTCGGCGTAAGCGTTGGCGAGGTAAAATACGACCACGCAAAGGTAATTGAAAGAAAAGACGGCGTTGTAAAAACGCTGGTTGCCGGTGTTGGTGCAACGATGAAGGCGCATAAAGTCGAGGTAATTTCCGCTTCTGCGACCGTGCAGGGACGCGGAGAAAACGGTTTTGCGGTTGCGGCAGACGGCAAGGTATACGAGGGTAAGCGCCTCGTGATTGCAACGGGTTCTGAAACGGTTGTTCCGCCGGTGCCGGGTTTGAAAGAAGGTATCGAGCGTGGCTTTGTTGTAACCAACCGTGAGGTGCTTGATAAAAAAGAACTGCCGAAGAAACTCGTTGTTATCGGCGGCGGCGTTATCGGTTTGGAGATGGCATACTATTTTGCAAGTGTAGGCGTTGCGGTAACCGTCATCGAAATGATGCCGAAAATCGCAGGCGCAACCGATGCAGATATTTGCAAAGTGTTGCAGGCCGGTTTTGAAAAACGCGGCATGGAATTCAAACTTTCGTGCAAAGTGCTGGAAGTAAAGGATGCCAGCGTGATATACGAAGAAAATGGCGAAAAGAAGGAACTTGCGTGTGATGCGGTGCTGTTGTCCGCCGGCAGAAAGCCGTCTACGGCAAACATCGGTGTTGAATCGCTCCAGCTTCAAATGGACAGAGCGGCGATTGTAACTGACCGTCATTTGTGCACCAATGTTTCCGGCGTATATGCTATCGGCGATTGCAACGGCAAACTGATGCTGGCACATACGGCATACAGAGAGGCAGAGGTTGCGGTAAATCATATGCTTGGCAAGTCAGATGAAATGCGCTATGATGTTATCCCGTCCGTTATTTACACCGATCCGGAAGTTGCAAGCGTAGGCCTTTCCAAAGAAGAAGCTGAAAAGCGTGGCATTACGACAAAAGAAGTAAAACTGCCGATGTCCTATGCAGGTCGTTACCTTGCAGAAACCGAAGGCGGCAAGGGTTTTATTAAACTTGTTGTGGATACGGATAAAAACCGTTTGGTGGGTTGCCATATGGTTGGTTCGTATGCATCGGAAATTATTATGACAGCAACAATGATGGTGGATACGGAATTATCCGTAGACAGACTTAAAAAACTCGTATTCCCGCATCCGACAGTAGCGGAAATGATTCGTGAAGCCATCTTCCATATTTAATTAAAAAGGAGAGATACATATGCCTAAAAATTTATTCGTTGATCCGGCTGAGGTGCGTGCGGCCGGCAAAATCAAATTTAAAGACATTCCGGTAAACGCATATAACAAGACCATTGCAGACGAACGCAAAAAGTTTTCTGATGATGATCTTGTGCGTATTTACCGCGATATCGCAATTCTGCGTGAGTTTGAGTCGATGCTCAACCAGATTAAGACACAGGGCCTTTACAATGGTATTGAAACGACCTATCCGGGTCCGGCGCATCTGTCCATCGGACAAGAAGCGGCTGCAGTAGGTCAGGCTTATTTGCTCGACCAAAACGACTTCTCGTTTGGTTCGCACCGTAGCCATTCCGAGATTTTAGCAAAAGCGCTTTCTTGTATTCACAAGTTAAGCGAGCAGGAACTTATGGATGTTATGGAAGGCTTTTTGGGCGGTAGCGCACTTCGTGCAACGGAGAAACTCGGCCCGGTAAGCGATGTAAAGGAACTGGCAATCCGCTTTATCCTCTACGGTACACTTTCTGAAATTTTTGCGCGTGAGACCGGTTTCCATAAGGGTATGGGCGGTTCGATGCACGCATTCTTCCTGCCGTTCGGTATTTACCCGAACAATGCAATCGTGGGTGGTTCGGCTTCCATTTCCACCGGTGCGGCGCTGTTTAAGAAGATTAACGAAAAGAACGGTATTGTTGTTTGCAATATCGGTGATGGTTCTATGGCGCGTGGTCCGGTTTGGGAGGCAATGAACTTTGCTTCCATGGATCAGTTTAAGACACTTTGGGAAAGCCACAACGGCGGTGTGCCGATTCTGTTTAACATATTCAATAACTCCTACGGCATGGGCGACCAGACACGCGGCGAAACCATGGGTTATGATATGCTCGCGCGCATCGGTTCCGGCGTAAGCCCGACGCAGTTTTATGCAGAGCGTGTAGATGGTTTCAATCCGCTTGCAGTTATTGATGCAATGGAAAGAAAACTCAAGATTTTGCGTTCCGGCGAAGGTCCGGTTATGCTCGATACACTCACATACCGCTTCTCCGGCCACTCGACTTCCGACCAAAACGCATACCGCACCAAAGAGGAAATCGATGCTTGGCGCGAGGTGGATCCGCTGCTCACATACCGCAAGAATTTGGTGGATGCAGGTGTTGCAGCTGATTCTAAGTTTGAAGAAATTTTGGCAGATGTTACCGAGCGTATGACAATGATTTGTAAGGCGGCATCGGATACCTCTATCAGCCCGTATGTGGATTTCAAAAAAGATCCGGCGGTTGTAGAACGCTTGATGTTCTCCAACGAAAAGGTAGACAAGTTTGATGATCGCGAGCCGGAAGTGAATATGCCGCTTGCAGAAGTACCGGCATATAAGAAGATTAAGGAAAAGAGCCGCACACCGATTGTAGACGGCAAGCCGGTTTCCAAGATGAAACTCTACAATCTGCGTGATGCCCTCTCTGAGGTTATTTACGACAGATTCTATGAAGACCCGACACTCATCGCTTATGGCGAAGATTGCCGTGACTGGGGCGGTGCGTTTGCGGTATATCGTGGTATGATGGATGCGTTCCCGCATTGCAGACTGTTTAACTCTCCGATTGCCGAAGCTGCAATCGTAGGTACGGCGGTAGGTTATGCGCTTTCGGGCGGTCGCGCTATCGTAGAATTGATGTATGCAGACTTTATCGGTTGTGCAGGCGATGAAATCTTTAATCAGATGTCTAAGTGGCAGGCGATGAGCGCAGGTATTTTGAAGATGCCGGTTGTACTTCGTGTATCCGTTGGTTCCAAGTACGGCGCACAGCACAGCCAGGACTGGACAGCACTTTGTGCACACATTCCGGGCCTGAAGGTGTGCTTCCCGGCTACACCGTGGGAGGCAAAAGGTCTTATGGAAACCGCTCTGCGCGGCACAGACCCGGTTGTATTCTTTGAAAGCCAGAGAATTTACGATGTGGGCGAACAGTTCCACGAAGGCGGCGTACCGGAGGAGCGTTACGAAATCGAATTTGGTGATGTGAACAAGGTGCGTGACGGTAAGGATGTTACGATTCTTACGATTGGTGCGGTGCTTTACCGCGCAGTAGAAGCGGCAAAGACACTTTCTGAAAAGTATGGCATGGAAGCAGATATTATCAACCTGCATTCTCTCGTGCCGCTTGACTACACCAAGATTATCGAATCGGTAAGAAAGACCGGTCGCGTGGTATTGGTATCCGATGCTTGTGCTCGTGGTTCGTTTATGAGCGATGTCGCAAAGAATATCACCGAACTGTGCTTTGATGATTTGGACGCACCGCCGGTAGTTGTTGGTGCACGCAACTGGATTACGCCTCCGTTTGAATTCGACGAATTCTTCTTCCCGCAGGCAAGCTGGATTTTGGATGCTATCCATGAAAAACTTGTTCCGCTTGCAGACTATGTTCCGGAAAACGGTTGCACGGAAACGGAAGCAATCCGTCGCGCTAAGGAAGGCGTATAAGGCGTCAAGCCATATTTGAAATCAAAAAACTGTCTGTGTTTTCACAGACAGTTTTTTCCTGTTTGCAACATAAAAAATAACGGATGCGTTGCATCCGTTATTTTTGTGGATAAAATTATTTTTCGTCCTTGTAAATTTCTTTAAAGTACTTGTAAGTATCTACTTTGAGTTCACCGCATGCATCTTCATCGCAGGCGATGATGCCATCTTGGTGCAACTGCAGAGCGCTGATGGTCCATGCATGGTCTACGCCGCCTTCTACACAGTGGCGCAGTGCGCGAGCTTTGTTATGACCGCTGATTAACAAAAGCACCTGTTTGGAATCGCAAACCGTACCTACGCCGACGGAAAGTGCGGTCTTCGGCACTTTGTTCGGGTCGTTGTCAAAGAAACGGGAATTGGCAATCAAGGTATCCTGTGTGAGTGCACGAATGCCTGTGCGGGAAGTTAAGGAAGTAAACGGCTCGTTGAATGCGATGTGGCCGTCTACGCCGCTGCCGCCGAGGAATAAATCAATGCCGCCGTAGGAGGCAATCTTTTCTTCGTATCGAGCACATTCTGCTTCCAAATCCTCTGCCATACCGTTTAAAATGTTGATGTTTTCTGTCGGAATGTCGATGTGGTTAAAGAAATTGTCGTGCATAAAGTACCAGTAACTCTGGTCATGTTCACGCGGCAGACCCACATATTCGTCCATGTTAAAGGTAACAACATTTTTAAAGGTTACCTTGCCGGCTTTGTTGAGTTCGATTAACTTTTTGTAGACGCCGAGCGGGGAAGAGCCTGTCGGCAAACCGAGTACGAACGGACGGTCTTTTTTGTGATTGTTGATGGCATCAGCAATATGATTTGCTGCCCATGCGCTCATTTTGTCATAGTCTTCTTTGATAATAAGCTTCATGTTTTCACACTCCGAAATTAAATTGGCTTATGAAATTTCTACTCTATAGCTTACATAAGTCTAATCAAAATATACTACTTTTTAAAATTGTTGTCAAGAAAAAATATTGTCGAATTTAGAATTTTTTAGCACGCAGACTTAAATTTTATTATAAATTCAAGAATTGTTTTCAGGGCGTGAGCATCTCTTTTGTGTCTATTGCTTTGGTGTCCAAAGCGGTTTTGCATAGCGCTCTTTGTACTGCGTATAGATTTCTTTTATATCCGATGGTTCGTCCTGGCTGAAACTGTTGGTGAAAAACGCAATCTGATTGATGACATGCATCATATTCGGGTCTAACAGTGAGTTCGTGTTCAAATGTGCCTTAAACGCACCCGGAATTTCGTAAATGACCGGAAAGTGAGAACTGTCGTCCATATTCCAGTAGTAACAGGCATCGTCCGACTGGTACGCATAGGCAAGCGCTTTTTCGGATAAATTATGCTCGGCAAAGACTTTTTCTACGCTTAAATCCCCGTTGTCAAAGGCACAAATCCAAGCATTGATTTCGTGCGCGTTTTCTGCTGCCTTTCTCGGACGCCAGCGAAAAGAATCGTCTTGCATATCCCAAAAGAAAGGTACGCCTTCAAACTCTATTGGTACAAAGCGACTTTTTGTGATGGGAAAAGTGAAACTTTGTTTGGCAGCGCCGCTTTTGTCGGTTGCATCTTTTTCATACACATCAAATTCAAAAAACAGGCTGTCTTCGTAGACGCACATATGAAGCGGCACATAGGTTTTTTCGCCGACCGTGATGGCTCTGCCCATCAGTTCAACCATCTGATATTCACGAAGCGGCGTTTTTTCAGTTATCGGTTCGGTTTTGTTTTTTCTTTGAAACAGGGATTTAAAAAAGTGCATATGTATCCTCCTGCATATTGTTTTTTTCAGTATACGCCTTTTTTGGCTGAAATTCAAGAAAAGAATTGAAAAAGTGCAGAAGTCAATATATAATGGGTGTAAATGCAGATGCAAGTGAGGGTGCATGGTGAAAGTATCAACGATAGTTGCATGTGCAGCGAGAATCATCGGGGGGAGGAAACAGTTGTGGCAGATTTGATTTTAATTCTAATTTTAATTGTTGTTTGTGTTGCAGCAGTTGTATATGTACATAAGAAGAAAAAAAGCGGAAATTGTGCTTGCGGCGGTTGTGGTGGGTGTCCGCATGCGGATGCGTGCAACAAATCGTCATGTGAAGGTGAGCAAACGGAAAAGTAGTCTAAACAGGCGAAGTCAAGAGACTTCGTCTGTTGTGAAGAGATTGACAAAAAAGGCAGGTTGTGCTACAATTTTGCGCGGAGGAATGACCTATGTGTGCGCCATTGGAGATTGAACGAAAATTTTTAATTGTCTATCCGGACGAAGAGGCTTTGCTCGCGCAGTGCGGATGTGAAAAGACAAAAATTGAGCAAACATATTTAACGCCGGGGGCAGATGGCGCCGAACGCCGTGTGCGTATGCGAAGTGGTGCGGAGAGCACGGTATACACCTATACGGAAAAGGTGTTTTTGTCTGCGATGCGCCGCATTGAGCGCGAATATGAAATCGGCGAAACGGAGTATGAACGATTGCTGTTTGAAGCAGAGCCATCTATGCGGACGCTTCAAAAGCATCGCTATTGTATCCCAAGCAGCGATATAATGTACGAAATTGATGTCTATCCGCAGATTGCAGACTGGGCCATTCTGGAAATTGAGTTGCAAGACGAAAATCAGCAGATTTGCCTGCCGGATTTTGTGCAGGTTTTGTGCGAGGTAACGGGAAAAGAAGAATACAGCAACAAATATTTGGCGCGCAAAAACAAAGATAAATAAACAAACAAAAAAACACAGGGAGATTGTGTTTTTTTTCTGTTGATTTTCATTATGAATAAGCGTATAATGAGATATTGCGAAATGTATACAGAGGAGATGTTTTTCTTGGTTAAAAAGTATGTCCGGGATTTAAAAAGAGAATTTTCCGGTTATAATGTATCCAGATTTACAAAGGACTTAATGGCAGGTATCACGGTTGCGGCGGTTGCACTTCCGTTTGCTCTGGCATTTAGTGTCAGTGCAGGAGCAGATGCGGCGGCAGGATTGATTACGGCGATTTTTTCCGGTATTCTTGTCGGTGGTCTCGGCGGTGCATCGTTTCAGATTTCCGGCCCGACGGGAACGATGTCGGCGGTTTTGCTCGTGCTTGCCATGACTTACGGCATTACGGGTATTTTAACGGCGGGGCTGATTGCCGGTGCGATTATGCTTTTGTTTGCGCTTTTCAGGGTAGGCAAATTGGTTTCGTACATACCGAACGCGGTCATTATGGGATTTACCTCCGGCGTGGCTATCATTATTGCATTTAGCCAGGTGGATAGCTTTTTTGGGACAACCTCTGTCGGTGCGAGCACGCTTGAAAAAATTGTATCGTATTTTCAAATTGGTTTTGATATTCATGTGCCGACGATGCTGTTTGGCTTGGCGGTTGTCATTTTAATGGTGATTTATCCGAAGAAATGGCAGGAGAAATTTCCGTCATCCCTGGCGGCGCTCATTGTAACTTTGATAGCCAATATGCTGATTTTTCCGCAGGGCGGCGTAGTTTCGGAAGTGGGCGACATTCCAAAAAGCCTGATGACCGATGCTGCACTTTTGAAAACGGGAATTGATTTTAAAAATATTTCCGCTTACCTTGCGCCGGCGTTTTCCGTTGCGGTTTTGGGCATGGTGGAAAGCCTTTTGTGCGGCGCCAGCGCAGGCAAAATGAAAGGTGAAAAGATTGATTTGCAGCGCGAGCTGGTGGCGCAGGGGATCGGTAATATGGTTATTCCGCTCTTCGGTGGTGTGCCGACGGCGGCTGTGATTGCGCGCACAAGTGTGGGGATTAAAAATGGCGGCCAGACCCGTTTGGTCAATGTAATTCATTCGATTACGCTGATATTGTCCATGTTTTTGCTCGGACCGGTTATGAAACGAATTCCTCTTGCGGCACTTTCGGGGATATTGATGGTTACGGCGTGGAGACTCAACAACTGGAAAAACATCGGCGGTTTGTTTAAAAGCAAAAAGTATACGGAGAGCGCACAGTTTTTGATTACCATGCTTTCGACCGTGGTGTTCGACCTTGCAACGGCGATTGTAATCGGCATTGTATTTTCTGCCCTTGTATTTATTGTTCAAAGTTGTAATCTGCGCGTGTCTATCAGCAATGTGGATAGAGAAAAAACACAGCAGCAGGGCATTGTCGGCAGTTACAAACACACGAAAATCGTGTATCTGTCCGGTCCGATGTTTTTCGGTACGCAGGACAGATTAACCGAGGCGCTCGATGAAATCGAGGCAGATACATTAGATGTGATTTTCTCTATGCGTGGTGTACCGAGCATAGATGCAAGTGCCTTAATCGAACTAGAAGAGATTTATGATGCGTTTACGGCGAAGGGTATCCGCATGTTGTTTTGCGGTTTAAACGAGCGCGTGCGTGCGGAATTTGAAAATAGCGGTTTTGTACAAAAAATCGGCGAGGCGAACATCTTGTGGGATGCCGTTGCGGCGATGCGGGTAATTGAACGAGAGGTTTTCATTCCGGCGCAAAGTGAATAATGTTGTTTTAAAAGCGACGCCATAAGCGCATTAAAATCAACAATAAAGTATATACAAAAAAAGGACATTTACGGTTGTAAATGTCCTTTTGGTTGTTTTAAGCCTTCTTCACGCTCTTTTATATAGTTTTCCAGTTTGTCCACAGTTTCTGCCAGGGCAAGTGCGGTCTGAAACTTGCCGTTTTGACGGACCTCGTTTAATTTTTCTTTTAAAACATCCGCTACCTCGTGCAAGGCTTGCAGTTTTTCGTTCGTCTCTGTCATTATGCTCGCTTCCTTTCTTTTTCAGCCTAGCACAGACTTCGGGAATGTGCAAGAGGAAACGGCAGACAAAAGTTGCGTGTTTTGAATATATATCTACAATATTGTGTATATTCTGACACGATGCGACAAAATATAGCGAAGTGTTCACGAATTGTGTACTTTTTCAAGTGCCGTAGCGCAAGAAATCTTCATACTCAGAAATATCTGTATCGCCCTTTTCGCTCTGCGTAAGAAAATCAATTTCCGGCGTATAGGGAATATGTACGGAGGCGGTAAAGCTGCGAAGGGCATCCGGTGCGTGTGTCAGTTCGTGCGGATGCAGCGCCGTGTCGTTTGGATTTTTATCATCAAAACAAAGCGCCGGCAGAGTGCGGATTAAGTTTTTGCAATTTCTGAAAATCCGTAGGCGCGGTCGCAGTTGACCATCTGTATCTGTTACGGGTCTGAGCCACTCCTTGACAGAGTACCAACCGCGCACGCGGTTGTTGTCCGCTTTGTAAAATGAAAGCCCGTGTGCAGCAAAAATATCAATGGCGCTTTGGCCTGTTTCCTGGCGACGGTTAAACAAATCGGGCGGTGCATAGGCGGCGCGCAGGGTTTCGCCACAGTTGTATTCGGCGATTTTTTGTGCCGCCTCGGATAAAATCAATCCGGATTGATACAGTTCGCGGTAAACAAAAGCGTGTCCGTAGCGGTCTATGGCAATCCACAGACAGGCGAGCATATCCAGACCGTAGTCGATGCTGATATAGCGCGATACATCGTGCGGCAATTCAAAGGGATCAATGACATGTACCTCGCGGTCGAATTCCGCAAAATACTGTCCTTCGAACACATCCCAGTCGCCGTCGAGCATCGCTTTACGACGGTTCGGCGGCAGGTTTTCAAGAGCGCGCACATAGTCCGGAGAGTTTTCTAAAAGAAACGGATTGTCGTATACGCGTGAGGCGATAAAGGTGTAATCCGAAGCGCGTTCGCTGTTTTTGTAGTTTTTGTCGATAAACAGGCGCTTAACCCAATTATGTCCAATGCCGCCGGGATTGCAAGTAAAATACATTCTTGGTGAAAAGGTCTTTTTTAAAAGTCCGCTGGTACGGTTGGATTCGGTCAGTGCTAAAAAAATAAATTCGCTGAATTGCGTTGCCTCCTCCATAAAAATGGCATCATAACTTTGCCCCTGATATTGCAGCACATCGCGGTCGGCGGCGCAGTAACCGAGCACAATACGACTGCCGTTTTCAAAGATAAAGCAGCGCGTGGCCGATTTGTATTGCGCTACATCTTTTAAAAGGGACATGAGCGGATAGATGTGGTTTTCGCGCAGCGACTGCAAATCGCGGCGTAAAAACAGGATTTGAATGCCGTCGTATTCTAAGGCGAGGAGTACGGCTTTGATGCGTGCCGCCCAACTTTTTCCACCGCCGCGCGCACCGCCGTAGGCGATGTAGCGCGAATCGGCGGTAAAAAAGGCTTCCTGTTTGGGATAGGGCTTGGTGAGTGCTAAGATGCGCTCGTTTATGTTGCCCATTTTTCAACCTCCTCCGCCAACACTACACGCACCTGACCGCTGTTTGCCGGTGCACTGGTGCTTTCGGTCAGCGCCTTTGCAATATCGAGCAAATCGTCGGTGCTGAGAAGGAAATAACTGTTGATTTTGCCGAGCAGTGCCTTTTTTTCCGTGATGGTAAAATCACTGTCGCTTTCAATTTTTTCAATCAGTTCAAAGCACTTTCCTGCGTTTCTTTTGGAAAAATTTATTCTTTGCAGAAGCATCGCCAATGTGCGTTTTACGATGTCTGCCTTCATTTGTTCGGGTGTTACATTGTTTTTCATAGCTTATCCTTTCGTTTCATATTATGCCGCAAGCCGCAGACCGCGCGCCTCGGCAAACAGTCTTCTGCACAAGGCAAGATGTCGGTACGCCGTTGCGGATGAAATGTGCGTTATCAATGTGACATACATAACGCGATTTTCAATTTCACCGCGGCGCATATCTGCGTTCGGATTTGAAAAATATACAGTTTCGAGTGTTTTTAAAATCTCTTTTCCGTTGCTTAGGGTGTTGAGCATGTGGATGGTGTCGATTACGGCGTATACATCCTGCAGAGCGGCCTCGGAGGCGCGCAAATCAGCACTTTTTAAACCGCGCTTGAGCGTTTTTCGTTGTAAGGCAAAACGAGCGGCGGCTTTGTCCGGCTTGCACTGCAAAGATGCATAGAAACGAAACGCATCTACAGCATAATCTCTAATGTTGTCTTTTTTCATTTGTGTGTTCGGCCAAGAGAGGATAGCCCGCAGGCTGTTCTCGGCTTTCAAAGTGCCTCCCTTCATTAAATTAAGATATTAAATGTCTTTCGGTGTTGCATACCAATAATGGTCCATGACATAGTCGGTTTCGCAGTTTTCGCAAACGGTGTTGCCTTCGAAACAGTAACAGGCCTCACCGTCGTAGATTTGGCGTTCGCATACGACGCAGGTGTGCTTTTCTTGTGTGTAAAATGTGCTTTCCTGCTCAAGCATGGCCATTAAATCGCTTTCGTAATCCATCAAGGTTTTCCTCCTCTCAGACAAAAACCTCTGACA
Organism: Clostridia bacterium; assembly: GCA_045578865.1. Taxonomy (GTDB): domain Bacteria; phylum Bacillota; class Clostridia; order UBA1381; family UMGS1253; genus RGIG2041. The sequence goes on along the minus strand of JAZNLB010000007.1, from coordinate 296 downwards.
ATAATAATTATAATAAACGAACATATGTTTGTCAATAGGCTTTTGGAAATTTTTGTTTTCCCGATCGAGTTGGCTATATTTTAACACGAAAAAAGGGTCTACTACTATCAACTTAAAATTTTGTTGTGAAACCGGAGCGAATGTGGTATAATGAGTTCATCGAAGATGAAATCGTCGATATAAATCTCTTGTGAGATTTTCGATATGTCATAAATGACTCGATATGTGCTTTGCACTCGATATGTTGCCTTTCGGCAACGAGATTTATATCATATCGAGTTTTGAGCAAAGCGAAA
>JAZNLB010000006.1:0-2659 GCA_045578865.1 Clostridia bacterium | reverse complement strand
CTTTGAGCGCAATTTGAAATTTATTTATAAAATCTGCTTTACTCGCTGCGTAGTTGCCCTCATGAATATTTGCTCCAATGCTTGTTCCGCTTCGCAAGAGTTGATTTAAAATTATCGGTGCTTTACCTGTCGCGCGCAACTGTTCACTGTAGCGAATAATTTTCACAGCAAACACTTTTGATTTTTCAATCAACAAATTCTCTCTCATCGAAACCTCTTCTTTTTATTCTTGTAGAAATCGCATTGCGATTTCGACCATAATGCATTCATTGAATGCAATTCATGATGCGAAGCATCTTTTCATGGCAACGCCATTTCATGCAAACAGTGTTTGTAATTCATCCCATATATCCTATATTATATAAGGAAGAAACTTGGTTTCAAACCTTATTTTCCTTTACGGCGATAAAACCACTCGTATATTATACACATTCAAATGCAGTTTTGTCAATGTTTAATTTTCCATTTTTGCCTTTTTTATAAATATTTCGCCGTTTTTTGCACTGTATGCCTATTGCATTCCGTTTTTTAGTGTGCTAAAATGAATTCATACCTAATAAATATATAGCAAAAGGGGTTCTGAATTATGAAAGCAATCGTTTTGGCGGCAGGCAAGGGCAAGCGCCTGCAATCCGAAAAGTTTAATCTGCCGAAGGTACTTCGTCAGGCAAACGGCAAATCCTTAATCAGTTATGTGCTCGAAAGCATTAACTTTATTGCGCCGGAGGACACGGAAATTGTTGTCGGCTATATGCGCGAAAAAGTAATGGAGGAGCTCGGCGACAGCTACAGCTACAGCGTGCAGGCAGAACAACTCGGCACGGGCCATGCGGTAATGTGCACGCGCGAGCATATGGAAGGGTATGACGGTCAGGTGCTCATCTGCTACGGCGATATGCCGCTCGTTCGCCCGGAAACTTATAAAAGATTGGTAGACAAGCATATAGAGAGCGGCGCGCATTGCACACTTTTAACCGCCATCGAGGAAAATCCGCCGGCATACGGCAGAATCGTGCGCGGAGATGACGGCAAACTTGCCGCCATCGTAGAAGAAAAGGACTGCACCCCGGAACAGAAGCTGATTAAAGAGGTAAATGTCGGTATCTATGTGTTCGATGCAAAGCAGTTGATGTCAGGTCTCGGCGAACTGAAAAACAGCAACGCCCAAAACGAGTACTATCTGACAGATATGCCGCAAATCTTTATTGAAAAAGGTCTTACAGTTGAGACCTTCTCTATTGAAAACACAACGGAGTTCTTCGGCGTAAACACGCTTGAGGACCTCGCATATTGCGAAAAGGAGCTTTTAAAGCGCTAATGAAACTTAAACCGGTTTTTATTCTTACTTGTATACTGATGTGCGTCAGCTTTGGCGCGCAGGCAGCGCCCATCGGCGTTGGCTTAGATGCCTATGCCTGGGACAGCGCACAAGTTTCGGTGGCAAAGCCGCATCCAAAAAAACTCGTCGGCTATATCGAAACTGAACTTTCGCGCGCAACAACACGCTATGAAACTTACGCATCGCAGGCAAACCGCAACGAAAATATGCGCCTTGCCACCGTTGCCATTCATAATACAATACTGTACCCTGACGAAATCTTTTCCTATAATCAGACGGTAGGGCCGAGAACGACAGAGCGCGGATTTAAAATTGCCACGGTTTTTGAAGGTGGGGAAAAGGTGCCCGGTCTCGGCGGCGGTATTTGCCAGATTTCTTCCACCTTATATATGGCAACGAAGAAGACAAGCCTGTCTATCGTAGAGCGCTACAAGCACAGTATCCCGGTCACTTATTGCAGCCGCGATGATGAGGCAACTGTTTCCTGGGGCGTGCTCGATTACAGATTTAAAAACACGCTGGATATCCCCGTTCGCATCGAGGCAAGCATGGGCGGCGGCATTTGCAACATCGCTATCTGGGCAATGACCCCGGTGTATGAATAATTAAATTTTGTCATGAAAAGAGGTTTTTTGGCGAAAACCTCTTTTTTTAATGCCTATCGCACAAACCATACGCTTTTTTTGCATAGCAGAGCGAAAACAAATATCCCCCCGTATAACGGGGGGGATTTCATTTTCGGGCATACCCTACCCTGTACTGGCAACGCACAAGTGCGTCTTTTATTGATCTGCCAGCCAAGCTCTTTTACTTGCTACCCATAAATGGGTTGTTTTTTCGCAGGCTTCCCCTTGAGGGGAAGCTGTCGAGTAAAGCGAGACTGATGAGGTGTTCATTATATATTACATATCGATATTACCACCTCATCCGAGTTACTACGCAACCCACCTTCCCGAATCCCTCCACCAAACTTCGTTTGGTCCCCCTCCCTTTAGGCAAGGGAGGCGAATCGGGGAAGGCTTACCATCAAAGTTTGTTTTTGCCATACTCACTATTTCAAAATACACTACTTTTTCTTGACAAGTTCAACAGTCGTGTGGTTTTCGTTATACAACAAAAACCGCATCATACCCAAAAGTATGATGCGGTTTTTTTGTAAACTGTTTACGATAATTTATCGTTTTAAACCGATTACTTATTTAGCGTCTTTAATACAATAATTGCTTTAACATTATTATCGTAGTTACGAACAATAATCGGTGTTGCCGGATAGGTCGAATGCTGAGCATCTACAATATCTGCAAGCGTGCCGTTTCTGAT
>JAZNLB010000005.1:0-166079 GCA_045578865.1 Clostridia bacterium | reverse complement strand
CTAAATGCCAAAGTAAAGAAGAATGTTCGTGCAAGCGAGAATAAACCTTGCCATAAGTATTCAGGATTGCTACAGTGTTCGGACTGCGGATGCTCATTTGTAGCAAAGGTCAGAAAGACCAAAGGCAACCCCGACAGAGTTGAATATGTGTGCAATGGTTACCACCGATATAGCGAAATTAACTGCACATCACATAGAATTCGGGAGGAAATGCTTGATAAGATTGTACAAGCCGAGCTTGCAGGAATACGATTGGTATTCGATGACCTATGGGAGAATGTAGAAGCTGATGTCAAGAAATGGGCAGCAGGAAAATCTACAACAGAGAAAAGACTCGAAAATCTAAAAGACAGAATTTCGGATACAGAGCTTGAAATCCAGAAAATCCTTATGGAAAGGATTGAGGATAAGCAAAATGCTGATATGTATGACAAGATGATTGAGATAAGGCGAAATGACATTGAGAACTTTAAAAAGGAAGTTTATGAGATAGAAAATCTTGATAAAACAATCAAGGAACGGAAATCTACTCTCAAACATTCCATAGAGCTGCTCGATGACATCATAGCCGAGAACAACATCAGTAATGCAAACTTGCACCTGATGTTTGACAAGATCATCATAGAGGAAACGGACGAAGGATTAAATCTTGACCTGAGATTAAAATCTCCGTTCATCAGCAAGGCAAAAGAGTCTTTACTCAAGAAATATATGATAGTAGACAACGAAGTCTTACAGGAAGGAGCGTGAGAATATGACAAGAAGAAATGATATGAAATCAATAATTATTGAACTCATGGACAAGCTGTATCGTGAAGATATTAGCAAAAAAATCAAGCCGAGCAAAAAAGCGAACAAAAAATAATTGTTCGTAATAGCGATATATAAACACCTAAAAACAACAAAACACTTATAGGAACTCCTATAAGTGTTTTGGGTGGTGGTGCGCCTGAAAGGACTTGAACCTTCACGTCGGGGACACTAGATCCTAAGTCTAGCGCGTCTGCCAATTCCGCCACAGGCGCATATTAAGTTTTACCTCTTGATTTTTACACGGGAGAGGTTACCCGAGGAGGAGCATATCGCTTAACCCTCATCTATGAAAACGGCAAAAACCGTAATCAACAATAAAATCACATACAGGACGGAACCTAAATCTGGCGCGTCTGCCAATTCCGCCACGCCCGCATTTGTTTTATTCTATTTTTGCCTGACAGTATGGTACTATTATAATGGAGAAATGAAAAAAAGTCAAGGCAGACTTTCATAGGAATAAACACGGATATACGCCCCAAAAGTCTCTGACTTTTGGGGCGTATATGATTTCGGCAACGGGAATTTTTATTGAAAACTTTGTTTGATGTACTCCGCGACATTTGCGCTGTTTGCAACATACACACTCTCTGCCGTGTCGGCCAAGGGCGCAATTTGCTTTAATATGTCGCCGGTTTCGCCGTTATCTAGGATAATGAGTTCGTATTGCCCGTGGGGATTTTGCTCGTAGAGCAGATTTAAAAGGTTGGCGATACCGACGCGCGCTTTTTCGGATACGGACGAGGCCGGAATCAGCACGCTCATCTGTGCAGGTACGGTGTTTTTGTACATAAAATAGCGAACAACATCATTCAAAAGTACCGCAAAGCCTGCCAGGGCAAAAAACCAAAGTAAAAGCTCAGGTAAGATCGTTGCTTGCATCGTGCATCCCTCCTGCCTTAGTGTATGCACGAAGCTGAAAAGGGGTGCAGAATTGACGAACGGTATTTTTCTTGGTATAATATGATCAACGGTTTACCTAAGGGAGGTAGCGTATGGGACGCAGAAAAATTTGGACGAGGATATTTGTCGGTTATATGTTAATTAGTGTCTTTTGTACGACGGCGCTTTTGTCTGCACTGTTGGCATGGACCAACACCTATGCAGACTACCGCACAGAGAGCGAAACTGTGCAAAGACTGACCAGCGTTGCCAAAAGCATTGATATACAGACCAATACAGCGCAGGAGGTTATAAATGCGCTTTATTTGGATACAGATATCCGAAATATGGCTGAGGTAGGTTCGGTAAATGCGGATGCAGAAGCGGTGCGCCGCGCGGTGAAGCAACGCTCGGACAGTGCACGCTCCAAGCAGATGGAAGTGTATGTTTCCACTATGGAGCATTCCTTGGACAGTGTCATCGGCGCAACACGCACTTCCAGTGTTCTGAGTTTTCTAAAAACGGAAGGTTTTGGCTCTACGACTACGATGGATATTGTCAATTACTTTTCAACCAATACTACGGATACTTATTTTCGCCTGATGGAAGAAAGCAGCACCGGTGCGCTCGGCAGCCGTTTGGCGATTGTGGAAAGAAAATTTTATAATGAAACCCCCGTATACTTTTTCACCTTTATGGATTTAAACCGATTTTTGCCCGCACAGTCGACATCTGAAACGCTGATGATTGTTTTCGATAGTTTAATTTTGGCAAGCAACAATTACAGTTTGGGCGCACCACGCAAGGGTATGTATGCGCTTTTGGAGCGGATGGGCAGTTTTGCAGCCATGGAGGGCAAACCCAATGTGGAGCAAGGCTATAGTTTTGCGGTTTGTCAATCCGAAGTGATGCGTTGGTATTATGTGCTTGCGTTGCCCCATCAATTCTTTTCGCCGCTTCGTCTCAACTTGTATTTGCTATGTCTGGCTGTGGTTTTATTGGCACTGGGCACATGCATCGCCATAGGCGTTTTGCTTCGTCGATACGCTTATGCTCCGCTTGCCGCTACAGTGGAAAATCTGAGCGCATATACAAATGCGAGATGCGATGCAGAAGATAAATATATTTGCGATGCCGTACAGAGTTTGGCGCAGCAGGTGCAGGCATACCAAAAGGAAAATGCGGAGCATATCCAGCGCATCTATACAGAAAAACTGCGCTATATGTTGCGTGGCATCAAGCCTTCGGAGGAGATGCGGATAGAATTAGAGAAGGTTTTTTGTGCACAAAAGGACGGACCGTACCGTGTTTGCGTACTGGAATTTTCCAGATATGCACAACTTGCCGATGCGTTTTCCGAAGAAATGATAAGCGAAATTCGCCATCAGGTGACAGAGTTAATTTTGCAGCAACTCGGGGCGAGCGTGGTTGCCGAACCGATGCTGATGGATTACAAAAGTTTTGTCGTGATTACCACGGGTGTTGAAATGCGGATTTTGCGAGCGAAACTGATCAATGTGGTGGCAACCGTAGAGGGCAGTTTTGAAGCGGAACTTGCCGGCGCTGTGGGCGATTTGTGTGAGAGACTTTCGGACATTGGAATGTCGTATGCATCTGCACTTAAAATTTTGGAAACGCATTATAGTCTGGGCAGCCGAAATTCTATTGTGACGAGCGAAGATATCGTGGTCAACATGGGTGGCAATGGTTTGTTTTATCCGATTGACACGGAGAGAGAACTTATTGCCGAGGTTATTCGCTGTCACGATGAAGAGGTAGCGCAGATTTTGACAGAGCTTTTGGATGAAAACTTTGAAAAACACGCACTGACCAAGGAAAGATTAAACTCTTTTGCGTTTTCGATTGCATCAACTGTCAATCGTGTGGCAGAAACGCTGGGGAAGAGTACGCAAGAGATTTTCGGCGAGGGGAATATCGTCTTTTTAGAATTAAAAATGTGTACGGACAAGCTGGAACTGCGTAGCAAGGTGTACGGAATGTTTAATACCTTAGTCGAGTTTGTGCAAAAGCAGACGCCGGACACGGAGAGGGATATTTCCGACCTGATGCTCGATTATATTCACGCGCACTACAATGAAGATATTTCTCTTTCGGATTTAAGCAGTGCGTTTTCTCTGTCGCTTAGTTACACCAGCACCCTGTTTAAAGAGGTGACGGGCGAGAATTTTAAAGATTACTTAAACCGCTACCGCATCAAGCGTGCCTGCGACATTTTATTGCAGGAGCCGGGCATTAAAAACACTAGCCTTGCGCGGCGGGTGGGTTGTAATACCGTTGCGACGCTTTTGCGTTTGTTTAATAAGTATGTGGGTGTTACCCCGGGACAGTATGGCAAGAAAACTGAAAAATAAAACAGAGCCGAAGTGGACAAATGCTTCGGCTCTGCTTTTGGGGGAAAAGGATTGACCTTTTCGGCAGCGCATGGATTGGGGTTAGGTTCGCATGCGCTGCAACGAAAATGTATTTCCTGAGGTCATTATCAGTATGGACACATTGAGAGGGGAATATACATAAAAATTGAAACAGGACAGCCAAAAAGAGATTGGCTATCCTGTTTTGTTCATTTTATATCGAAACGAGCAAGGCGGGGATTTCATCGAGCGATTTGACGGTGTATTCCGGCTTTTTGTCTGTTGGCATCGGTTCGCCGTGCGGATTAAACCAGCAGGTGTGAATTCCTGCGTTTATGCCACCGTCTATGTCGGAGGATAATGAGTCACCTATGATGATGGTTTCTTCTTTTTTGAAATTTTCGATTTTAGAAAAACAGTAGTTAAAAAAGCCGATGTCCGGTTTGTTGATGCCGATGCTTTGAGAAATGAAAATTTCCTTAAAATAGCGGGCGATGCCGGAACTTGCGATGCGCCCTTGCTGAATGTGCGTCGTGCCGTTAGAGGCCAGAAACAGCTTGTATTTGTCATAAAGCGCATCTAAAAGAGCCTCGGCGCCGTCGATGAAATAATGGCCTTGTCCGAGGTTTTTTTCATAGCAGGTTTTGACCTTAAATGCATCGCTGTCCATGCCGAATTCCGCAAACAAAATTTGAAACCGCTCCAAAAGCAACTGTTCGCGCGTTACTTCGCCGCGTTCAAGCGCTTTCCAAAGGCTTTGATTGATTTGACTGTAACGCGATACGATGGCGGGTGTCGGCTCAAGTCCGTGCTCGGTCAGCGTTTTGGAAAGCGCTGCTGCTTCTGCCTTTTTAAAATCTAAAATTGTATCGTCTAAATCTAAAAAAACATTTTTAATCATGGCATTGTTGAAAAAGGGGCGAAAACGCCCCTTTATCTCCTTGTTATACTAATGGTTCCGGTCTTACAATCAAGTGGCAAATGTTGCCCTCCGGATCGGAAAAAAAGAATGTCTTGATGCCTTTCGGAGATACAACCACATCTGAAATTACCGGCGCTTTCGAAGCCTTTAATTTTTCTACCATCGGCTCAAACTTGTCGTCGTCAATCGCAAGTGCCAGGTGGCGAATGCCTGCGGTTTTGTCGGTTGCATCCTGCTTAGGCTCTGCTGCCATGCAAAACTCAATCATATCGCCGCTTTTAAAAGCGAGAAAAATCGTGCCTTTGCCGTTGTTATACACTTCACGAAGACCAAACATCTCCTTGTACCAGTCGGTCAGCGTTTTAGTGTCTTTTGCAAAAATTGCAACATGTTCCATTCCTTTTACCATTATATATTCCTCCTAAAAAATTAATTTTCCTTTTGCATAAACTGCCGTTCTGTGCGGCAGTACACATTCTGCTTTAAAGTCCGGTTGGTATTTTTCAAGTGCGGCAATTACCAACTCCGGCTTGATGTTTTTTTCGTTGCCGCACGGAAGGCACATTCTAAATGTGCATACGCCGTTTTCTAAACTTTCGGATTTGAGCATGGCAATATCGGGCTTTATGTCGATTTCCTTGATACCCTTTTTGGTTTTCTTTTCAATTAAGATTTCCGGAAGTGCCAAAAAGGCATCCACATCCGGCGCTTTGCCGGAAAAATCTACGCGCACGGTGTAACTTGCGGAGTCGATATCCCGAAAAGCGATGCTTTCACCGGTCACTTCTTTGGCTTCAAGCACATGTATGCCCTCGGGGAAGGTCGCATCCAAGTGTGCGGCTAAAAATCTTGTATCCTGTTTTGTGTCAAAATCAATGTCGATACACTCGTAACTACTCGTTGTACCGACAGGAATCGGCGCAGCCACAGTCATTACGGGGTGCGGATTAAAGCCGACCGTATAGGTTACGGGAAGCGCGCTTCTGCGTATGGTGCGATTGAGCACGCGCACGAAGTCGAGCTGCGAGATGTAGCGCACATTTACGCCCTTTTCGTAGAGCAGGCGATAGGTGTAATTACCTTTCAAAGCACACACCTCCTCCGAAACAGTTTGCACCGCAACCGGTGCATTTTTCGCGACAGTTCGGGGTAACGATACCCTCGCAGGCAAGTTCACATTCTTTTTGCAAAAATGCCTTGGTTACGCCGACATCAATATGGTCCCACGGCAGGATTTCATCAAAACTGCGGCGGCGGTTGTTGTAAAAACGAATGTCCAGGCCACAGTCTTCAAACGCCTGCATCCAGCCCTCAAAATTAAAATATTCATCCCAGCCGTCAAACTTGCAACCATGGCGATGTGCCGCTAAAAGTACTTTACCTAAACGGCGGTCGCCGCGTGCAAAAACGCCTTCGAGGATGGTGACCTTGGATTCGTGCCAACTAAAAGAAATCTGGCGCGAACGAATGGCGCTGCGTGCAACTTTCTGCTTTTGCAAGATGGTATCCAAATCATCTTGCACCTCCCACTGAAACGGGGTAAACGGTTTGGGCACAAAAGTGGAAGCGCTTACCGAAATTCTCGGGCTGCCTTGCCTTTCCTCTTTGGGTTGAGCATAGTAGGCATCGAGCACCTTGTGCGCCAGCGCGCCGATACCGAGTATGTCTTCTTCCGTTTCGGTCGGCAGACCAATCATGAAATAGAGTTTTAAGTTTGTCCAACCGCCGGAAAACACCATGGAAACGGAGCGGATTAAGTCTTCCTCGGTTACGCCTTTTTTAATGACATCACGCAGGCGCTGTGTGCCTGCCTCGGGCGCAAAGGTTATACCGCTTTTGCGAACGGTCTGTACCTTGTGCATCAAATCGAGCGAGAAGTTGTCGATGCGAAGCGAAGGCAGAGACAAATTGACCTTCTGCTTATTGATTTCTTCTAAAAGTCCCTCTGTAAGTTCGTTTAATTCACGGTAATCGCTGGTGCTCAAAGAGCAGAGCGAAATTTCTTCATAGCCGGTGGATTGCATCAATTTATCTGCCAAATCCAATAGCTTTTTGGCACTTTTTTCACGCACCGGTCGGTAGACATAACCTGCTTGACAGAAACGGCAACCGCGGATGCAGCCACGGAAAATTTCAAGCGTGATGCGGTCGTGCACCGCTTCGCCGAACGGCACGATGATGCTTTCCGGAAAATACGAATTGTCAAAGTCTTTGATGATGCGCTTTCTGATTTTATCTTTCGCATGCACATTGTTTTTTGTAAAGGATTGAATGGTGCCGTCCTCATTGTAGGTTACATCGTAAAAAGACGGAACATAAATGCCTTCCAATTCGGCGATACGCTCCAAAAACATTTTGCGGCTTTGATTTTGCTTTTTCCAGTCCGCATAGATGTCCATAACCTCGTTTAAGATTTCCTCGCCTTCGCCGAGAATAAAAAAGTCAATAAAATCAGCAAGCGGCTCACCATTGTAGGCGCATGCACCGCCGGCACAGACAAACGGCATACCCTCACCGCGCTCCGAGGCAAGCACGGGCACACCGGACAAATCGAGCATATTGATTACATTCGAGTAGCACATTTCGTACATGAGTGAAAAGCCGATAAAGTCAAAATCGCGAACGGCGGATTTGGTTTCGATAGAGAACAAAGGCTCGCCGCACGCACGCATTTTTTCTTCCATATCCGGCCATGGTGCAAATACACGCTCGCAGTAGGTGTCCATACGCTCGTTTAAAAGATGATATAAAATTTTCATACCCAGATGCGACATGCCGACCTCGTAATTGTCCGGAAAACAAAAGGCGAAGCGAATGTCTACTGTGTTTAAGTCTTTTTTTACCATGCCCAGTTCCCCGCCGGTGTATTGAATCGGCTTGGAGACGGACATAAGCAGTTTATCGTCAATCATTTTTAATTACCGCTTTCTTTAAAAGTCTGCTTTATTCTATCATAAATTCCTGAAAAACGCAATGCAAACAAGCAATCTGTCGAAAAAATTTTCTAATTTATATATATTTGAAGAAAAAAGTTTTGACAAAGCGGCGGTTTTGTAGTATGTTTAAAAAAGGACTGCGAAAGGAGGTCAAACTATGGATAAGAAAATTTTATGGATTTGGCTGACGACGCTGTCCGGAATAACCAATGCAAAAATCAGCACTTTGCTTGAGCGGTTTGACTCGGTGGAGGATATTTACGCTGCATCGGAAGCCGCGCTTTTACAGACATCGAGAGTTACAAAAAAGGATGCACAAAACATCGTGGCGCATGATTTATCGAAGGCGAATGAAATCTGGGCACGCATTTGCGAAATTGGTGCGTGGGTGTTGTGCTATGACGAAGCTTTGTATCCATCCGCCCTGCGTGAATTAGACGATATTCCGTATGTGCTTTATGGTATGGGGGAAATATTAAGTTGGGACAGGCTTTTGGGGATTGCCGTTGTCGGTACGCGTGATGCAACGCAGTACGGACTGAAGGTGACCGAACAACTGTCTTACGATTTGGCGCAAAACGGTGTGACCGTTATTGCGGGCATGGCGCGAGGCATTGATACTGCCGCACACACCGAAACGATAGCCGCAGGCGGCAAAACCATTGCTGTACTGGGTTGCGGTATTGATGTGATTTATCCTGCTGAGAACCGAAAATTGTATGCACAGATTATCAAACACGGCGCGGTCATTACGGAGTTTGCGCCGGGTACGCCGGCACTTGCTTCCAACTTTCCGCGCAGAAACCGGATTATAGCAGCGCTGGGCGCAGGTACGCTGGTTACGGAAGCACCTGTAAAGAGCGGTGCGCTGATTACAGCAAGCAAGGCGCTCAATATGGGCAAAGATGTATTTGCCGTCCCCGGAGATTACAACCGCTATTTTTCGCAGGGTTGCAATGATTTAATTCAAAACAGCGGTGCGAAGTTGTGTGAAAAGGTGGAGGATATTTTAGAAGAATATACTTACCAACTCATGCTTTTGCACGGAAATGAATATAAAATCCGAAAAGGACGGCGGTTTATAAAACCGAAACCGGCAACGGTAAAGCGGGCGGCGATTTCACAAGAGAAATTGCAGGCGCTCGATGACGAGAGCCGCGAAATTGTGATGTTGCTAGCAAAAGAAAATATGCACTTAGATGCGCTATGCGGCGCACTCGGAAAAGATGCAGGCTCGGTCAGTGCGCTTCTGACGATGCTCGAACTTTCAGGGCTTGTGCAAAGTTTAGGCAGCAACAATTTCGGCATTACGGTGGATTCAAGTAGAGATAACGACATACGGAGGGAATTATGGGAAAGAAACTGATTATTGTAGAGTCTCCATCCAAGGCGGACACCATTAAAAAATACCTCGGCTCCACATACAGCGTGGAAGCATCGGTCGGTCATATCATTGACCTGCCGAAAAGCCAGATGGGTATTGATATCCAAGACGATTTTGAACCGCATTACATCACGATTCGCGGCAAGGGCGAGATTTTGAGCAAACTGCGAAAACTCGCAAAGGAAGCAGACCAGGTTCTGCTTGCAACCGACCCTGACCGTGAGGGTGAGGCCATCAGTTGGCATTTGGCAAACGCACTCGGCTTACCCGCCACGGCAAACAATCGTGTAACCTTTAACGAAATTACAAAAGAGGCTGTAAAAAAGGCTGTAAAAGAGCCGCGTGCCATCGACCAAAGTCTTGTCGATGCACAGCAGGCAAGGCGCGCACTCGACAGAATTGTGGGCTATCAACTCAGTCCGATTTTGTGGAAAAAGGTGAAAAAGGGCCTTTCCGCAGGTCGCGTGCAGAGTGTGGCAACCCGTCTGATTTGCGACCGAGAGGCAGAAATAGATGCCTTTATTCCGCGTGAGTATTGGTCAATTTCGGCATTTTTGCTTGCAGAAGGCAACAAAAAGAAGTTTAAAGCAGCTTACTATGGCACAAACGGCAAAAAGGTAGAGGTTGCAGATGAATCATCTGCTATGCGTATTGTAGGGGATGTAGAGGGTAGCCGTTTTGAAGTGACGCAGGTCAAGAAGGCGATTGCACAAAAAAGCCCTGCACCGCCGTTTACCACTTCCACATTGCAGCAGGAAGCCTCCAGAAAAATCAATTTCCAGGCCAGAAAGACCATGTCTACGGCGCAAACGCTTTATGAGGGCGTGAATGTAACCGGTATGGGTAAGGTCGGTTTGATTACCTATATGCGTACTGACTCTGTCCGTATTGCGATTGAAGCGCAGACGGCAGCAAAGAGCCTGATTTGCGAAAAATACGGCGATGTGTATGCACCAAAGTCTTTTCGCGTATACAAAACCCGTAAAAATTCACAGGATGCACATGAAGCCATCCGTCCAACCAATGTATATCTGACACCGGAGTCGGTGAAGGGGTCATTAAATAATGACCAGTACAAACTCTACAAGTTAATCTGGGAGCGCTTTGTTGCCAGTCAGATGGAAAATGCCAAGGTGGAGAATACCACGGCGGAGATTGTTTGCGGAAAGCACAATTTCCGTGCAAGCGGTACAACCGTGCTTTTTGACGGTTTTATGAAGGTTTACACCGAAGGCAGTGATACCGAAAGTGAAAAGCAGACAGCACTTCCGAATTTAAATAAGGGCGATGCGCTTAAAGCGGACAGCATTGAGCCGGAACAGCACTTTACTGCGCCGCCGATGCGTTATACGGAAGCAACGCTGGTTAAGGCGCTGGAAGAAGAGGGCATCGGCAGACCGTCTACCTATGCACCGACCATCACCACAATTTTGGCGCGCGGTTATGTAACGCGCGAGAAAAAGTCGCTTGTGCCGACTGAACTCGGTAAAGTGACAACGAAGTTGCTTAAAGAAAACTTTGAAAATATTGTCGATGTGGAATTCACGGCGAACATGGAATCGCGCCTCGATGATGTCGAGAGCGGCGATGTGGCATGGAAGCAGATTTTGCGCGATTTTTATCCGGACTTTAAAAAGGAGCTTGACCGTGCAGAAAAAGAACTTGAACATGTAAAGATTGCCGACGAGGTTTCGGATGTGGTTTGTGATAAGTGCGGACGCATGATGGTATACAAAATCGGCAGAAGCGGTAAGTTTTTGGCTTGTCCGGGCTTTCCGGAATGTCGAAACACGAAGTCTATTCGTGTAGAAGCAGGCGTTGCCTGTCCGAAGTGCGGTAAGGCACTTTTGGTAAAGCGCACCCGTACGGGCAAGACATATTACGGCTGCGAGGATAGCCAAAACTGTGATTTTATGACCTGGGATACACCGAGCAAGAACCGCACCTGCCCGAACTGCGGCAAGGCGTTGTTTACCAATATTTCTCGTGCAGGCCGCAAGAGTTTATGCTTAAATCCGGCTTGCGACTATGAAGAAAGTGGCAAAAAAGGCGGTAGTAAAAAGTGAGAGTAAAGGTAATTGGGGCAGGACTTGCAGGCTGCGAAGCCGCATGGCAACTTGCCGAGCGCGGTTTCGAGGTCGCGCTGTATGAAATGAAACCCCAAAAGCACTCCGAGGCGCATCACTATGACCATTTTGCCGAGTTGGTATGCTCCAACTCTCTTCGTTCCAATCAACTTGCCAATGCGGTTGGACTTTTAAAAGAGGAAATGCGAAGGTTAAATTCCGTGATTATGCGTTGCGCGGATGCAACGGCGGTGCCGGCGGGCGGTGCGCTTGCGGTGGACCGCATCGGCTTTGGCGAAATGGTGACCAAATGTATTTGTGAGCATAAAAATATTACGGTTGTTCACGAAGAGGTAACGCACATAGATTGCGATACGCCGACGGTGGTGGCGGCAGGGCCGCTTGCCTCTGCGGCGCTGAGCGAAGAAATTGCACGCTTGACGGGCAAGGACTATCTGCACTTTTTTGATGCGGCGGCGCCGATGGTGACCAAGGAAAGCCTGGATATGAGCAAGGCTTTTTATGCGGCTCGCTACGATCGGGGTACGCCGGACTACATCAACTGTCCGATGACAAAAGAGGAATATGATGCCTTTTATGAGGCGCTCATCGGGGCGCAGACGGTTGAACTTAAAAGTTTTGAAACGCTCAAAGTGTTTGAAGGGTGTATGCCGGTAGAGGTTATGGCTTCGCGCGGACATGACACGCTGTTGTTCGGGCCGCTCAAACCGGTGGGTATTACAAATCCGATGACGGGAAAAGACGATTTTCATGCGGTCATTCAGCTTCGTCAGGACAATGCAACGGGTTCGCTCTACAATATTGTGGGATTTCAGACGCATCTCACATTTGGCGAGCAAAAGAGAGTGTTTTCCATGATTCCGGGCCTTGAAAATGCAGAATTTGTGCGCTACGGCGTGATGCACAGAAACACATTTTTAAACTCGCCGAAACTTTTAAACAATGCCTTTCAGATGCGAGAGAATAAAAATATTTTCTTTGCAGGGCAGATTACCGGCGTGGAGGGCTATGTGGAGTCGGCGGCAAGCGGACTTTTAGCGGGCATCCAACTGGCGCGGTATTTGCAGGAAAAGCCGTTTGTGGATTTTACGCGCTATACGGCAATCGGGGCGCTTGCCAATTATGTGTCCGATGAAAGCGTGCAAAAATTTCAGCCGATGAATGTGAATTTCGGCATCATGGAAAACTTAGGCGAACGCATTAAAAATAAGCGCGAGCGTTATGAACGCATTTCGGCGCGTGCGCTCGAAAAACTCCATGAAATTTGCAAGGAAGTTTATGCATAAACTATATAGAGGTGAAGCTATGAAAAAACAGATTTGTGTGCTTTTCGGCGGTGCTTCAACGGAAAATGTCGTTTCCTGCCGCTCTGCCTATACAATTCTTACAAATATTGACCGTGAGATATACGACATTTTATGCGTCGGCATTACGATGGAGGGACAATGGTATCTCTACGAGGGTGCTTATGAGGCGATTCGTGACAATTTGTGGATTGGCCCGCAAAATAAGCGTGTAGTTTTGTCGGCATCGCAGAAGTGTCTGCATGTTTTAGGGGACGGCACATATGAAACTTTGCCGGTTGATGCAGTATTTCCGGTGCTGCACGGCAAGAACGGTGAGGACGGCACCGTGCAGGGCCTTTTTGAACTTGCAAAGTTGCCGTATGTCGGTTGCGGCGTGCTTTCCAGCGCCGTTTCTATGGATAAGGTTTATACGAAACTTCTGGTTGAGGGGTTGGGTATCTGCCAGGCGCCGTATGTGTATGTGCAAAGTGCTCAGGAGGTGGAGGACCTCAAAGACAGCATTTTGGCGCTCAAATTTCCGGTATATGTCAAGGCGAGCCGTTCCGGTTCGTCCAAGGGTGTATACAAGGTAGACAGTTACGCACGCTTAAAGGCGGCGGTTGCCGAGGCGCTATATTATGATAGCAAGGTGCTCATTGAAGAAGGCATCATCGGCAGAGAAATTGAATGTGCCGTATTGCAAAGCGGCGATGAATATATTGCGTCCTATCCGGGCGAGATTTTGGCGGATGACACATTTTACAGCTTTGATGCCAAATACAACAATCCGCAATCGCGTACAGAGGTAGAACCGCAGTTGCCCGAGTGCGTAGCAAAGGAAATTCGCGCGGCGGCGATAGAAATTTTCAAAAGGCTCGACTGCCGCAGTTTATCGCGCGTGGACTTTTTCGTGGAAAACGATACAAACCGTGTAATTTTCAATGAAATTAACACGCTGCCGGGATTTACATCCATCAGTATGTATCCGATGATGATGCAAAAGGCAGGCATAGAATTACCGGAGTTGGTTAACCGCTTGATTGCGGATGCACTCGATGGTATTAAAAGATAAGGCGACCTTACGGTCGCTTTATGTGTTGTGAGGAAACGATGAACGAACTTAAAATTGTGCCAATCGCATATATCCGCACGGCGTTTAAAGAAAAGTTTGGTCTGCCCAGACAGAGCGGTCTGGTGCCTGAACTTACAGGGGACATCGTGTTTGAAAAATCCTATGCCAGCCCCGATGCATTGCGTGGGCTTGACGGCTTTTCGCATTTGTGGCTTGTGTGGGGGTTTAGCGGTGCGTTCGATGCGTCGTGGTCTGCAACGGTGCGGCCGCCGCGCTTGGGCGGCAACAAGCGCATGGGCGTATTTGCCACGCGTTCGCCGTTTCGCCCCAATCCGCTCGGACTTTCGTGCGTGAAAATTGAAAAGATAGATTTAAAAGGTGCAAACGGCCCGACCATTACGGTTTCGGGTGTGGATTTGATGGACGGTACGCCGATATATGACATCAAGCCGTATCTGCCGTATGCCGACAGTTATCCCGAGGCGAGTGCAGGATTTGGCGGCGAGGTGCTTGATTATGTGCTTGAGGTGGATTTTGCGCCCGAACTTTTAGAGAAGGTGGATATGCGGTTGCAAGCGGCGCTTTTGTCAGTTTTAAAGCAGGACCCGAGACCTGCGTATCAAAGCGACAAAGACCGTGTGTACGGATTTGTGTTTGACCGCTATGAGATTAAATTTACGGTAGAGGATAGCGTTTTGCGTGTCTGCGAGGTCGATTATGCGAATTGAGAAGCGATATGAAAAACTGCCGAAGGCGATTTTGGAGTGGTATGCGAAAAATGCACGCAAACTGCCGTGGCGCGAGGATAATTTGCCCTATCATGTATGGGTATCGGAAATTATGCTCCAGCAAACGCGCGTGGAGGCGGTTGTCGGCTATTATAATCGGTTTTTGAAGGCCTTGCCGGATATAAAGGCACTCTCATGTGCACCCGAAGGACAACTTTTAAAGTTGTGGGAGGGGCTGGGCTATTATAACCGTGTACGCAATATGCAAAAGGCGGCACGCGTGATTATGGATAAATTTGACGGCGTGTTTCCGCAAACCTATGAAGAAGTTTTGTCTTTGCCGGGCATCGGGGCATATACGGCAGGGGCAATTTGCTCTATTTGTTTTGGCTTACCGCGCGCAGCGGTGGACGGCAATGTTTTGCGTGTGCTTTCCCGCATTACTGCGCTGGACAAGCCGATTGATACGGACGAAACGAAAAAAGATATTGCCCTGCGCTTAGAGCGTGTGTATCCCAAGGCGTGTCCGGGCATGTTTACGCAGGCACTTATGGAACTCGGCGCGTGCGTATGTACGCCGAAGTTGCCGTCGTGTGCAACCTGTCCGTGCGCCGCATTTTGCAAAGCGCACGAGAGTGGCAACGAAACAAAATACCCTCTGCGCCTGCCCAAACGCGAAAAACGCGTGGAAAAGCGCAGTGTGTTTTTGCTCGAATGTGACGGCGAGTTTGCCTTGCTTCAAAGGGAAAACAGCGGTCTTTTGTCGGGACTTTGGCAACTGCCGAACACCGAAAAAACATTTCCGACACCGTCCGATGCGCTGGAATTTGTACAAAAAATGTATACAAATCCAAAACATCTGGTGCGTACGATGGAGCGCGTGCATATCTTTACGCACATACGCTGGGAGATGACTTGCTACCATGTTTTATGTCGGGAAAAATGTGCGGATTTGGTGTGGGCGAGTCCGAAAGAAATCCGTGAATTGTACGCACTTCCGACGGCATTTCGTATATTTTTGGAAGATTTAAACCAAACGGCGGAGTTGCAGTAATAAATCGTATTGAAAGATAAAAAATTTAAAGGAGGAAGACTATGATATCCAAATTTTCTCTTTTAAACTCGCAGACCCTATACGCAGAGAAAGGATTGCCCTTTGGCATTGTCGTTTTCGCAAGGTTATTGTATTTCCGAGTATTTTAACGAAGAAAGCGCACATTTGCGTTCGTTTGAATCAAGTTCGTATGTGTGCGTTATGGTTAACTAATGAGGTGTAATGGATGAAAATATATGCTCCGTCCTATTATAAGGACTTTGTATGTATTGCCGACCGGTGCAGACACAGTTGTTGTATCGGCTGGGAAATTGATATAGACGTGGATACATATACATATTATCAAAGCGTTGGCGGAGCGTTTGGTGAGCGCTTGCAGAAAAGTGTTATAAAAGACACGCAGGGCGCGCACTTTTGCTTAGACAATGCCGAGCGATGTCCGTTTTTAAATGCAAACGGCTTGTGCGATATCTTTATAAAGCTTGGAGAAAATGCGCTTTGTCAGATTTGTACAGACCATCCGCGCTTTCGCAATTTTTATAAGGACCGTATAGAAATCGGGTTGGGCTTATGTTGCGAAGCGGCGGCAGAGTTGATTTTGAATTTCAAAAAGAAGGTAACAGATATACGGATTGAAGAAAATGGTGCCAAGGTGCAAATGGATGCGACAGAGCAAAGCTTTTTTGCTTTTCGTGCGCGTGTGCTTTCCGTCGTGCAGGAAAGAGAAAAACCATTTTTTGAGCGCATACAAAATTTGATTTCACTTTTCGGGCTGCAAGAAAAGAAATTTGACCTGGATGCGTGGCGGCGGATTTATTTGAAATTAGAGCGGCTGGATACGGCTTGGACGCGCGTACTGGAAAACGCACCCCAAACGGATTATGCGCCGACAGATATGCAAAAAGAACAACTTTTTTGTTATTTTGTTTATAGGCATCTGGCAGACGGTATTTATGACGGCAGTTTACTTTCGCGTTTGCAATTTTGCCTGCATGCTACGGACTTTATCTGTGCGCTTTCAGCGGATGCGGCTTCGTTTTTGGAGGTTGCCCGTATGTACAGTGCCGAAATTGAATATTCCAAGGAAAATATTGAAAAACTGCTATCACGGATGTGACAGCAGTTTTTAGATTTGAAACAATATTTTGTAGGAAAAATTTGTGTATACAAATCTCTTTTTGGGCATATCCCGATTTTGCAAGAAAGGGGTAAAAACTGTCAGGAAAGAAATTGACAGAGGTGTTTTGCGCCTGATATAATAAAGGCAAGAAAAATCGCTTGGAAGGAGAAGATATTATGAAAAAAATATTTGCAACCGTATTGGTTTTAGTGGTTTGTTTGAGCGCCTGCGCGCAGTTATATACACCGTCTTTTGATACCGCCGAAACGCCGTATATGGGTGAGTGGCGGATTTACACACAGCCTGTCGACAGAGGGGAGAGCATCGGCAAGCTGCACATTGTACAATCGGGCGAGGAAACCTTTGCCATAGAAATTACCGACTTTACCGGCGGCGTGGATATCACGCAGTATCAGACGGCATTTAAAGTGACAGACGGCTTTGCCGCAAGCCGTGAAACCGTGGAAAACCACGGCGAACAACTGGTGATGCAACTGACTTTTACGATAGATGCAAATGGCGAAAAAACCATTGTTTTAGACTTTGCAAATGCGGCAAAATCTTCGCAAAAACTTTTGGAAAGTTTGTATTTGTACAGAGAATAAAAATACAAAATTGCTTTGTGCGGTTATGAAAGGCTCCTTTTTGCGGTACAATAGAAAGAAGACAACATTGGAAAGGAGCAAAAAAATATGCAACTCGTCATATTTGTGCTGAGCAGAACCGAGCTTTTAGACGCGTTTTTAATTACCCTTGCAGAAAACGGCATCCGAGGCGCAACTGTGCTCGACAGCAAGGGTATGGCGCATGCCCTGCCAAAAGAGAGTTCATTTGCCGCCTCGCTTCGGCTGCTTTTAACGCCGGGACACGAGGAGAGCAAAACGATACTTATGGTCGTGCCGGAGGAAAAAGTGCCGGTGGTTTCGCAGACGGTAAAAGAGGTGTGCGGTGATTTAAACGGACCGGAGAGCGGGATTTTATTTGCCTTGCCCGTGTCCTATACCGAAGGCATACGATATTAAAAAAAATCCCGGTCGCAGTCCTTGCAGAGTCTGCGCCGGGATTTTTTGTGCCTATTTCATTTCGCAGGACATGGAGTCAAACATATCGCCGACACCCTGCATCATGCGGTTGGCAGTACGGCGCATCTTGCGGCGCTGGCGCGGTGTAATCGGGTCAAAAATCAGCATGGTAACACCGCCTGCCACCATACCGGCAAGCATGCCTTTTAAAAATCCAGTTTTTTTCATTTTTTCACCTTCATTTAATTTGTTTTACGGACACAAAGTTAGTATAAGTTTATTAAAAGAAAATAAACAGAAAAATTTATGCAAAGCCTTTTAAAAATCTTCCGTTTGTGATAAAATGTAAAAAATAGCAAAAAACGAAAGGAAAAGGAAATGCAAAAGACAAATCAAACCGGAAAAGCATTTGTGCGCGGTGCGGCTGTAATTGCGGCGGCGCATCTGCTCATTAAACTGCTCGGTGCGCTCTACAAAATCCCGCTCGACCGTATGATTTTAGGAACGGCTGGGATGGGCATTTATAATGCGGCGTACTATATTTATAATTGGATGTTTGTCATTTCGACGGCAGGTTTGCCCGTGGCAATTTCGAAAATGGTTTCTGCCGCCAACGCCAAAGGCGAGTATGCGGAGGCAGAAAAAATATTTTCTGTTGCGGTGCGGTTTATGCTTGCGGTTGGACTTGCGGGTTTTTGTATTTTGTTTTTTGGCGCGCCGTTGTTTGCAAAAATTTTAAATGCCGATGCTGCGGGAATGAGCGTATCTTTTGCAATTCGTGCACTCTCGCCGAGTATACTTTTTGTGGCGCTGATGGCGGCGTGGCGCGGTTATACGCAAGGCTTTGGTGAAATGGTACCGACGGCGCTTTCGGAGATTGCGGAGGCGGCAGGCAAACTGTGTATCGGGCTTTGTCTGGCGGCGCTGTTGGTGCATACTTCTTTGGCGGCGGGTGCGGCAGGTGCCATCGGCGGTGTAAGCTGCGGTGCGTTTTTAGGGCTTTTACTGATTATATTTGTCAGCCGCAAACAAAGAAAAGCGGGGCGGCTTCGAGCGAAGCAGTCGGCGCAGGTTTGCCGTTCAGGCAAAACCATTTTTGTCGGACTTTTTCAAACGGCGGTACCGATTACGCTGGGCGCTTCCGTGTTTACCTTAACTTCGCTTGTCGATACGATTATGATTTTTCATTTGCTTGCCGGTCTGGGTTTTAGCGAGCAGATGTATTACAGTATGAGTGGCTATCTCGGCCGTGCGGTGACGCTGTTTAATCTGCCGCCGACGCTGGTGGCGGCGCTCGCAGTCAGTATTGTGCCCGCACTTTCGGCGGCGCTTGCGGTCGGCGACCGTAAAACGGCGGCGCAAACCACGCAGGCTGCTCTGCGCCTTACGGTACTCATTTCCCTGCCGTGCGCTATCGGGCTGAGCATTTTGGCAAATCCGATTCTTTTGCTCGTTTATAAGGATGCAAGCTATGCCTTTTTGCTGGTTGTGATGGGGCTTGCTGTTGCATTTGTAACGGTGGTACAGGTGACCAATGCGGTCTTGCAGGCGCATGGTCGTGTGTGGAAGCCGGTTATATTTATGGCGGTAGGTGCGGCGGTCAAAGTGATTTTCAACTTTTTGCTCGTTCGTCAGCCTGCGGTGCATATTTACGGTGCACCGATTGCAACGCTTTTGTGTTATGTAACGGTTATGGTACTCAATTTAATCGAAATCAAAAGGATTTCCGATGTGCGCTACGCACCAAGCAACCTGCTTTTTAAACCGCTGGCGTGCGGTTTGGTTATGGGTGTTGCAGCGAAAGGCATCTATATGGTTTTAGTAAACCTTATCGGCAATACTTTTGCACTGCTTTGCGCCATCGGCGGCGGTGCGGCGGTGTATTTTGCGACGCTTTTGCTCTTGCGCGGCATTTTGGCAGAAGATGTCCTTTTGCTCCCGAAAGGTGAGCAGATTTTGCGTATCTTAAAAAAACTGCGTTGGATGGAGGAGAAATAAAGTGGGCGAAAAAAAGTATACAATAGAAGATTTGGTGCAAATTATGGAGAGGCTGCGCGGTGAAGGGGGATGCCCGTGGGATGCGGCACAGACGCACGATTCCATCAAGGCCTGTATGATTGAAGAATCTTATGAGGCGATTGATGCGCTTGAAAAGGGCGACGATGCGCTTTTTGCCAACGAACTCGGCGACCTTTTGTTGCAGGTGGTTTTTCATGCCCAGATTGCCAAAGAACGAGGTGCTTTCGACTTGGGAGATGTGCTTTTTGAAATTTGCGACAAATTGATTTCCCGCCACAGCCATGTGTTCGGTGCGGATGCAGCGCAAAATGATGCGGAGGCACTATTGACCTGGGAGAAAAACAAGCAAAAGGAAAAGGGCTTAAAATCTACCACAGAATCTATGCGGGATGTGATTGCGGCGCTTCCGGCGCTCACGCGTGCGGCAAAGGTGCAGAAGAAGGCGAAAAATGTCGGCTTCGATTGGCCGGATGTTTCGGGAGCGATAGAAAAATTGAAAGAAGAAACGGCGGAACTGGAAGCGGCAATTCTTTCGGGTAAGCAGGAAGATATAGATGAAGAACTCGGGGATTTGCTGTTTTCCGCGGTAAATATTTCCCGTTTTGTGCATACAGATGCCGAAGAATCCTTGCGCCATGCTACAGACAAATTTATTGATCGTTTCGCGGTTTTAGAGCAAATTGCACAAGAAAAAAGCGCAAATTTGTGCAGTTTGCCGCTAGAAACGCTCGAAAGCCTGTGGCAACGCGCAAAAATTGAAAAAAAGTAAAAAAAATATCGCAAAATAAAAGGATTTTTCAATCCAAAATAGAAATTTCTAAATACTATACTTTATAGGAGGTAAATTACTATGAACAAAGCTGAACTTATTGCAAATGTAGCTGCAGCTGCTGGCGTTTCCAAGACAGATGCTGCAAAGGTACTGGGCGCTCTCGTTGACAACATCACAGGCGCACTCAAGAAGGGTGACAAAGTACAACTCGTCGGCTTCGGTACATTCGAAGTTAGAAAAAGAGAAGCTAGAATCGGCAGAAACCCGCAGACTAAGGCTGAGATCAAGATCCCGGCTTCCAAGGTTCCGGCATTCAAGGCTGGTAAGGCTCTCAAAGACGCTATTAAATAATTTTAGCAAAATTGCGGACAACCTCGGCGCTTGCGCCGGGGTTGTTTTCATGGAGGAACAATATGCGCTTAGATAAATACTTAAAGGTATCCAGGCTCATCAAGCGGCGCGGTGTGGCAAACGAAGCGTGTGACACGGGGCGTATCAGCGTAAACGGCAAGGTGTGTAAGGCATCCTATGCCGTAAAAATCGGTGATGTCATCGAAATTGCCTTTGGTGAAAAGGTGTTGCGTGCCGAGGTGCTGGAAATTCGGGAGCATGTGCTTAAAAACGATGCGGCAGCGATGTATAAAATTTTAGACTGAGCTTTGATTTGTTTTGCGGATACGGCTGCATAAATGAAAAAATCCTTTCATATACTTTAAAACAAATTTTAAGTATACGGGAGGATTTTTTATGCCGTTGGAAGAAAAGAGAAAGCAGCACAGCATGCAGTTGGAGGACAGAACACACCTCGTTTTAACGGGCGTGGAGGATGTGGAAAGTTTTGATGAGGAGAGCATGGTGATTGATACCGTGCTCGGCACTGTGCTTGTCGGCGGTAGCGAACTTCGCATACAACGCTATAATGTGGACAACGGGGAGCTTTGCATTGAAGGCACGATTGATGAACTGGTTTATCATGATGCACGAGGCAACAAAAAAGGGCTGTTTGCCAGAATGTTCGGGTAATCGGGCATGGAAGTGAATGTCAACGAAGAACTCTACATATTCGGGATGCTTTTCCTAGGCGGCGTGGGCAGCGGTGTTTTGTGGGATTTGTTTTTGCCGTTTCGGTGCAGGTGCGGCCACAAACGGCTGACTGTCGGCATCGCTGACTTTTTGCTTTGGGCATTTTGGGCAGCAGGTATTTTTATTTTAAATCTGTTGGTGAATCGGGGGCAGGTGCGCTGGTTCGCATTTTGTGCGCTTGTTCTGGGTAGCTTGGTGTATTTTTTGACTGTAAGTCGTCTGCTTCGTCCGATTTTTATGTGGATTTTTGCTGTATCAGAGAAAATCGTGCGTTTAATTTTGAAATTGGTATTGACTATACTGGCATTTTTGTATAAAATAATTATGTCTGCAGTTGCGTTTGTGCGGCGGTTGTTTTCCCCCGTTATGCGATGGGGGCAGCAGGGCGTATGGCGCATCAAACGCACGGCTTTGCAGGCAAAACTTGCGCTGAAAAAGAAATAAGGGAGGGCGGTTTTTCGTGAGCAGATTGGAAGAAAAAAGAGCAAATCGTCTAAGCCGCCGCGCCAAAACGGCAAATCGTGTGCGTTGGTTTCTTTTGTTGGGCATTGTGGTGTTCGCGCTTGGATTTTTGGGCGTAAAATTTTACCGCCAGAGCGCACTGAATGTCAAACTGGATGAGCAGATTGCAAAACTGGAGGAGCAGATTGCCCAGCAGGAGGCGCAAAAAGAACATTATGATAATTTAACCGAACTCTACAAGACGGAGGAGTATCAGAAACTGTTTGCAAAAGAGCGCCTTGGACTTGTGGAGGAAAACGAAAAAGTATTTATTGATGTTTCCGGGCAGTGATGCCCGAGGGCATAGATCCACAGAGGAGGAAAAACGGTTTATGGCAGTTGAGGTTGGTAGCGTAGTAGAGGGAAAAGTAGTCAGCGTTATGCCTTTCGGCGCGTTTGTCGAGTTGGAGGGCGGTACGAACGGCCTCGTACATATTTCAGAGATTTCGACAGAGTATGTGCAGACGGTGGCAGACCATTTAAAGGTCGGCGATGTGGTGAAAGCCAAGGTCGTAAAAATTGACGAAAGCGGAAAAATCAGCCTTTCGATTAAAAAGCGCATGCTCGATGAGCAAAAGCAAAACCGTAAACCGAGAAATGCACCACGACCGGCGGGAGGCAGTGTGCGCCCGGCGGATGTGGATTCATTAAAAAGCGGCAGTTCGGATTTGTCGTTTGAGGATTTGATGGCAAAATTTAAGTCCGACAGTGATGAAAAGCAGCAGGCACTTCGTCGCAGTTCGGATTCCAAGTTAAGAAGCGGTTATAAAAGATTTTAGTGCGTTGATAAGACCTTATTGGATGTTTCCAACAAGGTCTTATTTTGCATAAAAGTTGATAGTAGCAACTCGCATTTTTATGGTATCCTTATGGTGAGGTGATAAAAATGACGAGTTTACACGGCTTTATTATGTTGCACAGAAAAATACTGGATTGGGAATGGTTTTCGGACAGAAATGTGCGGGATGTGTTTATTGTTTTGCTGCTTTTGGCAAGTTTCAAACCGACCAGATGGCAGGGTGTGGAGATCGCGCCCGGACAGGCGGTCATCAGTTACGAAAAGCTTGCCGCGCGTGTGGGGATAAGTGTCATGCAAGTGCGGACAGCCTTAAAAAAGTTAGAGCAAACAGGGGAAATTACCGTAAAAACAACAAACAAATTTTCGCTTGTAACCATTGAAAAATGGGCGTTTTATCAAAGCGGAGAAGAAAAAATAACAAACAAACAACAAACAAACAACAATCAAAGAACAAACGGATATCAACATCGTAATAATGTAAATAATGTTAATAATGTAAATAAGAAGCACTCTGCGCTGACGCCGCGGCTTTTTAGTAGTGACAAATACGATTACGATGTAATTTATAAACGCGCAAGAGAGCGCATCAGGAAGCGTATTTCCTCAAAAAATTCTACAGACGATACAAGCGTCGCTTAAAGGGCTAATTTTACTAAACGAGAATATAGAACCAGGGGTGAGGCAGATGGAGCCAAAAAAGGGGATTTACAAACATTATAAGGGCAATTTTTATCAGTATATCGGGCTTGCCAAGCATTCTGAAACCGGTGAGGACATGGTCATTTACCGCGCACTGTACGGGGATTGCGATTTTTGGGTACGCCCGCTTTCGATGTGGGACGAATTGGTGGAAAAAGACGGCAAGCGTGTGCCGAGGTTTACTTATGTCGGCGATACATTATAAAAAGCTACGCCGTTTTTTGTTTTTTCTTGATTTTATTTTAGTAAGGATGTAGAAAAAGTTGAATAGAGATGAAATTATGAAGTATACCCCTAATCCAAAAAGGTACGAAGATGTTAAATATAAAAAATGTGGCGAAAGCGGACTAAAACTTCCTGCGGTGTCGCTGGGTTTATGGCACAATTTTGGAGATGATGCCGATTTTGAAAATATGCGTAATATGTGCTTTGCTGCTTTTGATAATGGTATAACCCATTTTGATCTGGCAAATAATTATGGTCCTGAGGCAGGGAGTGCCGAAACCAATTTTGGCAAAATATTAAATCATGATTTAAAGGACTATCGTGATGAAATGATAATCAGCACGAAGGCAGGATATTATATGTGGCCCGGTCCATACGGCGACTGGGGAAGCAAAAAATACTTAACAGCGAGTCTTGACCAAAGCCTTAAAAGAATGAATATTGACTATGTTGACATTTTCTATCATCACAGAATGGACCCGAACACACCGCTTTATGAGACAATGTGGGCACTTGATAGTATAGTGAAAAGTGGAAAGGCTCTTTATGTAGGACTGTCAAACTATGATGGAGAAACGATGGAAAAAGCAGCAAGTATTCTTGAAGAGCTGCATTGTCCTTTTGTAATCAATCAAAACAGATATTCTATTTTTGACAGAACTGTTGAAAAAAACAGACTTATTGAAAGTACAATTACAAAAAAGAAAGGATTGATTGCTTTCAGTCCTCTTGCACAAGGACTTCTTACCGACAGATATTTAAGAGGTATCCCAGAGGATAGCAGAGTAAGGAAAGACAGCAGGTTCTTGAATGAAAATTCTCTGTCTGAAGAAGTACTAAGAAAAGTTAGGCGCCTAAACGAAATCGCAAAAAACAGGGGTCAAACTCTTGCACAAATGGCGCTTTCGTGGGTGTATAGCCATGAAGGGGTTACGAGTGTCTTGATTGGGGCTTCGAAACCCGAGCAAATATTTCAAAATCTTAAAATGACAGACAATCTTAATTTTACAGAAGAAGAATACAGGCAAATTGATTCAATCGTTCTTTAAAGATGAATGATTCGTTGTCTTACAAATTTTTCGGACTTAGCTTTATATGAACTAGCATAAAACCGCCGTGGAGGTGAAAGGGCAGTGCGTATATTTTGCGGCTGCGTTTTTTCATTGTGAAATACAAGTCAAGTTGGCGCACCTTTTTGGCGGGCACTTTGCAGAGGGGATAATTTTTTATGAAACAGATTGCCGCAGGCATCCTGGCACATGTGGATGCCGGAAAAACAACCCTTTCCGAGGGACTGCTTTTTTGTGCAGGAGAAATCCGGCGTCTCGGCAGGGTGGACAATCAGAATACTTTTTTAGATACGGATGAAATCGAACGCAGTCGCGGCATTACGATTTTTTCCAAGCAAGCCGTTTTAAATGTGGGGGATACGAGGATCACGCTTTTGGATACGCCGGGGCATATTGACTTTTCCGCCGAGGCGGAGCGTGTGCTTCGTGTGCTGGATTATGCGGTGCTCGTCATCAGTGGAACGGATGGTATCCAAAGCCATACCGCAACGCTGTGGAATTTGCTTGCCACGCATCAAATCCCGACCTTTATTTTTGTTAATAAACTTGACCTGGCAGGTGCAGATTATCCAGGGGTTCTTTGTGAACTTTCTGAAACATTCGGCGGCAATTTTGTCGATTTTACCGATGCGGACACGGACAATTTGCGTGAAAATCTCGCCATGTGCGATGAAAGGCTGATGCAGGAGTATTTAGAGGAAAACCGCCTGCACGAGGAGACGGTGGTTCGCGCAATCTATCAAAGAAATGTGTTTGCTTGTTTTGGTGGTGCTGCGCTGAAAATGGAGGGCGTAGAGGTCTTTTTGCAGGCATTTGCGCGCCTTGTCTATCAACCGCCGGTGCTTTCGGGCTTCGGCGCGAAGGTGTTTAAAATCAGCGTAGATGAGCGTGGGGCACGCCTGACGCACATGAAAATCACCGGCGGCAGTCTGCGTGTAAAAACCATGCTGGCCACCACGCCGGAGTTTTCTGAAAAAGTCAACGAAATCCGCATCTATTCGGGCGAGAGCTTTCAGAGTGCTACTTGCGTAGAAGCAGGGTGCGTCTGCGTGGTGACGGGACCGAAACAGACTTATGCGGGGCAGGGGCTTGGATTTGAAAAGAATGCGGACTTGCTGACGGCAGAGCCGATTTTCAACTACCGTGTGATTTTGCCGCAGGGTGTAGAGCCGTCCGCCGCACTTGCCCAACTTCGTACGCTTGAGCAGGAAGAAACGCAACTCGGCATTGCTTGGAATCCGCAACTCAAAGAAATCGAACTTCGACTGATGGGCGAAATTCAACTTGAGGTTTTAAAGCAGATGATTTTAAAACGCTTTGGAATGGAGGTCGCTTTTGAAGAGGGCAGAATAGTCTATAAAGAAACGATTGCAAACACCGTGGAGGGTGTCGGACACTACGAACCGCTTCGCCATTATGCAGAGGTGCATTTGGTGTTAGAGCCGCTCACGCGCGGTGCAGGTTTGCACTTTGCCACCGAAGTGAGTGAAGATGAACTGGATAAAAACTGGCAAAGGCTTGTTTTGACGCACCTGATGGAAAAGCCGCATTTGGGCGTGCTGACCGGCAGTCCGGTTACGGATATGAAAATTACATTAAAGGCAGGGCGCGCACACTTAAAGCACACGGACGGCGGCGATTTTCGCCAGGCGACCTACCGTGCGGTGCGCCATGGTCTGCGCTCGGCAAAAAGTGTGCTTTTAGAGCCGTATTACGATTTTATTTTGGAAATTCCCGTGGACAATGTCGGGCGCGCGCTTGCGGATTTAGACCGTATGGGTGCGACCTTTTCGATGCCGCAAACGCGTGGGGGCAAAACGAAAATTGAAGGGCGTGTGGCGGCGGGGGCAATTTGCAATTATCAAAGAGAACTGATTTCTTATACCCACGGCGAAGGCAGGCTTTCCAGTACATTTTCGGGCTACGATGTCTGCCGCAACCCCGAGGCGGTCATAGAGCAAATTGCATACGACTGCGATGCGGATATTGAAAATACCGCCGATTCTGTATTTTGCAGTCACGGCGCAGGATTTAGCGTGCCGTGGCATGAGGTGACGGCACATATGCACTTAGACAGCGTGCTTAAACCCAAAAAAGCCGAGACGGAGTCTAAAGTGGTGCAAAGCAGCAGTGTGCTGGCAAGTGACAGTGAACTTTTGCGAATTTTTGAGCGTACTTACGGTAAGGTGGAGCGTAAAATACCACAGCAGGCGGTGCGCTACACACCGACAACACCGGAGCATAAACCGAGCAAAGCAAAAAAGCAACCGGAAAAATCGTACCTGCTCATTGACGGCTACAACATCATTTTTGCGTGGGACGATTTAAAGGCACTCGCCAAAGAGAGCTTGGAAGCGGCGAGAAATGCGCTTGTTGAGAGAATTTGTGCGTATAAGATATTTAAAGATTATGAAATTCTTTTGGTGTTTGATGCCTACAAGGTTAAGGGCAACCGCGGCGAGATTGAGCGCATAAACGGCATTACGGTCGTGTATACCAAGGAGTCGCAAACGGCGGATGCCTACATTGAAAAAACGGTAAAGGAATTGAGTAAAAACTATAAGGTCACGGTAGCCACCTCGGATGGATTGGAGCAAATTATCATTTTCGGCAGCGGTGCTTACCGCATGCCTGCACGCATTTTATTGGATGATGTGGAGCGTGTGGAGGCGCAGGTCGAGCAAATGGTGGAGCGCTACAATCTGCGTGTGGAAAACTCGGACTATTTAAAAGTATTGCAAAGAAAATTGGAAGAATTAGAGAAATCAGAGGAATAATATGCGATTATATTTTGCGCCAATGGAGGGCATTACAACTTATACCTACAGAAATACGCACGCAAATTTTTTTGGTGGTTGCGATATGTACTATGCACCGTTTATCGTACCGAGCGACAAAGAGCGCGTGAGCCGCAAATGTTTGCGCGATATTCTGCCTGAGCACAATCGGGATATTCCCTTGCGGGTGCAGGTGCTCACCACACAGGCGGACTCGTTTTTAAAATTTGAAGAAAAAATCAAAGAACTCGGCTACAATGAGGTCAACATCAACCTAGGTTGCCCTGCGGCGCGTGTAGTGCAAAAGGGGCGTGGCAGCGGCGCGCTTAAAGATACGCTGCATTTACAGCAGTTTTTGATGGAAACTTTTGAAAAGACGAGTATAAAAACAGAAATCAAAACCCGTATCGGCTTTGCAGATAAAAGTGAAGCAGCGGGGCTTTTGGAGATTTATAACAAACTGAAAATGCCGAGGCTGATTGTGCATCCGAGAACCAAACTCGACTATTATGGCGGTTCAGTGCATGAGGATGTGTTTGCCGTTTATGCCGCAAAGTCAAAAAATCCGCTTTGCTATAACGGCAACATTTTTTCGGTTGCGGATTATCAGCATATTGAAAAGGAATTTGGCGGTATTGAAAGTGTTATGCTCGGACGCGGCGCGATTTCCAATCCGGCGCTTTTTCGCGAAATCCGCGGCGGCGCAAGGCTGACGACCGAGGAACTGGTTGCTTTTTCTGAGTTGCTTATAAAAAATTATTATGCCGTTTTGCAATCGGAAGTATATACATTGCAGAAACTCAAAGAAATATGGGTGTATATGCTTTGGAATTTTCCGCAGGAAACGAAGACGGCAAAGGCAATTAAAAAATCGACCAATTTAGAAGAGTTTAAAGCGGCGATTCGCCGCCTACCGGCTTTGAAACTCGAATATGGCGGCATCGTCTAATCGTATCCTCTGCGGCGAGTTTGCGAAAAGCAGTTTAGGTAAGGGAATTTCGATTTTGATGCTATGCCTGTGATGCGTTCACCGTTTCTCTTTTACGGAGATTTTTGGGGGAAAAGAGAAAAATTTTAAATTGAAAATTCTCGCAATTTGTGATATAGTATAAAGTAATCATATTAGAAAACTTTGCATATCGCATCTTAAAAAAGTTTGGTGATATGCTCCGTGTATTGGGGTAGGGAAATTTAAACGGAGGAACTTTAAAATGAATATTACGCAAACCATAAAATATATTGGGGTCAATGACCATGAAATTGATTTGTTTGAAGGGCAGTATGTTGTGCCAAACGGCATGGCGTACAATTCCTATGTGATTTTTGATGAGAAAATTGCTGTAATGGATACGGTGGATGTGCGATTTGGCGACAAATGGCTTGCCAATCTCAAAGAGGTGCTTGCAGGAAAAACGCCGGATTACCTGATTGTGCAGCATATGGAGCCGGACCACTCGGCAAACATTTTAGTTTTTGCAAACGCTTATCCGCAGGCGAAGATTGTGGCGTCGGCAAAGGCTTTTGTGATGATGAAAAACTTTTTCGGCACAGATTTTGCAGAGCGCGGAATTGTGGTCGGTGAAGGGGACACGCTTTCGCTCGGCGGACGCACACTGACCTTTGTGACAGCGCCAATGGTACACTGGCCGGAGGTTATTGTAACCTATGATGACAAAGAAAAAGTGCTCTTTTCCGCAGACGGATTCGGTAAATTCGGTGCGATTGATGCTGATGAAGACTGGGCTTGCGAGGCAAGACGCTATTATATCGGCATTGTTGGCAAGTATGGTGCACAGGTACAGGCGCTTTTGAAAAAAGCGGCGGCGCTGGATATTGCCGTGATTTGTCCGCTGCATGGGCCGGTGCTTACTGAGAATTTAGGCTACTACCTTGATTTGTATAATACATGGTCGAGTTACGCAGTCGAGTCCGAAGGCGTTATGATTGCATACACCTCGGTGTACGGCAACACGAAAAAAGCCGTGGAATATCTGGCAGAAAAACTTAAAGAAAATGGTTGTCCGAAGGTGGTTGTAAACGACCTTGCCCGCTGCGATATGGCAGAAGCGGTGGAAGATGCGTTCCGTTATGGCAAACTGGTTTTGGCAACAACGACATACAACGCAGATATTTTTCCGTTTATGCGAACATTTATCGACCATTTAACTGAGCGAAATTTCCAAAACAGAACGATTGGTCTTATGGAAAACGGAAGTTGGGCGCCGACGGCGGCGAAAGTGATGCGCTCTATGCTCGAAAAGAGTAAAAATATCACTTATACCGACACTACTGTTACTGTGATGTCTGCATTAAATGACGAAAGCCGTGCGGCGATGGATGCGCTGGCAAGAGAGTTGTGTATGTAATCCCCAAAAAAGGGATACACTGATAAAAGAACAGGAGGCAGAAAATTATGAAAAAGTATGTATGTGATGTGTGCGGCTGGGAGTATGATGAAGCTGTTGGTGCACCGGATATGGACATTGCACCGGGTACGGCTTTTGAAAGCCTGCCGGAAGATTTCGTTTGCCCGCTTTGCGGCGTAGGCAAAGAGCAATTTTCAGAGGCATAATAAGTAAAACTCCGTTGTGAACCAACGGGGTTTTATTGTATTCGGAGGGATTTTTATGACAATGGTATGGTTAACGGCGCTTGGTGTGGGCGGTGCTACCGTAATCGGCGCAGTTATTGGTTTTTTATTTCGGAAAATATCACACCGTTTTTCCGACATTGTTTTGTCTTTTGCGGCAGGTATTATGCTTGCGGCGGCTGTGCTCGGATTGATTGTGCCGTCGGTGGAGTACGCAGGAAAATTCGGAATACTGACAACGGTGGTCGGCATTTTCGTAGGCGCAATTTGTTTGACTTTGATTGACAAGCTTGTACCACATTTGCATAAACTGGTTGGAAACGACATCGAAGCGCACAACAATGCGGATTTAAGTAAGGTGCTTTTGTTTGTAACGGCGATTGCGATACATAATCTGCCGGAGGGGATTGCCGCCGGTGTGGGATTCGGCTCGGGCGAGATTGGGCAGGCGCTTTTGATTGCGGGCGGTATCGCACTGCAAAACATTCCGGAAGGCATGGTGATTATTGCACCGATGCTGGCTGCTGGGGTGAAGCCGGGCAAGACTTTCATTTGTGCCGCCCTGACGGGTGTAGTCGAGATTGTTGGTACGCTGATTGGTTATTTTGCGGTCAGCATTTCTGTGGCGATTTTGCCGTTTGCGCTTGCGTTTGCCGGCGGCACGATGCTCTATGTTATCAGCGACGAGATGATTCCCGAAACGCACGCACACGGCAGTGAGCGCGGCGCGACATATGCGCTGCTTGTAGGATTTTGTGTGATGCTGATTTCCGATGTGCTTTTAGGATAGACAACAAAAAAAGCACCCAAAAGGGTGCTTTTTTTGTTGTCCGTTTTAATTAAAATAAGATGATAATAAACTGCGAAACCAGTACGACTGCAATTAAAGCAATCGGGTATGTTGCCGCATAAGCCGATGCAACATCTTCGGTGCCGGCTACGCCGATAAGCGTGCCGAGCGCCGGGGTAGAGGTCATACCGCCCGTGATGGAACCAAGGTTATTGAGCAGGCTGAGTTTAAGTACATATTTTGCAAATATATATCCGATGATTAACGGGAAAATTGTCATAATGATACCATAAACAAAATACATCGGGTCAAAGTTTGCAACAAACTCTGCACCGCCCGGGATACCTGCACCCACCAAGAACAGCACAAGACCTAATTCCCTGAAGAGTTTGAGTGTGCTGGAAGCAGGCATAATGCTAATTTTGCCGATTTTACCAAAGTGGCCTAAAATCAAACTCATCAGCAAGCAACCGCCTGTTGTTGTAAGCGAGAAGCATGTGCCTGACAATCCTGCAGACGAAAGCGGGATTTTAATCTGGCCTACGAAAGTGCCGAGAATTGCCGCAAGGCAGAATCCTGCGATACCCATGTGGTCAATCTCAAACAACTTTTTCTTTGCTTTTTCTTCGTTGGTTTCAGTTTTAAAAGCAATTTTTGCGCGTTCTTCCTCCATGTTTGCTTTTGTAAGCTTTGGTATAATCTGAACGAAAAGAACAACGCCCACCACACCAAAAATATAAGCGATACCATGGCCAACAGAAACGAGGCCTGTAAATTCTTCTGCAACGGTTGCTTTAGCGGCAGAAAATGCAGGAGTTGATGTAAGCGAGCCGGAAAGCAAACCTACAATCATGGCTACAAATCCGTCCTGACTTTCAATCGTTGCGCCATAACCGAAAATTTCGCCGGCATAGATGCAGCCAACCGCCGAAAGACCACCGGCGAGGATGATGATTGCACCTAAAAGCACATAAGATTTAAAGTTTTTCTTGAAGTTACCGAAAAACTTAGGGCCTGCAATGTAACCAACTGATGTTACGAACAATACCAGGCCGAGGCTTTCTATGATAGAAAGCCCGGCGTTGAAATCATAAGGCTTTGATGATGCCGTAAACAGTAAAGCACCGGCTTCATCTACGCTAAAAAACAGCGCGCCAAAGAATAATGCAATGATGAACACGCCTGCGTCACCAAGCGAAATGCCTTTAATTGTGATTCTTCCGAGGAGATAGCCTAAGAGAAGAACCGAAAAAACTACAAATAACAATGTATAAATGTTGCTAATTGAGATAACTCCGTTTAACAAGCTCATTTGACTGCCTCCTTAACTCACACTTTTCTTGTATAATCCGGTAAAAGTTTCGGAGAAACGGTATCGGTTTTGATGCCGGCGTTCTCAATTTCTTTTTCGAATTTTTCAATGTGGTCAAGTGTCAGTTTACCTACCTGAACGCTCTTTGCCTTTGCTGCAGCATGGATACCTGCGCTTCTGCCGAATACGATAATGTCGAGCAGGGAGTTACCCATTAAACGGTTTTTACCATGGATACCGCCAACCGCTTCACCTGCAACAAACAGGTTTTCTACATTGGTGGTCATACCGTCTGCAGTAATATCGAGACCGCCGTTCTGGTAGTGGAGTGTCGGATAAACCAAAATCGGCTCTTTGCGAATATCAATGCCGTATTTTTCAAACATTCTCCACATCGCCGGAATTCGCTTCATAATTGTGCCTTCGCCGCCGATTTTTTCAATCATCGGGGTATCGAGCCATACGCCACGACCGTCGCCTGTGTCCACACCATTATCTCTTTCGGAGCACTCACGGATGATGGAAGCGGCAGATACATCACGGGTTTCAAGCGGATGCATAAATACTTCGCCGTTTACATTGATGAGTTTTGCACCCAGAGAACGCACTTTTTCAGTTAC
This sequence comes from Clostridia bacterium, assembly GCA_045578865.1. Classification (GTDB taxonomy): domain Bacteria; phylum Bacillota; class Clostridia; order UBA1381; family UMGS1253; genus RGIG2041. Next base: position 133,144 of record JAZNLB010000005.1, on the reverse strand, counting down.
CAGCGCACCGAAAATCTGCTCCGGATAAGCAACGCCCGTCGGGTGATACTGCAAAGTTTCCGCATACAGAAGTTTTGCGCCGACTCTGTAACCGAGCACCAGACCGTCTGCAGTTGCGCCATAATGGTTGGAGGTCGGGAAGCCCTGGTAATGCATACGGCCTGCGCCGCCGGTTGCAATAATCACGGTTTTTGCCTTGGCAACCAAAAGTTCTTTGGTTTCCATGTTCATCAGTACCGCACCTGCTGCATTGCCGTTTTCGTCTAAAATCAACTCGATTGCGGCTGTAAAGTCTACAACCGGTATTTCGCGGTTTAATACTTCATCACGCAGTGTACGCATAATTTCTGCGCCGGAATAGTCCTTTGCCGCGTGCATTCTTTTTCTGGAAGTACCACCGCCGTGGGTGGTTACCATTGTGCCGTCTGCCTCTTTGTCAAATTCAACGCCGAGGTTGGAGAGCCACTGGATTGCTTCCGGTGCATCGCAAACGAGTTTGGACAAAAGTTCACGCTTTGCGGCAAAGTGGCCGCCGCCGAATGCGTCTACAAAGTGGATGGCCGGCGAGTCGTTCGGCTTATCTGCCGCCTGAATACCGCCTTCTGCCATCATGGTGTTGGCATCGCCCATACGCAGCTTAGTTACAATCATAACATCTGCGCCGGCTTCGTGTGCCTCAATCGCGGCAGATGTGCCCGCACCGCCACCACCGATAATCAAAACATCGGTTTCATAGTCCGGGTGGGTTAAATCCACGCTATCTGCGCTGATACGGCTGTGTGCTTGCAAAATTTCTGCAAGTTGGGTAGGCACTTTGTCGCCTTTGTTCGGGCCAATGGAGAGCACCGAAAATTCGTCTTGCTTATAGTCCGGATGGAAAGCTGCCAGCAAATCTTCTTTCTGCTTGGCGGTCATACGCTCCGGCTCTAATGCGATGTTTTTCTCTCTTGCTGCTTCCACAGCAGCAATGGATTTTTGAAATTTTTCCGAATACATATGCTTTTCCTCCTTACTTCTCAATTTCTCTTGTGTTGTAGAGTTCTTTCATTTCCTCAATCGGCTTTTGCATAAGCGCTTCAATGAGGTCGTTGAAATCACCGTTTTTGATTTCGCGGACGCGGTCTTCCAAGTGTCCGCAACCCGGTGCAAGGTATTTGCCGTTGATACGACGAGCAAGCATCGCTACCTGCGGATGCGAAATGCCTGCCGGACATCTCGATGAGCATACACCGCACATTACGCAGTCAAAGGATTCTTCCGCACACGCTTCAAAGTCGCCGCGTTGTGCATAAGCGATATACTGCATAACATTGAGGCCTTGTGTACAACTCTTGGTGCAGGCATTACAGCCGATGCACGCATAGATTTCCGGATACAGTTGCATCATCACGGTTTCGTTTACCGGAATCTTTTCGATGTCATAGGCTTGTTTTACAAGCGGGAAGAACGGCAGTGTGGCAATATACATATTGTCTTCTACCTTGGTTTGGCAAGCCAGGCACGCCTTTAACTCTTTATCGCCCTTGATGCGATAAATCGTTGCACAGGCACCGCAAAAGCCGTTACGGCAACCGCAACCGCGTACGAGCTGATAGCCAGCGTATTCCATTGCGGTCATAATTGTTAAATTTTCCGGCACACTGTACTTTTTGCCGAAAAGAAAAATATTCACCATTTTTTCCATGTTTACTCTCCTTTAATATTCAGCCGGCAGTTCTTCGAGTTCATCACAACGGAACACCGGACCGTCCTTGCAAACATATTTTGCGCCTACATTACATCTACCGCATTTGCCCACGCCACACTTCATGCGGAGTTCGAGCGTCGTGTAGATTTGCGTCTTGTCAAAGCCAAGCGCGCACAGCCCGTCAAGCGTGAACTTAATCATAATCGGCGGACCGCAAAGTACGGCGGTTTTATCCGTAGAAAAACCGAGTTCCTTTACATAGTTGGGAACAAAGCCGACATGGCCATCCCAGCCCTCTTGCGGATTGTCGATGGTTAAGTGCACATTCACACCTGCATCGTTTGCCCACTCGTCGATGATTTCCTGATAATCCAAAAGGTCATCTTTGCTTCTGGAACCGTAAACGATATCAATTTCACCGTAGCGGTCACGATAGTGGCGGCAGTAGTTGATTACAGACCTGAGAGGTGCAAGACCAACACCGCCGGCGATAAAGAGCAGGTTTTTGCCTGCAAACACATCATCTACAGGGAACGGATTGCCGTACGGACCTCGAATGGTAATTTGCTGACCGACTTCGGCTTGGTGGAGCCATTCGGTTACGCAACCGCACTTTTTAATGGAAAATTCCATATATTCCGTATTGGTGGGGGAAGATGTAATGGAAAACATCGCTTCGCCCACACCCGGTATGGAGAGCATTGCACACTGGCCGGGGCGGTGGTCAAATGCCTTTTTGCCGTCCGGTGTAACCACGCGGAAGGTCTTGATATCCGGCGTGTCAATGCGTACATCGGTGATGACACCGATGGTAGGGATTAAAGTATCCTGCGTGTTATTCACTGTCTTTCCCTCCAATCGTTTTCATTACTTTTACAATGTTCATGGAAATCGGGCACTTGGATAGACATCTGCCGCAACCGACACAGCTGAAAATGCCCTCGTTGTTTTCCGGATAGTATACCAGTTTGTGCATGAAACGCTGACGGAAACGCTCTTTTTGTGTTAAACGGTTGTTGCCGTGCGCCATTTTTGTAAAGTCAGAATACATGCACGAATCCCAACATCTGTAACGGATAACGCCGTTTCCGGTGTTAAAGTCTTTGATGTCGTAGCACTGACAGGTCGGGCAAACAAAAGTACAGGTACCGCAACCCAAACATGCCGCAGAAAGGCTTTCCCACGCCGGATGGTTGAAATACTCGTCCGTTTTGCCGCCGCCGAAAGCATCGGCTTTCAGGTCAGAGAGCGGAAGTTTCTTTAAGATGGACTGAATTTTTGCTTTCTGTGCATCTACTGCCGCAGTATCGGCATCCTCGGTCACATCCTTTAAGGCATCCAACAGCGCGCTGCCTTTGTCGGTGTTTGCTTGCAGATAGAGCGCATCTTCGGTTTTCCATGCGGAAATATCGCCCGCGCCGTCGGTCGGGTCAATGCCAAAGGTCTGACAGAAGCAGGTTTCCGACGGTTTTACGCAAGCAAGGCTGATGATAATACCCTTTTCGCGCTTTTGTGCATAATAACTGTCTCTCGGCTCGGTTAAAAATACGCGGTCGAGAATTTCAAAACTTTTCACATCGCAAGCACGCACACCGAACACGACAAAATCTTCGATTTCGGAGCGGGTGTCGATGATTTCAAGGTTTTTACCCTCGGTCTTAAATGCCATTAAGTCCTCGGATTGCGGGAAGAAAAAGTCCTTCGGGCTTTTTACGGTGTTGAGTGCATCACTCCAAAGTGCGCCTTCTTCCCATTTTTTATAAGCGGCGCTGCCATCTTCGTTGTCCTGCGGAAGATAGAGGGTCATTGTTTTTGCAATCTGTGCAAACAACGCATTGATGTTTTCCAAACTACATTTACGCATCTTGATCCCTCCTGTCAAAAACTTCGCCCGGTTCAATATCCTCCGTGGTGTAATCTACCAGAGGCGCTCTGCTGCCGACCTCTGCGCCTGCCTGATATTCGCCGTAAAATTCGTTAATATCTTTAATGAATTTGCGGTTTAAAAGGTGGAGCGGAATGTTTTGCGGACATACTCTTGAGCATTCTCCGCAGTCTGTGCAGCGGCCTGCCACATGGAAGGCACGGATAATATGAAACATCTTTTCTTCAAAACTACCCACCGGTGCTTTGGTTTCCGCGCCGGAGGTCGGATTGTCAAATACGCACTTTTCGCAGGTGCATGCAGGGCAGGCATCGCGGCAGGCGTTACAACGGATACAACGGGACAGTTCATTTTGCCAGAATGCAAAACGCTCATCCGGCGTCATAGCCTCTAATTTTTCTACTTCGTCAAAACGCGCGCTGTCTATAACTTCGCCCGTTTCTCCCAACAGTTCGTCATAGGCAACATGCTTTTTGCTTTTGCAGTTGATGCAGCGCTCTGCAAGCACATCGGCAATGGCAACTTTTACGGGTGCATCTTCATAGAGCGTCGTTACCGATAAGTTGTCACCCTCGCTTGCGATAGAGGCAATACCATCACCGCAGATTGCCTTGATTTTAGCGATATCCGCCATGCCTTCGCAGGGGATACCTACGGCATATACCTTTTCACGGTCAAAGCGGTGTTCAGTTAAAAGCTGGTTGAAACTGTAAGTATCGCACGGCTTTAAGAATACCAATACCTTGCCTTCAAGTCTGTCGGTCTTTTTTACGAGATACTTTGAAAAGTTTGCGCCGCAAAAATCGTTATAGACAAAGTTTTTCTCTAACTCTTCTGCGCTTTTAAAAAACGCAGGTGTGATATCATAGTCAAATTCGCCTTTGCTCCAACCGAGCACGCAGGTCACGGTGCCGTCTGCGAGCAGGGAAAGTGCTTTATCCAGCAAGGCTTTTTGTGTTATCTTTTGCATCGCAGATCCTCCAATCTCTTGTTTTCGCCAAGTGCGGCAACCTTTTCGGCAAAATCGTTCATGGTTGCGGCAAACTTCGCGCCTTCTGCGGCGGATACCCATTCTACACGGGTACGCTCTTTTTCAATACCCAAAAAGTCGAGCATCGAGAACAGAGCGGCCATACGGCGGCGTGTATAGTAGTTGCCGGAGGTGTAGTGACAGTCGCCCGGATGGCAACCGCAGATGATTACACCATCAGCACCGCGCTGGAACGCGCGCAAAATAAACATTGGATTTACACGGCAGGAGCAGGGAACACGGATGATTTTTACATCTGCCGGATAATTTAAGCGGTTGTTGCCTGCAAGGTCAGCGCCTGCATAGGAACACCAGTTGCAGCAAAATGCAACGATTAAGGGTCTGTATTCATTTACTTGCATATTGCATCCACCTCCGCTATAATTTGTGCGCTTGCAAAGCCTTTTAAGTCCATAGCACCGGACGGGCAGGCTACCGTACAAGCACCGCAGCCCTGACATACTGCCGGATTTACGACCGCTACGCGGCGCACTTTTGTTGTTCTGTCCGGCATACGGAATTCTTTGTCTTCATATGTGATTGCACCGTACGGGCACACTCTTTCACAAGAAGAACAGCCGTTACACATCAGCTCATTGGAATGTGCAACGCATGGGTTACCGGTCAGTTTATCTTTTGCCAGAAGGCCGATCACTTTCGATGCCGCCGCACCGGCTTGCGATACGGTTTCCGGAATGTCTTTCGGTCCCTGACATGCGCCGGATAAAAATACGCCGGCGGTCGGGCTTTCTACCGGACGCAGCTTTGGATGCGCCTCGGTGAAGAAGTCGTTTGTATCCATACTTGCAGTGAGCATGGTTGCAAGAGGGCGGGCACTTTCGTCCGGTTCAATCGCCGCCGCAAGAACAACTAAGTCTGCATCAATATTAAGCTGCTTGCCTGCAATCAAATCGGATGCCTGCACCTTGAGTTTGTCACCTTCCGGTGTAACTTTGCCGACCATACCCTTTACATAGTTTACACCGTATTCCTCAACGGCACGGCGATAGAACTCGTCAAAGTTTTTACCCGGCGTTCTTACATCAATGTAGAATACATACACCTCGGTATCCGGATACTTATCGCGTGTGAGCATTGCGTGCTTTGCCGTATACATACAGCAAATCTTCGAGCAGTATTCCTTGCCCTTATGTGCACAGGATTCGCAACGGGAGCCGACACATTGTACAAATACGATGGTCTTCGGTGCTTTACCGTCCGACGGACGCTCTAAGTGACCTGCTGTCGGGCCTGCCGCATTGGTCAGACGCTCAAATTCAAGCGAGGTAATGACATCTTTGGACTGGTTGTAGGCAAACTCGTCAAACTTTTCCATGCTGATTGGATTAAAGCCGGTTGCCACAACGATTGCGCCGTATTTTTCTTCGATGTATTCATCTTTTTGCGTGTAGTCGATTGCACCGGCTGCACATACCTTCGAGCAAACGCCGCACTTGCCGTTTTTGAGCATGTTGCAGGCGTTCGGGTCGATGGTTGCCACCTTCGGTACTGCCTGTGCAAACGGAATATAGATTGCGCTTCTGTTGTCCATGCCGAGGTTAAATTCGTTCGGCACTTTCTTCATCGGACACTTGTCTACGCAAGCACCGCAACCCGTGCACACATCCTCTTTTACATAGCGCGCATTCTTTTTAATCGTTACATCAAAATTGCCGACAAAGCCTTTTACATCCGTTACTTCACTGTATGAGAAAATGCGGATTTTCTCATTTTGCGACACATCCACCATTTTCGGTGTTAAAATACATGCCGCACAGTCGAGGGTCGGGAAGGTTTTGTCGAGCTGTGCCATTTTACCGCCGATGGTTGGCTTCTTTTCTACGATGTCTACTTCAAAGCCTGCATCTGCGATGTCGAGCGCCGTCTGGATACCGGCGATACCGCCGCCGATGACGAGCGCACGCTTGGTTACCGGAGATTCGCCCGGAGTGAGCGGCGCATTTAAGTTTACCTTTGCGATGGCCGCTTTACCGAGAATGATTGCCTTTTCGGTACCGGTCTGCATATCTTTATGCACCCAAGAGCATTGCTCACGGATGTTGGCAATTTCAACCATATACGGGTTGAGGCCTGCCGCTGCCGCAGTTTTGCGGAAAGTTGCCTCGTGCATTCTCGGCGAGCAGGAGCATACAACGATGCCGGTTAAGTTATGCTCTTTTACGGCATCCTTAATCATGTCCTGACCTGCCTGGGAACACATATACTGATAATTGGTGGAAAAGACGACACCCGGTTCGTTTTTCAAGGCATCCGATACTGCCTGCACATCTACCGTACCTGCAATATTACTGCCGCACCAACATACAAAAACACCAACTCTTTGCATTGTCTTTTCCCTCCTTACTTCGTGTATTTTCTAAATGCGCTGACAATGGCCTGTTGCGGTAAGTCTTCATCAAGCAACTGGGGCACATCATCTGCACTCATGTGGTTCGCGCCCTGCTTACGGATGGCGCTAAGGCGCACAGCCTCCACCAGTTTTGCCGGTTCTACACCGCGCGGACAACGCTCGATGCAGGCAAAACATGCAAGACATTTGTACAAAGATTCGCTTGTCAAAAGCGGCTCAATATCGCCGGTTTCGACCATGTTTACAAACTGATGCGGATGGTATTCCATCTCATCGTATGCCGGACAAGTCGCAGAGCACTTGCCGCAACGCATACATTTTCTCGGATTTACACCGCTTGCACGGAGGATTTGCTCTTGTAAATTTTTATTATGCATTTGTATCCTCCTTTACACCCAGCGCCTCGGCTAAAAGTTCGGTGAAATATACCACCGGAATGTCGGCGCCGTTTTTGATTAAGTTATAGCGACACAACGGGCACGCAGTAATAATCATTTCTGCGCCTGCCGCCTTGGCGTTGTTTACCACGCTTTCGCTATTCTTTTTTGCAAGTGCTGGACTTTCCATAGCGATGTAGCCGCCGCAGCACTCGTTGCGCTTTGCATATACAACTGCTTCGCCGCCGATGGCGCGGATAAAGTCTTCCATGATTGTCGGATTTTCCGCATCGTCAAACTGCATTACGCTGCTCGGACGAAGCAAAAGACAACCATAGTAAGCTGCAATCTTTTTGCCGGCAAAACTGTTTTTTACCTGTGCGGCAAGTTTGTCAAAGCCTACGAGATCGCGCAGCATCTCCAAATAGTGGAGTACCTGTGCCTCGCCGTTGTAACCGCCGTCTTCTGCCATATAGCGATTTACTTTATCGGCAAACTCGGCATTTGTCTGCATAGCCGCATTGGTTTGCTTAATTACATTGTGGCAAGCCGAGCATACGGTGATGAGCGGCTCATTTTTATCTGCTGCAGCCTTGAGCGCACGCACGGACGAAAGTTTTGTTGCAACCTCGTCTGTTGCCGTGGTAAATACGCCGCCGCAGCATTGCCAGTTTTCAATTTCTTCTAAGGTGATCCCCAAAGCCTCGGCGGACAAGCGTGCGTACACATCTAAATCCTTTGCCTTGTTTTTTAAGGTACACCCCGGGAAATAGCTTGCTTTCATTTGATTACCTCCGTCATACCATCTGTTCCGGATGGAAAACCTCGTCGAATTTCTCGGCGGTCAAAAAGCCGAGTTCTACACATGCCTCTTTCAAAGAAATGTTATCTTTGAAGGCTTTTTTTGCTGTCTTTGCGGCATTTTCATAACCGATGTACGGATTGAGCGCCGTAACGAGCATCAAAGAATTGTGCAGGTTGTGGTGCATCTTTTCTTTGTTTGCCTTGATGCCGACTGCACAGTTATTATTAAAGGAAACGATCGCTTCAGAAAGAAGGCGTGCAGATTGCAGGAAGTTGTAGATGCAAACCGGCATAAATACATTTAATTCAAAGTTGCCCTGCGAAGCCGCCATCGTTACGGCAACATCGTTACCCATAACCTGTACGGCAACCATGGTTACCGCTTCACACTGGGTCGGATTTACTTTACCCGGCATAATGGAAGAACCCGGCTCGTTTTCCGGAATGAAAATTTCGCCTAAGCCGTCTCTCGGGCCGGATGCCAGCCAGCGGATGTCGTTTGCAATCTTCATCATATCGCAGGCAAGCGCTTTGATTGCGCCGTGTGCAAATACGAGTTCGTCTTTGGATGTGAGCGCATGGAACTTGTTTGCAGCTGTTACAAACGGCTTGCCGGTCAGTTTGCTTACTTCTTCGGCAACTGCCGTATCAAAGCCTTTCGGCGCATTTAAGCCCGTGCCGACAGCGGTGCCACCGAGTGCGAGTTCATGCAGGGGGGCTAAAGAACGCTCTAACAGTTCAAGGTCTTTTTCCAAACTTGAACGCCAGCCGCTGATTTCCTGTGTAAATGTAATCGGCGTTGCATCCTGCAGATGCGTTCTGCCGCTCTTTACGATGCCTTCGTTTTCTGCTTCCAAACGCTTAAATGTTTCTACCAGCATCTTTGTCGCCGGTATGAGTTTGTCTTCCAAAATCAGCACCGCTGCAATGTGCATTGCGGTCGGGAAAGTATCGTTAGACGACTGGCTCATGTTGATGTCGTCGTTCGGATGCAAAAGGGTTTTGCCCAAAATCTGATTGCCGCGGTTGGCAATTACTTCGTTGGAGTTCATGTTCGACTGTGTGCCCGAACCTGTCTGCCATACCACGAGCGGGAAGTGGCCGGAAAGCTCGCCTGCAATCACTTCGTCGCAAGCAGCTTTAATTGCGCCGAGTTTTTCTTCGGTCATTTTTTCCGGGCGGAGAGCATGGTTTGCAATCGCCGCGGCTTTCTTTAAAATGCCAAAAGCGTGTATGATTTCTGCCGGCATGGTTTCAATGCCGACGCCGATTCCAAAGTTTTCGTGGCTTCTTTGCGTCTGCGCTGCCCAGAGGCGGTCAGCGGGAACCTTCATTTCACCCATAGAGTCATGTTCAATACGATATTCCATTTTACACATTCCTTTCTTTTATATAGATATGAATTACTAGGATGCGGTTTTAAAATTTAATGCTGCGGATAACCTCTTTGAGCGCCTCTGCACTCTTATGGAGTTGTTCCACTTCAAAGTCATTCAGCGGCAGTAAAATTTTGTTGTGCGCCGCTTTGTTGCCGACTACGCTTAAAAGACTGAGGCATACATCGTCGAGGCCGTATTCGCCGTGCATCATGGTCGAGACCGTCAAGGTGGTGTCAACACTGCTGAGCAGGCATTTGCACACATGGCAAACCGACATGGATACGGCATAGAAGGTTGCGCCTTTGCGGGCAATAACACGCGCGCCGGATTTGCGTACATAGTTTTCTACATCGTCTTTGTTGAATTCCGGATAGTCGGCGGTTTTTAGTACCGAGTTTCTGTACGCCTCAATCGGCACATTGGAAATGTTTGCCAATGACCACGGCACAAACGCGGTATCGCCGTGTTCACCGAGTACATAAGCGTGCACATTTTTTTGGTTTACGGAGTAGTATTCCGATACTCTTGCACGCAGACGAGCGGTATCCAAAATTGTACCGGAGCCGATAACGCGTTCCTCCGGAATACCGGAGCATTTGCAGAATACATAGGTTAAAATATCTACCGGATTACTTACAATCAAATAAGTAGCATCCGGCGCATATTTTACAATCTGCTTTGCAACAGATTGCAAGATGTCGACATTTGCCTGCGCCAAATCCAAACGGGACTGTCCCGGCTTTCTTGCCATACCGGAAGTGATGATGACAATGTCCGAATTTGCAGCATCAGCATAAGTGCCTGCGTAAACAAATGCCGGATTGCAGAAGGGCACACCCTGACGGATGTCAAGCGCTTCGCCGAGCGCCTTTTCGCCATTGATGTCCACCATAACGATTTCGGAAGCCAGCCCCATAACTGTTAAAGTGTAGGCGATGGTCGAGCCAACATTGCCCGAACCGATGACTGTAATTTTGTTCATGTTTTTTCACCCTCGCGATTTAGTTTTAATCGAGATTGCTAGTTTTTTAACAATCTCGTACATTATAGCACTCTTTATAAGTGTATTTCAAGTTTTTTTACAATATTTTTAATAGAAATTTTATCTTGCATTACCTCAACACGGAAATGGCATCGCTGATGGTTTTTTCATAGGCCTCTCTGCCGTATTTGTCTACCTCAGCTTTGTTTTTCTCGCCATGCGTCAGGCAACCTGCGCCGCCGATACAACCGCCGATGCAGGCCATACCTTCGATGAAGTTGGCATCGAGTACATTTTTGCTCTTTTTAAGCAGCGCCAGCTTGCAGGCTTCAATGCCATCGCAGACTGCTGCTTTTAAGTCGAATTCGATGCCCTGCTCCTTTAACGCCTGTGTAACCGCATCGGACAAACCGCCCGAGCGTGCAAAAATTCTGCCGTAGTAGGAGGCGTTATCGAGCACATCTTCTTCCAGCACTGTAATATCCACACCTTTGCTGTCGTAGAGTGCCTGCAATTCTTCGAATGTCAAAACGACATCCACATGCGGACGCACTTTTTCGAGTTGTGCTTCCGCTTTCTTTGCCGTACAAGGACCGATGAAGACCACCTTGGCGGTCGGGTCGGTTTCTTTAATGTACTTTGCAAGTTCTGCCATCGGGGAGAGATTGTGCGAAATGTGCTCAATCAAATCCGGAAAAGCAGAGCGAACATATGAAACAAAAGCCGGACAACAGGAACTGGTCAGAAATCCTTTTTCTGCAAGTTCTCTGGATTCTGCATTTGCAACCATATCTGCGCCGAGCGCCGCTTCGATTACAGTGTAGAAGCCCAGTTCTTTGAGACCGCTGATCACCTGGCCGAGTTTGGCGTAGGTAAACTGGCTGGAAATGGACGGTGCAACAATGGCATACACCTTATATTGCTTATTGCCTTCGCTCTTTTGTATCAGGTCGATGGCATCTAAAATATAGGATTTGTCCATGATGGCACCAAACGGGCACTGGTAAACGCAAGCACCGCAGGAGGTACACTTTCTGTAATCAATCGCCGCTGCGTTGTTTTCGTCAATGGAAATCGCCTTAATCTTGCAGGCGTTCTGGCACGGGCGTTTGCGGTTGATGATGGCGGAATATGGGCAGACCTTTGCACACTGACCACATTCTACGCACTTCGACTTGTCGATGTGCGCCACATGGTGGTGGTCAAAGGAAATGGCGCCCCTTTTGCACACATCTTCACAACGGTGCGCCAGACAGCCGCGGCAGGAGTCGGTTACTTCATAACCGGCAGACGGACATTCGTCGCAGGCGATGTCAATGACCTGAATCACATTCGGGTTTTCTTTGTCGCCGCCCATAACGATTTTTACGCGTTCTGCCAAAATGGCTCTCTCTTTATATACACAGCAGCGCATGGTCGGGGTTTTGCCCGGCACAATCTGCTCAGGGATGGAGAGCAGGTTTTCTACAAGTGTGCCGTTCCACGCGTGGCGCGCAACTTCGCGCAACACTTTATATTTCAAGTGCTGTACTTTTGTGTCGAATTTTCTCATGTTTGCACTCCCTTGCTAAAAAATTCAAAGTAAAAATATTAGAAATAGCTTACCTTAATGCTCTTTCCCATTTGTTTAAGACAAGCGGAAAGCTCTTCCACCAAATTCATCTTGATGCTGAAATTGATGGGCAAATCGGGGTTTTGATGCGCCGGATTGATCGCTCGCCCAACAAAGAAATTGATATCCGTTGCTTCTTCGAAGAGCAACTGGCAAATCAAAGATGCGCCGTCGCGCCCGTAATTCCACTTTTCGTAAAGTTTGTTGTCGGCGATGTAATCTTTGGCGTATTCTAATACGCGGTTAACAGTAATTACACCCTCTGTCACTAAATCCACACCTTCGATTTTGGCAATCGGCGGAATATCCGAATCTGCAAAATCCAGGCTTGCGCGAAGCGGTTTTCTCAAAAACTTTGCCGCAATCGACGAGGTGGTACCGCCACAGATGATGTGCTTGCCCTCCTTGGAGAAAAACAGCGACATCATACGGTCGGCATCGTCACGGTTCGACGGCGGACCGAAGAGCATGTTCATCGGCTCGCGCTTGCGTACGCGCACGATGCATGCGGTCGCATCGTCGCCGGGCTTTTGCCCGTACAGACGGTCAACCTCCTCCAAAAGCAGGGTGGATAAATTTTTGGCAGTCAGCTCCGTGACGGAAACGGTTTCCAAAAACGAGATGATGTCTTCGCGCTTCCAGCCGAAGTTGTAAGCTGTGCCGATACCCGCATGGGGACAGCCGTCGCTCATGGCAACAAAAATATCATTTTCCTGTAAATGAATGACGGTTTTTAAAATCTTTTTGCCGTCGATGATTGTCTCGGTTGTCGGATAGTCGTAATTTTTATATTCACGCAGTAAAATGACCTGCGGATTGTCGTATTGGATGATTTCTGCGGTTTCGTTGTTGATAATATGAATGATGGTGAAGGTGGAGTAGGCAACGCCACGCACCGAACACACCGGCAATGTCGCCGCAATCGTTTGCACACATTCTTCAATCGGCAAGCCTTCTGCCATCATTGTAGAGATGATTTTGCTTGTCAGTGTAGAAAGTATGCTTGCCTTCACGCCACTGCCTAAACCGTCTGCCAAAACGATGACGGTCGAGTTTTCATCTTGCTCAATGATGTCAACATGGTCACCGCAAAGTTCTTCGCCGTAATGGTTGATGCTTTTAAAGCCGATATCGGCACATAAATCATTCATCCTGAATCGACTCCTTTAACTTTGCAAGTGCAATTTTGGTTTCTGCCGCTGTTTCGCCGAGCAGGGAAGCAATTTCCTGTACGATACGCATTTGCTTTTCAACTACCTTGTCGGCAACTTCAATGGTCTTGCGGCTGATGTTTTCTTTTTTCTCACGCTCTTTTTCTTCGTCAGTGATATCGCGCATGATGCCGATGAGCAGGTGCGAGTCTTTGTTATAGACAACGGTCTGCTCTATATAGCGGCGGTATTCGGCAAGGTATACGCGCTGATTGTGCACATCTACGCCGGTCTGCAATACCTGTGCAAAAAGCGAAGGGTCCATAATGCGAACCACATTGTCGCCCAGAATGTCGGCGCTCGAGCGGATGTTCATCATGTTTCTCGCTGCGTTGTTGATTTGTTGTACTTCTAAACTTTCATTGAGTACAATTAAGCCGTTGGGCGTATTTTCAACCATGGCATCGGAAAAACTTTCTGCCTTGTCCTTCAAAAACGGCAGGCACATGGAGATTTCCGCCTTGCCCTGACAAACGGCGATTGCCTTTTCGCGGCAGGTGTTGTAGCCGCAGGAGCCACAGTTTAATTCGTCGGACGGCTTGAACTTGCTCATCTGACGCATTACGCTGAAAATTTCGCTTTCTGTCGGCGGCTGGAGTTTGTGTTCGATATACTCAAACTGCTTTTTGATTTCTATCGGCTTGGGTTGTGCCACATCGAAATCTTCTTCACCGGCATAGTTGGCGATGATGATGTGGTCTTTAATCGGTGCGGTGCGGTGGTATTTTTCCATAACCGGTCCGCCGATACAACTGCCGACACAAGCCGACATTTCAATAAAGCATTTATGGATTTTTCCGCTTTCGATATCGCGCAGAGCGGCGATGCAGTTTTCCACACCGTCGATGGCAATGTAGGTATATCCCGGCGTATCCTGCGCCATGGTTTTGAGCACGCCGCCCGTGGTCGGGAAGAAGCGTGCGCGGCTTTCTTTTTGTGCGTCCATTTTTTGCTCAAGTGTAATGTTTTCTTCTTTAAGCCAGTTTGTAAGTTCTTCAAATGTGAGCACAGCATCTACGATGCCCTCGTAGTGCTCGGCTTCATCTTTTTTTGCTACGCACGGGCCGATGAACACGGTCTTTGCACCGGGGTATCTTTTTTTAATGTCCAGACAGTGCGCCTGCATCGGCGACACAACATCTGCCAGATATTCCAGAGCAGACGGGAAGTATTTTTGAATCAAAAGGTTGATGGAATGGCAACACGAGGAAATCATGATATCGCGTTCCTCTTCGCGCAGCATTCTTTCATATTCGGTCTTTACGATGGTTGCACCGATTGCGGTTTCTTCCACTTCATAAAAGCCGAGTTTTTTTAAGGCATCGCGCATGGCTTCGATGCCGACAGTATCGTAATTTGCAACAAAAGATGGCGCAAGGCTGACAATTACCGGATCACCGCCTTGCAATAATACCTTTACCTTTTCGGTTTCGTTTACAATCTGCTTTGCATTTTGCGGACAGACAACGAAACACTGACCGCATAAAATACACTCGTTGCCGATGATGTGCGCCTGGTTGCCGGAAAAACGAATCGACTTAACCGGACAGTGACGAATGCACTTGTAGCAGTTTTTGCAGTTGGATTTTTTAAGTGTCAGGCAATTTGGCATAGTTTCACTTTCCTTCTTTTCCGAATACGGATAATACATGTGTTTGCAAAAATTCATTAAAATTGTCGCGATGGATGCCTGCGTGTACGGTATCATCGACTTGTACGGTTACGCCGAAACGGTTGCATTGTCCTATGCAAAAACTTCCGCTTAGGGAGACTTCGTTTTCAAGCCCGTATTCGCTGATTGCTTTTGTCAGCAATTCCACGATTTCGGACGAGCCTTTGATGTGGCAGGAACTGCCGATGCAAATCTGGATATGCATTACCTCACGCCTTTGCTACAACTTCGTTTGCGAAAAATTCGTCTACGGTTTCCGGAGAAACAGAGTAAGGAGCTTCGTCGATGGTGACGCAGACACCCTGCTGGCATTGTCCTAAACAAAATGTACCGCTAAGGTCTACTTTATCCGTTAAATTGTTCTCGTCAATTAATGCGCGCAGGCGCTCTACGACCTGGCGAGAACCTTTAATGTGGCAGGAACTGCCGATACAAACCGTGATCTTCATGTTGCATCTTTCCTTTCTGAAAACAAGAACTGTTTGCACCGCTGAAACGGTGCCTAAAGAATTATAACACAACATATAAATAATAGCAAGAGATAAACGACAAAATTTCGGATTTTTTTCGTCTGGACATTTTGGGAAGGGAAGGTAAAAAAACAAGAAAACTTGTGTGGTTGCGAAGGCATGTTTTAGAAAAAGCAGAAAATCTAAAAACAGCAAAATAAAACAAGTGTAAAAATGAGAGGATGGAGATTTGCATGAAAGGTTTTGGCTGAAATTAAAAAAAGATTTAAAATATAAAGTCCGTAAAATTGGATAAACATAAGATAAATCGCGAGAGGAGCAGAAGGTATTTTGGCAGCAAGATAATTACAGGTGAAAGTTTTTGATTGTAGGAAAAAAATTAAAAATAAGCAAAATTATTATAATTTATTTGCGTGATTTCGAAGGACTTGCGGGCGAAGAAATATATGCTTTTTCGTGGAAGTTTTACGGCATGCAGCGAAAACCGGAAGAATTTGGCGTAATGTGACACCTACCTATTGATTTTTTTATATTATATGCTATAATATATTTTAATTATATTATTTATAGCAATTCTGCTTTAAATTTGGCAGGTGAGGAGTATGAAAAAGAAAATATGGGTGCTTTGCACGGTGGTTTTGGCGGCATTTGTTTTTGCGACACGCACTTTTGCCTACACGGTTGCGGTGGAGCCGCCGAAGCGCAGCATTCTGCCGGCGTTGTGTGTGTGTCTGGGTGTGTTGCTTTTTTTGGTTGTGAGCGGCGGTATCTGGTGGATTTATCGTTTGCGAGAGACTACGCGACTCAGCCATGTTCTGGATTCGGAAACGGGCATCGGCAACCTTGCTTATTTTGAGTCGCATTTTAAGCAGTTAAGCGATGAGGCGCGCGAACGGTATACGATTTTGTATGTCATCATCGACAGCAACTATCTGCAAATGTATCACGGCGAATTTGCCATGTCCGATGCCGTAAAATATACGGCGGGCACGCTGTCGGAGTTTGCAGACGAAAATGAGATTGTGGCGCGTATTACGGAAAACGGTTTTCTGTTGACCTTTCGTTCCGACACACAGGAGGCTGTGGTCAAAACGGTCGAAGCGGTGACGGAGAAACTGAATTTGTATTTGTCCGAGTCGCGCAGGAGGAACATGCCGTATTTTCATGCGGTGGTGTATACCTTGCAACGAGAGGACAAAAATTGCGAATATATCCTCTACAATCTGCGCCGGAATTGCAATATGTGGGCGACGGAGGAAACTCCCGTCGTGTACTGTGACCGGCAGATGCTCAACAGTGCGATTGAAGAAAAGCGCCTGTTAGAACGAATCGAAGAGGGATTTGCACGCAAAGAATTTAAGATGTATCTGCAATTTATTGTAGACAGGCAAAGTGAGAAAATCGTTTCCGCCGAGGCACTTTCGCGCTGGGTGGACAGCGAGGGAAATGTTATATCGCCGGCGGTCTATATTGGGGCGCTCGAAAAATCGGGGCAAATCAGCCGGTTGGATTATTACATGTTTGAAAAGGTGTGCTGTCAACTGCACAAATGGCGGGGCACCGAGTTTGCTCACTTAACGCTGTCGTGCAATTTTACACGCATCACGATTTCGGAGAGAGACTTTATTGTGCGTATTCGAGAGATTGCCTCGCGCTATGTTTTCGACAAAGAAAAACTGATTATCGAAATTACGGAAGATGCCATTGAAAAAAACCTCGACAGAGCGCGGCAAAATGTTTTGCAGTGCAGGCAGATGGGATTTAAAATTGCCCTCGACGATATGGGCAGCGGTTACACCTCGCTTGTCAACCTTTGCGAATATCCCATCAGCGAGGTCAAAATCGACCGCGGTATTTTGCTTAAAGCCGAAGAAAACGGTATGGATTTGCTCAACGGTATGATTGCGCTGGTACATAACATGGGCATACAAGTCGTCTGCGAGGGCGTGGAAACCGAGGCGCATCGCCAGATGATTGCAAAGACGAATTGCGAGTATGTGCAAGGCTGGTATTATTCTAAACCGATACCCGAGCAGCAGGCCGCACAATTTGTGCGTGATTATCAAAATAAAACGACGCAGGATGTGATTGCATGAAAACCGTAAACAAACGAAAAAATGTAGCAGACAAACTGATTTATTCGGTGATTGCCGTTGTTTTGCTTATCACCATTATTTTTGCAATGCTTAACTATGCCTATTTTCATTCGGAGCAGGAGGCATTTGAAACCCTGCACTATGAAACACAGCAGTTTAAAAACGATATCAATTTGCAGTTTATGTCCGATATGGAAAACTTAGAAACGATGGCGCGTTTTGCAGAGCAGTTGTATGCCGAGGGTAAGGATTACAGTTTGCTGTTTGATTCATTTCGCGAAATCGGTTTGTTTGAGAGCATCGGCGTGCTTTTGCCGGGCAACCATTTTATTACCAAAAACGGAGTGATTGAATTGGGCGAAGGCCTTGATTTTGCACAGGAGGCGGCAAAGGGAACATTTATCACGGGCAGAGTCAACAGTTTGTCCAAACCGGGTCTGGAGGTTGTTCGCAGTGCGGTGGCTATCCGTGCACAGGACGGCACACCCGTTGCCATGATGTACGGCATTGTCAATTTAGAAAGTTTCAAGCAAAGATACATAGAAGCGGCACGCGCAAAAAATGCCGATTTGTTTATTATTGAGCGCGGCAACGGAAATCTGATTTTAAATACAAAGGAGCGCTCCATCCGTAATGTGGCGGAACTGGCAAACAGTAAATTCGGAGAAGGATACAGTTATGCCGCATTTGCCGATGATATATCGCGTGGCGAAGACGGTATCGTTTCCTTCGATGCACTCACGGTCGATGCACATCTGTACGCCCATTATGCGCCGATGGAAATTGCAGACTGGCATATTATGATGACACAGCCGGAGCAGGTCGTGTTTGCAACGGCACGGCGCACGACGAATTACATGATGCTGGTTGCCGGACTGATTTTTGCGGTGATGCTTATTTATGCGCTGCTGCTCTTTATTTCCGAGCGAAAGCATTTGAAAATTAACCGTCTGGCATCGGATATCCGTAAAGTCTTATTGGGTATATGGAGAAAGAGCGACGGTATTTTTGAGGCGCTTCGCGAGGTTGTATTTTATGCGCGGGCGCGCTCGGCATTTGTGACGGACAGTATGGGCATAGAGCATTCCTACATTGCCCCGAATGAAAAGGCCAAAGCGCTTACGGAGGAAGAACGGTCGTATTTTGTATCGCAACTGTTTGCCTATGTTTCCCGAAAGCGCACACAGTATCACAACGAGTTATACCTTGCCAGAATTACCGCAGGCGGTGCGTTGGAGTCCATTATGCCGGAATTTTCCGCTTTTTTGCAGGCGCACGAAATTCACTCGGTCTGCTTTGCCTGCGTTGCCAATGACAATGCAAGCATGAGCATTTTAGGCGTGCTGAATCCGAAAAACAAGCGCGTATATGACTTGCTTGAAGACATTGCGATTTGCTTTACGATGGCGATTCACAACCGCAAAGACATGGTGAAAACCGAGCAAATGGCGCATACGGATGCGCTGACGGGTGTGGCGAACCGCATGGCGTACAAAGAAGATATCGTGCACATAGAAAACGCAGTGCTGCAAAATATGGTTTGCATTTTTATAGATGTCAACGAACTCAACTACTTTAACAACACCTACGGACATGCCGCAGGCGACCAGATGCTGATGTTTATTGCACAGGTGCTTACCGAAACCTTTGCAGACGGCAGAGTATACCGCATCGGTGGCGACGAGTTTTTGGTGTTTGTATGGAATTTGCCGGAGGAGCAACTGCAAAGCCGTCTTAAGCAGGCAAACGAACAGATTGAAGAGATGAAATACCACATTTCCGTCGGTGTGCAGTATGCCGATAAAACGATGCACATCGAAGAAGTCGTAAATGCGGCGGAAAAAGCGATGTATGTGGAAAAATCAAAATATTATCAGTCCAAGGAGTTCGGTCAAAAGCATGATGCGACACACAAATCTATCCGGACGGCACACACGGGTGTCGGACAGGTGGATGCGTTTTTGTCCGTTCTTTCTTCCCGCTACTGTGGCGTGTTTTGCGTAATGCATGAAAGCGACACGGTGCTTTCCGTTCTGGCGAGCGAGAATTTTTCGCGGGCGGCACAGGCGGCAGACACATTTTCGGGCGCATGGGCAAACTATGTGCATGATTTTGTGCGGCCGGAGTATCGCCGCGTATTGCAGCATTTTCTGGATTTTGAAGCGCTGGAGTACCAACTGCAAGGTGGGCATCTTCCAAGCGTGACCTATAAAGAAATCCATGGTGGCCGTATGAAACTGACGGTGCATCCGAGCGAGGATAAGACCGAAAACGCGATTGATTCGATTTGGATTTTTGAGCGAGTGTCTGCGGAGGAAAACCATGAAAATTAACCGCCTTGCAGGGCAGTTGGTGCGCTTTTGCGTTGTTGGCGTGATTGCCGCAGCGGTGGATGTCGGCGTGCTGACGGCGCTTTGTGAACTTTTGCATACAAGCGTGCTTTTGGCCTCCGCCGCGGGATTTTTCGTGTCGGTGGTTGTCAACTACATACTGAGCATGAAATTTGTTTTCCGAAGCAAAGGGGAAAACCGTGTGCGTGAATTTGCATTGTTTGTGCTTTTAAGCCTGGGCGGTCTTTTGCTCAATCAGTTGATTATGTGGCTGGGCGCTGTGGTGTTTACTTTGCATTATTTGCTCGTGAAAATTGCGGCGATGGTGCTTGTGCCGGTTTATAATTTCGTAACACGCAAACTGTTTTTGGAGGCTTAGGCTATGAACACAGTATTTAAAAAAGATTTATATCGCTACTACGGCGAAGCGGGCGAATCGCTTTTGCACAGATGTATGCGACCGCCGGAACTTTCCTATATTGCGCTTTTACGCAAAGCGCAGGCGCAACGCATATTGCCGCTTCGGTTGTGGTATACATATCTGCTCCGGCGCCGTGCGTATAAAACGGGGATTCAAATTCCGGCGCGCACGCAAATCGGCGCAGGCTTCTACATCGGCCATACGGGGCGTGTGATTATTCATCCTGATGCAAAACTGGGCAAAAATGTCAATGTGGGCACGGGCGTTACCATCGGTCGGGAAAACCGTGGCAAAAGAGAAGGTGTGCCGACGATTGCAAATAACTGCTGGATTGGCACAAACGCCGTGGTGGTCGGCAAGATTACCATTGGCGAAGATGTGCTCATTGCGCCGCTGAGCTTTGTGAATTTTGATGTGCCGCCGCACAGTATTGTGCTCGGCAATCCGGCAAAGATTTTGCCGAAACAAAATGCAACGGCGGGGTATTTGCAAAATTGTGTGGAGTAAAAAAGGGGATAGAGGCAATGCCTGAAAAGGACACCAGAATAAAAAAGAATATGATTTCAGGACTTGTCTATCAGGTGGCCTTGCTGGTGATGGGCTTTTTGCTTCCACGCCTTTATTTGGAGAACTTCGGCTCTGAAATTAACGGTGTGCTTTCCACCATTAAGCAGATTTTTACCTATATGTGCCTTCTGGAAGCCGGCGTGGGCCTTGCGACCACGCAGGCACTTTATAAACCGGTTGCCAAGCAGGACCATGGTGCTTGCAGTTCGGTGCTGGCGGCTACGAATGTGTATTACAAAAAAACAGGTTTGCTTTATGCGGGCATCGTATTGGCCATTGCGCTGGTATACAGTTTTGTTATACAGACACCGCTTGCGCCGCAGGTGATTTTTGCATTGGTGCTTTTAAATGCCCTGCCGTCTCTGTTTAGTTATTTTGTGCAGGCGAAGTATCGCATTTTGATGGAGGTGGACGGCAGAAAGTATGTCATCACCACTTCCGAAACGCTAGTACAGATTTTCAGCAATCTCGGTAAGATTGCGGTGCTTTTGCTTACGGACAGTCTGGTGCTGATTCAGCTTGTCTATTGCGTAATCGCACTTGTGCAACTTGGCTATCTGTATGTGTATGCAAAGAAAAACTATCCGTGGCTGGACTGGAAGGCAAAACCGGATTACGAAGCGACAAAGCAGAGAAAGTCGGTTTTGGTGCATCAGTTGTCGGGCATGGTGTTTAACAACACGGATATTTTGCTTTTGTCTGCGATGTGCGACTTTGCCGTGGCAAGTGTTTACACGATTTACAACTTCTTTTTTTCGCAGGTGCAGGCGCTCATCACCGGTGCGGTATCGGGATTATCTTTCAAACTCGGACAGATGTTTTTTACCGAGCGCGAAAAGTTTGACCGTATGTACACGGTTTATGAAACATTTTACATCATGGTTGCCTTTATTATCTACACGCTGATGGCGGTTTTCCTGCTGCCGTTGGTGCAACTGTATACACAAGGCATCACGGATATCAGTTATTTTAATCCGCTGCTGGTTTTGCTGTTTGTGCTTATGCAACTTGCGGCCAACGCCAAGTTGCCGAGCAATCAACTCATTGAGTACGCAGGCGAGTTTGACAACACGCGTGCACATGCCATCTGGGAAATGGCAATCAACCTTACGGTTTCGGTGCTTGCAATCTGGAAGTTCGGCATCTGTGGTGCAATTTTCGGCACGCTGGTTGCGCTTATATATCGTGCGGTGGTGGCGATTTACCACGCCAATAAAAAGGTGCTCGGGCGCAGCGTGTGGCAGACATATAAACTATGGCTGACCAACGGCATGGTGTTTGCGCTGGTTATGTGCATTTTTTATGTGGATACATTCGCCGGCCTTTCCTTCGGCGCACTCGTTTTACGGGGTGTACTGCACAGTTTATGGATATTGCCTGCCTATGTGGCGGTAAACTTTCTTTTTAACCGCCGCGCATTTCGCTATTTGCCGGAGGTGTTTGAAAAATGAGTATTCCGAAAAAAATTCACTATTGTTGGTTTGGCGGCGCACCGCTGCCGCCGCTGGCGAAAAAGTGCATCCGCAGTTGGGAAAAATACTGTCCGGATTATGAAATCATTTGCTGGAATGAGGAGAATTTCGATATTTCGCAAAACCGCTATGCCGCCGAGGCGTATGCGGCAAAAAAGTGGGCGTTTGTCAGCGACTATGTGCGCCTGAAAGTGATTTACGAATACGGCGGCATTTATATGGACACCGATGTGGAAGTTTTAAAACCGCTCGACGATTTGCTTGCAAACGGCGGCTATATGGGGTTTGAGCACAAGGGTGTTGTTTCTACGGGGCTTGGATTTGCGGCGCCTGCCGCCCATCCGCTCATAGAAAGCTTGCTTGCCGATTATAACGATATTTCCTTTGTGCGAGAGGACGGCAGTTACGATATGCTCCCGTGTCCCGACAGAAACACAAAAACGATTGCGGAATTGGGCATGGATATTACAAAGCAGGAGCAAATCTTTATGGGCATACAGATGCTTTCTTGCGAGTATCTTTGTCCTATGAATTATTATACGGGCAGAAAGAAAATTACGAAAAATACATATTGCATACATCATTACAGCGCCTCGTGGACGAGCCGGGTTTCCAAGAGGACAACCTTTATAAAGCGCATCATTGGC
Source organism: Clostridia bacterium (assembly GCA_045578865.1). GTDB lineage: Bacteria > Bacillota > Clostridia > UBA1381 > UMGS1253 > RGIG2041. Next base: position 110,131 of record JAZNLB010000005.1, on the reverse strand, counting down.
GTTCGTCTTTATGACAAATTGTATGGAAAGTTTTTACATAAATTCAAGTGGTTGGAGTGGTAAGTTTGCCGGAAACATATTTTGAAAAATTAAGACGCAGTGTTCCGAAAACCTGGACGGCGTGCCTGACAGCGGCGCTGTTGGTTGGTTTTTTGGCGCATTTTTATAAAATTACAAATTGGCTGCCCAACTGGGATTCGCTTGTGTTTCGCCATGACGGACAAAACATGCTTGCCCTCGGCCGCTGGTTTTTAGGCGTGGTATGCGCGCCCGGTTCCTTTTACGATTTGCCATGGTTGTCGGGCGTGTTTGCGATTTTGTTTCATGCGCTCGGCGCGGTGTGTATTGTTGCCATGTTCGGCTTGAAAAAAACGACGGTGGCAGCACTCGTCGGTGCATTGACGGTATCCTTTCCGAGCGTAACATCGGTTTTGATGTACAATTATGTGGCAGATGGTTATGCAATCGCATTTTTCCTTGCGTGCCTGGCGGCACTGTTTATCACGCAAAGTAAGCCGCACTATCTGCTTGGCGTGGTGTGCATTACGCTTTCGGTTGCGATTTATCAGGCGTATGTTACGGTAACGGCAATGCTTTTGCTTGTGTACCTGCTCGATGCGATACTATTTTCTCAGATGCAAACCGGTGCGATTTGGAAAAAGACCGGTGCTTTTGCGCTTTGCGGATTATGCGGTATGGTTTTGTATTACCTGATTTTGCTTGCACTTTTGCGCCTGACAGGAACAACCCTTCTGGAATACCAAGGCGTGCGTGCTTCCGTTTCGGTTGCAAATCTTGATTTAGCAGCATCTTTTTATGTGATTTTTAAAGGATTTCAAACTTTCTTTTTCGATTTTTCAAACGGCGCAAGTGTGTATACTGTGCTGAATTGTATTGTTTTTGCACTCACGGCGTTGCTTGGCGCTTACGCCTTTATCCGTGCGCGGTTGTATAAGTCGGCAGGCAAGTGCATTTTGTTTTGTCTGTGTATTGTCCTTTTGCCTGCCTGTGCAGCTTTGCTTGCGCTGGTAAATGCACAGGCGGACTACCATAATTTGATGAAAATGGGCTATGTGGTCTTTTACATATTCTTTATTTTGTTTTATGAGCGGTTGCAGTTTAAAAATAAAAAGCGGACACTTGCCAAAGCGTGGTGTGTACTGCTCATCGGTTTTTTTATTGTTTCCAATCAGGTGGTGCTCGCCAATGTCTGCTACCATAAAGCGCAGATGGCTTATGAAAAATCCTACGGCGTGCTTGTGCGTATTGCAGACCGCATTGAGCAGACATCGGGCGCAAAAGATTGCACGCAGATTTTAGTGGTGGGTGCACTAAAAGACAGTCTTGCATACAGCACGAACCTGCCACCCGACATGACGGGAATTACGGACGGATACATCCTGCGCTTTGATGATGAAAGTGTGGGGCAAAGCGTGCTTTGCAGTGCGCTTTATGACTACTGCAATACCGATTATACCTTTGTGTACGGCGCACAAAAACAACAGTTGCTTGCGACCGATGCCGTGCAGGCGATGCCTGTCTGGCCTGCGGCAAACTCTGTTGCGGTGCAAGACGGCGTTTTGGTTGTGAAACTGGGGGCAGAGGTGAAATAAGAATGCTTTATATTTGTGCAGACGATTATGGTTTGTCGCCCGTCTCCGATGTGCAGATTCTGCGCGGTGTAAGCGAAGGTGCGATAAACAAAATCAGCGTATTTGCCAATGGGCGGGCCGAGACTTTGCCCGAAACCGACAAGGTTTGTTATTCGGTGCACTTAAACCTGTCGGAGGGCAGGCCGCTTTGTGAAGATGCGGATGTACTGACAACGCCGCAGGGCAATTTTAAATACGATTTTGTCGGCTTGCTTTTCTTGTCGCTTTCGACCGCGCGCAAACAGATGGAGTGCGCGTTGTATGCCGAGCTTTCGGCGCAGATTGCCCATGTGCGAACCCTGTTGCCGCCGAATGCGCCGGTGCGGATAGACAGTCATCAGCATGTGCATATGATTCCGCTCATTTTTCGGGTGCTTCTGCGCGTGATTGAAGAAAACCAAATTCCCGTGCGTTATCTGCGCTTTCCGGCAGAACCGCTCATGCCGTATTTAAAGACACCGTCGCTTTTCTTTACATACACACCGTCAGGGCTGCTAAAACACTGGCTTTTGAAAGTGTTGGGATTGCGTAACCGCAAAGCACTTGTAAAGAGCGATATTACATCGGCGCTCTTTATGGGGGTTTTGTTTTCGGGCAGAATGGACGCCTTGCGCGTGCAAAAGATTTTGCCGCACTATTTGCGCCTTGCCGCACGCAAGGGGATGGACATAGAGGTGCTTTTGCATCCGGGCGGATGCGCCACGCAGGACATCGTGTGGAAAAGCAGTGCAAAAAGTTTTAAAAAGTTTTATACTTCGCCGGACAGAAGTGAGGAATTTTTGACGGCGCTGCAGTTAAAGAAGGTACAGAAAGAAGGATTTTAAATGCCACATTTGGATACACAGAAGGTAGATGCGAAAACAAGAGCGCGCCTGGAGGCGATGATTGCCAATTCTTACAGCACATACTGGAAGAAAAAGAGACTGTTCGACATCTTTTTTGCAACGCTGATTTTGTTGTTTTTTCTGCCGTGGATGCTCATTATTGCGCTGGTGATTGTCATCGACGACCCGAGCGCAGGTCCGATTTACAAGCAGGTGCGTGTCGGCAGGCACGGCGAGGAGTTTGAGATGCTTAAATTCCGCACCATGCGCGCCAATGCAGATGCAATGATTGAACAACTTGCCAAGGACAACGAGATGGACGGACCGGTGTTTAAAATGAAAGAAGACCCGAGAATTACGCGCGTGGGCAAGTTTTTGCGTAAGGTATCGCTCGATGAACTGATGCAGTTTATCAATGTACTTCGTGGGGATATGACTTTGGTCGGGCCACGCCCGCCGCTGCCGCGCGAGGTGGTGCACTACACGGATTATCAGCGCTTGCGCCTGCATGTGACCCCGGGCATCACCTGCACATGGCAGATTTCCAAAAACAGAAACGACATCCCCTTTGAACAATGGGTGGAGATGGATTTGGATTACATACAAAATCGTACATTCCCGGGCGATTTGCTCATTATGTTGAAAACGCCGATTGTCATGTTGACGGCAACGGGAAGATAGGAGAATTTTATGAGAGTTGCAATGCTTGGGCATAAAGTCATACCGTCGCGCCGCGGCGGTATTGAAAAGGTGTTGACGATGCTTTGTCCGCTATTGGTCGAGCGCGGTGCACGCATCACATGCTACAACCGCTCTGTAGACAAGGTGGAAAATGAATATCTGGACATGGTGCAAAACAACACTTATAAGGGCGTGCGCTTGAAAACAGCGCCCACGCTGAAGTTTAAAGGAATTGCGGCGATGCTCGCTTCGTTTACGGCGGCCTTTCGGGCTGCGCTCGGTCGCTACGACATCGTGCATTTTCATGCGGAAGGTCCCTGTGCGGCAATGTGGATTCCGAAACTGTTTGGCAAAACATGTATTGCTACTGTGCACGGTCTGGACTGGCAGCGCGAAAAGTGGGGAAAGGGGTTTGGCGCGGCGTACATCAAATTCGGCGAACGCGTGATGGCAAAATATGCCGATGAGATTATTGTTTTAAGTGAAAGTGCAAGAAAATATTTTAAAAAAACCTACAACCGCGACTGCACGCTCATTCATAATGGCATTGAAAAACCCATGCGTAAGGCGGAGAAGCGTATTACCGAATTGTACGGTTTGCATAAAGAGGACTATATTTGCATGGTTTGCCGCTTAACGGCAGAAAAAGGCGTGCATTATCTGATAGATGCCTACAACAGTATTCAGACGGACAAAAAACTGGTCATTGTCGGAGATACGAGCGATACCGATTCGTATGTGGCAATGCTCAAAGAAAAAGCAAAAGACAATCCGAACATTTTGTTTACAGGCTTTATTTCGGGCGATGTGCTTTGTGAGATGTACACGAACGCCTATCTTATCTGTCAGCCGTCCGATTTGGAGGGGATGTCTTTAAGTCTTTTGGAGGCACTTTCCTATGAGGCTGCGGTACTTTGCTCCGATATTCCGGAAAATGTTTCGGTGGCGCGCGACAAAGTGGTATACTTTCATAAAAGTGATGTGCGTGATTTGGCTGAAAAATTATCGCAACTTTGCGAGGATGCCGAAATGGTGCACAATTTGCAAAAAGAGGCCGACAGCGTTGTGCAGGAATATCGCTGGCCGGATATAGCCGATGCTACACTTGCGCTGTATGAAAAGGCGCTTGAAAATAAGGGAGGGCGTTTGCATGGAAAATAATACGCTGATTACCGCACCGGAGTGCTTTGATACGCCCGGGGCACGCATCAAAGCACATTTGCAGGAAATTTTGCCTGCACAAGATTATGCACAGTGGGTAGAACATTTTGTGTTTGAAAGTATAGAGGAAAAAAAGGTTGTTATCGGTTATTACGGAACACAGCCTTTGCGAGGCTTTTTAAAGGCATATAAAGACACTCTTCGCGTACATGTTTGTACGGTGCTCGGTCGAGAAGTTGCGGTAAAACTGTATGCGCGCAAGCGTGCGAAGGTGCAAAGACAGCGCACGCAATCGTTGCAGTCGCACCCGCGCAAAGAAAAAAATCTGCGTGCGGCGAAACTGATTGTGCTTGGTCTTGTTTTTCTGGCGATTATGCTCGGCGTGCTGGTGGTGGGTGCAAACTATCTGACCAACCGCAATTTTAAAGAAACATTTTACAATGTCAGCAGTTTAAAGACGAACGACAAGGTGCGTGTGCTGCAAATTTCCGATTTGCACAATGCAGCCTATGGAAAAGACAATGTAAAGCTTATTGACCGCGCAAAGAAATTAAAGCCGGATATCATTTTATATACCGGTGATTGCCTGGATGTAGCTGCTCCATCTTTGGATGCGACGCTGCAACTTTGCAAGGCGCTTGCCGAGGTAGCGCCGTCATACTACATATACGGCAACAATGAAGTGGAGCGCTATTACGGACCGTCTATGTCGCAGGAGGCGCTCGATGCCCGATATGGTTTTGATAATACAAATCGTGATGCAACCAAGGTGCGCGAGCAAAAAGACGAACTGCAGCTGGCACTTGCCGAGGTGGGTGTGCAGGTGCTTAAAAATGAGACTGCAACCGTAACCGTCGGCAGAACGCAGGTGGATATTTACGGCGTGCTGACCTCTAACCCGTCTGCGTTTTGGTCGTATGCGGGCGAAAGTTATGAGCGATATCTGTATGAAAATCCTGGCAACATCAAAATTACGGTAATGCATGAGCCGCTGGTGTATGAAGTCTATGAAACAGACTACTGGGGCGATGTGCTTTTGAGCGGACACACGCACGGCGGCATCATTCGCCTGCCGATGGTCGGACCGCTCTATACCAAAGAAGGCGGCTTTTTGCCGGAGCGCAGCGGCGCTTATGTGTACGGCAGGTATGAGGTATCGGGCAGACCGCTTCTGGTCAGCAGCGGGCTGGACAATCACAATCTTTTACGAATGAACAATGCGCCGGAACTTGTGATTGTGGATATGCACAGATTTTAGAAAGGCGGTGCGTTTATGTATATAGGACATTTGCAAAAACTTCCATATATTATCGCAGGCGTATTTCTGCTTTTGGGTATTGTGTGGATTTTTCTGCGTGCAAAAAATATTTCGCGCAGTGAATTTGTAAAGTTATTTAAAACGGCAAATTATTTACAGGCATGGGTGCTGATAACGGTGCTGATTTTAACGGCGGTATTCGGTGTGCTCAACCATATGCACGCCAAAAATTCGGTGCAGGCAATTTTAGCGCTCAATTTTTCGGAGGCATCGCAGGCGAAAAACTCCAACGGCACAAGGTACAATCCGGCGGAGATTACCTGTGATGAGGTGCTTTCAATGGCGATACAACTGGGTGCGCTCGAAAATGTGACGGTGAAGCAACTTGCACAATGCCTCACTGTGTACCCTTATGTGCAGGGCGATGTGCGCGACAAGTCCGAGTACCATATTTCAACGGAGTTCGTTGTGGAATATCACGCCTCCAAGCACACGCAGCATCTCGACGCGGAAAATGTCATTCAAATGATTGCGACGGCGTATAAGGAATATTACATTGACGCTTATACGGATGATTTTGTGTTTGACTTGGAAAGCAATCCGCCCGATTACAGTACTATGGAATATATGGACACCGTTTCCTACTTAGACAAAGAGGCAAACTCCATTTTGAATTATCTTTACGGTATGCAGCAAAAAAGTTCAAGTTTTGTGACGGAAAACAATGCGACCTTCGGCTCCATTGCGGGCAAGGTGTATCAGTTTAAGGAAGCGCAAATCGAGCAGAATTTGAAATCCCTGATTTTGCAAAATGGTCTGACGCGCGATAAAGTTGGCTACATAGACCGGCTGTCTTACCAAAATCAAAACACGGATTTTGACAGACTAAAAAACGCCGTTTCCTTTGCGCTGTGCAATCAGGCGATTGATATGTATGCAGAAGAAATGACGCGCGTTGTATTGGTACCGACATGGGATGAGGCAGGCAAGTATTACATGGGCCGTACTAAAGTGGGCATTGATGAACTTTCCGTAAAGGCAACGCAGTTTAGCGATGCGGTTGCCTCCAATGAAAAAGAGATCATGGACAACAATCTGATTATCGGTAAGATGCAGGCGCAGGGGGCTTCGGTCAGTCCGGCGGCGGATGAAATGATAGTTTTAATTGATGCAGGGCTGCGCGGTTTTGCCAAAGAGGCGGTCAGCGCCGGCAGAGCATTTTTGGATTACCGTATGAATCAGTGTATTGCAGTAAGCATCTACGGAACTTCTCTGTTTGGCGAATTAAAGAGTATTGCGCTATTTGCGGCGTTTGCGTATCTTTCGCTGATGCTCTATGCCATTTCCAAAAAGTTTCCGAAAAAGGCATAGGTCAAGGAGGGGATGAAGATGAAAAATTTTCAATTACTTAAATACATCAAAAAACTGTGGCTGCTGATTTTGGTATTTTGCTTTGCGGCAACCGGTTTTGTGCATATGAACCTCAAAAACTCGAATACCTATGTGGCGTCAGAGGTCATTCAATACAATGACCCGCAGGCAGAGCAGGGCCTTGCCCCGACCGGCGAAAAACTCGATGTCGGCGAAATCAAGTCTTCTGCGGTGCTCTCCAAGGTGGTCAACCGTATGGGGCTGACGGGGATTTATTCCGTAGACAGCCTGATTTCAAGAATCAGCATTACGCCGGTTCCCGAAGCGGACAAAGTGGCGCGCAAGGAGGCGAAGCTGGAAGAGGGCGAAGAATATGTTTACGAGCCGAGCACATTTGTGGTTTCCTTTACGGCGACCAATGCGGAGGGTTCGGCTTTTGCAAGAACCATTCTGGATGAAACGCTCGATGTTTACTTTGCCGAGTACAGCCAAAAATATGTAAATGTTGCGCCGGCAGACAATACGACGGAAAAGTTGTACGATGCAGACTATGACTATATCGAAATGCTTGAACTCATTGACACAAGCATTGACGAAACACTTTCGACGCTCTATCAGCGTATGGCGCAAAATCCGTATTACCGCTCTACGGCTTCGGGCGTATCGTTTAACGATTTGGCAGATGAATTTAACTATCTGCGCCATGTAAAAGTGTCGGAGTTGTTTTCTAAGGTTTATAAGCATCAGTTGACGAAAAACAAGGCGGTGTTGGTTTCTGACTACACTACAAGAATTGACAACAACAATATTGCCAATGAAAAAGAGCGCAGTGTGGTAGAAGATATCGTTGTGGTTATTGATGCTTATGTGGAAAAGATGCGAAATTCGGGCAACACCAACATTACCTATGAGTATATTTTAGACAACTTGCACGAGCGCAATTTGATTGAGCAAAACTTTACGGGTGACCAGACGGTTACCTATGATGAACTCATTTACAGCTGGCGTGACCATAACGAGCAAAAGGAGCATCAGGTGATTGATTCTGCCTATTGCAGATATGTTATCGATACCTTTGAAAAATGCACGGGCGGTTGCGGCGGTGCGTGTGCAGGCGCAGCTGTGACTTGCAGCGAACTTTGCGATGCGACCTATGCACAAAAGCGCGCAGCGGTGGATAGCGAAATTCGTGCGCTGGTGGATGAACTTGGGGTGCTTTATCAAAAGACAATGCAAACCAACGATGAATACAATGCCTATCTCGGGGCAAGCAATATTTCCGTATTGTCTTCGGCATCCGTAAAGCAGAGCATCAATGTGAATTTGTATACGCTCATTGCCTTTGCCTTTCTGATCATTGTATGCTTCGGCGGCGCAATCGTTTTGGGCAGATTGGGCGATATTGTAAACTACATTTTCTACACCGACCATCTGACGGAGTTTTTCAACCGTGCTTACTTTGACAAATACTTAAAGAGTATGGACAAAAAACTCCTTGACAGCGGCGTGGTTTACAGCATGGTGGATATTGCAAACCTGGCGGCAATCAATATGCAGTATTCGCGCCAGACGGGTGATGAAATCATCAAAATGTTTACGACATATTTAAAGGAATCTTTCGGCAAAACCAATGCGATGTTTATCTACAACGGTAACGGCAGTTTTGTGGTTTTGGCAGAAGGTACGGACTATATTACAATAGAAGATATCCTTGCGTTGTTTAAGCTTCGCCTCAAGGAGCGTGAGGAGCATACGGATATCCGCATAGAGTATAAGGTGGGTATCGCAGAGAATATGAAAGCCAATCTGACGGCACGCAAACTTTTGACAGAGACGATTGCAAGCAAGCAACTTTTTGTTTCCGACCTGACGGCGCAGGAAAAAGAAGAGAGCGTGCAATAAATAAAAGGCGGCAAGGAGGAAAAGTGTGTGGATACGAAGTGGACACAAATCGTAAAAACATTTTATTTTACGGTTATAGGCATGATGTTTTACTATTTCATCACGCAGGTCATCAATCTCGGCATTTTCATTACTTTTCGCCATGCGTTTGCCCTTGTGCTGGCAGGTTCGGCATTTTGTATGTTTTTGTATAAACCTAATATTGCGCGTGGCATTACGGCAATTCAGGATGCGCTCCTTTACAGTATTCCTTTATATGTGACGATTTTTGCTTCGTTGTTTATCTGGTTTACCCAGCGCGTGGACACGACTGTCATTGCCCGCGGGTTGTCGGGTGCTTTTGTCTACACCAATATGCTTTCCTTTGCTTTGGCGGCTGCCGCATTTTTGTATGCGTTTGGCGAAAAGGGCATCTGGTACAATCTGGTGGCGATTTTGCTGGGCAACCTTTTTATGATTGCAACCATTATTTTAGAATATGGATTTGGCAGTTACTTTTCGGAATTGATTGCACTCATTGTAAGTTTTGCCTCGCAGACCGGCGATATCATTGTGCAGGCAGAGGTGCATGAACTTGCTTTTTGTCTGGGTGCTTATCTGATTTTTATGGGCTTAAAGCCGAAAAACAATCTTGTGTTTTATATTTTGCTCGGCTTAACGCTGTTTTGCTTTTTGTCCGCGTTTAAGCGCATCGGTATTCTTGCTATTTTGTTGGCGCTTGCGCTCGCATGGGTGCTTAAAGGTGTCAACAAATTTCATCCAAAGAGTGCAAAACGGCTGACGGTTGTACTGTCGGTATTGGTAGCGGTGGTGCTGATCGCTTATGTGGCGCTCATTAAAATGGATATTTTTACGCTTTTGGAAAAAGCGGGCATCGACACGAGCGGCCGTGTGCAGATTTATGATGCGGTGGACCGTTTTTATTCGTTTTCTCCGGAGTTTTTAGGCAACGGCATAGGGTTTTTGACCCACCAACTCAGCACGAATATGCAAGTCGGTGTTTCGTCGGTGCACAATGACTTTTTGCAGTATTATATTGACCTGGGTTTTTGGGGTTACATTTTATGGCTGCTTTCAATGACGACGGTGCGCGTGTGTTGTTTTGGCGCAAAGGACAATACGGACAATGCGATTTTGACCTTGGCGCTGACGGTGTATCTGGTGATTGTATCTTCAACGGACAATACGATGAACTATCCGCTTCTGACGACGGTTTTGGCGATTTTGATGTTCGGAAACGGATTTGATGCGCGTGTGCGCGCTGCGGAAATAAAAATGTTTGGTTACATATCGGAGGAAAATCGCAAAAAAGAGGGGGAGGGGCTGCTGTGAAGATTTTGCTTGTCAATAAATTTTTATATCCGCGCGGCGGCAGTGAAAGTTATATGCTCTCGCTCGGCAATCAACTTGAAAAAAGCGGACATACGGTGCAGTATTTCGGCATGGCGGATCAAAAAAACACCGTCGGCAATACCTGCGGACAGTATACGCAGAATATGGATTTTCACGGCAAGGGGCTTTCGCGCTTTTTCTATCCGTTTAAAATTCTCTATTCTTTAGAGGCAAAACGGAAAATCGCTCGTGTGCTCGATGATTTTAGCCCCGATGTTGTGCATGTGAATAACATTAACTTTCAACTTACGCCGTCCATTTATTATGCCATCAAAAAAAGAAATATTCCGCTTGTGCAGACGGTGCATGATTTTCAGATGCTTTGCCCGAATCATTTGTTTTATGATTTTGCGGCGCAAAAGCCGTGCGAAAAATGTGCAAACGGCGCTGTGGGGAACTGTTTTAAAAATAAATGTATTCATCAGTCGCGCATCAAGAGTTTGCTCGGTGTATTGGAAGCGAAACTCTACGGGATGCTGGGGACTTACAAAAAGGTCGACCTCTACATTTGCCCGAGTCAGTTTTTAGAAAAAAAGCTGTTGGATGCGCGCGCGTTTTATAAAGGAAAGACACTGGCGATACATAACTTTATTGCGCCGCCGACAGTCGAGAGGCCCGATGCGGCGCAGGATTATATTTTCTTTGCAGGCAGGCTTTCCAAGGAAAAAGGAATAGACCTTTTGGCGCAAACGGCGCGCCTTTTGCCACACCGCAAATTTGTGGTGGCGGGCAGCGGGCCGGATGCGGCGGTGCTCGAAGGCATAGAGAATGTCCAGCTGGCAGGATTTTTAAACGGAGAAGCATTGCAAACGGCAATGGCGAATGCCGCTGTGTTGCTTGCGCCGTCCGTGTGTTATGAAAATTGTCCGCTCTCTATTTTAGAGGCGCGTGCGTTGGGTACACCGTCGGTAACGATGCCGTACGGTGGCATGGCAGAATTGGTTAAAGACGGTGTCACGGGTACACTTGCCGGCGCACCGACACCGCAGGCGGTGGCGGAGGCGCTCGAAAGCACCTTGTCGGATACAGGCAAACTTCTTGCACTTCGCCAAAACTGCTTGGAGGCGGCAAAAGAAACTTTAAGTGTTGAAACCTATGTCGATATTGTTGCAGAGCATTACAGGAAATTGGCAGAGGGGAGGTAGTCGAGTGGCAGCGCCGAAAGTGAGTATAATCATTCCGGTTTACAAAGCGGAATTGTTTTTGCAGCGTTGCGTGCAGTCCGTTACGGCGCAGACGCTAAAAGATATTGAAATTATTTTAATTGACGACGGCTCGCCTGACCGATGCGGTGAACTTTGCGACCGCTTGGCGGCGCAGGATGCACGCATCCGTGTAGAGCACAAGCAAAACGAGGGTGCAGGAATGGCGAGAAATTCCGGTCTTGCGTTGGCAACGGGGCAATATATTGGCTTTGTGGATGCCGACGATTATGTAGAGCCGAAGATGTATGAAAATTTGTATGTGGCGGCTGAGCGTGTCGGCGCACAGGTGGCGATGAGCGGCATGCGCTTTGTGGATGGCAATATGTTTTCGCAGATGGGCGATTGCATCGAAAAGCCGTCTTTTAGCGAAGAAACGGTTTTTGAAGGCGAGAGCGTGTGCGAGCTGATGCTCGGTATAGCCGGTGCTATGCCTAAGGAAAAAGACGACAGTCGCTACGGAATGAGCGTGTGCACAAATCTGTATCGCACGGATTTTGTGCGGCAAAACGGGCTTCGTTTTTTATCTGAACGAGATATTTTGTCTGAAGATGCTCTTTTCTCGATTGATTGCCTTGCAGCAGCGCAAACCGCAGTCGGGGTGCCGGGCGCGCTGTATTGCTACTGCCGCAACGGTGCGTCGGTCTCGAAATCCTACAATCCGAAGCGACTTGAAAAAAGTGCGGTATTTTTAAAGGAACTGGAAAAACGGTTTTCCGAAAAGATGCCGGCATCTCGTTATCAAATCTATTTTGACCGTACGGCGCAGGGGTTTGGGCGCATTTTGTGTTCGCAGGAGATTTTACATGCGTTTGAGATGAAAATGCCGTATAAAAAACTTCGTGTGCGCTTAAAGACGATTTGCACGCAGGCGCATATTGCGGCGGCACTTAAAACATACCCGTGGTATCAACTGCCGACGCGTCAGGCAGTGTTTGCTTTTCTGATGAAATACAGGCTGTATTTATTGCAGGTGGGCGTGGTTGCCCTGAGGAGATAGGATATGTTATTTTCGGTAATTGTACCTATATACAAGGTTGAAAGATATTTAGAGCGTTGCATTTTGAGTGTGCTTTCGCAATCCTGCGCCGATTTTGAACTCATTTTAGTCGATGATGGCTCGCCGGACAACTGTCCGGATATTTGTGATGCGTATGCCAAAAAGGATGCGCGCGTGCGTGTGATACACAAAGAAAACGGCGGTCTGGTCAGCGCAAGGCAGGCGGGCGTACGCATTGCCGGGGGCGAATATGTGTTTTGCCTGGACGGCGACGATGCTTTGATGGACGGTGCGCTCGAAACAGCAAAAAAATGTATTGCCGATACGGGTGCGGATATGGTCTGTTTTTCGCACCAAATCTGCAAAGACGGCGAAGCCGGAAAAGTCATGCATGATTTGGCAGAGCCGGGACTTTATGACAAAGTGCGCCTGGAAAAAGAAATTTATTCGAAACTGCTTTGCGATGAAAATATGGAGCATTTGCACTATTTTGTGTGGGGCAAGGCGATTCGTCGCAGTCTGATACATAAGCATCAACTGCGTATACCTACGCAGGTTTCTCTCGGCGAAGACATCAGTTGTGTTCTGCCGTGTTATCTGGAGGCGGAGCGCGTGTATTTTTGCGACACGCCGGTGTGTTACTACACCGTTCGCACAGACTCACTTTCGACGGATTTTAAGGTAGGACAGTTGACGCAACTTGCAAATGTAAGTGCTTATCTGCAAAGCGATGCTATGCCGAAGATGCTAGATTTTGCCGACCAGCACGAGCGATACTGTTGTTTTATGTGTTTTGCCATTCTTGCACAAGCGGCGCAGGGCGGACACAGAAAGAAACTTTGCGAAATTCGGGATTTGATTTATACAACGGGCCTGCAAATCATGGTGCGCCGAGCGCATTTTGCACAAATTTCGGTAAAAAGCCGTATTGCGATTACGATGATGCAAAAAAAATGTTACGCTATGGCGTACGCGTTTTTACGCCTGTGTCATTATTTCAAATCCATTATAAAATAAAGGAATGAACGATATGACAACTGCAAAAATTTCTGTGATTATGAGTGTTTTTAACGGCGAGGCGTATTTGGCCGAGGCGATAGAGAGCGTCTTAAATCAGACATTTGCGGATTGGGAACTGATTGTTATCAATGACTGCTCCACGGATGATACGGCGCAGATTTTACAGATGTATGCCGCGCGGGATGCGCGCATCCATGTGCATACCAACGAAGTCAACCTGCGCTTGCCCAAATCGCTCAATAAGGCAATCGGCTTAGCACAGGGGAAGTATATCGCCCGCATGGATGCCGACGACATCTGTTTGCCGGACAGACTTCAAAAACAGTTTGATTTTATGGAGGCACATGAAGAGGTTGCGTTATCGAGCCTCCGTTTTATGACGCTGAAAAACGGCGTGGTTGCGGCAGGTGGCTGCGGCGGCATGGGGGAAGATGTATATCTTCGTGCGCTGCTTTTTGTAGCAAATCCGATTTTGCATCCGGGTGTCATTGCGAAGGCGGAGGTAATGAAATCTTTGCTCTACGATGCAAATCTGACATGTACGGAGGATTTGGAACTCTGGACGCGCTTTGCAATGCAAAAGTATAAAATGCATGTTTTGCCGGAGTATCTGATGCTCTACCGATTGCATGACAAGCAGATTACCCAGACAACGCTTGCACGCCAGCAAACGGAGGTTCTTTCGATTATCAAAACATATTTTTCGGCAATGCTTGGCGACTTGCCGCAGGATTTAGAGGAATTTTACATTCACGGCGTATACTTTACGCAGATGCGTGATACAAAAAAACTGCTTGCGTTTTACCAATGGCTTAAAAAGGCGAACAAAAAGACAAATGCGGTCAGAGAGCGGGCGCTGGATTATGCCGTTTTTGAGGTTCTGGCAGAGTACAAGCGAAACGGACTTTCAAAAAAAGAACTGCTCTGTGCGCTTTTGCATTTTCCGCTCGGATTTGTTTTGACGGAAACGATTGCAAGAAAGCGCAGAGCGAAAAAAGACGGGCTTGCCTGCATCGAAGCGGCAAAGCGCATCGGCTATGTACACAGCGGCGGAAGTATTGCCTTTCCGCAGTTTTCAAAAACGGAAACAAAACAGGGGTGATGGAGATTGAAAATTCTTTTTGAATATCCTTACATTTTGCTCACCATGCTGGTTATGCTTTTTTTGGTGTTCGGTGGCATCGGTGCTTATCTGGCCATGCAGGGCGTGCGAATGGCAAAGGGAACGGTTGGTGCGGATTTTGTCAATCTTGCCCGATTAAAGAAAAATTACGAAGCGTTTGTCCGAGACCGAGTGCAGCGCAGTATGGTTTATATCATGTTTTCTACCGACCGCGCACGCGGACTGTATTCGGCAGCGGACATTGAAAAGATTGAAATGGAGATTGCAGGGCTGTTTTTGCACAAGTTTTATACGCAGGCGGGCGGAATCACCGTTTGCGAAGAGGCGGGCTACATTGCGCTTTGCGGATGGGACAGTGCGCGTACAAAGATGGTTGTTGCAGACTGTATTACCGAAATCGGGCGGTTACTTTTAAAGCACAAAGCCATCAATGTTGTGGATTTTGCCTTCGGATATTACAGTGCGAGCACGACAGAAGCGGAGTTTGAAGTTGCGCTTGAACGCGCAAAAAAGGCATCTATTCTTGCACAGGCGGAGCACAAGCCGTCTGTGGAGTGGACGAGTGTCGGTTCTAAAATGCTCGAACAGAAAATGGATATAGAAAATAAAATCGAAGCCGAGATTGACAATAACCGCTTTTTTCTGGAATATCAGCCGGTGGTGGATGCAAAAACGAAGAAAATTGTCGGCGCAGAAGTGCTTGCGCGCCTCAATTCCGAGGACGAGGGCGTATTGTCACCGGGCAGATTTTTGTCGGCGGTTAACTCGGTTGGTTTAAAAGACAAATTCGATTACTATATATTTGAAAAAAACTGCAAGTGGGTGTCGCACCGTCTTGCACAGCGCAGTGCGTATGTATATACGGTCAACTTCTCCAGAAGTACCTTGTGTGCGCCGGATTTCGCAGAAAAAATCCGACAGATTTTAGAAAATTACGGCGTATCGGCATCGGCATTGGCGATTGAAATTTTAGAAGATGAAAGCATTGTCGGAGCGGCGCGCGAGCAGATGCGCGAAAACCTTTGCACCTTGCGCGCTATGGGATTTTTAATTTTGCTCGATGATTTCGGCAGCGGTTATACATCGTTTGGCGATTTGCAGAATTTCGATATCACCACTGTAAAAATTGACAGGTCTATCACAAAAAATGCAACAACGCAAGCGGGATGGACCATTTTGCAAAATGTTGTGCGTACAGCGCACGAGCTTGGGTTTAAAACGGTGTGCGAAGGGATTGAGACACCGGAGCAGGAGGCGGCGGCCATTCGGGCCGGCTGCGATATGCTGCAAGGTTTTTACTACTATCGTCCTATGCCGGTTGCACAACTGGAAAAAATCTTTGAAGAGGAGTGAAGATGATGTTATCGGTTATCTTGCCGGCCTATAATGAAAGCGACAATATCGAGCGCGCGTATCATGAAATTTCGGGCATATTAAATGGTGCAGGTATTTCGTTTGAAATGTTGTATGTTGATGACGGCTCTTCGGATGATACCTACGCAAAAATAACGGCGCTTGCCGAGGGGTATCCGCATATCCGAGGTTTGCATTTTTCCAGAAATTTCGGCAAAGAAGCTGCCATTGCCGCAGGGCTTGCGGCAGTGCGGGGAGATTGCGCTGTGGTGCTCGATTGTGATTTGCAGCATCCACCCGAAAAAATCGTTGAGATGTATCAACTGTGGACGCAAGGGTATGAAATTGTGGAGGGGATAAAAAGTTCGCGCGGCAAAGAAGATGTGCTGCGTGGTTTTGCCGCACGCAGTTTCTATGCAATTTTGAGTTCTTTGGTCGGTTTTGACATGGCGGGGGCATCGGACTTTAAATTGCTGGACCGCAAGGTGATTGATGTGCTCAACCGCATTCCCGAAAGGAAAGGTTTTTTCAGGGCGATTTCCTTTTGGGTGGGCTATAAAAAAGCAACGGTGGAGTTTGAGGTGCAATCGCGCACGGCGGGGCAGTCAAAATGGTCCGCAAAAGGATTGATGCGTTATGCCGTTTCCAATATTTCTGCCTATTCCACCGCACCGATGCAGATTGTAACGGTGCTTGGTGTGTTTATGTTGATTGTTACGGTGGTTTTAGGTGTGTGGGCGCTCGTCGATAAATTGATGGGGCGTGCACTGGAAGGTATGACTACGGTGATTTGGGTAACGATTTTCATCGGTAGCATTATGATGATTTCCCTGGGGATTATCGGCTATTATGTCGCACGGATTTATGAGGAAATCAAGGGCAGACCGAAATACATTGTATCTGCTTTTTGCGAAAGTAAAAAAGACGAGGTGAAATAATGCAAAGAAACACATTGGTTGACCGTTTGCGCGGTTATGCGTGCTTTTTGGTGCTCTTCGGCCATGTGATTATGGGTATGCGAAATGCTTTTGTGCCGATGCCGGCGTTTTTTGGCGCACTGGAAACTTTTATTTGGTCGTTTCATGTGCCGCTCTTTCTGTTTCTGAGCGGCAATGTATTTCGCCTGACGGGCGGTTGGCGTTCTAAAAAAAGCAGGCTTGGATTTGTCGCACACAAGGCATTGAATCTCGGTGTGCCGTATGTGTTTTTTTCGGCGGTATATGTTTGCATCAATGCTCTTGTAGGGCAGACCAACACCCCGTTTACACTGATGGACATTCTCCATATTTGGAAAACACCGATTGCACAGTATTGGTATTTGTATGCCCTGTTTTTCCTTTTGGTGCTTTGGACATTGTTATCCGATGTATTCAAGCCGTGGCTTCTGACGCTGCTTTTGGCGGGTGTTGCTTACATTGTACCGGTTATGGGCGGCTCGCTCGGCTGTTTTGACATTGTGTTTGGCAGTGCGCTTGCGTTCGGTCTGGGCAGTGCGATAGATGTGCAGTCTTTGGAAAAAATGCCGTCTGCCGGCAAGGTGGGCGTAGTGCTGGTACATATTTTACTGGGCTTTGGTTTGGTCTATTGGGGCAAGGCGGAAGCGTGGGGTTACAAAGAACTTTTGCTTTCGCTCGGTATATATGCAAGCATTTTGGCGGTTTCGCTTATGCAAAGATGGCGTGTATTTGCAAGTGCACTCGATTTTTTAAATCGCTATGCGTTTCAGATTTATCTTTTGCATACGATTTTTACGGCAGGGGTACGCATTGTACTTGTGCGCTTCGGTATCACTTTTTGGCCTGTGCATCTGCTTGTCGCAGCTGCGTTCGGACTGGGTGCGAGTGTGTTTGCTGCGTGGGTAGCTAAAAAGACAAAAGTTTTCAACTTTTTCTTTTTTCCGTCCCGTACAATACGGATGTTGTTTCCAAAAAAACAGGGTTGATTTCATCTCGTTCATTTTTTAAAAATTTAGATGATTTCTAATAAAGTTTTGCTTGAAAATATTTGACTATTGGCGTGCAAAATGATATAATGTGCCGAAAGGTTCTATGAAAAAGAACCATGAAAAAATTTATCACGGAACATTTAACCTTTGCGAGATGATGGCTGGTTTGTGTGTGCCTGGTAAAGGAGAGAAAGATATGAATTTGCTTGGTGTGGATTATGGCACAACTTCGGTGAAGGCGGCACTGTTTGATGAAAATTTAAATCAACTTGCCTGTGTGTCGGAGGATTATACTTTAAAAACAAAAGGCGATATCGTCGAATTTGAGGCAGAGCGTTACTGGGATATTTTCAAAACCGTGCTCGGTAAAATCCGCGTGGAAGATACCGTAGATGCCTTGGCGATTGATACCCAGTGTGAAACTTTGATTTTGGCAGATGAAGACGGCAACCCTGTTCGCGATGCGATTGTGTGGCTGGACAACCGTGCCACCGAGGAGGCGGCGGCTATCGAGGCGCATTTCGGCAGAGAAAAGGTATACGCCGTGACGGGACAGCCGGAGATTACGGCAACTTGGCCTGCGTGCAAGTTGATGTGGATTCAAAAGCACGAGCCTGAAATTTGGGCAAAGACCAAGAAAATTTTTCTTTTGGAAGATTATATTCTCTATAAATTGACGAAAAATTTTGTGACCGAGAAAACGCTGCAATCTTCGAGTTTGTATTTTGACATTAACCATGGTACATGGTGGAAGGAAATGCTCGACTTTATTGGCGTGGACGATTCCATGCTGCCCACATTGCTTTCGAGCGGCAAGGCGGTCGGTGATTATGAAGGCATCCGCATATGCACTTCGGCGATGGACCAGGTGGCAGGTGCTATCGGTGCAGGCGTTGTGCAAAAAGGGATTGTCAGTGAAATGACGGGCACAACCATGGCGATTTTTATGCCGACGGACAGTGTACCGGCTTACGACCCGGAAAGCATCGTGCCGTGCCATTATAATTACGATGACGGCTACTGTCTGCTTTCGTGGAGCCCGACGGCGGGCATGGCGCTTAAATGGTTTAAAAATGCCTTTTTGAAAGACAAAACATTTGCTGAGCTGGACGAAATGGCAAAGGAGGTTCCTATCGGTTCTGACGGTGTAACATTTTTGCCGTATCTGTGCGGCTCGACGATGCCGAAGTACAATCCGGATGCGCGCGGTAGTTTTACAGGGCTGATGCCGGAGCACACAAGTGCACATTTTGTGCGTAGTATCATGGAGTCGGTAACCTGCATTTTAAAGAGCAATCTGGATTATTTGAAGGTGCCGGTAAACGAGATTCGTGCCATGGGTGGCGGCGCAGCTTCGCCGCTTTGGTGCTCAATGAAAGCGAACCTGACCGGCAAAACGCTCGTGACGCTCAAAAACAAGGAAACCGCTTGTCTCGGAGCAGCCATTTTAGCCGGTGTCGGCAGCGGATGTTTTGCATCCGTCAAGTCTGCTTGCGAAAAAATTGAAACGGATAAGGTTTATGCGCCAACGGGCGAGGATTACAGTGCGGCGTATGCACAGTTTGAATATTATGATCGTTTATTAAATGTAAAAAAGGAGATGTAAATTATGGTAAAAGCAGCATTTGTAGGTTTTGGTGAGGTTAACACACCGTATGACATTATTGTAAAAAAGTGCACAGAAGCGGAAGCGGCACTTAAAGCAGAGGGTATGGATTTAATTTCCGTGTATCCGGTGACAGATGATTACGAAGAAAAAGATGTACAAAAAGCAGTTGCCGCTTTAAAGGGGCAGGAATTTGATGTGCTGGTGGTTTGCATCGCCGGTTGGATTCCGACACATGCGGTTGTAAAGGTAACGGAGCATTTTAGACATAAACCGATGGTGCTCTGGGGTCTTTGCGGTTGGATGGAAGAAGGCAGACTGGTTACAACGGCTGACCAGGCAGGCACAACGGCAATCCGCAAAACATTCTACGATTTAGGTTACACCTTTAAGTATGTGTACGATATTATTGGACTTCCGAGTAAGACCAAGGCGGTATATAACTACGCCCTGGCAGCTTCGGCGGCGGCGAAACTGCGCCACGCACGCAGCGGTATGGCTGGCTACCGTGATATGAATCTTTACGGTACACAGGTGGATGGACCGTCTTTAAAGCGTGAAATCGGACCGGAAATCGAAACATTTGAAATGCTGGAACTTGAGCAGCGTTATCAAAAGATTACGGACGCACAAAAGCAGGAAGTTATAGACAAGTGTATGTCCAAGTGGAACTTTGTTAAGCCGGCAAATCCGGAGAGTATGAAGAAAGCGGCAGGCTATTACCTTGCGGCAAAATCTATTTGCGACGAGCGCGGCTATGATGCAATTTCCTTAAAAGATGTAGACGGCATGAAGAAGCTGTTAGGCTTCCCGCCTGCACCGATTTTTATGCTTCTGGCAGATGAAGAAGGTCTTTGCACCGTTCCGGAAAATGACGGACTTGGCAACATCACACAGTTGATGGTAAAATACTTAACCGGTCAGTGCGCCTTTTATTTGGAATTTTATGAATTCTTTACCGACCGTGTGCTTGCCGGCGTACCGGACTATGTGCCGGCGGAAGTCGTAGACGGTGATGTAACCGTGATGCCGGCGGCATTCGGTGAACTTTCCGAAGGTATTTTGAATGTCAGCCGTGTTAAGACGGGCAAGGTGACGATGTGCCGCTTGACCTATGATGACGGCAGATACTATATGCACATGGTAACCGGTGAGGGCATTACGCCGAGGAAGTGGGAAGAAGCAGGCTGGACACAGCCGGCACCGCAACTTCCGGGTTTGGAAATTCTTTTAGATGATGTAGAGGATTTTGCACAGAATGTAATGTGCCAGCACTATATCATTTCTTACGGCGATAACACGGAAT
The DNA here is from genome assembly GCA_045578865.1 of Clostridia bacterium. Taxonomy (GTDB): domain Bacteria; phylum Bacillota; class Clostridia; order UBA1381; family UMGS1253; genus RGIG2041. Next base: position 89,335 of record JAZNLB010000005.1, on the reverse strand, counting down.
TGATTGAAAATCTGTGCGACATTTTGGGAATAGAAATTATTTAACGAGGACCAAAAGAGAATGAAAACGAAACAACTTGCTGATGTTCAATCCAGTGTCGTGCTATTTGTGTTGCTATTTGTGGTGCTTACGGTTTTATACATGACAAAAAATATGTTTTCTTCTGTCATGGCATCTATTGTAGAGGCCGGTATCATGACCAAATCGCAGACGGGCTTAATCAGCGCGGTGTTTTGGTTGGTGTACGGTATTTTCCAGGTGCTCGGTGGTTTTGCAGTGGATAAGTTTTCACCTTACAAAATGGTGATCATCGGTATCGTGAGCGGTATTGCAGCCAACATGGTGATTTATTTTAACCAAAGTTACGGCGTGGTTATGACGGTATGGGCAATCAATGCAGCATTACAGTTCGGTCTTTGGCCGGGTGCTTTGAAAATTGCCACGATGCAGATTGTGTCGTCTGTAAGACAAACTGCTGTTTTTTGGGTGCTTTTATCCACGAGTGCGGGACAGGCGATCAGTTTGCTGGTTGCATCCGTTGTGCCGACCTGGGTAGATAATTTTTTGGTTTCTGCCGTGGCGCTTGCGGTGATGCTGGTTGTTTGGATGGTTGTCTACAAGATTTTGGAAAGCCGCATGGTTGAGGTGGAGCTGCAAGTACCGGTCCGCACAACAAAAAAAGACAATACGGATATGAAAACCCTGATACAAAAGTCGGGCATTTTATGGCTGGTGCTTATCAGTTTTCTGATTACGACAGTGAGTTCTGCCCTGAAAACGATGTTGCCCGTTATGTTGATGGAATCCTATGAGGGTTTGCCGGCGGCAGCGGCAAACCGAATGGGGATACTGTTAATTGCATTCTCCATTTTGGGTATGCTTATCGCAAACGGCTTTCATAGAAAAGTAACAGACAATGAAACACAGGCGATTTGTGTATTTGTATTTCTGGCACTGCCGTTTTTGTTTATCGCAACTACGATTGGCATTTGGAGCTATTGGTTAATTCTGGTGTTGATATCTGCCGCGATGATTTTTGTTCAGGCAACCCAGCCGTTTTCCAATTCCTATCCGGTGACGCGGTTTGCCGATTACGAACGAAGTGGCACCTTCGCCGGTATTTTAAACGCTTCGGCGGCAATGGGCAATGTAGTTGCGACCTATATTTTTGCTGCGATGGCGGAGCATGTGCCGTGGAGCGGCGTGGTTTTGAGTTGGGGTATATGCGGTATCGTAATTATCGTGATTGCGGTTTTGTTGCATAAAAAATGGACTTTGTTTATCAATAATACGGGAGGAAAATAAAATGAGTTTGAAAATTGGTTGGGCGGAAGAAAGCCTTGTGCCTGAAAAAAAGGTCAGTCTTGCAGGGCAGTTTTTTGAGAGAATTTCAGAGTTTGTTGAATCCGAAATTAGTGTAACGGCGATGGCGGTGGAAGCAAACGGTGATGAAATGATTATCGTTTCCGCTGACTTGGTGTACCTGGGTGTTCCGGCACTGGAGATGGCAAGAGAAAAACTTGCGGCACTTTTACCGGGATTTGATGTACGCAAACTCATCGTTACCGCAACGCATACGCACACATCGCTTTTACTGGCGAGCAGTCCGATTAATGTAACTGCAAAAATCTTGGAAGAGTTTTTGCCGGAAGATAAAATGTATGCATCGAAAGTGACGGCGGACGACAGCGTGATTTCGCCCAAGGAAGCGTTAGAATTTGCAGTGGAAAAAGTAGCGCTTGCTGCAAAGCACGCATGGGAAGCAAGACAGGATGCAATGTATGCAAACGAATTCGGCAGAGCGGCAGTGGGTATGTGCCGCCGCGTAAGTTATGATGACGGTTCGGCGCAGATGTGGGGCGATACCAACACTGCAAACTTCGTTGCGCTCGAAGGCGGCAACGATTCGGGTGTCGAACTTTTGTATACCTTTGATAAAAACAAGAAACTGACGGGTGTAGTTGCAAACATTGCATGCCCGGCGCAGATTTTGGAGCAAAGAAGTTTTATTTCTGCCGATTATTGGGGCAGAACAAAAGCCTTTTTGCGTGAAAAATTCGGCGAGGATATTTATCTGCTCGGCCTTTGCGGCGCGGCAGGCGACCAATGTCCGAGAGACCTTGTGCGTTGGGTGGATCCGGAGACACCGATTGACGACCCGAATGTAAAGAGACCAAATCTCATCAAGCGCAAGGCAGATCCGTCGATGTATGATATTGCAGGCTGCAACCGTGTAGGTAAGCGTATTGCAAATGAAATCATTTCTGTATACGAAGAAATAGAAGAATTGCACGACGAGGCAAAATTTGTGCATAAGGTATTGGATTTGGATTTGCCGCTTCGCAAGGCGACAATGGCGGAGTACAATCATGCGGTGCGCGAAATTGAGTACTATGTGGAGCGCAACAAGGACAAGGAAGTTTTCGACTTTGAAGACAATGCACGCATGTATGTGCACGCAGGTTTGATTAAGCGCTACCGAGAGCAGCAAACTAAAGAAGTATTCCCGATAGAATATCATGTTGTCCGTTTTGGCAATATTGCTTTCGCAACCAGTCCGTTTGAACTGTTTTTGGATTACGGGAATCGCATCAAGGCAAGAAGTTATGCCCAGCAGACCTTTATTGTTCAACTCTGCTGTGGCAGTGCCGGCTATCTTCCGACCGAAAAGGCGGAAAAGGCAGGGCATTACAGTGCCTATATTTCCAGCGGTAATGTCGGTCATGAGGGCGGCGATTTGTTGACGCGCGAAACCATTACAGAAATTAACAAGTTGTTTGAACAATAAGGGCAAAACCGAGGCATGAGATGAAACCATTTAGGCATTTTTATACAATTACAAAGCACCGACATAAAGTTATCGAGCACTGTTTCAAAGCCGGCATTTTTTGGCAAGGGCTTTTGCACGATTTGTCCAAATATTCGCCGACGGAGTTTATAAATGGTGCGCGCTTTTATTCGGGAACGCACTCGCCGATTGTCGATGAGCGCCTTAAATACGGCTATTCTGCGGCGTGGATGCACCACAAGGGCAGAAATAAGCACCACTTTGAATACTGGCGAGATTTGGATGTGGATACACGGGAATATGTCGCTGTAAAAATGCCTTTAAAGTATGTCAAGGAAATGTTTTGCGATCGTGTGGCGGCAAGTAAAATCTATCAGGGGAAAAACTACACAGACGATTTTGCCTACAATTATTTAAAAAGAGAGAATATTGCGGCGGGGATGCATCCGGAAACTTATGCACTTATTGAAATATTGTTGCTGATGCTCAAAGAGCACGGTGAAAAAGCAACATTTGCCTATATAAGAAAGTTAAAAGAATATTGAATTTGTGCAGATTTGAATGTTAAAATGCACCGCGAAGCAGGAAAAATTTAATTTAAGCAAACATACTGACATCGTTTTTAAAATGGTGTCAGTTTTGTTTTGCTTTGAATGTGCTCATTGTTATAAAAAATCCTCCTATGGTCGTTTATTTCCTTCTACCATAGGAGGTCTTTTTTATTCGTTTAAATAGTTGTAAATTACTTGGGAAACTTTGCCGATGGTGTGGCGCACTGCCGCATCGCCGAAATCGGTTACGCCCACGCATAAAATGTAGTCGCAATTTGGCGAGTAGATGATGCCAACATCAATTTCTGCGCGCGAGTTTTCGCCCGTTTTATGTGCAATTACCGTTTCTTTGGGCAGATAGAGCGGCAATTTGAAGCGACGCGTCTGTTGTTTTAACAAATCCAGCATTTGTGCATCGTATTCGGGTGTGATGCACATTTTGTTGTAGAGTTTGTTTAATACTAGGCCGCAGTCGCGCACCGATACTCTGTTTTTGCCGGGGGTAACGACAGGCTCGTCAAAGAGCATGTGCTCCTCTTGGGTGTCCACGGCACCGAGCGCATGTGCAAGGTTGGTAACTTTTTTTGCGCCTGCAAAGAAATCACCGCCGCCGATTGCGCTAACCACCAAATTGGAATCAGGGTTGGAGCTGACGGTAATCATGGCTTCCATGCGCGCTTTGAGCGCATCGTCCAATTCCAGATTGCCTTTGTTTAGTTCGTCATAGACGGTAATCATATTAAACAGCTTGATGGTGCTTGCCGCATGCATCGGGCGGTTGTTGATTTCAATTTTGTGCTCTGTGTTCGGAATCTCAAAATATACAGACCAGTTGCCGGGTACGCCATGCAGCGTAGAGGCAATCAAGCCTTCCAACTCATGCATATCATAGTTGTAGATTGGATTTTCTTTCAGTGACTCTAAATGTGCCTGCGCGGAAAAAATGGTATGTTCTAAGGCTTTGGTATCACGGCGCAGGGTAGATAAAAGCGCTTTCGCTTCTTCGAGCCTTGCTACCGCCTGAGGGAAGTCCGGTGCATTGGAATATTCGGTTTTGCATATACCTTCGCATAGGGTTTGGATTTGTATAGCGGTTTTGGTGTGCCGCTCGCTTTCGCGCTCAAGATGATTTGCGGTCAAAACTGCTGCTGCCGCAAGCGTAATCGTCAAAAGGCAGATACTGAGGATATAATAAATTTTCTTCATATTATCACCGAGATTCACTATAGCACATTTTATCGATTGTTGTCAATTTGTGTATTTGATTTTCAGTGATTTTTGTGATACAATGAACATGATTACAATAAGTAAGGGGCAGGACATATGTGGTACTATGAAAGTGTGATTTATCAGATATACCCGTTTGGATTTTGCGGTGCGCCGCGTGAAAATGACGGGCAGTTACACCCGCGCATTTTAAAAGTGCTCGATTTTAAAGAGCACCTGCAATCTCTCGGTGTAGGTGCGGTGTATTTTTGCCCTGTGTTTGAAAGCAGTGTGCATGGTTATGATACGGCAGATTTTTCGAAAATCGATGTGCGTCTCGGCACGAATGCGGATTTTAAGACGGTGTGCGACGGCTTGCATAAAAGTGGCATCCGCGTGATTTTAGACGGCGTGTTTAACCATGTCGGCAGAAATTTTTTTGCTTTTCGTGATGTGCTGGAAAAGAAGTGGGATTCGCCGTACAAGGATTGGTTTTTTATTTCTTTTGAGGGTAATTCTTGCTATAATGACGGCTTTTGGTATGAAGGCTGGGAAGGGCATTTTGAACTGGTCAAATTGAATCTGGAAAATCCGCAGGTTAAGGACTATTTGTTTGATTGCGTGCGGATGTGGATTCGTGAGTTTGGCATCGACGGTCTCAGACTGGATGTAGCGTATATGCTCAACCGACCGTTTATGCGCCAGCTTCGAAGTGTGTGCCTTGCCGAAAAAGAGGATTTCTTCCTGGCAGGTGAGATGATTCACGGCAACTACGCCGAAATTGTGAACGCAGAAACGCTGCACAGCGCAACCAATTACGAGTGTTTTAAGGGGATTTATTCGTCGCTCAATTCCATGAATATGTTTGAAATTGGACACTCTTTGCGAAATCGCTTCGGCAGTGAAGATTGGTGTATGTATCGTGGTATGCATTTGATTTCTTTTGTCGACAATCACGATGTTACACGCCTGGCATCGAATTTAACCAATCCAAAGCATCTGCCACTTGCCTATGGTATCTTGATGGGCATGCCGGGCATTCCTTGCATTTACTACGGCAGTGAGTGGGGCATAGAGGGCAAAAAAGAACACGGTGACGATGCGCTTCGTCCGGCGGTGGAGGCGCCGCAGACAAATGCGCTTACCGAGTTTATCACACGCGCGATAAAGGCGCACCGTGAAAGCACGGCGCTGTGTTACGGGAATTTTAACATTTTGCATATGACGAATAAGCAACTCATCTTTGAGCGCGTTGCTGATGGCGAGCGTGTTATCGTCATGGTCAATGCAGATGGGGAGGGCTACACGGCGCATTTTAACGCCAATGCCGGGTGCGGCATGGATTTACTGACAAACGCGCATTTTGATTTCGGCGCAGGCAGTTATTTAGAGCCGTACAGCGTAAAATACATTCGAGTGTAATCAGTCCGGCGCAGCGTGACACTCTGCGCCGGACTTTTGTCTTTGTGTTCTGCGTTGACATTTGACAGGACTTGTGATACGATATACTCAGATATTGTTATCTGAAAAGAGGCGGATGTAGGATGAAGAGAAAGGTAATGTTTTTTATCAATACGCTTGCCGGCGGTGGTGCTGAAAAGGTGTTGGTTAATCTGTTGAAAGTCCTTGACTATGAAAAATATGACATAACTCTGTTTATCCTATCGGGAGGGGATAATTTAAAGGCTGTGCCGCCACAGGTGCATGTTAAGCAGATTGTGAAGGGAACGAATTGGCTTTCGGGTCTGTATACAAAAGCAATACAAAAGATTCCAAGAAGATGGTTTGCACAACTTTTTTTGAGGGGTGATTTTGATATTGAAATTGCATATCTTCCGGGCTTTCCGACCAGAGTACTTGCGGCAAAGCCGAGCAAGCCGGGCGTAAAGAAGTATGCATTTGTACATGGCACAATCGATGAGTCTACTTTTAAAGTTGTGAATTATTCCAATGTGGAAGAATGCCGCCGGGAATATTTTGGTTTTGATAAGGTTTGTTTTGTGTCTGAGCAAGCAAGACAATGCTTGGAAGGCTGCATTGGTCAAATGGACAATGCGGAAGTCGTATACAATGTAGTAAATTGTAAAGAGATTGAGGAAAAGGCACAAGAGTCGACGGATATATCTTACACGACGAACGGGACAAAATTTATTGCGGTAGGCAGGTTAGTTGCAGTAAAGGGATTTAACAGATTACTCCAAGCGGTAAAAGCATTAAAAAAGAAGAAGTATGATTTCGAATTATGGATTTTAGGGCAGGGACAGATGCGGGATGAACTGTCGGCTTATATAAAGGAAAATCAACTGGATAATGTCCGTCTTTTGGGCTATCATGACAATCCGTGCAAATATGTAAAGCAAGCTGATTGTTTTGTGTGTTCTTCCTATACGGAAGGTTACAGCACGGCTGCGATTGAGGCATTATTGGTTGGCACCCCCGTTTTGACGACGGATTGTGCAGGTATGAAAGAAATACTGGGGGAGAATGAATACGGTCTCATTGTCGACAATAGTGAGCAGGGAATCCAAGACGGACTTGAACTTTTTATAACGGATACTGATATGGCGCAGCGCCTTGGGAGCAAGGCGAAAGAATACCGAAAAAACAGCAATATTGACAGCGCTTTGAAAAAGTATGAAGAGTTGCTGGATGCTTAAATAGGAGGGATACAAATGCGTGAATTGTCTTTAGAGGAAAACAAGCAGTATCAACTGGGCATTTTGAAGAGTGTAGCGAAGTTTTGTGATGAGAATGGTTTGAGATACTACCTTGCGTACGGAACGCTTATAGGTGCGGTTCGTCATGCAGGTTTCATCCCGTGGGATGATGATATTGACTTACAAATGCCACGCCCGGATTATGACAAATTTATTGCTACATATCAAGACGAGGGTTATAAGGTTATTGACCCTTGTTCTGCCGGCGCAAGACATTCTATGGTCAAGGTGATTGACACGCGGACGGTTAAAATTGAAAAAGCGGTGAAATATGAAAATGGACAGCGGCTAGGGATTGATATTGATATTTTTCCACTCGATGGGCAACCGGAAAGTGAAGAAATGTATGAAAAGTATTATAAGCAAAAACATCGTTTACTTAGGAAGTTTGCATTTTTAGTGAGTGATATAAAACAGTATGCGTTGAAAACAAAAATTGCACGCGGTTTGCCTTATATGTTGGCGCATTTAACGACAAAAAATCGTATTTGGAAAAAGCTGAGAAAAATCAACGCGCAGTATGCTTATGAACACAGCAAGTATATAGGGGCTACGGATTCGCTGCATAACAGCATCAAAAACCGGAATCTGAGAGAATGGTATGATGAAGTCATTGAGTTGAATTTTGAGGGTTGTAAATTTAAAGCACCGGTTGGCTATGACGAAATCTTAACAAAAATGTATGGGGACTATATGACCTTGCCACCTGCGGATAAACAGGTGACGCACCATTCAAATAAAACATATTTAAAAGATTAAAGAGGAGAAGCGAAAGGCATGAAAAAGTATAAAACGGGTATAACCGTAGGCGTTTTTGATATGTTTCATACGGGACACTTGAATTTACTGGAAAAGTGCAAAACATATTGCGATGAATTGATTGTTGCCATATGTGATGATGCTTATGTTCGGGATATAAAGCATAAAGAACCCGTCATTAGTCAGGAGGATCGAGTACGCCTTATCGGTGCGTTAAAATGCGTAGATCGTGCGGTACTTGTAAACTTTGAGCAGACGGATAACAAAATGTTGCTGTGGGAATCGCATAAATTTGATGTTTTGTTTTCGGGCGATGACTGGAAGGGTTCGGAAAGATATTTAAAAACAGAAAAAGAATTTGCTCCGCTTGGCGTATCTATTGAGTATTTACCATATACCCAAGGAATATCTACGACGGATATAAAGAATAAAATTAAACAGATGGATTAAAAACTATCGATTGTAAAAAGCATATATTAAAGGGCTGGGCGCATAAAAACACATTCATTATATTTTATGAATGTGTTTTTGTGTTTAATATACCAAATCAGACAGTCGATACACTTTAATTTAGCGATGATTCTAATAAGAAAATTGCGTAAAACAGGTGGGATATTTTTGAAAATCGCCTGTATATTTGCGGCATACAGCTTGCTTAGTTGCGTCCGATTGTTTTACACCTTTTTCGTTTCGTCCGGCCCGCCAAGCAAGTCCAGATTGCGACGGAGCGTTTGGTAGCCACGCCAGTAAAAAGCACGGTCTTTATAGTTTGAACAAAACGCTTCTTTGGTCATCTGCGGAGGAAGAAATGCGTCGATTTCCAAAAATTCCGCCAGCGTTGTCTGCGGAATATTACGGTTTTTCGGGCAGACATTTTGGCAAATGTCACAACCCCACGCCGATCCGGATTTTACAATCAGTGCCGCCTCTTGTGCAGTTAAAGCCCCTTTCTTTTGTTGCAGATAGGAAATGCATTTATATCCGTCGAGTTTGCCGGAAGTGCAAATTCGTGCAGGGCACGCCTTTTCGCAGGCGGTGCAGCCAGCGCAATCGTCGGCGAGCGGCGTATCAGCTTCGAGTTTTAAATTGGTAACGATCCCACCGATAAAAAAGAAACTGCCGAACTGCGGATGAATGAGTAAACTGTTTTTGCCGAAATACCCCAGACCTGCGCGATAGGCAAGTGCCTTGTCGCAAAGCGGCGAACTGTCCGTAAACACATAGCCTTGCGTCTGCGGATTGTAGGTTTGAAGTGTGGCAAGCAGTCTCTTTAAATAAGACACTACGACACTGTGATAATCTTTTACCCAGACATAACGGGAGAGATTTGTCTTTTCAGGCGCAGGATTGGCATAGGAAAAGGCGCACATAATTACGCTTTGTGCGTCGGCAAGTACCTGTGTTGGCGCAATACGGTTTTGTGCATCGCAGACAAAGGGTGTTTTGGTGCTTTGCAGACGCACAAGCAGGTCTGTATCGGGCAAAGCGTCGCAAATGCCGACCGCGCTGATGCCGAGTGCTTTGCCAAGTTCTTTTACTTTTTTATTTGTCAATGTCATTCAAATGCTCACCTCAACTTTTGCGCTCTAAAATGGATTTGACGGAATGTGCATATGCCAGCGGAGACATTCCTGTCTGTTTTTTAAACCATCTGGAAAAATAGTGGATGCTCTCAAAGCCGAGAATTGCGGCGATTTGCGTGATATTAAAATCATTTTCGCGAATCAGTGACTTGGCACGCTCGGTTTTGAGTTGCGAAAAATACTGCATTACACTCATGCCGGTTTCACGACGAAACATCTCTTTGAGCGCCGTTTGGCTCATGGAAACTTGTGCCATGATTTCATCAAAGGAGACTTTTTTGCACACATTTTCTTCTAAGTACGCAATGACATTTTGCACAGGCTTGGGCTGGCGTTTGAGATTTGGCGAGGCAATGGTTACCGGCGTGCCGGCACTTAAAGTCGAACGCATCAAACAAATTAGAATTTCGGTCAGGTGGATTTCAATGAGTTGCTCTGCGCCGAATATCGGTGCTGTCTTGCACTCGAGTTTTTTGACATACGGGTCACCGAGCGGCGAGACATACACATTCTTGGCTTCCTCAATGATTTTAGATAAAAGCAAGCGGATGTGGTTTGTGGTGTCGAGCGTACGGTTGTTAAAAAAGCGCATTTCTTTGGAGCGGCAGTCAAACGAGAGGAGAATCACATTTGCGTTGGCATCGTCTGCGGTACGGATGGAGTGCCACTGGTTAGGGTAGTGAAAAGTAATTTGTCCTTGGTAGAGCGGGAAGTTGCCGTCATGTGTCATAATCTCCACGCTGCCCTTGTCTACATAAATCATCTCCCAGAAGTCATGGCTTTCGCCCTCAAATTCAACATAACGGGTGTATTCAAAATAATGCACCGTGATGAGTGAATTGATTTTAAAATTTTCTTTGAGCTTGTTTTTTTTATAATTCACCATTTCGACTCCCCTCGGCTTAAACTTCTTTATATTTACTTTAACACAGATTGTCTAAAAATGCAAATAGTGTAACGGAATGTGCAAATACAAAAAAACGAAAAGCAATTATAATAGAGATAGAATGGACGAAGAGATGCGTTCGTGATTCGGATACGGAAAGAAGGATTTGTATGAGCGCCCTGACTAAGGAAGAATTTGCGTATATACTGCGAGCGTTTGGATTTACGACAAAAACTGTACCGTTTGGTAACGGTCATATTAACGATACATTTTTGATTGACGGTACACCGAAACATGTTTTGCAAAGAATCAATAAGGATGTTTTCAAGGACCCCGTTGCATTGATGGACAATGTAGCGGCGGTTACCGAATATATTATCGAGCAGACGGCAAAACTCGGACTCGATACTGAGCGCTGTACCCTCCACTTGTGCAAAACCGTAGACGGTAAAAATGTTTTTTGCACCGCCAACGGGGAGTATTACAGAGTTTACAGATTTATAGACGGCTGTGACAGCCCAGAAAAATCGGACGACTTAAAATACTACTACAATGCTGCGGTTGCCATCGGTAATTTTTATCGCTTGCTGGAAGGCTTTGATGCCGCATCGCTTACGGAAACGATTTCGAAGTTTCACCATACGCGTCAGCGCTTTGAAAATTTAAAAGCAGCCATTGCGGCAGATAAAGCAGGCAGAGCGGCATCCGTGCAGGCGGAAATTGATTTTGCGCTTGCACGAGAATCTATGACGGATGTGATTTTGGACGCTATGCGTGACGGCAGTGTGCCGGTGCGCGTTACGCACAACGATACAAAAATGAACAACATTTTATTTGATAAAAAGACGGCAGAGCCGGTATGTCTTATTGACCTGGATACCGTGATGCCCGGCTCCTTCCTCTATGACTACGGTGATTTTCTGCGCTTTGCCGCAAACACAGGCGAGGAGGACGACACCGACCTTTCGCTTGTCCGCTTCGACTTAAATGTTTTTACGGCATTTACCAAAGGTTGTTTTGATTCTTTCGGTGCGTCGTTAACCGCAAAAGAAATCGAACTCATGCCCCTTGCCGTCATGCTGATGACCTACGAGTGCGGTATCCGCTTCCTCGAAGACCATTTAAACGGGGATACCTACTTTAAAGTGCACCGCGAAAATCACAATCTTGACCGTGCCCGCACCCAATTCAAACTCGTTGCAGACATGGAACGCTTGAATACCGAAATGGTAAACATCATCGCACAAGCGTACTGTGCCTGTTCGCGCCTTGCCGACACAAAAAACAGCACCACACAGGAAGGTGGATTGCCTACCCCTTGAAACAGTTTGTGTTTTGTGATAAAATATTACCGATGCAAAAATAATATATGGGAGGAGATTTTAATATGTCAAACATCTGGCATGATATTTCGCCGAAAAGAATACAGGCGGAGGATTTTATTTGCGTAATTGAAATTTCTAAAGGTAGCAAGAAAAAGTATGAGCTAGATAAGGAAACGGGTTATCTGATGCTGGACAGAATTTTGTATACATCCACGCATTATCCGGCAAATTACGGGTTTATTCCTCGCACCTACGGCGATGATAACGACCCGCTCGATGTTTTGTTGTTGTGCTCTGAACAGATTGAGCCGATGACCTTGGTCAGAGCCTATCCCATTGGTGTAATTACCATGATAGACAACGGACGCAGTGACGAAAAAATCATTGCGATTCCTTTTAGCGACCCGAATTATAATGTCTATAAGGATATTGGCGAGTTGCCCAAACATGTTTTTGATGAGATGAAGCACTTTTTTGCAGTTTACAAAAATCTTGAAAACAAAGATACTGCCGTAGATGAAGTCAGTGGTAAGGCGGCATCGTTGGAAATCATTGAGTGTGCTATTGATAATTATATAGAAAAATTCTGCAAGTAATTTGCACCGCCGGTTGTATGTGCAACGAATGTATGGGAGAATACTTATGGATATGGTACAGATTTTAGCAAAAGAATTTGACATGAAAGAAAATCATGTTGCCAATATTATAGAACTCATTGACGGCGGCAACACGATTCCGTTTATTGCGCGTTACCGCAAGGAAATGACGGGTGCGTGCGATGACCAGAAACTGCGTGCGCTTTCCGAACGGCTTTCCTATCTGCGTAATTTAGAAAAGCGCAAGGAGGAAATTATTGCCTCGATTACCGAGCAGGAAAAAATGACGGACGAACTGATGGCGCAGATTGCCGAAGCGCAAACTTTGGCACGATTAGAAGACATATACCGCCCGTACAAGCCGCACCGTCGCACCAGGGCAACGGTTGCAAAGGAAAAGGGGTTAGAACCGCTGGCGGATGCGATTTGGGCACAGGACGGTCAGGATGTGTATGCGCTTGCCAAGCAGTTTGTCTGCGAGGAAAAAGAAGTTTTGTGTGTGGAAGATGCGATTGCCGGTGCAAAGGACATAGTGGCAGAGCGCATGAGTGATGATGCTGCCTGCCGTGATGTGCTTCGTCGTTTTATTGGCAAAACTGCTTTTTTGGTGTCCTCCTCCGATGCCGAAGATGAGGGCGTGTATGCGATGTATTATGACTATCGTGAGCCGGCATCTAAAATTCCGGGACACCGCATTTTAGCGGTCAACCGCGGCGAAAAAGAAGATGTGCTGAAAGTGAGCATCGAGGTGGATGAAACGGCTTGTATTTCCAAAATGGAAAAGCAGTTTGTTTCCGGCACAGGTGTAGCGCAGGAACTGATGCGTGAGGCGGCCGAGGATGCCTATAAGCGTCTTATCTTTCCGTCGCTGGAACGAGAACTTCGTTCGGCGTTGACGGATAAGGCGGCCGCAGGCGCGATTTCCGTATTTGGTTTAAACTTGAAAGCGCTTTTGATGCAGCCGCCGATTAAGGGAAAAACTGTACTTGGTCTGGACCCGGCGTACAGAACGGGTTGCAAGATTGCGGTAGTGGACAAGACAGGCAAGCTTTTAGACTGGACGGTTATTTATCCGACACCGCCGCAAAACAAAACGGAAGAAGCCAAGGCAAAATTAAAGGCTTTGATTGCAAAATACGATGTGGATGTGATTTCCATTGGCAACGGTACGGCTTCGAAAGAATCGGAAATCTTTGTGGCAGAATTGATTGGTGAGATTGGCAAAAATGTGCAGTATATGGTGGTGAACGAGGCGGGCGCCTCGGTATATTCTGCCTCCAAACTCGGTGCACAGGAGTTTCCGGAGCATGATGTTGCGGTGCGTAGCGCCGTTTCGATAGCACGCCGCTTGCAAGACCCGCTTGCGGAACTTGTGAAAATTGACCCGAAATCCATTGGTATCGGGCAGTATCAGCATGATATGCCGCCCAAGGAACTTGATGCGGCGCTCGGCGGCGTTGTGGAAGCGAGCGTAAACACCGTCGGCGTGGATGTCAATACCGCATCGCCGTCTCTTTTGTCCTATGTATCCGGCCTATCGGCGACAACGGCAAAAAATGTTGTTGCTTACAGAGAAGAAATCGGGGAATTTACGGCGAGAACGCAACTGAAAAAAGTGGCAAAACTCGGGCCGAAAGCCTATGAGCAGTGTGCAGGTTTTTTGCGTATACCCGGTGCGAAAAATATTTTGGACAACACGGCGGTGCATCCGGAAAGTTATGCGGCGGCAGAAACACTTTTGGTGCACTTCGGTTACAGTGCAATGGATGTGTCGGAAGGCAAGTTAGGTGAGCTGGAAGCGAAAATCAAGGCAGAAGGCGCGGCGCAGGTTGCGGCCATTTGCGGTGTCGGCGTACCGACGCTGACGGATATTGCCGCAGAGCTTATGCGCCCGGGCAGAGATATGCGTGATGATTTGCCTGCGCCGATGCTTCGAAGCGATGTTATGGATTTAAATGATTTAAAGCCGGGAATGGAAATGAAAGGTACGGTGCGAAATGTAATTGACTTTGGCGTATTTGTCGATATTGGAGTGCATCAAGACGGTTTGGTGCATATTTCGCAGATTACCGACCGCTATATCAAACATCCGTCTGAAGTTTTAAAGGTCGGCGATGTGGTGACGGTGTATGTTATCTCCGTGGATGTGCAAAGAAAGCGTATTGCTCTGACAATGAAAAAGCAAAATGCATAATCAAAAATATCCGCATGTAAATTTACATGCGGATATTTCTATACTCACTTGATTTTTTAGAGAAAAAAGCGTATAATGAATTAAATTCTCTTGTTTGGAGAAGGAAGGATGGTCTTTATGGAAAAAATTTTGGAATTACTCGAAAAAAACAGCAGATTAACGGCTGAGCAAATCGCCGTAATGATAGACGAAACACCCGAGGCAGTTGCGGCCGCCATTCAATCCCTGGAAAAGGATAAAACAATTTTAGGTTACACAACACTGATTAACTGGGAAAAGACGATGAAGGAGTCGGTCAGCGCTTTAATTGAAGTTAAGGTTACACCGCTGATGGGCGAAGGCTTTGACAAAATTGCAAAACGCATTTACCAGTACGACGAGGTGCAGAGTGTCTATCTGATGAGCGGCGGTTTTGATTTGTGTGTAATGATTGAAGGAAAAACCTTAAAAGAGGTAGCGCTTTTTGTTTCCGAAAAACTTTCGCCGATGGATTCTGTACTGAGCACGGCTACGCATTTTGTGCTCAAAAGATACAAAGACGCAGGTGTAATTTTTCAAGTGGACAGCGGCGATGAGAGAAGGATGATTTCATTATGACCCGTTTTGATGTAGAGGCACTGATTTCGCCTGTTGTCAAAAACATCCCGCCATCGGGCATTCGGAAATATTTTGAGATTGCAAATGAATTGGAGGATGTCATTTCCCTCGGTGTAGGGGAGCCGGACTTTGTAACGCCGGCGCATATCCGCAACGCGGGTATCGTTTCTTTGGAAAACGGACACACCTACTATACGGCAAATGCCGGCATGAAGAGTTTGAAGTCGGAGATTTCCAAGTATCTGAATAGACGATTTGATTTAAAATACGATGCTGCATCGCAAGTGCTCGTTACGGTGGGCGGCAGCGAAGCGATTGATTTGGCGCTGCGTGCGATTATCGAGCCGGGCGATGAAGTGCTCGTACCGGAGCCGAGTTTTGTATGCTACAAGCCGGATGCCCTGCTTGCCGGTGCGGTGGCTGTGGCGCTCGAAACCTATGAAAAAGACGGCTTTGCGCTGACGCCCGAAATTTTAAAGGCGGCGATTACGCCCAAAACCAAGGCGCTGATTTTACCGTACCCGAACAATCCGACCGGCGGTATTATGACCAAAGCACAGTTGGAGGCCATTGCAGAGGTACTGCAAGATACGAATATTTTTGTAATCTCGGATGAGATTTACGCAGAACTTACCTATGGCGATAACAAGCATTTTTCGATTGCGGCGTTACCTTGGATGTATGAGCGCACCATTTTGGTGAGCGGTTTTTCCAAGGCGTATGCCATGACGGGTTGGCGGCTTGGCTATGCTTGCGCGCATCCGGCGCTGATTAAACAGATGACAAAAATTCACCAGTATGCAATTATGTGTTCGCCGACGGTGAGTCAGTATGCGGCAATCGAGGCGCTCAAAAACGGCGATGAGGATATTGAAAAGATGAAAACCGAGTACAATCACCGTCGTAAGTTTATCGTAAGCGGTCTGCGTGCAATGGGCTTAGACTGTTTTGAACCGCTCGGTGCGTTTTATGTATTTCCCTGCATCAAGTCCACCGGACTTTCGTCGGATGATTTTTGTGAGCAACTGCTTTTGGACCAAAGGGTTGCAGTGGTCGGCGGAGGGGCGTTCGGCGCATGCGGAGAAGGCTTTATCCGTTGTTCGTATGCCTACGGTTTGGACAGCATTGCACAGGCGCTCGACCGCATGGAACTGTTTTTAAAGAAATTCAAGTGATTTTATGCACCTGCTAAGGCACACGCCCTCAGCAGGTGCATTTTTTTATATAAAACAGGTGACAAAACGAGAGTTTTATGTTAAAATAAAATATCTTATTATGCGAAATTTACAAGGAAAGGATTTTCCTCATGCAAAAGAACATTCGGAATTTTTCTATAGTTGCACATATTGACCACGGCAAATCTACGCTCGCCGACCGTCTTTTGGAAAACACGGGTGAGGTGGAGCAGCGTGATATGGAAAGCCAACTGCTCGACAACATGGAATTGGAGCGTGAGCGCGGTATTACCATTAAGGCGCGCGCCGTGCGTTTAACATATCGCGCGCAAGACGGGCAGGATTATGTCCTGAATTTGATTGATACACCGGGACATGTGGACTTTAACTATGAAGTATCGCGCAGTCTGGCGGCTTGTGAGGGTGCAATTCTGGTTGTGGATGCGTCGCAGGGCATCGAGGCGCAGACGCTTGCCAACACCTATCTGGCGCTCGAACACGATTTGGAGATTGTGCCGGTTATCAATAAAATTGACCTGCCGGCTGCAAGGCCGGAGATGGTGAAAAACGAAATTGAAGATGTAATTGGCATTGAAGCGCAAGATGCGCCGCTGATTTCGGCAAAGAACAACATCAACATTCCGGCAGTTTTGGA
This sequence comes from Clostridia bacterium, assembly GCA_045578865.1. Lineage (GTDB taxonomy): Bacteria > Bacillota > Clostridia > UBA1381 > UMGS1253 > RGIG2041. Next base: position 72,303 of record JAZNLB010000005.1, on the reverse strand, counting down.
AGAGATTGTTAAGCGTGTTCCGCCGCCCCAAGGAGATGCGAGTGCACCGCTGCAGGCGCTAATCTTTGATTCGTACTATGACAGTTACAAGGGCGTTATTGTTTATGTGCGTATTAAGGAAGGCTCCATTAAGGCGGGGCAGACAATTTTAATGATGGCGACGGGCGCAAAGTACGATGTTGTGGAAGTGGGTTACTTAAAGCCTGTGGGTATGCAAAGAGCTGACAGCCTTTCCGCAGGTGAGGTTGGCTATATTGCGGCGAGCATCAAGTCGATGAAGGACGCGCGCGTGGGTGATACGGTAACGACGACCGACCGACCGGCAAAAGAGCCGCTGACGGGATACCGAGATGTACAACCGATGGTATTTTGCGGCATTTATCCGGCAGACGGCGCAAAGTATAACGATTTAAATGATGCGCTTTTGAAATTGCAGTTAAACGATGCTTCTTTGGTTTTTGAACCGGAGACCTCCGTGGCACTGGGTTTTGGTTTCCGTTGCGGATTTCTGGGGCTTTTGCACATGGAAATTATTCAGGAGCGCTTAGAGCGAGAGTATAACCTCGATTTGGTAACAACCGCACCGAGCGTTGTGTATAAAGTGAAAAAGACCAATGGCGAATACTTTGATATTTCCAACCCGACCAATCTGCCGCCCGCCGTGGAGATTGAGTATATGGAAGAGCCAATGGTCAAGGCAGACATTATGGTGCCGAAGGACTATGTGGGCAACATTATGGAACTTTGTCAGGATAGACGCGGTGTTTATAAGGATATGCAGTACATTGATGCTGACCGTGTATCGCTTCACTACGATATGCCGCTCAACGAAATTATCTATGACTTTTTTGATGCGCTCAAATCTCGTACGCGCGGCTATGCCTCCTTTGACTATGAACTCTACGGGTATCAGCGCTCGGATTTGGTAAAACTCGATATGCTGTTAAATGGCGATATGGTCGATGCGCTTTCCTTTATCGTGCACAAAGAAAAATCCTATACGCGCGGCAGAAAGATTGCCGAAAAACTTAAAGAGGCGATTCCGCGCCAACTCTTTGAAGTGCCGATTCAAGCGGCCATCGGCGGCAAAATTATTGCAAGAGAAACCGTTAAGGCGATGCGTAAAGATGTGCTTGCAAAGTGTTACGGCGGCGACATCACCCGTAAAAAGAAACTGCTTGAAAAACAGAAGGAAGGTAAAAAGCGTATGCGTCAGGTGGGCAGTGTAGAACTGCCGCAAGAGGCGTTTATGTCTGTACTCAAACTCGATGAATAATTTTGGCTTATATCTGCATATCCCGTTTTGTATAAAAAAGTGTGCTTACTGTGATTTTTTGTCCGCGCCTGCATCGGATTTGCAGCGGGAGATGTATGTGGATGCACTTGTGCGTGAAATTAAGATACAAACGCCGCAAACGCTGGATACCTTATTTTTCGGTGGCGGCACGCCGAGTTTGCTTACCGAAAAACAGTTAGAGCGAATTTTGGATGCTATATATATGCACCATTCGGTAGCACCGCAAGCGCAAATCAGCTTGGAATGTAATCCGGCAACTGCAGACGAAGATAAACTGCATGTGTTTTTTGAACTTGGTATCAACCGATTGAGCATCGGGGTGCAAAGTTTTTCAGATGCGGAACTGAAAATACTTGGTCGCGCGCACAATGCGGCGCAGGCAAAGGCGTGTATCTGTGATGCGTATAACGCAGGATTTGAAAACATCAATCTGGATTTAATGAGCGGCTTGCCGCATCAGACACTTGCACTTTGGGAAAATACGATGCAAACGGCGCTTTCGTTTGCACCAAAGCATATCAGCGCCTATTCGCTGATTGTGGAGCCGGAAACAGCGTTTGAAAAATTGTATGCGGACGGGAAAGCGTTGCCGGATGAGGATACAGAGCGCGAAATGTACCGGCGTACCGCAGAGATTTTGTACGCAAACGGTATTGTGCAGTATGAAATTTCCAATTATGCTGTGCCCGGATATGAAAGCCGGCACAATTTGAAGTATTGGAAGTGTATGCCGTATCTGGCGGCGGGTTTGGGCGCACACGGATTTGACGGCAATGTTCGCACGGAGAATGTGCGTGATATCAACACCTATTTTCAAATGATTTCGCAAGACAAATTGCCGGTGGAGCGCAAAACCGCACTTTCGATAGCAGACCTTGCAAGTGAGTATGTTATGATGAATTTGCGCTTGAAAGAGGGAATGTCTCTTGCGGCATTTGCACAAAAATTCGGTTATGATTTTTATGAAAAGCATCAAAAAAAACTGGATTTGTATCTTAAAAATGATTTTATGAAATGTGCAAACGGAAAAATTTATTTTACTGAAAAAGGCGTACAAGTAAGCAATTCAATTTTATGTGAACTGATTTAAAAAGACGAATTTAGGACAAGTGTTTCCTTCGTCTTTTTTTATTTTCATAATCTGTATTTTAATGAGCATACTACCAATATCAACTTTTTTGGAGGGTGTAGTATGAAAGATAAAATTTTCGGCGTATTGCAAAGAGTCGGGCGCTCCTTTATGCTTCCGATTGCAATTTTGCCAGTTGCCGGACTGCTTTTGGGCATCGGCAGCTCCTTTACCAATCAGACGATGCTCGAGGCGTATAATTTAACGGGCATTATCTATCCCGGCAGCCTTTTGTATACCGTGCTTGATATTATGAGCAAGGCGGGCAGCGCCGTGTTTGACAATTTGGCACTTTTGTTTGCCATCGGCGTTGCCATCGGTATGGCGAAAAAGGAAAAAGAAGTCGCGGCACTTGCGAGTGTTGTAGCATTTTTAATTATGCACACAACTATTTTTGCACTGATTAACGCAAATGGTGGCGCGCAGAGCATGCTTGTAAACACTACGGCGAGTGTGCTTGGTATCACGACATTGCAAATGGGCGTGTTTGGTGGTATCATTGTCGGTCTCGGTGTGGCGGCGTTGCACAATCGCTTTTATAAAATCCAGCTGCCTCCCGTGCTCGCTTTTTTCGGCGGCACACGCTTTGTACCGATTATTTCGGCTCTGGTGTATGTCGTTGTCGGCATTTTGTTGTTCTTTGTGTGGCCGCTGATTCAGCGGGGCATTTCCATGCTCGGCAATCTTGTGCTGGCGTCCGGATATGCAGGCACATGGATTTACGGCATTATCGAGCGCGCGCTCATTCCGTTCGGTCTGCACCATGTGTTTTATATTCCGTTCTGGCAGACAAGCGTGGGTGGCAGCGCGGTCATTGACGGCGTACTGGTGCAGGGTGCGCAAAATATTTATTTTGCTGAGTTGGCATCTAAAAACACCCTGTTTTTCAACACGGATGCAACGCGCTTTATGGCAGGTAAATTCCCATTTATGATTTTCGGTCTTCCGGGCGCGGCACTTGCGATGTACCAATGCGCTAAACCTGAACGCCGCAAAGTGGCGGGCAGTCTTTTGCTATCCGCTGCGCTTACCGCGATGCTTACGGGTATTACGGAGCCGCTTGAATTTACTTTTATATTTGTTGCGCCGTTGATGTATGCGGTGCACTGTGTGCTCGCCGGTCTTTCATTTATGCTTATGCACATTCTGCGTGTCGGTGTGGGCATGACATTTTCCGGCGGCGTGATTGACTTAACTCTGTTTGGTATCTTGCAGGGCAATGCAAAGACGAACTGGATTTATATTGTGCTTGTCGGTATCGTGTATTTCTTTCTCTACTGGGGCGTATTTACTTTTATGATTCGAAAGTTTAACTACAAAACCCCGGGACGCGAAGAGGAAGGCGAGGAGACGAAACTTTATACCCGTAAAGATGTAGAGGCGGCAAAGCAGGAGGGCGCACAGTCTGCGTTGATTGTAAAAGGTCTCGGCGGCAAAGAAAATATTGCCGATGTGGATTGTTGTGCTACCAGACTCCGCATCACCGTAAGGGACGGTAGTAAGGTTTCAGATGCGCTTTTAAAGCAGAGCGGCGCAAGCGGTGTAATTCACAAAGGCAACGGCGTGCAGGTGATTTACGGGCCGACGGTAACGGTGGTTAAATCCAATCTGGAGGATTATCTGGATATGCATGTAGATACGCAGACGGGTGTGTGTATGCTCTGGGCGTTTGCTGACGGACAGGTTGTAGATTTAAAGGAAGTGGAAGACGAGGTGTTCAGCAAGGGAATTTTGGGGCAAGGTATTGCCATTTTGCCGACACAGGGCATCATTTACGCCCCTTGCGATGCAACGGTTTCCAATGTGGTAGATTCTAAACATGCCATCGGATTGAAGACGGCAGAGGGATTTGAACTTTTAGTTCATGTCGGCTTGGATACCGTTAATTTAAAAGGCAAGCACTTTGAGTATGCAGTTGCAAGCGGTGAGTCGGTTCGCAAAGGAGATGTGCTTATCCGCTTTGATAAAGAGGCAATAGAAAAAGCGGGATACAAAACGGTTACACCGCTCGTCATTACCGATGCAAGCGGTTATAAGGGGCTAAACGCAGTTGCACAAGGCGCAGTTAAGCACGGAGAAAATCTTTTAAAGATTTTATACTAAACAAAAAAACGGATGAAAATTTCATCCGTTTTTTTGTTATTTTAATACTTTTTTACAGTGTGTACTTACAGGGCATATATCGCATTTCGGACTGCGTACGCAAAATTCGCGACCGAGATAAACAATGCGATGGCAAAAATCACTACCCATGTCGCGTGGCATAATTTTCCAAAGCTCCATCTCAATCTTGGTCGGGTCGGTCTGTTTGGTTAGCCCCATGCGGTATGTGATGCGTTTGCAGTGCGTATCTACCACGATGGCATCGCCACCGAAACAATCGCCGATTAACAGATTGGCAATCTTTCTGCCTACGCCGGGAAGCGTGGTCAGTTCGTCCATGGTGCGGGGTACTTCGCCGCCAAAATCTGCCATGATTTTCTTTGCCGAACCGACGATGTTTTGCGCCTTATGATTAAAAAACCCGGTCGAGCGGATATAGGGGATTACATCTTGCGGTGTGGCTGCAGCAAAGTCTGCAATTTTGGGGAAACGGTCAAAAAGTGCCGGCGTGACCATATTGACACGCTTGTCTGTACACTGCGTCGCCAAAATGGCGGAAACCAGCAGTTTCCAAGGGTCAGTCACATTATCTAACGAGCATACGGCATCGGGGTATGCTGTCTGCAAATCCTGCGCGATTAAAAGCAGGCGTTCTTTCTTTGTCATATTCATCACCATGTCCATTTTATCATAGGGGAATAAAAAAGTAAAGAACTCCAAAAAAGCTTGCGAAATGTGTGCGAATATAGTATAATAAACTCATCTATATTGTAAGAGGAGTGTACATCATGGAATTCAATAAGATTAAGGCGGCTGATGCCGAAGTTTATGCAGCAGTTATGCAGGAACTTTCCAGACAGCAAAATAAGATTGAGTTAATCGCTTCGGAAAACTTTGTAAGCGAAGCAGTTATGGAAGCGATGGGAACACCGCTGACCAATAAATACGCAGAGGGTTATCCGGGCAAGCGCTATTACGGCGGTTGCGAATATGTAGATGTTGTGGAGACTTTGGCGATTGAGCGTGCCAAAAAGGTATTTGGTGCCGACCACGCCAATGTGCAGCCGCACTCCGGCGCGCAGGCAAACCTGACGGTGTTCTTCTCCGTTTTGGAGCCGGGCGATACGGTGCTGAGCATGAGCCTTGCACACGGCGGTCATTTAAGCCATGGTAGTCCGGTCAACATCTCCGGTAAATATTTTAATATCGTGCCATACGGTGTAAATGAAGGCGAAAATGTAATCGATTACGATGAAGTTCGTCGCTTGGCACTCGAGTGCAAGCCGAAACTCATTTTAGCAGGTGCATCCGCATATCCGAGAACGATTGACTTTGCGCGCTTTGCTGAAATTGCAAAGGAAGTCGGCGCATATTTTATGGTGGATATGGCGCACATCGCCGGTCTGGTTGCGGCAGGTTTGCATCCGAACCCGGTGCCGCACGCAGATTTTGTAACGACCACAACACATAAGACACTTCGCGGCCCGCGTGGCGGTTTGATTTTGTGCAAAGAAGAGCATGCGGCAAAGATTAATAAGGCGCTTTTCCCGGGAATTCAGGGCGGTCCGCTTATGCATGTGATTGCCTCCAAAGCCGTATGCTTTAAAGAAGCACTCTCCGATGAATTTAAGGCTTACCAAAAACAGATTGTAAAAAATGCGACAGCGCTTGCAGATGCACTGTTGAAGGAAGGTTTTAAACTTGTCAGCGGCGGTACGGACAATCATCTGATGCTTGTAGACTTAACGCCGATGAACATCACCGGAAAAGAAGCAGAGCACAAACTTGATGAAATCGGTATAACTGTAAATAAAAATGCCATTCCGTTTGATACACAAAGCCCGTTTGTAACCAGCGGTATCCGTATCGGAACACCTGCGGTAACTTCCAGAGGCTTTAAAGAAGAGGACATGGTGGAAATTGCTGCGCTTATTAAGCTTGCAGTAACTAACGGCGCAAGTGCAGACGAAATCAAGGCGCGTGTAGCTGCACTTTGCGAAAAGCATCCGTTGTATGCATAAATAGATATATACATTCTGGCATAGGGAAGGTGCAGTATGTGCAATAAAGTAGCAGGTTTATCTTTGAGTCCGGCGATGGACAGAACGATTTATGTGGATGATTTTTGTTTAAATGAAGTAAACTGTGCATATGAGTCGACGGCGGTCCCCGGTTCTAAGGGTGTGAATGTTGCAAAATACTTAGCTTCAAGCGGTTTGGACTCCATTTGCTTTGGGTTTATCGGCGGACCGGACAGAGCGGTGTTTATCAGCCAGCTCAACAAGTTTGGTGTGCGCTCGGATTTTATTCCGGTAGATTACCCGATTCGCAACAACATCAAGATTGTGGATTTGAAAAACGGGACATATACGGATGTAAATTTAGAGGCAGGCAAACCGACGGATTTGCAACTTGAAATGCTTTTCGAAAAGGCGGCGCAAATTGCCAAGGAGTGCGCTTATGTGGCGCTCAGCGGGCGTGTGTCTTCTAAGATGCCGACGGATATTTACAAGACGCTCACAGAGGTGATTCATCAAAATGGAGCCAAGGTGGCGGTGGATTGCAGCGGCAAAGCGCTTTTGGCGGCGCTGGAAGCGAACCCGGATGTGATTAAACCGAATTTGAAGGAACTGTGTGACAGTTTCGATGTGCATGTGGTCAATCGTTATGAAATTGTAGAGTGCGCGAAGCGCATCAGTGAACGCGGCGTAGCGAATGTATTGGTTTCCTGTGGCCCGGACGGTGCGGTTGCCGTTTGTGAAGGCGAAGTTTATATGGTGCAGGTGCCGAATGTGCCGGTGTTAAATACGGTCGGTGCGGGGGATGCGTTTTTGAGTGGTTTCCTTTACGGAAAAACTAAAAAACTCGGAAATGAAGCGGCGCTTCGTCATGCGGCGGCATTTTCGCAGGCGATTGTAACCGGTCCGGCTACGCAGATACTTAATTATGAAACGCTGACAGCTGCGATTGATGAAATTGAGATTATAAAGGTTGTTTGAGTATGAAATCCGTTTCTGTTTACAAAGAAGCCTATCGTCTGCTGGATGCGGTAACGCCGCTTACGGTAGACTGCGGCAGGCTTTGCGCGCACGCCTGTTGTGTAAGCGAAGATGATGAGGCGGGGATGTATTTGTATCCCGGCGAGGGAGAGATGTACAAAAATGTGCATGCTCCGTGGCTGAAAATTGAAACATCAGACTTTTTGTACGGTCCGGAGGATAAGAAAACGCCGATTGCGATATGTAATGGCACTTGCCTAAGAACCTTGCGTCCGTTGTCGTGTCGCATTTTTCCGCTGATTCCTTATTTGAAGGAAGGCGGAAAACCCGAAATTATCATTGACCCGCGCGCAAAGTCGATGTGTCCGTTGGCAAAAACCTTTACACTTGCAGACTTTGAGCCGGAATTTGTACGCAGAGTCAAATTGATTTTCGGTGTGCTTTTGAAAAATGCGGATGTGCGGGAGTTTGTTATTGAACAGTCCTATGTTTTAGACGAGGTAGCAAAATTTTATTGAGCGGGCGCATACCGATGAAGAAATTTTAGCCGTATTTTATGTCTTTGTATGCATGCTGTGCCAATCAGCCTCGTGTGTGCAGATGAGGCGTTTATGGTTTCAGTAGCGGAGTATATATTCATGGTAGAAGCGTAAAACAAAATCATACAGGCACTTATTTTGTCGATGGAAAATGAAACTTACGACAAAATAAGTGCTTTTTTTTGTGCGTTTTGCGCTATGATACTGTCCGAGAAAGGATGAAACATATGAAAACAGAGTATAATACACGCGCTCGTGCGCTCATAGTGCATCTGGGAGCGGAGATTGACCATCATATTGCAGGCAGTGTGCGACAAAGTGTGGACGAGGCTTTTTTGAGCACGCATGCCAATCATATCATATTTGATTTTTCCGAGGTGCAGTTTATGGACAGTTCGGGTATTGGGCTGATTATGGGGCGATACCGCTTGGTACAACCGCTCGGCGGACGGGTAGTACTTGCCGGTGTATCAGAGCGGATGGACAGGCTGATGAGCTTGTCGGGCATTTATAAACTTGTGCGCTGGACCCAAACGGTGGAAGAAGCATTGCACATGGTGAAGGAGGCGGCAATATGAAAAATGAAATGCGATTGTTTTTTGATGCACATGCATCCAATGAGGCGTTTGCAAGAACGGCGGTTGCCGCTTTTGTAGTGGGGCTTGATCCGACAGTGGAGGAACTTTCCGACATCAAAACGGCGCTGTCTGAAGCGGTGACCAATGCGATTGTGCACGGCTATGACAGCGCAGGCGGTATTGTGGAACTTTGTTGTATCACGCAAAAAAGACATGTAACGGTGTCGGTAACAGATACGGGTGTCGGTATTGCGGATGTTAAGAAAGCCATGGAGCCGATGTATACAGGCAAACCGGAGGCAGAGCGCTCCGGCATGGGCTTTACTGTGATGGAAGCATTTATGGATTCGGTGTCGGTACATAGCGTTTTAGGTGAGGGCACAACGGTGATTTTGGAAAAGCAACTGCGCGCACACGAGGGCGTGCGTGAAAAGCAGTCTGCCAAAGCAGGTGGATAAGCAGATGCGAGTGGCGGTGACGGAAATGACAAAACAAACGAAGGCGCTTTCGTCGGAGGAGCAAAACAAAATTATTGAAGAAAATCTTGCATTGGTCGGCAGCGTTGTCAAACGATTTGTCTATACCGGACACGACACGGAGGATTTGTTTCAAATCGGCGCTTTGGGACTGATAAAAGCCGTTCAGAGATTTGATGATACCTATGGTGTGAAACTGTCTACCTATGCCGTTCCGGTGATTGTCGGTGAGATTAAGCGCTTTTTACGAGATGACGGTGCAGTTCGCATCAGCCGGCGCATCAAAACCAATGCGATACATATTCGTGCTTATACGGAAACAAAAACAAAAGAAGACGGCGTTGCGCCAAGTATATTCGAGATTGCGGATGCGCTTGGACTGGAAGTGGAGGATGTCACGGTGGCGATGGAAGCCATGCGACCCTTGCAGTCTTTGCAGGCTGAAAGTGACGAAGCGCCCAATTTGCTTGAAACCTTGCCTGCGGCCGACACGCAGGAGAATTTGATTGACTGTCTTTCATTGCGCCAAGCGATTGAAACTTTGTCTGAGCGTGACAGGCGTCTGATTTATATGCGCTATTTTGAAAACAAAACGCAGTCTGATGTTGCGGGGCAACTGGGCATCAGTCAGGTGCAGGTTTCACGCATTGAAAAGAAACTTTTGTTAACCCTGCGCGCACAAATCGGTTAATTTACAAAAAGTTCACACTTTGTTTATTGATGTTTGTCATACTACATTTTATAATGAAGATACAAAATTGAAAAATGCATATTTGCCGGCAAAGGCTGTTTATTTTATTTTTGTTTCCTACATTTCCTAAAAACATTCCCCCCCTAAAAAAATGTTGCCACCAAGCGAAAAGTTTGGTAAAATGTATGTAGACAAAAAAAGAAGATAAATGGTTTTTGCCTTTTGATTTTAAAGGAGCATTTGATGCCGACGGAGTGCTAACTTTGGATTTTGTGAGTGAAACAACGATAATATTACATAGAAAGAAGGATGTCATCATGAGAAAAACAGCGCATGAATTGTACTGCTACTGGCTTGAAAGTGACAGAACAGATGCGGAAACGAAAAAGGAACTTACTGCGATTGCCAACGATGAAAAAGAAATTGAAGAACGCTTTTATCGCGATTTGGAATTCGGCACGGGCGGCATGCGTGGTCTGCTGGGTGCAGGCACAAACCGTATGAATATATACACTGTTCGTCGTGCGGCGCAGGGACTTGCCAAGTATGTATCCGATGCAGGAAAAGCGGCAGACGGCGTTGTAATTGGTTACGACACGCGCTATTTTTCGGATACTTTTGCAAAAGAAACCGCCAAGGTGCTGATTGCCAACGGCATCAAAGCGTATTTGTTTGATTGTATACATGCCACACCGGAGGTTTCGTTTGGTATTCGATATTATAAGGCGGCGGCCGGGGTTATGATTACCGCCAGCCACAACCCGAAGGAATACAACGGATTTAAGGCATACGGCAGTGACGGCGCGCAGTTCCCGCCGGAGGCGAGCGATGTCATTGTTGAAGTTGTCAATAGTTGCGATATTTTTAAAGATGTAAAAATTATTTCGGATGCGGAATTTGAAAACAGTCCGCTTTTGGTAAATATTGGTGCCGAGGTGGATGCAGCATTTTTGGAAGCTGTATATGCTCAGAGCATTAATCCGGATGTGTTTGACAAGGTTGGCGACGACTTTAAAGTGGTTTACACACCGTTTCACGGGACAGGACTTCGTCCCGTAACGGCGATTTTTGAAAAAATCGGTATTAAAAATGTGATTGTAGAGCCAAATCAAGCGAAGCCCGACCCGGCATTTTCTACGGTAAAATCTCCAAATCCGGAGGAGAAAGAGGGCTTTGCCCTCGCGATTGAACTTGCAAAAGCCCATGGCGCATCCTTGATTATCGGCACAGACCCGGATGCAGACCGCGTGGGGGTTGTCGTGCGAGATAAGGAAGGCAATTATCAGGCGCTTACGGGCAATCAGACAGGTGCTCTTTTGTGCCGTTATGTACTGGATGCAAAAAAGCGTAAGGGTATGCTTCGGGACAATTCTGTCCTGATTAAAACGATTGTAACCTCGGATGCTGCGCGTGCGATTGCCGCGGATTACGGTGTGCAGGTTGTAGATGTGTTTACCGGTTTTAAGTATATCGCTGAGAAAATTGCGGATTATGAGGTAACGGGTGCATATACCTACGAGTTTGGATTTGAGGAAAGTTACGGCTACTTGCCGGGCATCTATGCGAGAGACAAGGATGCAATCGGGGCTGCGATGCTGATTGCGGAAATGGCGGCAGATTATCAATTAAAGGGCATGACGCTCTATGACGGCTTGGCGGAGCTTTATGAGAAGTATGGTTTCTTTGCCGAGTCCACTGTTTCGGTGTATATGCCGGGCAAGGACGGCATGCAAAAGATTGCCGATACGATGAAGGGCATCCGTGAAAATATGCCGAGCGAGTTTGGCGGTATTGCAATCGCGGAAAAAGAAGATTACAGCATCAACACCAAATATTTTGCGGATGGCACAACGAGCGAAATCGGCGACTTTGCCAAGAGCAATGTGCTTCGTTTCCGTTTGGCAGATGAAAAAACTTTTATCGCCATTCGCCCGTCGGGTACAGAGCCGAAAATCAAACTTTATTTCTGCACGGCGGCTGACAGTAAAGAAGCGGCAGAACGACAGATTGCATTTTTGACAGGCGCAGTAAGAAGTTATTTAAATATTTAATTTTGTAAAGTAAAAACGCATTGAACAGTATGGTTCAATGCGTTTTTTGCGTTTTATTTAAATGCGCCCGTAGACAAATAGCGCTCGCCTGTGTCCGGCAGAAGCACTACGATGGTTTTGCCTGCGTTTTCGGCTTTTTCGGCGATTACGGTTGCCGCGTGCAGCGCCGCACCGGAGGAAATACCGACGAGCAGACCTTCGGTTTGCGCCAACTGTTTTGCTTTTTCGTAGGCGTGCTCGGTTTTTACGGTTACAATCTCATCAATGATATTTTTATCCAGCAGACGCGGCACAAAGTTTGCGCCGATGCCTTGCAGACCGTGCGGACCGGATTTGCCCTCGCTCAGCAAAGGTGAATCAAAAGGCTCGACTGCGACAATTTGTATATCCGGGTTTTGCGCTTTTAAATATTTTCCGGTGCCTGTCAGCGTACCGCCCGTACCGACACCTGCAACAAAGATGTCCACCTTGCCGTTCGTATCTGCCCAGATTTCCGGTCCGGTGGTTTCAAAGTGTCCATTCGCATTTTCCGGGTTTTCAAATTGTCCGGGGATAAAACTGTTTTTATACTGCGCTGCGAGTTTTTTTGCTTTCTCGACTGCGCCCGTCATACCCAAGTGCCCTTCGGTTAGCACGATTTGCGCGCCATAGGCGGCAAGCAGATTTCTGCGTTCAATGCTCATGGTATCCGGCATCGTCAAAATCACTTTGTAGCCTTTGTATGCGGCTATGGCAGCCAGTGCGATGCCTGTATTTCCGCTGGTCGGCTCAATGATAATACTGTCGGGCGTGAGCGTGCCGGCTTCTTCTGCGATGGTGAGCATTTTCAGAGCCGCCCTGTCTTTGACAGAGCCGGCAGGATTAAAAAATTCCACCTTGGCGAGAATGTTTTTTTGTGGTGCAAAACGGGAAAGCGCCACCAGCGGGGTGTTACCGACAAGTTCGGTAATATTTTTATAAATTGCCATCTTGTGCCTCCTGTAAAAGTGAAAGTGCAATTTCAGCATTTTTCTGGGCGCATGCACGAAGATTCGTGTTATCGATCACACAGGCACTTTGTGCACATTCATACGCTTCCGCGCACAGACGCTCGGCATCGAATTCGCTCAGGGAGATGCGGTGCATCATGCCTGCATCGTGCATAAAGCCACTGATTTTCGGGTCATAGTCGATGGCAACGGCATCCTTGCCGATTGCCGCCGCATAAATCAAGGTATGCAGGCGCATTGCAATAATCAAATCGGCGCGCGCAAGCAGTTGCATGGTTTCCGTAACATCGGGCGGAGTTTCAATCATATATGCCTTCTGCGTCATGCGCTTTGCAATATCGCGCGAAAATTCCAAATCGCGCGGATACTGCATCGGTAAAAATACGATGCTTTTTTTGTGCTGACTTGCAATTTGATCCAGCGCCGATGCCAACTGTGTACGGAAATCGGGTTTGGCGTTTTTGGAATTTCGTATAGAAACGGCGATGAAATCTTCGTTTTCTGCCAGTCCAGCGTCCTGCAAAATTGCAATCGCTCTGCGGTTGTCCTTCGGCTTAAGCGTCAGTGCCGGGTCAGCGGTTACGCAGTGATTGACTTCGCCCAAACCGAGCCGCAAAAGTTCCTGCTTTGAATGGCTGTCGCGCAAGGTGATGACATCTACGCATTTGGAAATAATTTTTCGGCACAGTTCACGGTCAAATTTATACTTGACCGGGCCGATGCCGTTTGCCAACTGAATGACCTTTAAGCCGTAATGCTTCGCCAAGCGGATGACCGACAGGTAATACCAAAGCGATTGCGGACTGGTTTCGTCTTGAATTAAAGAGCCACCGCCGCTAATGAGCATGGATGTCTTTTTTAATATACGGCAAAGGGATATAAGATTGCTACGATTTATGGCATCTGTGCCGTATTGTAAACGGGTAGAGCGAGGTGCAGCGGATAGTACAGCCGCACGCAGATTCGGTTTTTTGGCTTTTAAATCTTCCAAAATGGCGAGCAAAAGCGCATCGTCACCGCTGTTGTGAAAGCCGTAATATCCGGACAAAACAACATCGTAGCGTTTATCTGCATGATAGTCCTCTATAATATTTTGATACATTTCCAGATGCCTTTCGGCAAAAGAGGTATCTGAGAAATGCTTTGTTGCGAGTTTATAAATATTTTCGCCCATTTGTGCAAGGTGTTCGGGTGCGTTGGCCAGCCTTAAAATATGCTTCGCCATTTCTTCATAGTCACCGACCTCAAACAAATATCCGGTTTCTCCGTCACGCACAAGCGCGGGGATACCGCCGACACGCGACGCCACCATCGGCAGGCGCATCGCCGCTCCCTCGAGCATCGAGTATGGAAAACTTTCGCAAAGGGAGGTTAAGGTGTTAATATCAATAAAGTTTAAAAAACCGTAGTTGTCGGACACATAGCCTAAAAACTGCAACCCTTCACCGATGTGCAGACTGCGTGCCAGCGCCTCTAAATTTTTGCGCTCAGCACCGTCGCCGCCGATTAAAAAGCGAAGTCGTTTATTTTGCTTGCAAGCCTCTGCTGCACAACGCACAAAGGTTTCGACATCTTTTACAATATCCAAACGAACGAGTATACCAATATAGATGCAGTCTTTGTCGTAGGTGATGCCGTGATTTTTGGCAAAGGATTCTTTGTCCGTCACCTGTGTCGGCACAGCGGAAAAATCCATACCGTTGTATACAGTCTGGATACTGTTGGGACGAAAATTTCTTTCGCGCAGCATCGCAGAAAAAGCATCGGATACCGCAATAAAATAATCGATTTTGCGTAGGGCATAGCGGTTCATGTTCGTAAATATCAGTTTTTTGAAAAAATCGTCAAAGTCTAACAGATAGTCACTGTGCATGGTGGTGACAATCGGGATATCGAGCTTTTTTTTCAAAAATATGGAGACAAAATTTGCCCTTGCACCGTGTACATGCAAAAGGTCATACTGCTCCTCTTTGAGTTTATTGGCAATGGCATTTACCACTGACAAATCCATACGGTTTTTTTGCCGAAACAGTATGGTGTCTTTGTAATTGGCGGCAAAATCCGTGTAGAAATCACCTTCCATTAAGCAGGCAACTGTAACGGTGGCATACTCGGAGAGTTTAGAAACCAGATTTTTCAAATGTGTTTTTGCGCCGCCACTGTCGCCGCCGCTGATTAGATGCAGGATTTTCATGCGTTTTGCCTCCGCGTTAATTTTTGTCGGAATTTTTCGCCGCTGCTGTTTTAAAATATTCGCAAATACGACAATATTCGCTCTGTTTTTTATAGTTTACTTGCCGGTTTTGGAGAGGCGGATTGCACAAAGCAGGATGCCGACTGTAATCCAAAACACAAACATCACTCGTGGATAAAACCAAATATATTCAGCCGCGCATACAAAGCTGATGCCGCCCAAGGAAGCGATACCGGCAATTATGATGTTGCGTAGAGTTGTGTCTGCACAATTATAGGTCGAAAGTGCCTTTTTTACAGTAGAAAACATAAATGTCAAAAAGCTGATGCCACCCAAAAGACCAAGTTCGACAAATACTTCCAGATAGAGCATGTGCGAATGTGGTGCCGCATAACTGAGCGGACTTGCATAGAGTGGATAGAGTTTGCCAAATGCCGCAGGGCCGATGCCGATACCGGTGACAATGTGGTCACGCAGCATTCTTAAAATGCCTTCCCAGATATAGATACGGCTGGCATTGGAAGTGTCATTCATTGAACCGATGGTTAAAATTCGGTTCATGACCGTTTGGGGCAGAAACGGAATACACAAAACAGTTAAAATGGCAAGCGGAATTAAAAGCCGCCAGTCATACAGAGCGATAAACAAGAGTGTAGCGATAGCAAAGGCTACATAACATGAGCGTGAATAACTCATCGTGAGAGCCACGATGCAAACGCCGAGCAGTGCAACCCAAAACAATTTTTGCATTTTGCCCTTGGAGTTTACCAGCATAGCCCCTGCAAAAGGTGCAAGCAGCACAATAACTTCGGCAAAATTGTTCGGATTTGATAAAGTCGAATAGACTCTGCCCGGCATACCTTCGTTGGTTGTCAAATCCGTGAATTCCGCGCTGGCCTCTACACCCATAAAACGCTGTATAATACCAAACAGGCACAATACGCCCAATCCGACAAGCAGGATATACAAAAAATTAGAAAGGGCTTTTTTGTTCGGGATACCGCCTGCACAAATTGCGGTGAAAAGCACCGAGGAGAAAAAGAACAGAGCAATGCGTATGCCGTCTGCACGGTCGGTTGTAATCAGCATGCCTGCCAGGATTGAAAATACGAAGGCAATCAGGGATGCCGGAATTTTGCGTGTATCCTTGCCAATACCCGGAAAAGTTTGCATCTGCACAAGATACAGCCCTGTCAGCGCCAGTGCGCCGATAAAGGCATAGAGATTGTTCCAATAATCGTGAGGTACCAAAAGCATCAGCGCAAAGAAAACTGCGGCAATATGTTCCAAGCCAAACAATCCAATCGCTTTGCATCTACGCAGTATGTTTCCGATAAAACCGCCGTTGCTTGCCTGCCAAATCGGCATGACAACGGCAGTTGCACACTTGCTGATGAATTGCAACAACTGATTCGCAACTGTATAAATGTATGAAGTTTTGTAGGATGCTTCCAATTTGGAAGGGGACACAAAATAGCGGCGTAGTGCGCTTTGGGTAAATTCGGATTTTATCGCATTTTCCGCACGCAGAATGCACGCATAACAAAATGAGGTTTTATACTGCAGGATGCAATTTTTCAGCCAAAGCAGAATATGCCCCGTAATACTTTGTCGGAACATGGCAAAAAGCCTCCTTATTTTACTTCAATACCGGCAACGCGACCAAAAACTTTGGCTTTGCCTACGCGAAGTGTAATCGAATGGCCGATGCCGTACTTGGAGGAGCCAATCTGAATTCCGTGTTGATACGGTTTACCGGAGATGGTCACTTCCGTGGTCAGACTTACACTTTCGTAGCCTTTCTTGCTGGCCATATGAATGTTGCCTTGCACATCGCTGATATAGGATACGGAAGGCTCAACTGTTATGCCGGTTACATAACCGAGCGGCACATCTTTGTTTTCGTCGCTGACCGGATCCCCTTCAAAAATAGAAGCGGCAGCATAGGTCGGCACTTCTTCGCAAAAATAACTTACCACATAGGTTGTCTGCAAATTTTTGTCGCTGTTCGGCTCAATAAAGAGTTTAAAACCCGCAAAGCAGAGTGCTGCAATCAGTACGAGCACAACAATGGCATCAATGATGTTGAATTTGAACTTCTTTTTTTCGGACATGGTAAAAATCTCCTCTCGGTTTAGCGATACACCGCAAAGGTGTCATCAAATATTTTATTTAAATTAAAGACTTCAAAAATGGCTTTCAATGCGTTTTCGCTGTAACGCTCGTACAGCTCGGGTTCGTCCATCAGGCGACAAATGGCTTTGGCCATTGCATCTGTGTCGCCGTACGGCACAAGCAGACCGCAATCGTTATTTAAAATATCGGAGTTGCCGCCAACATCGGTTGCCACAACGGGAAGTTTGTGGCTGAGCGCTTCTAAGATGGCGAAGCTGAGCGCTTCGTAACACTTTGCGGAGTTTACGAAAATATCACTGCCACGCAAAATATTGTCAGCGTCTGCTCGAAAACCGAGTTGCAGAATTTCTTTTTCCAGACCAAGACGCTTGATTTGTGCACGGATGTCGTCAAACAACTCGCCGTCACCGGCATAAAGCACCACAAAGGGGCGCTTTGCAATCTGTTTGAGCTTTGCAACCGCATCGGTAAAGAAATCAAGCCCTTTTGCCATGTGGTAACGCGCGAGGGTTGTAATCACAAAGGTGTCCGGTGCGATGCCAAGTTCTTCGCGGATGGTGGAGGGGAGATTTTTGTATTCCTCCGGCACGATGCCGTTGAAGATTACTTCAATCTTTTCCCTGCGTACGCCGTTTTGCACCAGCAAATCCGCGCCGTTGTTGCATACGGAAATAATTTTGTGGTTGCGGTTGGTGATGTAGCGGTTAAATGGTCTGTACCAGAACGGATTTTTCAAAGTTAAATGACAAGTGTAGACTACCTTCGGACCGCAAAAATAGCGTTTTGACAACACCGCAATATAATTTTCGCGCGGATACTGTGTATGGATGACATCTATGTTGTTGTCCCGACAGTATTGTGCAAGTTGTTTTGCGGCTTTGAGGTCAAAGCTATTTTTCATTTCAAATTGAAAAGACGGGATGCCGAGCTGATGCATCTGCTCGGAAAGAAGGCCCGGCTCGTTATAGGCAAAAAAGCAATGCGCGCGCTTGCCATGGTAGGCATTGACCAGATTTAAAACATACTTTTCCGTTCCCGCCTTACCTGCGTGGTTAATCAGATACAAAATGCGTGGCATAACGGCTTGTGCGTCACTGGTGCGCTTTTTGATTTCTTTTGCAGGGTTGCCACCGACAATACTGTACGGCGCAACATTTTTGGTGACCACCGCGCCGGCGGCTAAAATTGCGCCGTCGCCGATGGTAACGCCCGGCAAAATCATCACATTTGCACCAATCCACACATCGTTTCCAATGGTAACTGCTTTTTTTTGCGCGGTTTGCAGGCGCATCGGTTTTAAGATGTTTTCCGTTTCGTGATTTTGCGTAAAAATCATTACATTTGGACCCATCATCACATCGTTCCCGATTTTAAGCGGGCCGGTTACACGGCAGTTTAAACCGAGGCCGGAGTTATTACCGATTTCGATGTCTCTGCCCGATGCAAAAAATGCACCATGCTCGATATTTACATTTTTACCCATGCTTTTAAACATTGCTTTACACAGCAAACGGCGCAGTTGTTTTGCACCGAGACTGTACGGCAAGTCCGAGCAGGGGAGATGGCGAGCAAACAGATAGTAAAGTCCGTATGCGACAGGGAAGAAAAATTTGTTCATTTACACACCTCTTTTCCAAAACTTTGAAATTAAAGTGGATACTATGTCTGTTACCTGCGGTATGCACAGGCAAATTGCCGAAATTAAATATAAAACTACCCCGAAAGCACAATCGGCACCTAAATGCACAATGCGCCACAAAATGCCGTCATTGCCAAGCGGTGCAAGAAAGCGATGCAATAGGGTTACGCCGATAAACATAACGGCGGAGGCGATTAGACTTTTAAGCAAAGTTGTGCCGACACCGCAGGCGAATTTTCCGATTTTTTTCTTTAATCGCCAAAGCAGAAGCGCCGAGCCTGAAAGCGAAGAAATCGAATAGGCGAGCGGGATGCCGTAGGCACCGAAAAACTGCATCAAAATTAAACTTAGCGAAATATTGACGGCCATAATCACAAAGCCGGTTATCGCAGAGGTCTTTGTGTCTTGCAGCGCATAAAAGGCGCGGTCCAAAATTTCTTTAAAACCGATGCCGAGCACGCCCACTGCATAGCAGGCCAGCAAAAGTGCAGCACGAAAGATGTCTGCCTGTGTGATGTTGCCGTACTGCGCCAGAACGCGCAAAAGCGGTTCGCGCACGGCGATAAAACCGAAAGTCATCGGTAAAAGCAGCGCCCCCATCGCGCCTAAAATGCTGCTGAGGTCTTTTTTATACTGTGCCATATTGTTTTGCGAAGCGCTTTCCGTCAAACGCGGATAAATTACTGCAGTAACGGAATAGATGATGGCAAGCACCATATACAACACGATGTTTTGCACATAGGTTAAAAGCGTTACCATACCCTCGAAGCGTGCAATCATTGTCACATTGTAGAGCATATTGAGTTGGTAAGCCGATACGCCTAAGAGCACAGGCCCGGTCAGTTTCAAAGCATTTACGATATCGGGGTGCCTTAATTCAAAGCTTATTCGATAGCGATAACCTTTTTTATACAGCGGAAAAATCAAAATGATGGCTTGCAGGGAAAGACCGATAACAGTTGCAATAAGCAAGCCCGAAATGCCGAATTTGTCTGCCAGTAAAAACACATACAAAATCACAACCAGGCTGCTCGGTACGCTGACAAATGCCGGCAGATTGTAACTGCCCATGGCTTGAAGCATACCTTGGAAAATGTAGTTGAGGCCATAAAAAAACATGACCGGCATAACCACCATCAATGCTTTTGTAGCATAAGTGTAGGTTTGTTGTGTCTTGGCAAATTCCGTAAACTTGGGCAGAATCGGTGCAAGTACGATACCGACGAGCACCAAAACGGCGGTCAGCGCCACGCAGATAGTGATGATGTTATCGGCAAATCGCTTGGCGGCATCTTTTTTGCCGTTTGCAGTATGTCCCATAAAAATCGGGATGACCACGGTGGAGAGCGCCGTGCCGATGCAAGTAAAAATAATATTCGGGATACTGATGACATACGAATAAATATTCATATATACATCCGATGCACCGAAATGCGCCATATAAATTTGTGTAGATAGCAGGCTCATCAGACGGGCGAGAATCATAATCACCATCACAGAACTGATAGAACCCAAAAGATTTTTCTTTTGCATGCTTACGGTCTCCAAACCACATTTTCTTTTACAATGCGTGCGGGATTTCCTGCAACGACACAATGCGGAGGTACATCTTTGGTGACAACCGCACCTGCGCCGACAACACAGCCTTCGCCCAAGCGTACGCCTTTTAATATCGTTGCACCCTGGCAAATCCATACATTATCTTCGATAAATACGGGCTTCATAACTTCGGTTTCGCTGTCGAGTTTATGGTAGTCACGGTCGATAATTGTACAGTTCCAAGAAATGTTGCAACCCGAACCGATGCGTACGCACTTGCCTGCATGAATTTCCGTGCGGTCGCCGATGTAGGTGTTCGAGCCGATGGTGATATCGGCGTGCGCGCTTGTGCCCCATGCACTCAGTTTGACGCCGCGATGCAATAGCACACGGTCGCCAAGGTTGATTTTGGCGTTCTTTTTTAAAATGCGAACGCCGCTTTCCACGCGCAAAAGTTTGCCGCAACGGTTAAAATAAAAACGCTTGGTTAAGCCGCGCAAAACGGCAAAACCGTTTGTAAAAATTTCGGATATATTCATAATATTCTCTCCTGATGAGCGAAAAAAATGTACTTATAAAAAGTATAGCATAAATTAGGTGTTTCGTCAATAAAACGAGTGCAAAAAAAGAGAGCCATGCAGACTCTCTTTCTAAAATATTTATTGCTTTATAATCAAACCTTAAAGTCAACACCCGGATGTGCTTCCTTCGGATTTTCTGTCTTAAACTCGTAATCCTTACCCGGCAGAACGGCATTTAAGATAATACCAACCAGCGCTGCGATTGCAAGACCGGAGAGGCTGATGGTGATGTTGCCAACTGCGAAGCTTACAGCACCGGATGCATCGTAGTATTTAATACCGATGGAGAGCACTAAGATGAGCGCAGCGATAATAACATTTCTGGACTTGGAGAAGTCGGCCTTGCTTTCAACAACATTTCTTACGCCGACTGCGGAAATCATACCGTAGAGCACCAGGGAAACACCGCCGACAACGGATGCAGGCATCGAGTTAATGAGTGCCGCAAATTTCGGGGAGAAGGAGAACAGGATTGCAAAGTAAGCCGCAATTCTGATTACCTTCGGGTCGTAAACCTTTGTCAGAGCAAGTACGCCTGTATTTTCGCCGTAAGTTGTGTTTGCCGGAGCACCGAAGAGTGCTGCCAAACTTGTTGCGAGACCGTCACCAAGGAGCGTTCTGTGCAGGCCCGGATTTTCAATGTAGTTTTTCTCAACGGTGGAACTGATTGCACAGACATCACCGATGTGCTCGATGATGGTTGCGATTGCAATCGGCATAATGGTGATGATTGCAGAGATGATTGCGCCGCCGTCTGCACCGCCGAACAGTGAAAGTGCAGTATTGTTCCATGCAACCGGAAGACCGATCCATGCTGCGTCTTTTACGGTTGTGAAATCTACTTCGCCTGCAATAGCCGCTACGATGTAAGAAACAACAACGCCCAAAAGAATCGGGATGATTTTAATCATGCCTTTGCCCCAAATGTTGCAGATGATGATAACCAAAATTGCAACGATGGCAATCCACCAGTTTGTGGTACAGTTCGTGATTGCGCTGCCGGAAAGCGTAAGACCGATTGCAATGATAATCGGACCTGTAACGATCGGTGGGAAGAAACGCATAACTTTCTTTGCACCGAAGATTTTAAACAGCGCCGCGAGCAATACATACAAAAGACCCGCACAAGCCACACCGACACCTGCATATGCAGAGAAGTTTTCGATGCCGTTTGCTGTGCAGTATGCAGCAACTGCAGCATAACCGCCGAGGAACGCAAAGGAAGAACCTAAAAATGCCGGAACTTTACCTTTGGTGAGCAGGTGGAACAACAGTGTGCCAATACCTGCAAACAACAGTGTTGCGGAAACACTTAAGCCTGTGATGATCGGCACCAAAACGGTTGCGCCGAACATAGCAAACATGTGCTGCAGACCGAGCACGAGCGTTTTACCGCCGCCCAATTCACGCGCATCGTAAATCGGGCCGGAAATTACCTTTTTCTCTTTTGCCATGTGAGAAAAACCCCCTTATATAATTTTGTCCGTGCATCACAGTAACTTTTTTGCAAAAAAAAAACCTGCCTGTGCAAAAACAGACAAGGTTAAAACCTGTACTACGATGTAAACTTGCCGATGTCTCTGCACCGAAAAAAAGCTACCGTATTGACTTAAGTACAGTTTATCATAAGCAAATTGCTTTGTAAAGAATTTTTTGTAATTTTGTCAAAATCCGCCTCTTTACAAACCGGGGTAGGATGTACTAAAATAATATTGAACGAAATGAAGTGAGGTACATAATGAAGAAGATAGTGAAAATTATCATATTGCTTATAAGTGTATTATGGCTCAGCAGCGTTGTTGCACAGGCGGCGCCGCTCTGGGAAAGCGATACGACCGAAACGATTACAGATGGTGTGCAGCTGCGTGCGCTCGACCGTTTTTACCAAAATACATGGGATAAAATTCGTGTGTTGTATATGGATTTGGACAACTCGCATTTATCGCTGCGCGTATTGACGGCGGCGGAGGGTGTATCCGCACTTGAAACTACATTGTCTATGGCGGAGCGAAGCGGCGCTGTGGCGGCGGTAAACGGCGACTTTTTTAATGTGCGTTCCGGTCAGACAAATGCACTAGGCATGGTGGTGCAAAATGGTGCATATGTGGCTTCACCATCCAAAGATCCGGGGCTTGCCGGTTTTGCAATTACACAGGAAAATGAGGCGTTGTTTACCTATTTTTCTTTTGAAGCTCTGCTTACATCGCCGCAGGGATACACTTGCGAGCTGTATGCAATAAACAAACTGCCGTCCATGGGCGGCGCAATTACCATGTTGACCTCGGCGTGGGGTAAGCAGACCTATGCGCCGGCGGAAGCAACGGGACTTGCACAGATGGTGGTTGAAGACGGCAAAGTGTCGGCAATTTATGTGGGCGCGCAGGCGATTGCCATTCCGCAGGATGGATATGTGTTGGTGACAAACAGCGATGTCAACGGATTTTTGACCGACAATTTTGAAATTGGAGATACGGTTGAATTGCAACACACACTTTCGCCCCAGACCAAAAAACTGCGTGAAGCAACGGGTGGCGGTACACTTTTGGTCAAAGATGGGAAAGTTGCGCCTTTTACCAATACGATATCGGGATATTCTCAACGCACGGCAGTCGGCATAGATAAAGAAGGTACCACCTTGATGCTTGTGACGGTTGACGGCAGACTTTCCGAGTGCGAGGGCATGAACCAGACCGAACTTGCCCGCCTTTTAATTGAACTCGGTTGTGATACCGCACTGAATTTAGACGGCGGTGGTTCGACTACGATGGTGGCGCGCGACCGGTATACCGAAAAACTGGAAGTGCAAAATACGCTGACGGGCAGTATGCGAAAGGTATCGACCGCCATCGGCATTTTTGAAGATGCGCCGACATCGGAGGCTTTCGGTATGGAAGCAAAAGTATTGGCTTCTGTGGTGGCGTGCGGCTCAGCGGTTGAGGTAGATTATGCGCTCTATGACAAATATTTTAATCCCGTAAGCGCAAAAAACAAGGTGAGCATAACGGCAAATCTGCCTGCAAAAATTTCGGGAAACACTGTCGTGCCGTTGCAGGGTGGCGAGTATGTGTTAACGCTGACTTGCGGAAAGGTGAAAACCAAAGTACATTTTGTCAGTGTAGCAGAGTATACGGACTTGTATCTGGCTTCCCAAAGCAAGCAGATTGCGGTGGGTGAAAGTTTTAATTTTGCATTGTGGGCAACGGATGCATACGGACATCATGTGCGTTTGGATGCAAAAAATGCAATCTGGTCAGTCGACAGCCCTGCATTTTCGGTGCAGCACGGCAAGGTGCGTGCGCTTTCGCAAGGCAGCGCAAATGTTTGCGCTCAAATCGGAGATTTAAAAGCTTATGCGGCAGTGGCAACATCAGCATCTGTTTTATATAATAAACCAAATGATATCGGGCCTGTGCATCCGCAATACGGAGCAGGAAACGGTTATACGATTTGCATCACGGGCGACAGTTATGAGGAAAACACCTTGCTTAAGCGTTTGCTGCGGATGCAACGGGAGCAGGTTTTGTTGCAGAGCGGAGGCGTTTCATATCGATTGGGAGATTATGATGGCGATACGGACGGCTTGCATCAGGTGAGCGGGTTTTCGGCGCAAAGCATCAACAACAATCTTTTGATAACGGTCAACAACGCAAATGGCGGCATCAAAAAAACGGATGCCTCGCAATGGGCGAAGCTGATAGATGCAGTTGAAAATGCCAAAGAGAAAAGCATCGTGATTTTGATGCCTAAGTCGGTTTATACATTAGAAGAAAACGAAAAGCGTGTATTCGATGCGGTGCTTGCAGATGCGGTGGAAAAAGGCAAAAGGGTTTATGTGGTCTACGAGGGCAGTGAGACAGAGTATGTCATGACCAATGGTGTGACTTACATCGTATGCGGCGCACTCAAAAATGCACATACAATGACATTTTTTGACGATGCACAGCGATTTGCGTATGTGAAACTGACCTTGACACTGCAGGGCGTGAAATTTGAATTTGTACAGTAACGACTAATGCTGCCAAGCCGGGCATAGGATAAATACGGGAGGTGTTTATCCATGCAGGTTGGCGGCGGTTTATTTCAAAATTACATACGGCAACATTGCAGGCTTTTGCTTTTGGGGTTGTTTTTCTTTGCGGCAGGGAGCCTTTTGGGCGGAGTATACTGCGCCCGTTTGCCGCACACGGCAAGCGAAGCGCTCTACGGCGTGTTTGCAGGCAAGGAGGGCTTGCTTGCCTTAACGGACAGTTTGCATATTTTCCGTGCATCCTTTGTCAATTATTTGCGTTTGTGGGTTCTGCTGAGTTTATGTGCAACAAGCCGTTTGGGTGTGGCATTTGCGCCGCTGTTGTTGGGTGTGCGCGGATTTTTGTGCGGCTTTTCTGTCGCCGCACTTTTTATACTTTACGGTCTTTCGGGACTGGGCGCCGCGGCGGCGGGTTTGCTGCCGCAGATGTTGCTTGTCCTACCCGCGATGCAGATGCAAGCCTGTGTTGCCATACACCGTGCCCTTGCACCGCCGACGGTGGATCGCTCGCTTCGACGCAGTCGCTTTTTTGTTTACTGCATATTTTGTCTGGTGATTTTATGCGTGTTTGCACTGGCGGCCTTTTATGAAGGATACATCGGCTGGCGTTTGATTTTAAAATTTCTTTCAAAGGTCAAACTGTAGGTTTACATAAAATTTTTAAAAAACTATGTACATTTTCAAAAAAATCTTGTAAAATGAAATAGAGAAACATCGGAAGGGTGCGTGTAAATGCTATCAGCGTACTTGGACAATTACATACAGTATCTTTCTAAAGCACGCAAGCTGTCGGAAAATACGCTTTCTTCGTACCGCCGTGACATACAAGCCTATTTGCATTTTTTAAGCCAGCGAGGTATCATAGAGCCAAAGCAAATCAATAAAACAGTGGTGCTTACATATTTACTGCAAATGCAAAAACAGGGAAAGGCCACCTCAACCGTGTCACGCATCTGTGCATCTTTACGCTCGTTTCATGCCTACCTTGTACAATCAGGGACAAGCTCTGAAAATATTGCATTCGATTTGCAAACGCCGCGCGTGCAGCGCAAACAACCGCAAATTTTAACACCGCAGGAAGTAGAGCGGCTTTTAGATGCACCACAAATCACCGACAAAAAAGGGTTGCGTGACAAAGCGATGCTTGAAATCCTTTATGCCAGTGGTATGCGTGTCAGCGAACTGATTTCTCTGAAACTTGAAGATGTAAACCTTCAACTTGGTTTTGTGCGCTGCGCTTCAAAAAAAGAGCGCATTATTCCGCTCGGAAAATATGCCACCGATGCCATCGCTGCCTATCTTTCAGATGCACGCGAGTTTCTTTTGCATCAAAATACAACGGACGCTCTTTTTGTCAACACCAACGGCAAACCCATGACGCGCCAAGGTTTCTGGAAACTCATCCGCTCCTATAAAGAAAAAGCGGAGATTTCTTGTGAACTGACCCCGCACACCCTTCGTCATTCTTTTGCCGTCCACCTTCTCGAAAACGGTGCTGACCTGCGCTCCATCCAAGAAATGCTCGGCCACAGCGACATTTCCTCTACCCAAATCTACGCGCAAATGCAGAAGTACAGAATAAAGGATATATATCAAAAATCCCATCCCCGCGCATGAAAAAAAACGGTAAATTCGGCGCATCGCGTCGTTGTTGCCTCGCCGCATATAAAAATATAGCGGCGAAGCAGCCGCCTAGCGCTGCATCCGAATTTCCTCGTTTTTAAAACGCAAAAGAATTTGGCGCATCGCGTCGTTGTTGCCTCGCCACATATAAAAATATAGCGGCGATGCAGCCGCCTAGCGCTGCATCCGAATTTTCTCGTTTTTTAACTTTTTGGGAATTAGGAAAAGAACTATGTATACAACAGCAAATGCTGTATAAATAAAAATCATACCAAGGGAGGTATTTTAAATGGAATTTAAAGGTTTTATGGAAAAATTTTTACATCATGCGAATAAAACCAAAGAGGTTGTGATGCAAAAATCCGGCGAGGTTGCCAAACTTACAAAATTGAAGGTAGCCATCGTATCTGCGGAGGGCAAAATCAAGGATGTATACAATGCCATAGGTAAGATTGTATACGAAGCATACCGCAATGATGAGGGCGACTCGGAAGAAATTGAAACAAAGTGTGCCGAACTCGATACATTGCATGCAGAACTTGAACGACTTAAAGCAGAGTATGCGTCTGTACGCAATTTGAAAGTATGTGAAGCTTGTCATACGGAGAATGCCGAAGATGCGACCTATTGTGCAAAATGCGGTGCAGTACTGGCGCAAACCGTGGATGCCATGCCGGCGCATGCTGAGACAGAGACGGTTGTAGAGGTGGAAACTACGGAAGAATAAGATTATATACGCAAGTTTTTTCATGGATGTTTCAAATCATGTATTGTCGGTGGTTTTGAAATGTCGAAAAACAATGGATTTTAAACAGCGGATTTGTTTTATCTTCACAAAAAAATGCAAGCAAAAATTTTTTGCTTGCATTTTTTATAAGCTTTTGCTATACTATTCCAATGAAGCATATTAAAAGTATACTATCCTAAGGAGGTAATATATATGGCAATCAAGAATGCATATCTTGCAGAAGTTTATGCCAAGGTTGAGGCGAGAAACGCAGGCGAGAAAGAGTTTTTGCAGGCGGTTTACGAGGTGCTTGAATCCTTTGAGCCGGTTGTGGAAAAGAGAGAAGATATCGTCAAAGCAGGCATCATTGAAAGAATCGTTGAGCCGGAACGCTTTATTCAGTTCCGTGTGGCTTGGGTTGACGATGCGGGCAAAGTACAGGTAAACAGAGGTTTTAGAGTTCAGTACAATTCGGCAATCGGCCCATACAAGGGCGGTATCCGTTTCCATCCGAGCGTAAATGCTTCGGTTATCAAGTTCCTCGGTTTTGAGCAGTGCTTCAAAAACAGTTTGACTACGCTTCCGATGGGCGGCGGTAAAGGCGGCGCTGACTTTGATCCGAAGGGTAAAACCGATGGTGAAATCATGCGTTTTTGCCAGGCGTTCATGACAGAACTTTCTAAGTACATCGGCGCAGATACAGATGTACCGGCAGGCGATATTGGTGTTGGTGCAAGAGAAATTGGCTATATGTTCGGTCAGTATAAGCGTCTGCGCGACGAGTTCACCGGCGTGCTTACGGGCAAAGGTCTTACTTATGGCGGTTCTTTGGCGCGAAAGGAAGCAACGGGCTTTGGCCTTTGCTACTTTACAAAAGAAATGCTTGCTGCAAAGGGCGATAGTTTTAAAGGCAAGAATGTCGTTGTTTCCGGTTCCGGTAATGTCGCAATTTACGCAGCGCAGAAAGCAACGGAATTTGGTGGCAAGGTTATTGCTATGTCCGACTCCAACGGTTATATTGTAGATACAAACGGTATCAATCTTGATGTTATTAAGCAAATTAAGGAAGTAGAGCGCGGAAGAATTAAGGAATATGCATCTCGCGTAGAAGGTGCTACCTATACAGAAGGTTGCAGAGGTATTTGGAGCGTGAAATGTGACATCGCACTTCCGTGTGCTACACAAAACGAACTCAACGGCGAGGAGGCAAAAACGCTCGTTGCAAACGGCGTTATGCTTGTTGCAGAGGGCGCAAATATGCCTTCTACACCGGAAGCGGTTGCAACATTCCAGGAAAATGGCGTAATGTTCGGTCCGGCAAAGGCTGCAAACGCAGGCGGCGTTGCTACCTCGGGGCTTGAAATGAGCCAGAACTCCATGCGTTATAGCTGGAGTTTTGAAGAAGTAGATGCAAAGCTGCAAGGCATTATGAAATCCATCTATAAGGCTGCCAGCGAAGCGGCAAAGGAATACGGATGTGAAGATAACCTGGTTGCAGGTGCAAACATTGCAGGTTTCTTAAAGATTGCCGAAGCAATGATGGCGCAGGGCGTAATGTAAGAAAATGGATTATGAGGACCGTGGGAGAAACCACGGTCCTTTTTTCGTGGAGAAGTACGGAGAAATCTTACATTAAGAAATCTTTAATTTACAAAGGGTTTAAATAAAAAAACAGCCCTGCATCGGGGGGAGATGCGGGGTCGTTTTTTAGGGGTATATATCAAACGAATATGGGGCAAGCACATTCGTCAGAGAGGTAGGGTAACGATGTATTCTATAAAGTCAGCAGTCTTATTTTCCTTCACAACTGCTGAAATGCCACTTTCTTGAATCAGCCTGACCGCTTGTTTTAAAGTGTTGGCGGCAAGTTTGTAATTTTGCATCCTTATCTGTTTACTGCGCGGCGTAGTATGCGTTTTGGGGGAAAGCATCTGCTCAACGAGCGCATCAGTTTGGCTGACATTTAAATTGCGAGCGACGATGATTTCTATGGCCTGCATTTGCAATTTACAGTCTTCGCCCAGACGCAGAAGCGCACGCGCATGCCGTTCGGTTAAGTGATGCGCTAACACACCTTTTTTGATGACGGGCGGCAGTTTTAACAAGCGAAGTTTGTTGGCGATTGCGCTTTGCGTTTTGCCGACTTTTTCTGCAATCTGTTGTTGCGACATTTTGTGCAGGCGAAGCAGTTTTTCATAACTTTCCGCTTCCTCCATAAAGGTTAAATCAGCGCGTTGCAGATTTTCAATTAATGCCAAAACAGCCATATCTTCTTCGCCTATTTGCACTATAACTGCGGGGACGGTGTTCATACCGACCATCTTTGCTGCACGCAGGCGTCGTTCGCCTGCTACCAGTTCGTAAACTGAGCCGAGACGTCGTACCGTAATCGGTTGCAGAATCCCGTAGCGCGCAACGGAAGCGCACAATTCGTCCAGGGCACTTTGTTCAAAGTGGGTTCTGGGTTGGTATGGGTTGGGATGAATGATGTCAACTGGCAAGAGAGAAATTGCCCCGGCCGTATCTGCACCCCGACTTACGGTGAGCGGTAAACTCATTGCTGCTCCTCCTTAGATGTAAAATAACAAAAAACGGCTTTTGCAAACACTTTCCGTTTCGGTATCGACCGCCCCACAGTTGATAGCGGATTGTAGGCGGTTTTGTCCGCCGACAAGTTAAGAATACCATATTTTGGAAAAAAGTAAAGAAAAACCGTTTCTTATGTTTCGACATATTAAATTGTTTTTTGGGTAATTACAAAGGTTTGTTTGCCGGTTTGTTGCCTGTTCTGGGGTATTTTGTCGGCGTAGACACAAGTTTGTCGATGAAAACTATATTGTGTGCCAAATCCGTTCCTAAAACATTTACAGGCACAATTTCTGCTGTTTTACCGCCTAAAATCTCAATGGCATTTGAAGCCAGTGCCAGTTCTTCTTCGACACCGGGGCCTTTGTAAGCGGCCATTTTTCCGCCAATTTTCACAAAAGGCAGACAGTATTCCGACAATGTGCTTAAATTCGCAACGGCGCGCGACAGAGCAAATGCGAAACGCTCTCTGTATTTGTCATCTCTTGCCAAATCCTCCGCGCGGCTGTGCGTTAATGTCAGTTTGTCGCAAAGGCCGAGTTTTGTTGACACTTCTTCTAGAAAGCGGATGCGTTTTTGCAGCGCATCGAGCAAAGTGATGTCTAAATCCGGGCGCAGAATTTTAAGCACCATGCCGGGAAAACCTGCACCGGTGCCGATGTCAATCACCTTTGCGCCGTACGGAATTTTCTCGTGCGCCAAAAGTGCGGCAGAATCGAGAAAATGCTTTTTTGCTACCTCTTGCACCTCGGTGATGGCGGTTAAGTTCATTACCTTGTTGGTTTCTATCAGCAATTCGTAATAGAGTTCAAATTGCGAAAGCATTTGCTCTGTATAGGCAATGTTTAATGCATCCAGACCGGATGCAAGTATCGTTTTCATAGGGATACTCCTTTATTTTTGTGCTGCGCGGATGGTGTTTTTCATTAAAATGGCACGCGTCATTACGCCAACGCCGCCCGGTACAGGCGTGATATAAGATGCCTTTTTCTCGGCACTTGCAAAGTCTACATCTCCGACGAGTTTTCCCTCTGCGTTGCGGTTCATGCCGACATCGATGACCACCGCACCCTCTTTAATCATATCACCCGTAATAAACTCGCCACGACCGATGGCAACAACCAAAATATCTGCTCGGCGCGTAATTTCCGCTAAGTTTTTCGTTTTGGAGTGGCAAACTGTAACGGTGCCGTGGCGTTGCAGTAAAAGCATGGATTGCGGCTTGCCGACGATGTTGCTTCTGCCGACGACCACACACTCCTTGCCCGTAATATCAATTTTATACTCGTCTAACAGTTCCATAACACCTGCCGGTGTGCACGGCAGAAAATCATAATCGCCAATCATGATTTTGCCGACATTTGCAGGATGAAAGGCATCCACATCTTTTGCCGGGTCGATGGTGTCAATTACCGCCTTTTCATCTAAATGTTTCGGAAGTGGCAGTTGAACGAGCAGACCGGAAACGCTGTCGTCTGCGTTGAGTTTTTGCACAAGTGCGATTAACTCTTCCTGCGTGGTGGTTTCCGGCAGGGCAAATTCTCTCGATTCAATGCCGACTTCGCCGCAGTCACGGATTTTGCCGGCAACATATACCTTGCTTGCCGGGTCCTCGCCTACAATAATAACTGCAAGACACGGATTAACGCCGTTTGCCTTGAGTTTTTCTGCCTCGATTCGCAGATTTTCCTTGATTTTTTTGGAAAGAGCCTTTCCGTCCATGATGATTGCCATTTTTATCTCCTCCGTTTGCCTGTTTTCCAGGTTCGGGGCGCACCAGACAGTGCTTGCCGAAACCGATTAAGTCCTCACGGCCGCACAGTTTAAGTGCTTTTCGCACCAAATTGTGATTGGCCGGATTTTTATATTGGAGCAATGCGCGCTGCATTGCCTTTTCCTCCGGTGTTTTTGCCACATAGAGGGGTTTGCCTGTGTAGGGGTGAATACCGGTGTAAAACATCGCCGTGGAAATCGTACCCGGAGTGGGGTAGAAGTCCTGCACCTGTTGCGGATTTAATCCGTTGTCGCGCAAAAACAGCGAAAGTTCCACCGCATCTTTTAAAGTAGAGCCGGGATGCGAACTCATCAAATAGGGGACAAGATACTGTTGTTTCCCCAACCTTTCATTGATTTTGTAATACTTGTCCGAAAAACGCTTATACACGCCGCCGGCGGGTTTGCCCATGCAGGCAAGCACATTTTCGCTCACATGTTCGGGTGCAACTTTTAATTGACCGCTGACATGATGAGCACAAAGTTCCGTAAAGAAGGTGTCGTCTTTATCTGCCATGATATAGTCATAGCGCAGACCGGAACGAACAAACACTTTTTTTACCCGGTCGAGCGCACGCAGTTTGCGTAAAAGCGACAGATAGTCGCTGTGGTCGGCTTCTAAATTTTTGCACGGCGTCGGATACAGGCATTGTCTGTTTTTGCACGCGCCCACCTTCAACTGATTTTTGCATGCAGGTTTGCGGAAATCCGCCGTTGGACCGCCTACATCATGAATATAGCCTTTAAAGTCAGGCTCCCATGTGATTTTTTTTGCCTCATTTAAAATGGATTCGTGACTGCGAGACTGTACGATTCTGCCCTGATGGAAAGTCAGGGCGCAGAAATTGCATGCGCCGAAGCAGCCGCGACAACTTGTAATGGAAAACTTAACTTCCGCGATGGCGGGGATGCCGCCCTTTGCTTCATAACACGGATGGTAAGTACGCATGTAGGGAAGGGCATAGACCGCATCGAGTTCTTTGGTCGTCAAAGGAAGCATCGGTGGATTTTGCACTAAAATCTTATCATGATGCGGTTGCATCAGCCGCTTTCCGCGGATAGGGTCTTGCTCTTCATATTGGAGGCGGCAGGCTTTGGCGTACGCTACTTTGTCTGCCGTTACGGATTCAAAACTGTCCAGCACAATGCCATCTGCCACATAGTCTTTGTCTGCAATAAAGCAGGTGCCGTTTATATGACGGATTTTCTTTACAGGGATGCCTTTTTCGAGCGCGTCGGCGATTTGCACAATCTGCTTTTCGCCCATCCCGTAAATCAAAAGGTCGGCACGGCTGTCGAGCAAAATGCTGCGGCGCACCTTATTGTCCCAATAATCGTAGTGTGCAAATCGGCGAAGGCTCGCTTCGATGCCGCCGATTATAATCGGAATATCGCCGAACGCCTCGCGGATACGATTGCAATATACAATCACGGCACGGTCCGGACGGTGTCCCGCCTCGCCACCGGGAGAATACAAATCCTCCGAACGAGGTTTTTTTGCGGCGGTGTAGTGATTGACCATAGAGTCAATATTGCCGCTCGAAACCAGCACGCCGAGGCGCGGTTTGCCCAAACATTTAAAATCATCTGTGTTTTTCCAATCCGGTTGTGCAATGATGCCCACGCTGTATCCGTTTGCCTCCAGCACACGCGTAATAATGGCGTGCCCGAAACTCGGATGGTCAACATACGCATCGCCGCTGATGTATAAAAAGTCGGGCGTGTCCCAACCGCGCGATTGTAAATCTTCTTTTGTAATTGGTAAAAAGTCTTTCATATGCGTAATCCTTAATTTGCATCGTAGTAATACACTCTGCCGTCTGCGGTGGTAATGCGCCAGGAGGGCATAGCGGAGACGGACTTGTGGTAGGTGCTTTTATCGCCCGTGGTGTAGCCTAAGGTGATGTCTGCAATCTGCACGGAACTTTGTGCACGGTTTTTGTCGGAAATAAAGTCAACCAATACCGAAGTGATTTCTTTTACACGGTTGCCCATGCCGCCGCCGCTCTGGTCATCTGCCATATAAAACCAGCAACCGACGGCCTCACGCACACCTTTGGCATTGACAATCAGTTTGATTTGGGAATCGAGCAGCGGATAGCGGTCGAGCTTTTGAGTAAATATCACTACAGCTTCGCTACCGTTTTCCGCATAGGACTGTGCCTGCGCCTTTCGCATATCCAGTCCGGCTTTGGTGCAAAAACTCTTTGCAATCTCTACGGCGGCTTGTGCATCGACCGAAGCACTTTTCAAAATGGGGTTTAAATTGATATAACTGAAAGTATCGCCTTCAAAGCGCACGATGGTCGCTGCGTGCCTATACTGATTGGCAGACGCATCATAAGTGCCTTTGTTGCCAAGCAGTTTTTCGGCAAAAGCGGCTTGGTCGGTTATGGTATTTTGCACCTCGACTGCACTTAGAGACGGCATCTTGCGAACGATGGTTTGCGGCTCGACCGTAATGCCATTTCGCGCAAGGATTTCGACGGTGTCTGTAATCATTTGCTCCGAAATGGTGGACTTGACTATGTTTTCTTTCACGATGGTAAACAGTAAGAACAGATTGATACCGACAAAGAGTACAATCAGCCAGGTTTTTGTTCTCGACCAGTTCATATACACACCGTCCTTTCTGCAAAATAAAATAGGAGCGGCTCGAAAGCCACTCCTATTATACTACTTTATAAAACCAAATACAAGACAAACTATGCCGACCAACGCGCAATAAATCGAAAAAATATAAAAACGGTTGTTTTTGAGCAGGTTAATCATAAACTTAATGGCAAGTACACCGGAAACCATCGCCGCAACAAAGGCAATCATTGTCGGTACGGGGTCTACGGAAAAAGCGCCGTCCATAATCAAACCTGCACCCTCCAGCACCGCCGCTCCTAAAATTGCCGGCAGAGACATTAAAAATGCGAACTTGATGGCAAATTCCTTTTTGTAGCCGCAAGCACGCGCTGCCGTGATGGTGGAGCCGCTGCGCGACAGACCCGGCAGAAGCGCACATGCCTGTGCCAGACCGACGAGCCATGCTGACTTTATGCTTGCATCTTTTTGCGTGTATTTACCGTCGCCGAAATGGTCAACGATGTACATCAGCGCTGCTGTCAGCATAAGCGTGCCGCCGACTACGGGCAGAACGGAGAGCTTTGCATCCAGGTCAAACACTTTAAACAAAGCGCCGACCACGATGGCGGGGAGGGTTGCGTAAATCAGCAAAATCAACATTCTGCGTTCCGGCGTTTTTACGGCAAAACAACCGTGCAGCATATCCCATACCCACAAAAAAGCTTCTTTAATCAGCATCCAAACATCTTTTTTATACATGATGCAGACCGAGATGAAGGTTGCAAGATGCAAAAGCACGGAAAATGCGTTACCGTCTTCGATTTGCACATTTAAAATATTACTGAAAATGACAATGTGACCGGAACTGGATACCGGTAAAAATTCGGTCAATCCCTGTACCAGACCTAAAACTAAAGCCTCAAACCAAGTCATAATAAACTCCTTTATTAAATTTCTATGCTGTCAGCATGTTCTTTATGTTCTTTGAGCATTTCGTATGCACTTTTCTGATAGCCGCGGATGCGTTCACGCTCTTCCTCGGCAAGCGCATACAAACGGTCTAATTCCGCCTGTGCTGCGGTTTGCAGTTCTTCAATTTCTGCACGGGCCTGCGAAAGTAACTTTTCGCCCTCTCTTTGTGCAGTTAAAAGGGCATCGGAAATCAAGGTGCGTTCCTGCTCGAAACGAGCAAGTTGCGCGGCTTGCTGTTCTGATTTTTCCGTTAATTCGGCGATGCGTGTTTTGCCAGCTTCAACTTCGGCTTGCAGAGCCGCAATTTCAGCCTCAACACTCTTTCGGTTATATCCGCCCACAAAGGCTTTTTTAAACAATTTGCCAGCCATTTGGCATACCCCCAATCCCTATTTTGTTTAATTTCTACATCTTCCAAAGTTTTTCCTTCTTTTTTCGTGCGGATTTGAAAAAAACCTACTATAAAGTATTGACACCGCTTTTGGAGTATGATATTATTCCATAGTACGACTACAAATGTATTTCTACCGCGCACAAAGTTGCGATGGTTCGGAGGTGAGTTTTTGGAGCGTCAAAATGAATATCTGATGATTGATACTGCGGTATTGCCGGAGATTTTTCAAAAGGTGATGGAGGCGAAGCGTCTACTGAAAACCGGCGTTTGTCAGACGGCCTCGGAGGCGGCGGAAAAATTGAAAATCAGCCGTTCGGCTTTTTATAAATACAAAGATCGCGTATTTGAGCTCGAAGAGATGGGAAAAGATAAAATCATAACGATTTTATTTGAAGTGGCGGACCGAATGGGCGTGCTATCCACCATACTTAATGTTTTGGCAGGCGCACACACGAGTGTTTTGACCATCAACCAAAACATTCCGGTCAATAAACTTGCAAGCATTACGATTTCTCTGCGTATCGGCGAAATGAATATGCGTGTAGACCAACTCATAAAAAAACTCCGTCTGGTAGATGGTGTAAAGCGTCTGGAAATTATTTCGGGCGAATAATAAACACAAACAAATTGGGAAGAAAGGCGTAAAGATTATGATGAAGATTGCAATACTCGGTTATGGTACGGTAGGCTCCGGCGTGTACGATATTTTGGATACCAATGCTTGCGGTATTGAGCGTAAGGTGGGCAAAAAAATCGAAGTGGCCCATGTGCTGGATTTGCGTGATTTTGATACGCATCCGAAAAAAGAGATTTTCACAAAGGATTTTGATGTGATTTTAAACGATGCTTCCGTCAGCATTGTGGTGGAAACCATCGGCGGCGTAGAACCGGCGTATACATTTACAAAGAAGGCGCTTATGGCAGGCAAGAGCGTTGTTACAAGCAATAAAGAACTTGTGGCAAAGTGCGGCACCGAACTTTTGGCGATTGCAAAAGAAAAGAATGTAAACTATTTGTTTGAAGCCAGCGTCGGCGGCGGTATTCCGATTATTCGTCCGCTGCACAAGTGTCTGGCGGCAAACAATGTTACCGAAATTTTCGGTATCTTAAACGGTACGACAAATTACATCTTAACGCAGATGATTCACAACAACAAAACTTTTGAGCAGGCGCTCGTAGAAGCGCAGGAGAAAGGGTATGCCGAGCGCAATCCGGCAGCCGATGTGGAAGGCCATGATGCCTGCCGAAAAATCAGTATCCTTGCATCGCTTGCTTTCGGCATAGCGGTAAACAGCGAAAAAGTATACACCGAAGGTATCACCAAAATCACATTAGACGATGTGAAACTCGCAGACCGTTTAGGTTATGTAATTAAACTTATCGGCTACACGCAAAACAAGGACGGCAAGAGCCTTTGCCGCGTATCGCCGATGCTGATTAAAAAGGGCACACCGCTTGCTATGGTGGAAGATGTGTTTAATGCGATTATGGTGCGTGGCGACAGTGTGGGAGATGTGATGTTTTACGGCAGAGGCGCCGGCAAATTGCCGACGGCAAGTGCGGTGCTCGGCGATGTGATTGATATTGCAACGGATAGCGCAAACAAAAACTTTATCTGGGCAGAGGGCACAGAAGATTTGTGCGTAAGTCATTTGGAGGCTGAGGGTGCGATGTTTGTACGCGCAGACGGTATAAATGCTTCTGTTGTGCGTGATATTTTCGGCGCAGACACCATTTTTGCCGACAGCGATGAACAGATGGCCTTTATCGCACCGGCGATGAAAGAAGCGCATATGATAGAGAAATTGGAAAAACTCTCAGGTAAGGTTATCAGCATGATTCGTGTCATGAAGTAAGGAGGAAAATACAGTGAGTTTAGTAGTACAGAAATTCGGCGGCAGTTCTGTTGCCAATGCCGAGAGAGTGTTTAATGTGGCAAGCATCATAACGGATAAGTATAAAGCAGGCAACCAAGTGGTTGTAGTTGTATCCGCACAGGGCGATACCACAGACGATTTGATTGAAAAGGCAAAGGAAATCAGCGACAGACCGTCCAAGCGCGAGATGGATATGCTTTTGGCAACCGGTGAGCAGATATCGATTTCGCTTCTGGCGATGGCGATTGAAAAGCTCGGGTGTCCGGCAATTTCACTAACGGGCTGGCAGGCTGGTTTTAATACCTCGAGCCAGTACGGAATGGCGAGAATTCATAAAATCAACACCGACCGATTAAAAATGGAACTCGACAAAAACAAGATTGTTGTGGTTGCAGGTTTCCAGGGCCTCAATAAGTATGACGATATTACCACACTCGGCCGTGGCGGCTCGGATACATCCGCAGTAGCATTGGCGGCGGCGCTGAGCGCAGATGTGTGCGAAATTTATACCGATGTGGACGGCGTATATACGACCGACCCGCGCATTTGTCCGGACGCTGTAAAACTCAACGACATTTCCTATGATGAAATGCTTGAACTTGCAAGTCTCGGTGCAAATGTGCTAAACAACCGCTCGGTTGAAATGGCAAAAAAATATAATGTAAAATTGAAGGTGCTTTCCAGCTTGCACAGAGTGGAAGGTACAACCGTTAAGGAGGTAAAAGATGTGGAAA
Source organism: Clostridia bacterium (assembly GCA_045578865.1). Taxonomy (GTDB): domain Bacteria; phylum Bacillota; class Clostridia; order UBA1381; family UMGS1253; genus RGIG2041. Next base: position 34,075 of record JAZNLB010000005.1, on the reverse strand, counting down.
AGATGATGGTAAGAGGCGTAGCACGCGATAACAATACGGCAAGCATTGCAGTGATGGAGGTAGACGACCAGCCGGGCAAGGTGTATTCCATTTTCTCCAAACTGGCGGCGAAGGATATCAATGTAGACTTGATAATTCAATCCGAAGGCAGAGATGGTACAAGAGACATCAGTTTTACCGTGGCTTCCGACAGATTGCAGGAAGCGCTTGATGTGCTTAACGGTGCAAATGATGTAATCGGTGCAAAGAAAATTGTTTATGATGATTCCGTATCCAAGGTTTCCATCGTCGGCGCAGGTATGGTTTCCAATGCGGGCGTGGCTTCCAAGATGTTTGAAGCCCTCTTCCAAAACAACATTAATGTTCGTATGATTGCAACCTCCGAAATCAAGGTTTCCGTACTCATTGACAGAGCGGATGCAGAGCGCGCCGTTGTTGCAATTCACGAAAAATTTGATTTGGGTAGAGCGTAATGAATAAACAAAGAAACAATGAGCAGACCGAACTGCGCGAGGATATTTTAGAGGGGAGAAATCCTGTATTTGAGGCCATGCGTGCCGGTCGGCAGATAGATAAAATCTTAATAGCAAAGAGCGATAACAAGGGTGCGATTACACGCATCCTTGCGCTTGCAAAAGAGCAAAAAATCTTAGTCAGCGAAGTGGAGCGCTCCAAACTTGATGCGATCAGTCAGACGGGGGCACATCAGGGTATTATCGCCTATGTAGCGGCGGCAACCTATGTTTCCATAGAGGAAATTTTAAAAAATGCCGCTGACAAGGGAGAAGCGCCGTTTGTTATTTTGTGCGACTCGTTAAATGATGCCGGCAATCTTGGCTCTATTATCCGTACGGCAGAATGTTGCGGCGCGCACGGCGTGATTATCCCGAAGCACAGAAGCGTTGCTTTAAATGCGATTGCGGCAAAGGCTTCGGCCGGTGCAACGGAGTATATGCCGGTGTGCAAGGTAACAAATTTGACGCAGTGCATCAAGAAGCTCAAAGATGCAGGATTGTGGGTGTGTGGCACGGATGCCGAGGGCGCATCGGAATTGTATAAGACCGATATGACCGGACCCTTGGCCGTAGTCATCGGCTCCGAGGGCGAAGGCATCAGCCGTCTGGTCAAGGAAAATTGCGATTTTATGGTCAGTATCCCGATGAAGGGGCAGGTCAACAGCTTAAATGCTTCTGCCGCCGCTGCGGTGCTGATGTACGAAATTCACAGACAAAGATATTTTAAATAAGAAACTGCCGCAGGTTTAGCCTGCGGCAGTTTTATTACAGATTCACAATATTCCCATCCAAATCTTTCCACACAAACACACCATTTTCCAAAATCAGATAACCGTGGTGGCTATCCTCCTTTGGAATGGATACCGAGCCGGGGTTGATATAGGTGTAATTTTCGTGTACGGTGCACTTGGGTACATGTGTGTGACCGTGCAATAATATATCGCCTTTTTGAAGGGGCGGCAGGTTGTTTTCGTTAAAATTATGTCCATGGGTTGCGTAGATGATTTTATCTGCATCCGTAATCGTGCAGTAGTCCGCTAAAATCGGGAAGGCAAGTACCATCTGGTCTACCTCTGCATCGCAGTTGCCACGCACACACAGGATTTGTTCTTTGCGTGCATTGAGCATTTCAATTACGGCCTTGGGGTTGTAGTCCTTCGGCAAATCGTTTCTCGGTCCGTGATACAAAATATCGCCGAGCAAAAGCATTTTGTCTGCCTTTTCCGCATCAAAGCAATCAAGCATTTTTTTGCAGTAGTATGCACTGCCGTGTATATCCGATGCGATAAACCATTTCATAAAAAAGCCTCCATACTGTATGTTATTGTAATCATTATACAACAAAACAAATCTATTGACAAGATTTAGAATATAAAATACAATAAACCCAAGAGGTGTTTTGTATGAAAGAAAAACTGGCTAATCTTGCGCTTGTGGCAAGGGAAAATGCGTATGCGCCATACTCTGATTTTAAGGTCGGTGCCGCCGTTTTGTGCGACAGCGGCAATGTTTATACAGGGGCAAATGTGGAAAATATCAGTTATGGATTGACCAACTGTGCCGAGCGAAGTGCCTTGTTTGCGGCGGTAAGCGCGGGGGAGAGGAAAATCACGGCGGTCGCTATTGCAGGCGGCAAGGGCGAAGTTCAAGTTTGCATGCCGTGTGGTGCGTGTAGACAGGTGCTTTCGGAATTTGCTGATAAAAACTGCACTGTCTATCTGGTTAAAAGTGAAACCGAAATCCGAGAATGTACACTCGGTGAATTATTGCCGCATACATTCGGCGAGGAGGAAAATGTATGATTTATTCTACGGATAAGCAATATCATATAGGACTTCGGCACGGAGATTGCGGCAGATATGTTATTTTGCCGGGCGACCCGAAACGATGTGCTAAAATCGCGGCGCATTTTGAAGATGCACGCCTTGTAGCGGATAACCGTGAGTATGTGACTTATACCGGATCTTTGGATGGTGAAATGGTCAGCGTAACGAGTACGGGTATCGGCGGTCCTTCTGCGGCGATTGCGATAGAAGAACTGGTACGATGCGGCGCAGATACTTTTATTCGTGTCGGCACTTGCGGCGGAATGTCCTTGGAGGTGTGCGGCGGCGATTTGGTGATTGCTACCGGCTCAGTGCGCCAGGAGGGTACAACTTTGGAATATGCGCCGATTGAGTTTCCTGCCGTGGCGGATTTTGCCGTTACGACGGCGCTGGTGGCAGCGGCAAAGCGCACGGGTTACACCTTCCATACGGGAGTTGTGCAATCCAAAGACTCTTTTTACGGTCAGCATGAACCTGAAAAAATGCCGGTTTCGCATGCGCTTTTGCAAAAGTGGGAGGCATACGGAAAACTTGGCGTAAAAGCATCGGAGATGGAGTCGGCGGCGCTGTTTGTGGTCAGCAGTTACCTGGATGTGCGTGCCGGAACGGTGCTTTTAACCGTCGGCAATCAAAACCGACAGGATAAAGGATTGGAAAATAACATCTGCCATGAAACAGAACCGGCAATTCTTACGGCCATTGAAGCGATAAGAGAATTGATTCGATTAGACAGAGAATAAACAAATACACCTGATACAGTTGTGTATCAGGTGTATTTTTATTTGAACAGTTTATTCTTTTCAAGAGCGTTTGCTACGAGTATACCGAGTGCGCCGCAGGAGAGAATTTCACCGACGGCGACGGTTAAAAACAGATACCACATCGCCTCAGATGCACCGTAGACATAGGCAAGCACGAACGGTATAATCAGCGTGTTTGCCAAAATCGGATACAGCGGCGCAAGCCACTTGCTTTTTTTAGACAAATAACGCGTACCGAGCGCACCGAGCAGGGTGGCCATTGTGCCGAACAACACATCCCAGAACGCACAACCGGTCAGCAAGTTTGCCAAGAGGCAACCGACGGTAAGACCGGGTACGGCGGCAGAGGTAAAGAGCGGCAATATGGTCAGCGCTTCGGAAAATCGGATTTGTACTGCGCCGTTTGCCAGACCGAGCAGATTTGCCAGATATGTCAGTACGACATACAACGCGGCAATCAGCGCCGCAGTGGTTAGGTTTTTTGTTTTTTTCATTTTTTACACTCCCTAGTTTTGATTTAAGTGAGGATGGTTTCGAACTCACTGTTTGTTATTGTAGTACTTGCTTTTGGTTTGTGCAACGCAAAAATCAAAGTGCCGAGCGTGTATATTTTACACCCTTCACGGCATAAAGAAGTTATACACTTCTTCAGAAATGTCTTCGATTGTGCGAATTTGTCCGTCTTTGACACAACAGATAATGTGCCAGCCGTAGTTTTTGGCAACCCAAAGCGCATTCTCGTAACTTTTTTGAATGTAGGCGCGGTCGCTTTCGTGAATATCCTGCACCATTTCGCCGGTGGATTTATTGGCGCGCGTTTTTGTAAGCTCAGCTGCATATTCGGGCGGCATATCTAAAAAGACGACCTTGGTTGGTCTCGGCAACTTATAGATGCCGTACTCGAAATCTGCCAGCCAGTCAATAAAAGCTTTCTTTTCTTCTACGCTGCCTAATTTAGAAGCCTGATGAATCATATTGGAGGTCACATAGCGGTCTGCCACGATTATTCGATTGTCCAGAAAATCTTTTTCCCAGCGTGTTTTATAGGACACATAGCGGTCAATGGCAAAAAAAGTGGATGCCGCTTTGGCATTTACATCCTCGGCGTGTGTACCGAAGGTGCCGTTTAGATACATTTTTACAATGTCCGAAGAATTGTTTTCATAGTCGGGAAAGGTCAGTTTTAAGGGGTTTTTGCCCTCGGCGGTCAGTCGCTCTATGAGTTTTGCCGTTTGCGTGGCCTTGCCTGCGCCGTCTACCCCTTCAATCACAAATAAAGTGCCCATATCAGTTCTCCTTATATTTTCTGCCGTGCAAAAGCACGGTCCAGGCAAATTTCGGTAGTGCCATCATGCGTCCGATGCGCTTCGGTTCTTTTTTTAAGCGGTATGCCCATTCAAGCCCGAGTTTTTGCCAACTCTCCGGCGCGCGCTCTACTTTGCCTGCCAGCACATCCAGACTGCCTCCGCAACCCATCATGATTTTTGCATTTAACCTTGGTGCATTGTCAAAAATCCAGTTTTCCTGCTTGGGCGCACCCAAGCATACCAAAATGACATCCGGCTTTGCCGCATTCATTTGTGCGATAATGTCCTCAGTGTCCGCAGCGGTAAAATAGCCGTTGCGAATACCGCAGATATTTAAGTCGGGGTAGCGGCGCACAAGTTCATCAGCCGCTTCTTTGCCGACACCTTCTTTAGAGCCGAATAAAAACACGCGTGCACCTTTTTTTGCACACACTCCCATAAAGGCACACATTAAGTCAAAACCTGCTACACGCTCAGCGAGCGGTTTTCCTAAAATCTTAGAGGCATAGACCACGCCGATACCATCTGCCGTATTGAGGCTTGCACTGTTAAGACGGTCACGAAACTGTGCATCTTTATAGGCGGCATATATAATTTCGGAATTTGGTGTAAACACAATATCGGTTGTTGGGGTATCTAAAAAGCCCGACAAGGTATCGAGCGCTTGCCCCTGTGTCAGGCAATCAATGTGCACACCTAATATGTTTATGGTTTTACGCATAGAGCCACCTCCATAGCCATTACATTATACCGAGAAAGAAATATAAAGTCAAGTTTGCACATAGAATGAAAGGAATATTTTTTATAAAATGGTAAGGCAAGACTAACTTTTTTCGGAAAAAGTATTGACATAGCAAGGGAAAATGTATATAATTATCGGCGGTAAGGGGTGACTAACTATGAAACTTGCAGATTTACAAGTCGGCCAAAATGGCATGATTTGCGCCGTGGACGGCGAAAGTGCCATCCGCCGAAGACTTTTGGATATGGGACTAACGCCGAACACTGAGGTGTATGTGCGTAAATTGGCGCCGCTCGGCGACCCGATGCAGATTTTTCTGCGTGGATATGAGCTTACACTTCGTAAGGCGGAGGCAGCAAATATTGAAGTGGAGGTGCGATGATTATGGGAACGGTTTTTGCGCTTATCGGCAATCAAAATTCCGGCAAAACGACATTGTTTAATCAACTGACGGGCGCCAATCAGCATGTTGGCAATTTTCCAGGCGTGACGGTGGAGAAAAAAGAAGGACAAATCCGGAAATATAAAGATGCAACTGTGGTGGACTTGCCCGGCATCTACTCTTTGTCGCCATATACCTCCGAAGAGGTTTTAACGCGCGATTTTGCGCTCTTAGAGAAGCCGGATGGTATTATCAACATTGTGGATGCGACCAATATTGAGCGTAATTTGTATTTGACGCTGCAACTTACGGAATTAGAGATTCCGATGATTGTTGCTCTTAATATGATGGACGAGGTTGTGGCAAACGGTACATATATAGATATAGACAAGCTTTCTAAAAAACTCGGCGTGCCCGTAGTGCCGATTTCGGCGGCGAAAAACGATGGGATTGATGAACTCACGCGCCTTGCAATGCAAGTGGTGCGTGAGAAAAGAAAACCGCAAAAGATTGATTTTTGCGAAATTGGGGATTTACATAAAGTCATTCATGCGGTAGAGCATATCGTGGAAGACCATGCGATTGCAAAGAGAATTCCGACGCGTTTTGCGGCAACAAAACTGGTCGAGGGCGATATGCCGATGCAATCGCAATTAGCGCTTCACGAAAATGAGATAGAGTTAATTGAGATTTTAGCCAAGGATTTAGAGAAAAACTTGGGGACATACCGAGATGCTGCTTTGGCGGACATGCGTTATGATTTTATCGGCAAAGTTTGTAGAGAAGCGGTCAAAAAACAGCGCGAACAGACAAAAGAGCAGGCGCGCAGCGTAAAGATAGATGCGGTTTTAACACATAAGTATCTGGCCATTCCAATCTTTTTGTGCATCATGTTTTTGGTGTTTTACATCACATTTGGGCCGATTGGGGCTACACTTTCCGATTATATGAGTATGGGTGTGGATGCTGGTATTGCTGCGCTCGGTACACTTTTGACAAAATGGGGTGTAAGTGCGTGGCTCATCTCGCTTGTCATTGATGGCGCTTGCGCTGGCGTGGGCAGTGTGCTTTCGTTTTTGCCGACGATTTTGGTACTGTTTTTCTGCCTCTCCGTTTTGGAGGATACAGGTTACATGGCGCGCGTTGCTTTTGTGATGGACAAACTGCTTCGCAAAATCGGACTTTCCGGCCGTTCTTTTGTGCCGATGCTTCTGGGGTTTGGTTGCAGTGTGCCGGCGATTATGGCAACGAGAACACTTGCCAGCGAGCGTGACCGTAAAATGTCGATTTTACTTGTACCGTTTATGTCGTGCAGTGCAAAAATGCCGATTTATGCGGTGTTTACAGCGGCATTTTTTCCAAAGCATGGCGCATTCGTGATGCTTGGATTGTATCTGACGGGTATTTTAATGGGCATCTGCTCAGCGTTGCTTTTGAAAAATACGATATTTAAAGGCAAGCCGAATCCCTTTGTTATGGAATTGCCGGCCTACCGTTTGCCATCGGGCAAGAGTGTTGTATTGCACATGTGGGAGAAGGCAAAGGACTTTTTGGTGCGTGCCTTTACCATCATCTTTATCGGAACGATTTTGCTTTGGGTTTTGCAAAGTTTGGATTTTGGCTTCCATATGGTAGAAGATGGTGCAGATAGCATCTTGGCACAAATCGGCAAATGGGTAGCACCAATTTTTGCTCCGCTCGGCTTCGGTCGCTGGGAAGCGGTAGCCGCGCTTGTAACGGGGCTTGCGGCAAAAGAGGCGGTGGTCAGCACCTTTGCGGTGGTCACCGGCGCAGATGCGGCATCGCTGAGTAGCGCACTTGCAGCGCTGTTTACGCCATTGCAGGCGATATCCTTTTTGGTATTTACGCTTTTGTATATGCCGTGTGTTGCGGCTATGGCGGCAGTGCGCCGTGAACTCGGTTCTATGCGACACGCCGTACTTGCAATGGCGTATCAGACGGCGTTTGCCTGGGTCGTTGCATTTTTGGTATATAGTTTCGGGCTGTTGTTTCTCTGATTTGAATAAAAAAATACCCTGCATCGTAGAGAACTGATGCAGGGTAATTTTTTTAAAATCAATCAGAAGTATACGGCAAAAGTGCAATATGTCTTGCTCTCTTGATTGCCTCTGTTACTTCTCTTTGATGCTTTGCACAGCAACCGCTGATTCTTCTCGGTACAATCTTGGATTTTTCCGAGATGAACTTTTTGAGTTTAAATGTATCCTTGTAATCAATTTCAGTTACTTTATCTGCACAAAATACGCAAACCTTTCTGCGCGCTCTCTTCGGACCGCGAGCAGGTCTTTCCATTCTTTCTGACATGTTCGTTTCCTCCTATCTTACTGAATTAGACTTTCTTAAAACGGCAAATCGTCATCGGACATGCTCGGCATAAAGTCGTTTTGGTCAAAATCGTTTGCTGCACCGAAATCGTTTGCCGGTGCTGCCGGTGCGCCTCCAAAATTATTTGTGCGCTCGCCCTGCGGTGCAGAGCTACCCTTGCTTTCTGTAAAGTACGCTTCGTCTACAACAACTTCGGTTGCGTAACGCTTGTTACCGTCTTTGTCGTTGTATGTTCTGGTCTGGATAGAACCAACCAAACCGATCATGCGACCTTTGGAAAAGAAGCGGCTGATGAATTCAGCCGTCTGGCGCCATGCCACACAGTTGATGAAATCTGCTTTGCGTTCTTCGCCGGCTCTTACAAATCTGCGGTCAACTGCCACGGAAAAACTACATACATTCACGCCGTTCGGGGTGGATTTGAGTTCCGGGTCCGCAGTGAGTCTGCCTACCAAAATGGCTTTGTTCATAACTTTTTCACCTCGTGGTAGAATTAGTTTTTCTTAATGATGATGCTTCTCATGATGTCTTCCGTAATCTTGTAGATACGGTCGAGCTCTGCCGGGAAATCGCTCTTCGAGGAGAAGTTTACCAATACATAGTAACCTTCGGATTTGTCATTGATTTCGTAAGCAAGCTTTCTTTTGCCCCATACATCTATGGATTCAATTGTGCCTGCAGACTCGATCAAAGACTTAATCTTGGTAACAACTGCCTCAGTCTTTTCTTCATCTAAATCAGGATTTACGATGAAAACGGTTTCATAGTTGTTGATGATTTCGATCATTGTCTGTACACCTCCTTCTGGACTTTGACCCTGTGTATCTCCCACAGAGTAAGGATAATATTTGCTTGCGGACATACCACAAGCCCTATAATTGTACAATAAAGTCTTTGCTTTGTCAAGGAGAAAATGAAAAAATGTATATTTTATTGCATATCCCGTTTGAAAGTGATAAAATAGCAGAAGTATATTTTATATCGGTGGGTAGAATAGAGGGCAGTTATGTATTATGAAGAAACTGTTGCGGTTACAAAAAAGGACCGCAAAAAAATAGTTTTATATGTAATTTTGGGTTTTGTGTTTACCTATATTTTAGTGAATGTGTACGAAGTTTTTAAGTTGCCGTTTGCAGGCATTGCAAGGTTGTGTTTTTACGGCGTTCTTGCGGCGGGCATATATTTTGCCTTTCGCCACGGTTTGATTGCGTATAAATACAGAATTGAAGGCGGTAAATTGATTTTTATCAACAATAGCGGCAGCTATGACAATGTTCTTGCTCAGATAGATGCAGAGCGGGTGGTATGTATCTCACGCGGCGCAATAAAAGAAAAACATGCACTCAATGCGGCAAAGTCGAGCGACGAGAGTACACGCTACACCCTTGTGTTTACAGATGCGAAGGGCAAAAATGCTTATCTGATTTTTGAGCCGAGCGAAGCGTATCTTGCAAAGGCTGCCCAATTCGGGATTTTGATACAGTAGATTTCCATTCTTTTTTTGCAACCGGACAAGATACCAAAATATACCGTATCTCATATGATGTACTACAAAGGCAAGCGCAAGGCAAGTGCGCGCCTTTGAAAGTGGGGAAGGAGGTACGGGCATGGGCTGCTTTTTCAATGGTTGCGGTGAAGACAACAACTGGCTGCTTTGGATTATCTTGATTGCGGTAATTCTTTGCTGCTGCTGTGGCGACAACTAAGAAACGAAAGCGAAGGATAAAGCGGTAGAACCAATAAATGAAAACGGCGGTGGATTTTACCACCGCCGTTTTTGATTGCGTGTAGAGCTGCAAGTATGTAAAAAAGTCAAAATCCCGCACAAGTTATTGTGCGGGACATCATGACCACGGTTATTAGATAGCTCTTTCTACCTTACCTGCACGCAAGCATCTGCTGCATACATAAACGGATTTGTTTGCACCGTTTACAACTGCCTTTACCTTACGCACATTTGCCTTCCACATACGATTGCTTCTTCTGTGGGAGTGGCTGACCTGAATACCAAAGGATACGCCCTTACCGCAAACTTCACACTTTGCCATATCTGATTACACCTCCTGCATAACTGCCGAATAATCTATATTCGAAAGTAACTAACATAATAAGCAACAACTATTTTAACACACAAAATTTCAAATAGCAAGCCTTTTTTTCAAAAGTTTTTAAAAAAATGTTTACAAAATGTTCAAAATTGAGATATTGACATTTCTGGGAACGGGTGGTATAGTATAGTCAAGAAAGGTCAAAGAAAGTCAAAGTCAAAAAGGATGATGTAAACATGAAAATGAGTGATGTGATAGAACGGTTTTTATTGGAGATGCTTGCTGATGAGACGGACATTGTCTTAAAACGAAACGAGCTTGCGAGCCGCTTTTCCTGTGCACCGTCGCAGATTAACTATGTAATCGGCACACGCTTTACCGGTCAGCGTGGTTACGAGGTGGAAAGTCAGCGAGGCGGCGGCGGATATATCCGCATCCGGCGCGTTGCGCCTTCCGGGGCAAATTATATGATGCATGTGGTGAATGCTGTGGGTGAATCTATCAGTTCAGCCAGCGTGCAGGCGATGGTCGTGAATATGATGCAGAGTGGTATTTTAACCGAGCGTGAAGGTAAACTGATTGTATCTGCAGTTTCAGACAGAAGCTTGCCCGTGCAGCAACCTGAGCGTGACAGGCTTCGGGCAAAGGTATTTAAAAATATGCTCATTGGTATTATATAGGAGGAAAGCAAAATGTTTAATGATATTTTTGATGAATTTTTCAGCGGACTGGATAAGGATTTTAATTTGTTTTACGCCGCACCGAAGAGCGTATATAAAGATGAGGCATGTCCAAATTGCCACACGCATTTAAGTGAGGTTGTAAAAAAGGGCAGAGCGGGGTGTTCGGAGTGTTATGCGGTATTCCGCCCGCAGTTTGAAGCCATGCTTTCCCGTATTCATTCCAATACAATGCATACGGGCAAAATTCCAAAAAGTGCAGGGGAGCGCCTAAAAGTCAAGCAAGAACTGGCGGGCTTGAAAGAGCGTTTGCAGGCGGAAATTGCGGCACAAAACTTTGAGCAGGCCGCTGTTTTGAGAGATAAAATCAAAGAACTTGAGGAAAAGGAGGGGCTTTAATATGCGTATGTGGTATGAAACGACAGGCAAAGATAGCGATGTGGTTGTCAGCACGAGAGTGCGCCTTGCGCGCAATGTGGCCAACATTCCTTTTCCGCCGTCTTGGAGTGACAGCGATGCAAAAGAAATTACCCAAGGCGTAAAGCGTGCGTTGGATATTGGCAAAAACAAATTTTCCTTTTTGAATTTAGACAACGCACCGCAAATGAATAAGTCGGCACTCGTAGAAGATCATATTCTCAGCCGTGAGATGCTCGACGGAAAAAACAAAGCCCTGCTTTTGGATGAAGCAGGAATGGCGGCAGTTATGGTTGGAGAAGAAGACCATTTGCGTATTCAGGTGATTGCGCCGGGGCTGGATTTGGAAGAGGCTTATGCAAAAGCTGATGCGCTCGATGATGCCATCGGTAAACAGGTGCAGTACGCATTTGACGAAACCTTCGGATTTCTCACACATTGTCCTACAAATGTGGGCACGGGGATGCGCGCATCGGTGATGCTGCATTTGCCTGCGCTGCGTATGGCAGGCAGTATTAATTCCATTGTCAGTCAGGTCGGTAAACTTGGACTCACCATCCGCGGTGTATACGGAGAGGGAAGCGGTACCCGAGGTGACTTGTATCAACTCTCCAATCAGATTACATTGGGGCTGAGTGAACAAAAAACAATAGAGAAACTTGGCGAAATCGTGCGCCAGATTTTAAAATTGGAGCGGGAAATGCGCCAAAAACTATATGAAAAAGATAAAGACAGTTTTGCGGACATGCTCTGGCGTGCATACGGCACGCTCAAGTATGCCAGAAAAATTTCCTCCGAGGAGGCGCAAAAGTTGCTTTCGTGTGTTAAACTTGGTGCGGATATGGGTATACTCAAAGATACAGACACGCAAAAACTGATTCGATTGATGATTGAAAGTGAGCCGCATCATATTGCACTTGCAAGCGGCCAAACGCTCGGCGCAGATGCACGCGATATCGCGCGTGCTGATAAAATTCGGGCGGCACTTTGAAAGGAGTGATTTATATGACTTTTGATAACAGATTTACGCAGAAGGCGCAAAGCGCACTTCGAAGCGCACATGCTTGCGCTTGTGAACTTGGACACAACTATATCGGCACGGAACACATCTTAGTCGGCCTTGCTGCACAGACCAATTCCGTAGCGGCGCAGTTGCTCGCCGACAAGGGCGTGGACGAGAAGGTTGTTAAAGAAAAGATTATTGCGCTGACGGGAAAAAATGAAGTGCGAAATGATGCTTCACAACTGATGATGACACCTCGTACGAAACGAGTGATTGAGTTAAGTCTTGCCGAAGCAAGAAAACTTGGGCACGGTTTTATCGGGACAGAACACCTCCTTTTAGCACTTTTGCGAAGTGGCGAAAGTGTAGCGCTTAAAATTCTGGTGGAACTCGGTGTGGATTTGCAAAACTTTTATGCACAGATTGCCGCCTCGGTATCGGGATATACTGCGGCGAGTGCAACCGGCAATACAGAGCCGTTGGGGAAGGGAGCAAAGCCGGAAACGAAAACGCCGACACTTGACCAGTTCGGACGCGATTTTACGCAGATGGCACGCGATGGCAAGTTTGACCCGGTCATCGGCAGAGACACAGAAATTGAGCGTGTGATTCAGATTTTATCACGCCGCACGAAAAATAATCCCTGCTTAATCGGCGAGCCGGGCGTCGGTAAAACGGCGGTGGCAGAGGGACTTGCACAAAAAATCGTTGCCGGAGATGTGCCGGAAATTTTGATAGATAAGCGGTTATTTACGCTGGATTTGTCTTCTATGATTGCCGGTGCAAAGTATCGTGGTGAATTTGAAGAAAGACTTAAAGCTGCGATGGATGAGGTTGTGAAGGCGGGCAATGTGATTTTGTTTATTGATGAGATGCACACCATTATCGGCGCAGGTGCGGCAGAAGGCGCCATTGATGCGGCAAATATTTTAAAGCCATCGCTGGCACGCGGCGAAATTCAGGTTATTGGTGCAACGACGCTGACGGAATACAGAAAGCATATTGAAAAGGACTCTGCGCTCGAACGCCGTTTTCAACCGATTACCGTAGGCGAGCCGACCGAGGCGGAAAGCATCCAGATTTTAACGGGTATTCGAGATAAATATGAGGCACACCACGGCGTAAAAATTACGGATGCAGCGATTAAAGCGGCGGTTGAGCTATCTGCACGCTATATTACGGACAGATTTTTGCCTGATAAGGCGATTGACCTGGTGGATGAGGCTGCATCGAAAGTGCGCCTCGGAAAACTGACGGCGCCGCCGGAATTGAAACAACTTGAAGATAAATTGGCAGAAGTGACCAAAGAAAAGGAATCTGCCATTGCAGTCCAGGACTTTGAACGAGCTGCGTCCTTGCGTGATGAGGAAAATAAAATTAAATCCCAACTTGACGATGAAAAAACAAAGTGGGATGATGTAAAATCTACCCAGCATATGTGTGTAGATGAAGAACAAATCGCGCAGATTGTGTCTCAATGGACGAATATCCCGGTTGCGCGGCTAAGTACTGATGAGTCGAAAAAGTTATTACACTTAGAAGACTGTTTGCATGGTCGCGTGATCGGTCAAGACGAAGCAGTTCGTGCGGTATCGAAAGCTATCCGACGCGGCAGAGTCGGTTTGAAAGACCCGAAGCGTCCGATTGGTTCATTTATCTTTCTCGGACCTACGGGCGTGGGAAAAACTGAACTGTCCAAAGCGCTTGCACAGACGATGTTTGGCTCAGAGGACGATATGATCCGCATTGATATGTCTGAGTATATGGAAAAACATTCCGTGTCGCGTCTAGTGGGTTCTCCTCCGGGATATGTGGGCTATGATGATGCCGGACAACTCACGGAGAAAATCCGCAGAAAACCATATAGCGTGGTTTTATTTGACGAAATCGAAAAGGCGCATCCGGATGTATTTAACATCCTTTTGCAAATTCTTGAAGACGGTATCCTGACGGATTCGCAGGGCAGACGCGTTGATTTTCGAAACACCGTTATTATTATGACCTCTAACATCGGTGCAAGATTGATAACGAACGAAAAAAGCACAAAACTCGGTTTTGCTTCTGCACAGGAGAATCAAGAAGCGCGCACATACGAAAAGATTAAGGCAGATGTGCTCGGCGAACTCAAAAATCATTTCCGTCCGGAATTTTTAAACCGTATTGATGATACGATAGTGTTTCATCCGCTTACGGAGGTGCAAATCGGGGAGATTGCAAAACTTATGCTTGCGTCCCTTACAGACCGCTTGGCGAAAACCGAAATCACGGCAACCTTTACCGATGCGGTGGTTTCGATGGTTGCAAAAGAAGGTTTTGACCCGATCTATGGTGCAAGACCGCTACGCCGCGCCATCCAGACAAAAATCGAGGATGCACTCGCAGAAAAAATGCTTGATGCCGATATTGGTGCGGGTGACAGTATAACGGTTGATTTTAAAGACGGTGAACTTACTGTGGATAAAAAGTAACGCTTCTAACAAAAAATCCTTTCTGTAAATATGCAGAAAGGATTTTTTTTATAATAAAATAGTTTTCTTTCATTGTGTTTGCAATCGCCTACGCCCTAATATTTCTCTCTTTTTTGCATGAGCAGTTTCATCTGCTGTGTGCCGACCTTTATAAGCGCACGAATGGTCTTGTGCATCATCGTGCGCGTTTTCGGGTCCAGGGATTTAATTTTGTCGCGCAGGGGTGAAATGTTTGCTTTGAGCGAAGTCAGCAGTTCGGGATAGGTTTTAGCATTGGTGGCATTGAGCAAATCGAAGAGTGCGTCGATAAAGGCTTTGCGCTCCTCCACCGTGAGCTCAAGCAGCCAGGCATCCATCGTTTCATTTGCCAGGCGCGAAAACATATCGACTTTTTTTAAACACACAAATTTGCGCTCCTTAATTTCCCATGTAAAAGGGTTGTGTTGCAGAAGCGGAAAAGACTTGCTTGCCACAACGGTGTATGGACTTTGATTGGAAAGCAACAGTCCAACAAGCGCACAATGCGGCACGGTTTTATAGATGCGGTCTTGAATGCTTTTGTAATTTGCACTTGCAAACACCTCCGGCACAAATCCCGGACCGTCGTGATTATAGATAGCAGTGATACGCTTTTTAATGCCGTGTCTTGCTTGCATAGCGGCATAAACAGCCAAGTTGCCGCCTTTGGAGTGCCCTCCCAGAATTAAATGTCCGCGCAAGTATCGTGCGGTTCTTTTCAAATATTGTGCGCCAGCCAGTTGTGCCGGGATGTTTTTTGAAAACGAAAGGTTAAAATCTTCTTTCCAGCCAACGATGGAAATATCTGTGCCGCGAAAGGCAATATAGTGCAGACGGGGCGCAAGGCGCATCGTAACGGCGGCAAATTGCAGTTCGGTTTCTGGATTTGTCTCGGCGCAGTAGCAGCCAAGGAGCACATCGCCGAAACGGCGGCTTTTGCCGATGGCAGCCAAAAGCCGTTTGTTTTCTTTGGGCAGGGTGGTATCCTGCGTGATGCGCTTGTCGGGTAGGTTTGCAATATCGCGCAAAGTTACATTGAATTTGTGCCTTGCCGAAACATAACTGTCCAGCACGAAATACGCCGCTTGCGCCAAAATCAGACTGTCGACTTCGCAAAATGCAAGCGTGTCAAATCCTTGGTCGCCGTATTGCTCTATATATGTAAGCATATTACCCACAGCGCATCTTTCCCTTCAAAATAGATTTAATTGAATTTTAACATATTTTATACGAAATGCAATCCTTTATGCGAATAAATTTTAATTTGTAATACAAAATAAGGTCGAGGTGAGATTATAAAAATGCGCGGTATTTCTGTGTTTTTAATGTGCTGTGTCGGTATGCTCGGCGCAGGCCTTTTTGCTTTGCCGGCGGCGGCGACATATTTTGCAGCTACATTTTATTGGGGCGTGATTTTGACGGCAGGCGCAGTGGCGTTGGCGGCGGCATTGCTCTTCGGCGGTGTCGGTGATCAGACATTTTGCGATGCTTGTATAAAGATTTTACCGCGCGGTGGCAGGCTCCTCGCGTGGATTTATGTTTCGGTCTATGCGGCGGTTGCCGCTTTTTTGCTCGTCTATTTCAGCGTGACAGTACAACATTGGTTTTTAAACGGTTCGTCGCGCTTGTTTACGGCATTGTTTTTAAATGCGATTTGTCTGTATACGGCGGCAAAACCGACCAAAACGCTTGTCCGCCTGCTTGCGTTTTTAGGCGTCTTTTTGCTTTTGACGATTGTGGTGATGCGCTTTGTGCTTTTGTTTTCCGGAGATTTGCGTAATCTTTTGCCGCTGACGGAGGGGTTTTCTTCTGCACGCTTTCCCGGTGCGGTTGGATTTATATTCGCTTTTTTTGTTTCGATTGGCAGCATCGGCGTTTTAGAAGTAAAGAAAAAAGCGAAGCAGCGGGCTAGTGCTTGGGCTGTGGTCGTGAGTACGGCAATTTTTATTTTGGCGACGGCGGGATGTATCAGTATGCTGGGCAGCAACCAAACGGCGAAATATATGGATTCTGCAGTGCTGGCGATGAAAAACTTGAATTTGGCTAAAACGGATTTTTTACAGCGCGGAGATATGGTGTTTATCGTTACTTGGTCATTTCTGGTGCCGTCTGCAGGAGCGCTTGCGGCGCACATTCCCGTACAGGGTATCATTCGTTTGTGCCCGAGCGTGAAGCGCAGATGGCTTTTGCCGATGCTTTATGTGTTGTTTTGCATTGCAGCGCTTGCACTTTGTACGCAGGAGGCGGCGCTTGTTTGTTTGGTTTATACATCGGCAATCGGCGGTGCGGTGGTACTGATTATATTTCCGCTCGTTTTGCGGATTGCACAAAGGAGGAAAAAGCGATGAAGCGCATATGTTTTCTGTTGCCGTTTTTATTTGTACTTTGCGGATGCTACCCGTACACGGAAGTGGAAAATATGGATATTTTGACCTCGATCTATGTCGGCAAAACAGAGGGGGAAGTACATTTGGGTGGCGGCGTGGCTAATGTGCGTAGTTTTTCCGATGCGATGGCAGATGAACCGGTCAGTCTTCTTTCCGCTAAGGGTACGGATTTGGAGACGGCAGTATTTCATTTGCAACAAAGCGCCGACCACCCGTTGTTTTTTGGCGCAATGCGCGCGGTGGTGCTGGAAGAAAAATTTGCCGAGGAAAACATTTTGCCGTTTTTGCGTTATCTGGATGCGGAGCCCCGCTCGAGACGCTCGACGGCGGTGTTTGTGACAGATGCGGATTTAGAAAGCGTCGTAAAGCACAAGGCAGTAAACGATTTTTCCGCAGGTTTTGCTGCGGACAGTATCATTACCACCCTTTATGAGGCCGGGCTTGTGCACTATACAAGCATGGGTGATGTTTTATATGCGGTGTCTTACGGCGATGCCGGTTATCCCGTGGCGCGTATTGCGGTCAACGATGAGGCGATGCGATTGGACGGTTATGCGCTTTTTCGGGGCGGCAAACTGGTGGGGAGCACGAAAAATCCTGCATTGGTTTGTTTTACGCAAAAAAAGGCGGCATTGCAGTATGTCATAAACGGTATCCCCATTGAAGCGCAGGTCCACAGCAGAGAAATTGATTTGCAAGAGCGAGACGGAAAACTTTATGTGCGTGCAACTTTCAATTTTTTGGCTAAAACGCAGTCGACAATACCGCCGACCAAAGCGCAGACGGAAATTATAAAGGAAAAATTACAAAGGGGTCTTAGGGGCGTTCTGGAAGAAAGCCGTGCACTCGGTTGCGATTTTTTGGGATTATATAAAACGAAGATGACCGAGGGCAGAGCGAATTTTGATATGGAGCGGTGGAACCAGATGATTTCCCAAATGGACTTTGATGTAGATGTGGAGGTGCAAGTGCGGTGAGCGATAAACAAAAAATACATCCCGACCTGATTTGCAAACATTATGTCACTCAAAACAGTGCAATTTCGCGTGTGCTTGATGCTGGTTACGGTAAGATTTATCTTTTGTATATTAAACAACTTTGTGACACTGAGGCGATTCGTCAGGATGTGATGCGTCCGATTTTGCAGTATTGGCACTATTTAAAAAAGCCGCTTTCCGCACAGGATTTATATACACAGGTGCTCTGTGTGGAGGAGTGTCGCTTTATGGAAAGCAGCGATGAAATTGAAACACAACTTTTTTCGGGTATTGCTGTTTTGCTTACGGAGAACGGCGAAGGGATTTTTATCAACCTGCGTCAGAATGCAAGCAGTTCACCGTCAGCACCGGAACTCAATTATTCAGTCTGGGGGGCGAAAGATTCTTTTGTAGAAAATATTGAAATAAACCTTTCGCTACTGCGTTACCGCATGAAAGATGTGCGCTTACGCACCGAGGTGTTTTCGGTCGGTAAGCGTACGGGTACGGCGGTGGTTCTATCCTTTTTAAGCGATGTTGCCAATGATGCCTATGTGGAAAGGGTGCGAAGATGTTTAAACAAAATAGATATAGACGGCATTTTGGAAGCACCACATCTGCAATGGTATTTAAAGGATAAAAAATTCGGTCTGTTTCCGCAGGTGGGACTTGAACAACGCGTGGATTTGGCGTGCGGTGCTCTTTTGGAGGGCAAGGTTATTTTGCTTGTGGAGGGCAGCCCGCTGGCGATTGTTGCGCCGAAAGTGCTTGCCGAATTTTTCTACAGTGACGATGATGCAGGAGAAAATATTTATTTTGCCGTTTTTTCAAAACTGCTTCGCTTCGTGTGCGTACTTTTATCGGTGACGGTCACACCGCTCTATATCGCTTTGGTTGCCTTTCACAGCGAGGCTTTGCCGACAGCTTATATGATGGTGCTTGCATCGGGAAGGGCAGGGGTACCCGTCACGGTGGTGACCGAAATTGTACTGATGGAAATTTTAGTGGAAATTTTGCGCGAGTGTCTGATGCGTATTCCGAAAAATATTGGCTCTGCCATTGGTATTGTCGGCGGTATCGTGGTCGGTCAGGCTACGGTAGAGGCAGGGGTTGTCAGTCCGCTCGTTTTGGTGATTGTGGCACTTTCTTTGATGACATCTTTCGTCCTGCCGGAGTATAGTATGGTTTCAGCGGTACGCATGGTGAAATTTGCGCTGATTTTTTTAACGGCATTTTTTGGTATGCTCGGTCTTGCATGTGGGCTGTTTTTGCTTTTGGCAACACTGATTGCCGACACGAGTCTGCACACGCCGTACTTTGCGCCTTTTGCACCGTTTTCCATGCGCGAGGCATGTAAAAGCATATTTTCCAATCCCTTTGTTTCGGTGCGACGACCGCAGTTTTTGCATCCGAAAAACAAGATAAGACAAAAAAAGAAACCTTGATTTCATTGAAGAGATTTGCATACTTGTACGAATACGCACATAAACATAAACAAAGCCTGATTTTACAAGGAGGAATTGTCTATGGAAATTGAACTTCGCAAGGAAAGCATACAAATCAATGAAGCGGTGCATGCAGCTGCCTTGCAGGCACTTGCCGAGGGCGATGTAATTGTACCCGATACAAAAAGCGATATTGCCAAAGTACTGCAGCTCGATGCCACCGCCACGGTGGATACGATTTTAACCGAGGCATCGGGCATGCAGATATGCGGTCATGTGGATATGACGCTTTTGTATGTGCCGGAAAATGATACAAAACCTGTATGCTCAATGCCGATTTTACTGGAATTTGTCTGTGATGCGGATAAATGCGGCGATATGGCGGGCGCAAAATGTTTGGTAACGGCGGATATTTGTCATGTAGAGTTTTCGCTTCTTAACGCGCGCAAACTTTCAGTACGCGCCGTGGTGGATATGGATGTGAAATGCTACCGTGCGCGTGCGGTCGAAACGGTATATGAGGTAGATGGCGGTGTTGAGGCTAAAAAGGATAATCTGCAGATATATAATTTGCTACATACCGGCATGAGTAAATTTGCACTCAAGGAAACACTGGCGTTTCCGTCCGGCAAACCGAGCGCAGTGAGCGTACTGAAAACAGATACACGCCTTTCGGAAAAAGAGGTACGCGTGATTACGGGAAAAGTGATTGTGCAGGGAAATGTGCAAATTTGCACACTGTACATATCGGAGAATAATGAAATTGAGTTTATGGAGCATGAGCTTCCGTTCACCGAGGTGATTGATGCATCTGATGTGCGTGAAGACTGTATGTGTGAGTTGGATTTAAACTTGTCCGGAGCGCAGGTGGCACTTTCCGCCGATGCAGATGGAGATATGCGCTACTTGGATGTATCCATGCTGTGCAGTGCGAATTTGACTGTCAGCGAGGTTGCGGATGTGTCACTGATTACGGACTGTTTTTGCCGGGACAAAGAGATGGTTTGTGAAACGGCACCGTTTTTCGTACATACGCTTGCAGGTACCGGCAGTGCACAGGCGACGGTCAAGGGAACTGTACAACTCGGTGCAAATGCACCAGAGCCACAAACTGTCTACAATGTTGTCGCAAAGCCCTATATCCGCGAGGTGCAAATTGATGAAAATTGCGCTACAGTACAGGGGACGATTTCATGTTACTTATTGTATTTGTCTTCTGCTGCAACGGCGCCGGTCAGTACCGCTAAGGCGAAACTGGAGTTTTCCTTGCCGGTCGGCGTAGACGGACTTAAACCGGGTATGGATTGCGAAATCGGCGTCGAAACTTTGCACTGTGCATACAATATGACGATGAGTGGCGAGATTGAGGTTAGATGCGTCTTGCGCCTGGATGCAAAAGCGATTGAAGAAAAGGAGATTTGTCTGATTACGGGCGCAACGGTGGAGGATACCTGCATTACGACGCAAAATGGCATTTTGCTCTACTTTGTCAAACCGGGCGATACGCTCTGGAAGATTGCTAAGCACTACCATGTTCCGCTTGCGATTTTAATTAAAGTTAACAAACTGGAAAATCCGGATTTGATTTATCCGGGACAAAGATTGCTCATTCCGAACATACCGAGAGTATAAAAGACAGCCGCAGCGTGCCTGCGGCTGTCTTTTGTGTAATATATGTAAACTTACTGGGCGTTGGCGACACGCTTTTTTAAAAGAAATGTCGAGGTGTGCAGTGTGAGAAAAAGCAGGTGCGGAAAGGAATATTTTAGAGGAGAGAAATGGTGCGAAATTTTGTATGCAGTAAGTATTATCGGCGCATATATGGAGGATAATAAGGTTGAGGGTAAAAAGGTAAAAGAGCTTAATGTTGCTTTTAAACTCTTCTGCGCGCGTGCGGAAAATTTGTGGCTCTTGCGCTGTCATTTAAAATCGGGGAAAAGAATACATGAGCATTATGGCACACAGGGTTTTTGTGTGTTCTTTCTTTATTGGGAGTAGGTATTATGTTTCGCAAAAAATGGTTTCGCGTTCTTTTGAAGCATAGATTTTATATTGCGCTTGCGCTTTTTTTTCAAGTCTTTTTTATGGTTGCCTTGATTTTGTGGACCGGAAAAATGGCGCTGGGTGTGCGTTGTATCTTGTTTGCGCTCAGTTTATTTGCGGCGCTGGGACTTGTAGAGCGCAAAACCCAAAGCGCATATAAGCTCAGTTGGATGTTTTTTATTTTGTTGTTTCCTCTTTGCGGCGGACTTTTGTATTTGTTGCTTATGCGCCCGTCGGGAACAAAGCGGTATTTAAAGCGCTTACACGAAGCGAGAATGCAGGCAGATGCTGCGTATGCAGAGGCGAACGGCGTGTGCAGGGATGTATATGGGCAGGCGCCGAAGTATGCGCCTGTTTTGCGGTATTTAAAACACTGTGCACATTTTCCGGCTTTTGAACGGACGAAAACAACATATCTCTCTTCGGGAGAAATTTATTTTGACGCACTTTTAGATGCGGTGCGTGGTGCAAAACGGTATGTTTTTTTGGAGTATTTTATTGTGCAGGAAGGGCAGATGTGGAACAGTATTTTAGATATTTTGTTTGAAAAAGTGAAACAAGGCGTGGAGGTGCGCCTGATTTATGATGACTTTGGGTGTTTTTTTCTTTTGCCGAAAGATTACGGCGCATTTTTGGAGAAAAACGGTATTCGCACCTGTGTGTTTAACCCGTTTCGTCCATTTTTAACGCCGATGCAAAACAACCGAGACCACCGTAAAATTGCTGTGGTAGACGGTCAAGTTGCTTTTACCGGCGGTATAAATTTAGCGGATGAATACATCAATGCAATAGAAAAGAACGGACATTGGAAGGATGTCGGCGTGCGTATAGATGGTGCAGCTGCATGGGGATTTGCAATCGAATTTTTGCAGATGTGGTCGTTATGCAAGGGGGAGATGGAGGATTTTGAAGCGTATCGTCCGAGTGAAATTTTGTTTGCGACGGGCGATATTGTGGCGGTATATGCGGATGCGCCAAGTGATGCGGAAAATGTGAGCGAGCATATTTATTTGCAAATGATTTACGGCGCAGTGAACAATATTTATATTTGCACACCGTATCTGATGGTAGACGAGAGCATGCTTAGTGCATTGTGTCTTGCGGCAAAACGCGGAGTGGAGGTTAAAATTATCACGCCGCATCTGCCGGACAAACGCTGGGTGCATTTTACCACGCGTTCGTATTATCGTGAACTTATTTGTGCCGGCGTGCAGATTTACGAATATACGCATGGGTTTGTGCACGCCAAAACAATGGTATGCGACGGCGAAGTGGCAATTATCGGAACGGCGAACTTGGATTTTCGCAGTTTGTACCTTCAATTTGAGTGCGGTGTCTGGATGTATAACAGCATGGCCGTACGAGACCTTGTGTCAGATTTTAAACAAACGCTTCGTCGATGCAAAAAAATAGAGACAAGTGACTGTACAAGCGCACCGATTTTGAGGCTGCTGGAAGAAATATGCAGGTTGTTTGCGCCACTGATGTAATAGGGAGGTGAAACCGAAGTTTCACCTCCCTATTACAATCCGGCATTTTAAATAGCCCAATCCATAACAAAAGAGGTTTCCCTTCAAACTTCGGAAACCTCTTTGCTTATTCAAGGATTAAAAAATTCTTTATGAGCGTATTTTTACGATTCGAGCATTTTTAGCATCCCAATCAATATCCTTCGTGCAGGTCTAATGAGTCATCATTGTCAATCCAATCCTGCACCATGCAGATACGGTAATTGTTCTCGTCATCACGAACGATAACCTTTTCGATACCTGCATTGATAATCATTCGTTTGCACATCGAGCAGGAGTTTGTATCCGGCAAAACCTCGCCGGTCTCCGGATGGATGCACGCCATATACAATGTTGCCCCAATCATATCCTTACGAGGTGCACTGATGATGGCATTTGCCTCAGCGTGTACGCTGCGGCAAAGTTCGTAGCGCTGGCCGCGAGGAATGTTTAATTTTTCGCGTACGCAACTGCCCATTTCGTTGCAGTTTTGTCTGCCGCGCGGCGCACCGGCGTATCCTGTGGAAATAATCTCATCATTTTGTACGATGATGCAGCCGAATTTGCGGCGCATACAGGTGCCGCGTTTTGCGACGGTCTGTGCAATATCTAAGTAATAATTGATTTTATCGCGTCTTTTCATAACCTCACCTCATTAAATTTCAGAAATTTTATTTAAGAACGCTTGCGTTTTATGGCTCTTCGGATGGTCAAACACCTCTTCGGGCGTGCCGCACTCTTCGATGATGCCGTCTGCCATAAAGATGACTTTGTCTGCAACGCTTCTTGCAAATTCCATTTCGTGCGTAACAACAATCATTGTCGAATCGGAGGATTTCAGGGCGCGGATAACTTTTAACACTTCGCCCGTCAGCTCCGGGTCGAGCGCACTGGTCGGCTCGTCAAAACACAAAATTTCCGGTTTCATTGCCAGCGCACGAGCAATGGCAACGCGTTGTTGCTGACCACCCGACAGTTGGCAGGGGTAACTGGTTTCTTTTTCGGAAAGGCCAACGCGTGCAATGAGTTTTTTTGCATTTTGCTCAATTTCCGCATGGATTTCCTTTCTGTGTTTTTTATAGTTTTTATCTTCTTTTGCCAAAAGCATCGGTGCAAGCATCACATTTTCGAGCACATTGTACTGCGGAAACAGATTAAACGACTGGAATACCAACCCGAAAGAAAGTTGTTTGATGCGCGTTACGGAGGCTTTCGGCTCCGGATCAGCGGCATCGTAAACCACATCTTCGTTTACGATGATTTGGCCTTTGTCGGCGCGTTCTAAGAAGTTTAAGCAACGCAAAAGGGTAGTTTTACCGCTGCCCGAAGAACCGATAATGGTGAGCACCTCACCTTTTTCGAGCGTGAAGTTGACGCCCTTTAACACTTCGGTTTTGCCAAAATTTTTGTATAAATCCTTAACCTCTAATACATTCATGGTGCGTCACCTCCTTAACCTTTGTAGTAATCCATTTTCTTTTCAAGCCAGCCGAACAACAAGGTCAGGATGCCGTTAAAGAGCAGATAGAATACTGCCGTATAGAACAGCGGCCACAAAAGTCCGTCAGACTTGATAAAGCGCTGTGCATTCCAAAGCACTTCGTAGACCATCACCACGCGCGCAAGGGAAGTGTCCTTGACGAGCGTAATGATTTCGTTGCTCATCGGCGGGACAATGCGCTTTACAACCTGCATCAGAACAACGCGGAAAAACACCTGCGTCTTGGTCATGCCGAGCACCTGTCCTGCTTCGTACTGACCGCGCGGTATGCTTTCAATACCGCCACGGAAGATTTCGGAAAAGTAGCAGGCGTAGTTGATGATAAACGCAAGCATCAGCGCAAAGAAGCGGTCAAACACATGCCAGGTAGACAGCCATTGCAAAATGGCATTATTATAGCCTGCGAGCACCAGTTTTTGCGCCCATACGCCGATTAAACCCGGTCCGTAGTAAATGGCAATGAGTTGGAGCATCAACGGCGTACCGCGAATAATCCAGATGACCGTTTTTACGAGCCATTTGAGCGGATGAAACTTGCTCATTGAACCGAAACTGATAATCAATCCGAGCGGGAGCGCGAACAGAAGTGTCAGCGCAAATATGCGAATTGTTGTGATAAAGCCTTCAAGCAGGCTTAAGTTAACTTGAATGAACATAAATAACCCCCGTAGGTTGCTTAAACGACAAATTAGAAGGCATATCGTATGCCTTCTAATTTGTATTTGTATGTTTGTGTCTTAAATTAGAATGCCAAAGTCAGTGCATACTTCTCAGCAAGTGCCGCCAAAGAACCGTCAGCCTTGAGTTCGTCAAGCGCTGCATTTACTTTTTCGGTTAAGTCGGAACCCTTGCGGAAAGCGATACCGTATTCTTCGCTTGTCAGTTCAATGCCGGAAGCGAGGTCAGCATAACTTGTGCCTTCGCCAGTCATAGCATTTGCCATGGTGATGTCGATTACACAAGCATCAGCAGAGCCGCTCATAACCTCCAAAAGTGCGTCGGTTTGTGCCGGAACTGCAACATAGTTTTCGTTTAAACCGCAATCAGCGATTGCGCTTTCGCCTGCGGATCCGGATTCAGCAACGAATTTGAGGCCCTTGAGGCTTTCAACATCGGCATAGTTTGCAACAACTGCCTTGTTCATAACAACAACCTGTGCGTTCTTTACATATGCCTTGGAAACATCAGCGTTGAGTTTCACTTCATCAGTAATGGTCATACCGTTCCAGATACAGTCGATGCTCTTGGAAGCGAGTGCCGGGAACTTGTTGTCCCAGTCGATTTCAACGAATTTCGGGTTCAGACCGAGTTTTTCGCTTACCATCAGGGTCAGTTCTGTGTCAAAACCGGTCCAGGAACCGTCTTCTGCTTTGTAGTTCATCGGTTCGTAGATGGTCATACCAACGATGAATTCGCCCTTCTCGGCGATGTAATCTGCATCGGAGGTCACTGCTTCGTTACCGCAACCTGTGAGAACCATCATCAGCGCCATTACAAGCGCCAGTACAACTGCTAATGTCTTTTTCATTTTAAATTCCTCCCATAAATAATCGTATTTTTAATGGTGTAGGCTCATTATACTTTACTGTGGTAAATTAGTAAAGTGTTTTTTGCAAAAAAAACCAAATTTATTTGATTTTCTTATAATAGTCCAAACTTTTTGGGTAATTATCCACATTAAAAAGCACGAACTTTTCGCAAATTTTAGACAATTCGCACAAAAACTCATCTTTGAGCGTAAATCCGAAGCTGGATGCAAGGGGGGCGTTGCAGATATAATCGAGTGCTTTTACGGTTGGTGCGCTGAGCGATACGGCATCGATGGCGCTGCAATTTTCGCATAATGTGCCACCCATAGCGGGAGAGAGTGCATTTAAATGCTGGGTTTCGCCGCAACGCATACAACAAGCCGTATTTGGCGCAAAACCTGCACATTTGCAAAGCTTGATTTCATATACCGCCTTTAAGACATCTGCATTTTTCTTTTCTTTGGAGAGTAGGTGCAGGGTGTTTAAAAGCAGGGAGAGGACCTGTGCATCCGGATTTTCCGGGCCGATGGCGGCATACGCCAAATCGCATAGGTATTGTGCGAGCGCTAAATTTTCAATGGATGCGGAAACTCCAAAGAAACTTTCCTTGCAGACTGCGCCTCGCAGGGTGTACATATTTTTTCCCGGCACAAGCCCGAAATGACCAAAGCAGAAAAGTTGTGTCGCACCTGCCTGATGGCTTTTAAATTTTCTTGCGCCTTTGGCAATGGCGCTGACAATGCCGAACTCTTTGGTAAACAGCGTTAAAATTCTGTCGGCTTCGCCGTAGTTTTGCTGGCGAATGACCAATGCATCAGCCGAAACAAGCTCCATATGTAACACCTCTTTTCTTATATAAAAATCCTTCACACATCGTGTGAAGGATTTTGTGCGGTTTCTTTAAAAACCAGATAATCGTCAATCGAGCCGGAGTTTAAAAATCGTTCCCACATAAATTTTGAAAGCATATATTTGTCTCTCCTTTATGCAATATCGTTACATAAATAGAGTTTGCTTTCACGGCGGTTATTATTCGTAACCGAAATTTTTAATTAAGTAATTGTTGTTACGCCAGTCATTTTTTACCTTTACCCAAAGTTGTAAAAATACTTTTTGGTCGAGCATACGCTCAATGTCGATGCGTGCTTTTTCGCCGACTTTTTTGAGCAGAGTGCCGTTTTTGCCGATGATGATGCCCTTGTGCGAAGCCTTTTCGCAGTAAATGACGGCGCTGATTTCGGTGATGTTTTCTTTTTCTTTCATTGCTTCGATTTCAATGGCGATGCCGTGTGGCACTTCTTTGTCTAAAAGCCACAACAGTTTTTCGCGGATGATTTCAGCGGCAATTTGTTTTTCCGGCTGGTCGGTGACCATTTCCTCCGGATAAAACGCAATGCCTTCCGGCAAAAGCGCCGTGAGCTCATCGAGCAGACGGTCGATGCCGTTGGAGCGCAGTGCGCTGATGGGGATAATCGCCTTAAAATCGCCGTTTTCGCTGAATTTTGCAATCAGCGGGAGCAAATCGTCTTTGTTCATCAAATCAATTTTGTTTAAAACCAAAATAGCCGGAATACCGGACTTTTTGATGCTTTCGGCAATTTCCAAATCGTTATCCGATACGGGACGCGTTGCATCGAGCACGAACAAAATCACATCCATCTCGTCAATGGATTCTTTTGCCGCGCGCACCATATACTCGCCGAGTTTTGTGCGCGCCTTATGGATGCCGGGGGTATCGGTAAACACAATCTGGCGGTTTTCATCGGAATAAATCGCCAAAATTGTATTTCTCGTTGTCTGCGGCTTGTTGGAAATGATGGCAATTTTTTGCCCGACAATATGATTAAGCAGGGTGGATTTGCCGACATTCGGGCTGCCGATAATCGTTACAAAACCCGATTTAAAATTCTTGTTTTCCATTTGTTTACCTCGTTAAATTCAATACGCCAAGTGCCTTTTCTTCTTTTGCACGCATTATAAGACGGCTTTCTTCGTCTTCTTCGTGGTCATAGCCGAGCAGATGCAGCACAGAGTGCGCCGTTAAAAAGCCGACCTCGCGCTCGAAGGAGTGGCCGTACTCTTTCGCCTGCGCTTCAGCGTGCTCCAAACTCAGCACAATATCGCCGAGCAAAAGCACATCGCCGAATTCTATATCTTCGCTGATAATTTTGCCGTCTTCATCATATTCAAGCATGGGGAAGGAAAGCACATCCGTTGCTTTGTCGATACCGCGGTGCTCGTGGTTGTAGGTACGGATTTTTTTATCATCCGTAAACAGAACGGAAACTTCGCACTCGTGCGGGAAATTTTCTTGCTCAAGCACCGTATCGACCACACGCTCAATTAAATCATAAAGCCCGTCCGCAATTTCGATTGCTTCCTGCTCATTTTCAAAAATGATTTCTGCCTTCATCGCTTTATCTCCTGTCTGCGGCGTTCGCGCTCCATTTCAGCCTTTTCGTATGCCTTGATAATCTTTTGTACCAGCGGATGACGAACGACATCCTTTTCTGTCAGATAACAAAATTCGATGTCTTCAATATTTTTAAGGATTTTCACAGCCTCTTTTAGTCCGGATTTTTTGCCGTCCGGCAGGTCAATTTGAGTGATATCGCCCGTCACAACGGCACGCGAGCCGAAACCGATACGGGTTAAAAACATTTTCATCTGTTCGGGCGTGGTGTTTTGCGCTTCGTCTAAGATGATGAACGCATCGTCGAGCGTGCGGCCGCGCATATACGCCAGCGGCGCAACCTCAATCATACCGCGTTCTAAATATTTTTGATAACTTTCCGCACCGAGCATATCGTACATCGCATCGTAGAGCGGACGAAGATACGGGTCAACTTTCATTTGCAAATCGCCCGGTAAAAAGCCGAGCTTTTCTCCGGCTTCCACGGCCGGACGGGTTAAAATGATGCGGCTGACCTCTTTGTTGCGAAATGCCATAACGGCGGCGGCAACTGCAAGGTAGGTTTTGCCCGTACCTGCGGGACCGATACCGAAAGTGATGACGGCTTTTTTTACCGCCTCGATGTATTTTTTCTGCCCGACCGTTTTGGATTTAATGGGTTTGCCCTTTGCACTGATGCACACCACATCGTCACCGAAATTGCCGAGCGTCTGCTCAAGCCCGTCCTCTACCATGGAAATGGTGTAGAGGATATTTTGCTCGTTTAACGCCTCGCCGCGCTGGATGTATTCGCACAGACCGCGCAAAACCTTGAGTGCGTTTTCCACATTACCGCCTTCGCCGATGACCTTTAATTCATCCTCGCGGCTGAGTATTTTTACATTCAGTTCTTTTTCCATCAAACGGATGTTGCAATCGAAACTGCCGAACAGCGCCGACACATCCACATCCGCAGGAAGTGAAAAAAGCATTTCCGTCACAAATGTCACATCCTTAGTACATAAATCTTTACTATATATTATAAACTGTTTTTTCAGATGTAGCAATAGTTTTTTGAAAATGGAAAGTTGAAAATGGATAATGCAGAATGCAAAATTGAAAATCATAAGTTTTACACGCTGCGTAAAGCAGACAATCCTCCCGTCACGCTATGCGTGCCACCCTCCTTTACACAAGGAGGGCATGAAAAAACAATGTGAATGCCCGGCGTGCAGCAGGGGGTCTTGGGGGGATGCAATCCCACCCAAGCCGTTTTAGGGGTCCGGGGGAATCGGAACCCCCGGGACTTTTGGTACTTTTGGTCGCAAAAGTACATATCGCCTTCCGTCCGACAGGACAAATGGTTGCATTTGCATGAAATGGCGGAGTTTAAATTGAAAATTGTAATTTTCCATTGTCCATTATCCATTATCGGACTACCACTTGTTCTCCGATTTGTTCTTTGTATTCAGCCGTGCGGGTGATGGTGAAAGTACCGTCGCCGTTGGGTGTAACCTTAGTGCGTGCATCTATGCGCTCAGCTGACTTGTCAAAAATCATTTTACCGATTTCGGCATCCAATTCCTTTTCTGCCTCTGCCTTCATTTCCGCCGCTGAGCGCTCGCGCGTTTCAGGCGCATATTCCATGTAGACATCCGTCTGATAGGAAATACCTGTGTACTTACTGAAAATCAGCCAATCGTGGCTGGTGCTTTTTAAATCGCACATCTCAAACGGTATATTTTTTTGACTGCCGAGCGGCAAAATGAAATTGCCGATTTTTAAACGGCGATGCGTATGAGTACGGTCGGTGTAGTTTTTTATCGTTTGCTTGGCGTCAATGGTGATGCTTGCTTCGTACCAGGTGCGCGCAAATACCTGCCCCGATGCGTGCGTGTAGCGCGCGGGCACACCCTCGCGCTCACTGGTAAACACCGCGCTGATGAGCAGTTGCTTACGCAGTACCGTGTCGCCGACCTGCACTTTCGTTTGTCCCTCGGTGGCAATGATTTCGCAGATAATACCGTCGCGGGCGGCGACAATGTCGCAGGCATCGGTGGAAAGAATTTCGGGCGCCGGCCGTTTTTCGAGCAAACGCACCTCGACACGCACACCACGCACATCCACCCAAAGCCAGGAAAGTCCGTCTAACTTTAAAAGAGCCTTGTCCTTGATTTCGCGTGGTGCGATGCGACTTTTAAGCGCACCGGGGCGCACGCCGAGCTCGGAGAGAACATAGCGGATTTCGCTTTCGTCTGTGCGTTCGGTCGGTGCGATTTCCACTGTCCAGACAAACAGGGAAGCGACGAAGAAAAAAATCGCCGCCGCCAAAATTCCGATTAAAAATCCGGTGCGCCGCTTGCATTTTGCTAACCATATCGGCAGACCGTGTTTTTCGAGTATCTTCACACGCGTATGCGTTTTGCGTGCAATCGGGCGCAGGGACTTGAATGCACGAACGCTCATTTTAAGGCGTGTGTCCGTTTCGTTGTTTTTGCGTATATCCCATAAAAAGATGCCGCGATGCAAGCATAAGTTGATAAACCGCTCGACAAACTGACCGTGCACGAGCAGAAGTACCGAGCCACGCAAAAATCCAATGAGCCGTATAATCATTTACACACCGCCTTCAAAAGAGACTGCATCAATTTCACCCTCCACGGTGATTGCTTCGTCAGCAATAGAGCGGATGGACAGATTTTGTCCGCTGATTTTAACATTTTTTGCCGGCGTTGCAAGCAAAAGAAAATCCGTACCATAGGCGATAATGCCACGATAGTTTTCCATGTACACCTCACGGTGTCCTGTCAAAATCAGATGCGGCAGGTTCATTGTCATTGTTTTGGGCAAATCGAGCGATTCGCTCATACGCTCGATAGGCCCTTTTTTAAGTTGTTTGTTGGCCTGTTTTTTCATATTCAAACCTCAAATTTATTAAATTTCATTAAAAGTCCGTGTTGTCGCTGCGCTAAACAAATGATTTGCCTTGCGGCATGATTTGAAAATGGAAAATTACGGCTGAAAAAACATCACAACTTTCCATTCTGCATTTTGCATTTTGCATTGTGCATTTATTCCGCCGGACGGAAGGCGATATGTACTTTTGTGACCAAAAGTACCAAAAGTCCCGGGGGTTCCGATTCCCCCGGACCCCTAAAACGGCTTGGGAGGGATTGCATCCCCCCAAGACCCCCTGCTAACTTGCGGCATGATTTGAAAATGGATAATGGAAAGTGGAAAATGATGAAGGATTTTTGGTTTGCAAAAATCTTGGATGAAAACATCATCATTTTCAATTTTCAATTCTCAATTCTGCATTGTGCAAACAAGGTTTGCAATTCATTTATATGATTTTATTTGCATATAAATGACCGAGGTGACGCAGATGAAACGAAAACTTGCGCTGATGCTGACGCTTTGTATGCTCCTTTTGCTATGTT
The DNA here is from genome assembly GCA_045578865.1 of Clostridia bacterium. GTDB lineage: Bacteria > Bacillota > Clostridia > UBA1381 > UMGS1253 > RGIG2041. The sequence goes on along the minus strand of JAZNLB010000005.1, from coordinate 2,340 downwards.
TTTATCCTGGGCGTGCGACCAATGCGGCGCACGAAGCGCTGGTGCTTTGCGCCGGTGCGCTTGTGCCGTCCCTGCTTGTGTTTTTTGTGTTGTCGGGCATTTTGATGCGGCTTGGTTTTGCACAAATACTGCAAAATAAATTTGCGTGGCTGTTTCGAGCACTGTTCGGTATTGGCGGTAGTGGTGCCGGTGCGCTTGTGCTCGGTTGGGTGAGCGGATATCCCGTCGGTACAGTCTGTGTAAAAACGCTTTACCAAAACGGTGAAATTTCCAAAACCGAGGCGGAGCGACTGCTCGCTTTTTGCAATACGACAGGTCCGCTTTTTGTACTCGGCACGGTTGGCGGCGCACTGCTTTTGGATGCACACGCAGGCAGAATTCTGTATTTGTGTCATATAGCGGCGGCGTTGACGGTCGGCATCGTGTTTCGGTTTTATAAACCTGCCGACCGCCCGCGAAAAAATATAGAAGCGCGGTTTTGTGCGTATAGTCTCTCTGCGGCGCTCACGCAAAGCATACACGCGGCGGTCAAAAACATCTTGTATGTCTGCGCGCTGACGGTTGTGTTTGCGGTGATTATGGCGTATTTTCCGGATGCGCCGCTGCTTCGCGCTGTGCTGGAGCTGACCAACGGGTGCAACGCCATAGCCGCCATGGCATTGCCGCTTTCTTCCAAACTGCGCCTTTTATCGCTTGTGCTCGGTTTTGGCGGTGCGTGTGTGCATTTGCAGATTGCAGGCATACTTTCTGATTGTGATTTAAGCGTGAAAACCTGCTTGGCAGGGAAGGTTTTACAGGCGGTTTTTTCCTATATATATGTATGCGCCGTAGGATAATGGAAAATGCAGAATGCAGAATGGAAATCATAAGTTTTACTCGCTGCGTAAAGCAGACAATCCTCCCGTCACGCTATGCGTGCCACCCTTCTTTACACAAGGAGGGCATAAAATTACAATGTGAATGCCCGGCGTGCAGCAGGGGGGTCTTGGGGGGATGCAATCCCACCCAAGCCGTTTTAGGGGTCCGGGGGAATCGGAACCCCCGGGACTTTTGGTACTTTTGGTCACAAAAGTACATATCGCCTTCCGTCCGGCGGAATAAAATGCAGAATGCAGAATGGAGGGTTGAAAGTTGTGATGTTTTTTCAACCCAAGATTTTTGCGAAGCAAAAATCTCCCGTAATTTTCCATTATCCATTGTCCATTATCAATGCTTTTCTGATTTGTGCAATGTATACAAAAATCAATATCCCACATTGTATATTCTTGACGAATTTGTGCTTGGACGACAAAAAAGTGGTTTTTTTGCTTGATAATTATTTTAAATATGGTACAATTACATTACAATACTGTGACAATATGGGGTGTGGTGTGCCTATTTTCGGTATTTTGTATGCAAATCCGATGAGGTAGCAGGCGCTATAGCCCGTATGCACATTTAAAAATCCTTTATTTATAAAGGAAAAAACAAAATTATATTACGGAGCATCCGGAAAAACGGGCATGCAAATGCAGATTGCAGACAGGAATTGTGCATTTAGCATTCTGCATTCTGCATTTTTCGGATGTATCCGAAAACAAAGGGAGGAGAAAACATATGGCAAAGACAAAGTTTTTGTCAAAAGTATTGGCAGTGCTTCTGGCGCTTTCAATGCTTTGCTCAACAGGCGTATTTGCTAATGTTGGTGCCGAAGGAAGTACTGAGCCGGCATTGACAGGTGCGACTGTGACCACAACAAACACCTATGCCTTTAATGATGAGTTAAGAACATATTACTCGGCAGAATGTTTGATGTGGACAAATGAAGAAGTAGCTTTTGAGGAAGGAGACTACACAATCGTAGTACCGCGCAGTACTATGGATGTTTCCTTTACCGTAACCGATGAAAATGGTAACAGTTCTGAAGCGGTTAGCGCAAAAATGGATGCTTCTTCCAAGGAAGTTGAGGTAATCATTGGGGACAATACCTATGCGGTTACCTTGGAATTTGACAATCCGTCAATCTATAACTTCACAAACAACTATAGCCAGACGACATCCGGTCAAAAGGATAAACTTGACCAAATTGCGTTGCAGTATGGCGATGAAGAAGCAGAAGCTATGATTTCTGCTGGTGCAGGAAGAGTACCATCCGGTACTAAATATACGGCGTTGGAATTTGCAGATGGCGCAGTAAGACCGGCAGAAGACAAAAATTTTCTTGCGATCGGTACATCGGTCAACAATAAGGGTGGTCGTCATGTAAGTTATACATCGTATAAATGGGCGTCTACGACGGCAAATGACGGTATCACATTTAATGTAAGTGCAGGTGCGACCGTCTTTGCAAAGAGCGTAGCC
>JAZNLB010000004.1:0-4428 GCA_045578865.1 Clostridia bacterium | reverse complement strand
TTTCAAATCTTCAAGTAAGCACTTACCAAAGGTATCGACAGAAAAATCGTTATATTCGTATTTCCAAAATCTTTGCAAAACATCAAAGGTGGCATCGCAGTCGGAAGAGCAACTTTCTAATTCCAAAAGCATATCATTGTCAGAATTTGCAAGGAACATTTCATCAAGTTTTTTATTATAATCTTTACCTGTGGTTAGCCCTGTTTTCCATAGTAACGATTTGCATATCAATCTTTCCATACTGCACCTCCTTTTTATAATGATAGCATAGCGGTACGAAAAAGAGGGAAATTATGATGATCTGGATTGCCGTTTCGGGAGTCTTTTTGATATTGCCTGACTCTATTCTTCGATGATTTTCACAAGCTCGGCGAAGTCCTTGCGCTTTTTCGTGCGGAGTTTATCGTCTGCCGAAGCATATCCCAAAGTGATAACAAGCCGCACTGCACTGTCTAAACCGCAAATTTCGCGGATTTTTGCATCCTCGAACCAACCAAGGATACAAGTGCCAAGCCCCTGCGCGGTTGCTTCGGCGGTAATATACGCCGACACGATGCCGATGTCGATCGAGCGGTAATCGTTGTGTTTAACCTTGGCGCCGAATGCCGCAGTTTTCACGTAAGGCTTTTCCGACAACACAATCATAACGGGCGCGTCCGTTGCGAATTTGTTCATGCCCATTCCTTGGGTTGCTTTCGCCACTTTTTTCGCCGTCTCACCCTTGCAAACGGTTATTTGATACGGTTGACCGTTGCATGCAGACGGGGAAAGCCTTGCGGCCGCTAAAATGCAGTCTAATTTTTCGTTTTCTACCGGTCTGGACGAATCGTAAGAGCGGCAGGACTGTCTGTTTTCTGCAATTTCGGTATAATTCATAATTTTCTCCTTTGTAATTGAAACCCGATAAACCGAGGTGGCGTTTTTGTTGTATTTATCATTCTTTGCTTGTGCAGAGGCGTCATTCATTCTCCAAAGTGAATATTTCCATTTCCCCGTTTTTTACGCGGCGGATGAAATCTTCAAGGCTGCTGATTGGAGTTTCGCAGCAAAGGCCTGCGAGCTTTTTCTGTTTTGCGGCGCTGTGATTATCCGAACCCGCAAACTCGATCAGGTCATAGCATTTGGCGTACAGACCCGCCAAATGGTTCTCGTGATCTGTGCGGCAGGCGTTCACCACCTCAACCCCGTGGACGTTTCTGGGGAAAAGACGAATGTGGTCAATGTACGGCGCTTCCCGGTACGGATGCGCCTGAATCACAAGCGCGCCCTGCTCCATCATGAAGGAAAGCTCGGCGCTCTTTTTCATATCCATAATTTCCGGATGAGCAAGAAACCACGCCTTGTCAAGGCCATAAATCAGAAAATCCGTGCCGCGGTAGGAAAGTTCGACGCCGCAAAAGACCTTTATGCCAAGCGTTTTGCCGATTTCCAGGCCTTTTTCATAGTCTGAAAAATAGAATTGAAGCTTTTCTTCATAGGATTTTTCTTTTTCGACGTTGATGTTGCCGTCAAGAAAGTGGTTTGTGATAAAAACGCCGTCATATCCAAGCTTCTTATAGAATTCCAAGGTTTCCTGAATCCCTGCCCGTGCGCAGCGACTCACAGGAAACGTGTGTAAATGTGTTTCATACTTATACATGGCCTTGCCCCCGGATTGTTGTAACACGTTGTGCGTGAAGGGAAATGACGGATTTTCGCTTTATCCGTATAACCAACTTGACGGAACCAAAAACGTGTATGGCGCCGTAACGATTGCAAATGTGAGTGAAAACTTGAGCCGCAATAATTTGTCCGCTTTTTTGAAGGTGATCAGGTAGTTCAGAATAAAAATCAGAGCAGAGGAGATAATCAGCGCGGGCAGCGTTAAATAAAGCTCGTCGCCCATTTGCCCGACTTCAAAAACCGTCATGAGCAGCAGCATATATCCTGCGCCGATCAGATCGGAAATCATGCCGAACAGATAGATTTTTAGGATATGCCGTTTGTACCACTGCTTTTTGTCCGCAATTTTCAGCACGATCATGCTGAGGATCAAAACGATGCTGTCAATAATAAAATTGCCGGGAAGCACAATCAGCCATAGCTGCGGAAACAGCAAAAGCATCCAAAACGGGAACAGCACATTATAAAGTTTAACCTCGCGTTTCTTGTGATTCACAGTCAAAACCCTTTCGCAAAACAGGCATTTCATCATATTATAATATATCGTATTTGTGGACAATTCAATCCTTCAACATAAAGAAAACAGGTGGCGGGGCGATAAGTTTTGCTTTATCACGAACTGCCGGATTCTTTGATTGCAGCCTGCGGTGCGATTTGCAAGGCGCAACAAACAAAAAGGAAAATCCGCCCGGGTTTCCTCGGGCGGATAAAGTTGCTTATAAATCCGATTGCTTGGGTTCTTTAATCGCGGCCTGTGCTGCCATCAGCAAAAGAGGGAATTATAGCCAATCGCCGTTCGCATCTTTCTTTTCAAAATATGTATATTGGTTTAGCCTGGAAAACATCTTTGCAAGGCGCTCCTTCAAATCTACACCAGTAACGATTACAAGTGCGCTTTCGGCAAATTGAGATAACACAGCTGCAAATTCGTATTGCGTGGATTCACGCCCCTTATACCAATCCAAATCCTCAACGCAAATACACTGATGTTGTGCGTAGTCTGTAAGCAGGTCTGTTTTATCCTCTTTCAGTTTTTGAAGAATTGCATCAGTTAACTGTTCACTGGAAATAGCAATGGCTCTTTCTTTCCTCTTTGTAATCTCTTTGATGATAGTTGTTTTTCCGCCGTTAGTCGGTGCAGATAAAAAAACAAGACCTCTTTCCATTGCAAGTAACTTGTTCAGCATATTTCTCACCTCTTGAGTGCATTATATCACACCTTGTGTCCGATAAAAGGACTTTGCAAAGGGAAATCCCCTCGGATTGCTCCGAGGGGATTCGTTATTGGGTTAAATCTTAGCCCTTGATGTCAGCCTGCTGGGCCATTCACAAACTGCACCAATCAAAAGTTCTTAAAACGAGGAAATTACATATCAAAGAGCAACAATTCCATCTCTTTTTCAAACGATGATGAATCAGCACTCTTCCAACTTTTTGGCTGCCGCCATTCCTCTTTCAGTTCTCGTGCTTCCATCGCATCCAATGCGTATGCTTTCACAAAAAGGAGTTCTTCCATTTCAAAGCTATCTCCGATATATTGCATACCGGTTGATCTCAGATATCCCTGAAAGCCATACTTTTTGATTGCCTCTGTATAACCCCTCGCTATCGCATAACACAAATCGCGACCATCGACCTCATACTTAAAATCACCTTTATGATATTCGGGCTAAACATCCTGATTTAACTATAGCGGAAATGTATAATCCGAAACTCGGGATTATTTCGGACTTGTTGACTGCTCATCAGCAAAATGACAAGGCAGTTATGCAAGCCTATGGTTTCTGGGGTAAACTTAACACAGAAACAGAATGTGTTGCCGAGCTCATGAAGATGTACCAAGAACTGACAAAGGGGTACTCTGCCGCCAGCAGCGCCACCTCGGGGTCGGTGACCATAATCATACGCAGGTTGTCGTGATGTCCTTCACTTGCATCGCCGTCTGTGTAAATAAAATAATTGGGTGCTTTCGGTGTGGGGAATTCAAAGTGCGAAATGTCGTTTTCCTCTGCTGCAAATGCAGTTGCCGGGAAAAGGGATAACAGCAATAAGAGCAGAAGAAGGACAGAAATGGTTCGTTTCATATTATTTCCTCCTATTTGCTGCGGAACAACCACTGCCTTACTCCATGCCTTCCATACCCTCAAACATTTCCATCATTTCCGGGTCGGTCAGCTCCTGCTCCATTTCTGCCCATTGTGCCTGCATCTCCGGGGAGAGCTGGGACATAAAGTCGGGATATTCCACACCCTCGGCGCTGCCACCGTCGGTGAAGATGATGGAATTGGAGAAGCCGGCATAAGGCTCGTCGCCGCCGGTGTCCACCGGGTCTGCCGGAGCTTCGGGGTCAACGGAGAGATATTCGGAGAAGTCGCCGCTTTCCAGCATGGCCAGCAGCTCTTCCTCAGAGTGGTAATCGCCGAAGGGTACATCCTGGATCTGGGGCTGGTCCTCGCCGCCGGAGGGCTGCTCCGGGGCGGCGTTTCCCGTCTGGGGGTCCGTACTGCCGGGGGTGGTATCCTCACCGCAGGCGGCAAGGGTCAAAAGCAGAATAAGGGTCAGAAACACGGCAATATACTTTTTCATAATCCGTCCTCCTTAATCCACACCGGTGATGGTGATGGTGCAGCCGCCCTTCAGTTCCTCGTAAACCGTATTGTCCACCGCCACGGTGGAGCTGACCATGCCGCCTCCGCTGTTGTCTATGGTCTCAGAAATGAACGGGCCGTTCACACTGACGATCACCGTGTTGGTATAGTTGTACAT
>JAZNLB010000003.1:0-67009 GCA_045578865.1 Clostridia bacterium | reverse complement strand
CCGAAAATGAAACTTACCCAAACAGATGCCTTGGTTGCCTTCTTCCAGTACAACCCAAACAGGAACGGTGCTAAAAATGCACCGGCAAGTGCGCCCCAGGAAATGCCCATCATATCCGCAATAAAACCGAGGCTGTCTTTGTTGAGCGCAATGACTGCGGAAATTACGATAAAGCCAACCACCAGCACACGCATAACGCAAAGCTGTGTTTTTTCGCCCATATCTTTAACAATATGGCCCTTAATCATGTCGAGTGTTAGCGTGGAGGAAGATGTAAGCACCAAAGAAGAAAGTGTAGACATGGATGCAGAAAGCACCAACACAATTACCACACCGATGAGTGCATCCGGAAGACCGGAAAGCATCGTCGGTACGATGGCATCAAAGCCGCCGACCGGATTGCCGTTTGCCGCAAGCGCCATGACTTCACTTGTACCGGTAAACAATCTGCCGAAGCCGCCCAAAAAGTAGCAACCACCGGCAACAATGATGGCAAATATGGTAGAAATCACCGTACCCATCTGAATATTTTTCTCACTCTTGATGGCGTAAAACTTTTGCACCATCTGCGGAAGTCCCCATGTGCCGAGCGAGGTTAAAATGACCACAAACAAAAGCCCGAGCGGGTCCGGACCGAAGAAGGAGTTAAACGCGCCGGGCGCGTTACCCTCAACATGAATTTCCGCCAAACCGCGCAAAGCCTCGGTAAAACCGCCCTGTCCAGCCAGCACCGCCGCAATTACGGCGATAATGCCGCCAATCATGATGATGCCCTGAATAAAGTCGTTGATTGCCGTTGCCATATAGCCGCCCGCAATTACATAAATACCGGTTAAAACCGCCATAACAACAACGCATACCGAGTAGTCCAACCCCGGGAATGCCATTTCAAAGAGTCTGGAAAGACCGTTGTAGAGCGATGCGGTGTACGGAATCAAAAAGATAAACACAATTACGGAGGCAGCAATTTTAAGTGCTGCACTGTTGTAGCGTTTTCCGAAAAACTCCGGCATGGTCGCACTTTCGAGATGCTGACTCATCAGCCTTGTTCTTCTGCCGAGTACAATCCATGCCAAAAGCGAGCCAAGCACCGCATTGCCGATACCAATCCATGTAGACGCAATGCCGAATTTCCAGCCAAACTGTCCGGCATAGCCAACAAAGATAACGGCGGAAAAGTAACTTGTGCCGTATGCAAATGCGGTCAGCCACGGGCCGACGCTTCTGCCGCCGAGCACAAAGCCATTTACATCCGTTGCGTGGCGGCGGCACAATAGACCGACACCAATCATAACGGCAAAAAACACGATGAGAAGTGTGATTTTGATAAACATAGTTATCGTCTCCTTTTTTGATATAATTTTCAGAAGACCAATAAAAAATCGCCCTCTGAAATCCATCAGAGGGCGAGAATTCCAATCCCGCGGTACCACCTCAGTTTACCGTTTTCTCACGGAAACGGCCTTTTAAAGTACGGCGCCTCATCTACGCTATACTCTTACGCGATAACGGGCGCACCCGTGGCAGTCTACTCAAATCTATCTTTCGGTGCCCAACTCCGGAAATGTATTCTGCCTTGCATGTCCTTACTGTCTCACACCAACCGACAGCTCTCTGGAAGGTCCATTTGCAAGCGTACTTGTTTTCCATCATAGCCTTTAACATGAGCGTATTTTAGCATAGTTTGTCTGGCTTGTCAACACATTTTTGTTTTTTATCCCAACTTCACGGTACTTAAAAACTTTTCAAATCGCGCTTCAAAAGAAAACAGGCGGTCCAACAAAGCCGAAAACAGACGGATAAGCGGCGCATTGACCGCTGTAATCACTACCGTACCGATGCCTACGCCGTGAAACCCACCCGTCAACGCAAGCGCCAGGACAATCGAAAGCACAAACATCACAATATCATTGATTTGCTTCATTTTTTCGGTAGTACAACCGTATTTCGGCGCAAGTTGCGTTACAAGCAGTTCATAAATCTGAAGCGGCATATCCGTTTTAAAATAAAAGGCAATCGCCAGCGCCGTAATACATTCGCCAAGCACAAAACTGATGATGCGCGCCGCTATGCTCTCATAAGCACCGTTTCCGCCGAAAATAACAAACCAGCCATCAAGCGCAAACCCGAAAAGCACTGCGGTTACAAAGCACAGCACAAACTTAATTTTTACGCGACGCATCAGCACCCACAACACCAAAAGCAAAAAACCCTGCCATATGTATTCGCTCGTGCCCTGGCTCCACCATGGAAAAATCTCCACCATGCGAAGGTGCAGAATATACGGCGGTGCGGCAATCATGGAAAGTCCGAAATTTGCCTTTGTGCACAGGCAAATACCCAATGTGCACAAAACAATGCCCAGAACCCAAGCCGCCTCATTCATTTTTGAAATTTTTTTCATATCTTAATCCCTCTTTGCTAATATAAATACCGTCGCAAAAATGCAGATAAAACCAAAAATATCTACCCAGACAAACGGTGTTTTCATCCATAGAATTGCAAATACCGTTGCCGCCACCGGCTCAATGCTCGCAAGCATACTTGTGCGTACTGCGCCAATCATCTGCACACCGCAAAGATACATCGTGTATGAAAGTGCCGTGCCAAACAGACACATCGCCGCAAGCGCAAGCACGCCGCCCACATCGAGCACAGGCACTTTAGTCCAACTCTGTGTTGCCAGCGCAAACACCGTGCCTGCCACCAGCATACCCCATGCAGTTACGGTGATGCTGCTGTACTTTTTTGTCAGTTGTACCGGCAAAAGTGAATAAGTCGTCATCGCCACGGCGGATACAAGCCCCCAAATCAGTCCGGCAGGTGTGATTGCCATCGCATACGGGTTGCCGTGTGTTGCCAAAATATATGTACCCCCTATAGCGAGCAACACGCAAAGCATCTCTTTCTTCATCGGCGCGCGATGCGTCGCAAAGCACACATAAGCCATAATCATCACAGGCGAGGTATATTGCAATACCGTTGCCGTTCCTGCATTTGTATGCCGGATGGCTTCTAAATAAGTGTACTGGCAGAATGCCAGACCGAATATGGCAAATACAATGAGCTGCACAATCGATTTTTTGCTTTTCCAGACAGAGCACATTTCCTTTCTGTCTTTTATAAAACCATAGATACTCAGCATCACGCCTGAGACCAAAAGGCGAACGGACACCAGAAAAGTGGTGTCCATTTGACAGTTTTGCATTAAATACTGACCGCATGTGCCGGAAAAGCCCCAAAATATTCCGCTGACAAGTGTTAAAACAACACCGAGCAGCGCCTTGTTTTTCTTTTCCATGTTTCTTTCTCCATATCAGTTGTGGTCAGACGCCTTGGCTTCACAGTAAATACATCTGTAAATGCGGTTGTCCTTATCCGTTAAACGGAAAATGTGGTCTAGCTCCTGCTCCGTCGTGGTAATGCAACGCGGATTTTTGCACTTAAGCACATTGGTAAGTTGCTCCGGAAGTGCAATCGAGCGCTTCTCCACGAGTTGACTGTCACGGATAATATCCACCGTTACACCCGGGTCTACATAGCCTAAAATATCCATGTTGATTTGAATATCTGCATCAATTTTAATGATATCCTTTTTGCCCATTTTACGGCTCTGCACATTTTTGATGATGGCCACCGAGCAATCCAGATTGTCCAGTCCGAGTAAGTGGTAAATACGCATCCCCTTACCTGCCGTAATATGGTCAATTACAATGCCGTTTTTAATCGAATCTATATTCATAGCCTTACGCCTCCACTCCCAAAAGTTTCATAATCAGCGCCATGCGGACATATTTTCCGTTCTTTACCTGCTTAAAATAGCAAGCACGCGGATCTTGGTCAATGGCTACGCTGATTTCGTTTACGCGCGGCAGCGGATGCAAAATCGACATATCGCTCTTCGCATTCGCCAGTTTTTCCGTTGTAAGAATATAACTGTCCTTTAAACGCAGATAATCTTCTTCGTTAAAGAAACGCTCGCGCTGTACGCGTGTCATATACAAAACATCCAGTTCGGGCATCACGGACTCTAAATCCGTTGTCTGCACATATTCGATGTTGTTTTTCTGCAAAATGTCCTTTTTAATGTAACTGGGCAATTTCAGTTCCTCCGGAGAAACCAAAACCACGCGGATGTTTTTATAGCGCGAAAGTGCTGTAATTAACGAATGTACCGTTCTGCCAAACTTAAGGTCGCCGCAAAAACCGATGGTTAAGTTATCAAGTCTACCCTTTTCGCTATGGATAGTTAAAAGGTCCGTAAGCGTCTGTGTCGGATGGTTATGACCGCCGTCACCTGCGTTAATTACCGGTACGCTTGCTGCCATGGAAGCTACAAGCGGTGCACCTTCCTTCGGATGACGCATCGCAATAATATCTGCATAGCAGGAAACCGTCTTTGCCGTATCTGCCACACTTTCTCCTTTAGAAGCAGATGAGCTTTGCGCCTCGGAAAAACCGAGTACATTGCCGCCAAGACCGAACATTGCAGATTCAAAACTCAGGCGCGTTCTCGTTGACGGCTCAAAAAACAGTGTTGCTAAAATCTTGCCTCGACACACCTCCGCATACTTTTGCGGATTGGCTTTAATATCTTCAGCTTTCGCAATCAGTTCGCTTACTTCCTTCGTAGAAAGCTCAGCGATATCTATCAAATGCTCCATAGTCAATCATTCCTTTTCGAATATTTTATTTGGAAATCCAACTTTCGTCGGACGGATTGTTTCTAAACGCAATCAGTCTTGCCTTGTCCTCCGCCTTGATATAGCCTTCCTCTGCCGCCGCTTCAACAACTGCATCGAAATTCGACAGGCTGACATTCTTTACATTTGCCGCTGCCAAACGGTCGAGTCCCTTTTGCATACCGTAAGTAAAGATGCTGACAATACCAAGTACCTCCGCACCGGCTTCACGCAGTACATTTACCACTTCAATACAACTGCCGCCCGTGGAAATCAAATCCTCTACCACAACGACTTTCTGCCCCTTTTCGAGTCTGCCTTCAATCTGGTTTTGTCTACCGTGGTCCTTTGCACCGGAGCGCACATAACCCATCGGCATCTTCAAAAGGTGGCCCGTGATTGCCGCATGTGCAATACCTGCCGTCGATGTACCCATCAGCACTTCTGCCTCCGGATAGTGCGCCTTAATCAGTTCTGCCAAACCGTTTTCCACTGCATCGCGCGCCTCTACATCCGTTAAGGTCAGGCGGTTGTCACAGTAAATCGGACTTTTGATGCCGCTCGCCCATGTAAACGGGTCGTTCGGACTTAAAAATACAGCCTTTATTCTTAATAAGTGTTTTGCAATTTTCTTTTCCATTTTTCTTTTCTCCCCTCTATTTGCAACATTAACCTACAAATTCCGCTACGCAACGCTCGTATGCGGCAACCGGGTCTGCCGCTGCGGTAACCGGTCTGCCGACTACGATGTAATCTGAGCCGATTTCTTTTGCCTTTGCCGGCGTCATTACGCGCACTTGGTCGCCCACTTCGGAATCGGCAAAACGGATGCCCGGTGTTACGGTCAAAAACTTCTCGCCGCAACTGTCATGCACGACTTTTGCCTCTAACGGAGAGCATACTACACCATCCAGTCCCGATGCCGCTGCATTTTTTGCATAGTGCATTACGGTTTGAGGCATACTCTTTTCAATTAAAAGTTCCTCGCGCATCGCTTCTTCGCTCGTGCTCGTAAGTTGCGTTACCGCGATGAGCAGAGGACGCGTGCCGTCCGGACGGGTTAACCCCTCCAAAGCCGCCTTCATCATCGCACTTGCGCCTGCCGCATGCAGATTGGTCATATCGACATCCAATTTGGAAAGCACAGCCATACTCTTTTTGACGGTGTTCGGAATATCGTGAAGTTTTAAATCCAAAAAGATTTTATGTCCGCGTGCCTTAATTTCACGCACAATTTCCGGACCTGCCGCATAAAACAGTTCCATACCGATTTTTACAAACGGCTTCCTGCCCGTAAATTTGTCTAAGAATGCAAGTACCTCTTCGCGGCTTGCAAAGTCACATGCAATAATTACATCTTTACCCATTTTTATCTCTCCCTACAATTATAATCCTGTATTAGTGCGCTGCGCCGATAATTTCGGACAGGCTTTCAATGCCGTATTTTTCCATCGTTTCCGGCAAAGCGTTTACAATATCACGACAAGCAAACGGATTGACCAGATTTGCTGCGCCGACCTGCACCGCCGTTGCACCTGCGAGCATAAACTCAAGTACATCTTCTGCGCTCATAACACCGCCCATACCGATAATCGGAATGTTTACGGCTTCGTATACCTGATATACCATGCGTACCGCCACCGGCTTCACCGCCGGACCCGACAAACCGCCCGTCTTATTTGCCAAAAGCGGTTTTTTCTTTTTTAAATCAATTTGCATACCCAAAAGGGTGTTAATCAGACTGATGCCGTCTGCCCCTGCCGCCTCGCAGGCTTTTGCAATCGAAGCAATATCTGTCACATTCGGCGAAAGTTTGATAAAGAGCGGTTTTTTCGTTGCTGCGCGCACCGCTTTTGTGATTTGCGCCGCACTTTCGGGACTTGTTCCGAAACTCAGACCGCCGCCGTGTACATTTGGGCAGGAAATATTTACCTCAATCCAACCCACCTGCTCTACACCGTCCATGCGCTCCACAACGGTAACATACTCTTCTTCGGAAAAACCGCTGACATTTGCCATGACCGGCTTGTGAAAAACCTTCGCAAGTTCGGGCAATTCTAACGCAATCACCTTGTCTACGCCCGGATTTTGCAGACCGACTGCGTTGAGCATACCGCCGCCCGTTTCTGCGATGCGCGGTGTCGCATTGCCGTAGCGAGGATTTAATGTTGTTCCCTTAAAGGAAAATGTACCCAAACAGTTAATATCATAAATTTCAGCAAATTCACGGCCAAAACCAAAGGTTCCGCTTGCCGGTATCACCGGATTGTCAAGCGTGATACCGCTGAGTTCTACTTTTGTATTTACCATATAATTTCCTCCCGCTCCAGCACCGGTCCGTCTTTGCAAATTCTCTTGTTGCCGTACTTGGTTTCGCAAGTGCAACCCATGCACGCACCGAAACCGCAACCCATTCTTTCTTCAAAACTGAGTTGTCCGCTCGCAGAAGCACACGCATCAATCGCTTTGAGCATCGGCTCCGGACCGCAGGCGTAAAAATAAGAATATGTAAGCGTTTTAAGCGCATCGGTTACAAAACCTTTTGTGCCATGGCTGCCGTCAGCCGTCGTTACAATTACCTTAGCACCAAGCGCCGTAAATTTCTCTTCGTAAAACACTTCATCTTCGCCGTTAAAGCCAAGAATTACCATCACTTTCTTTCCTTCGCCAAGCAATTTTTTGCAAAGCTGGTACATCGGCGGAACGCCGGCACCACCACCAAGCAAAACCGGCGCATCTCCGCTTTTTGCCGTATCAAAGCCGTTGCCGAGGCCGACCAAAATATCGAGCGTTTCCCCTGCTGCCATTTTGCTCATTTTCTCCGTACCTTTGCCGACCGCTTTATAAATGAGCACAAGTTCGCTCGAATTGTAATCACACACCGAAATCGGACGGCGCAAAAAGTATCCGTCCAACGCAATATTGACAAACTGCCCCGGCGCCGTCAGCGCACTTGTATCGCCCGAAAGCACCATTTCAAAAGTATTTTTCGCAATTTGCCTGTTACTCTTGATTTCAAAAATCGTCTGTATCATCCCAATATCTCCTTGTCTGCCCAAACCACTTTGTCACCCGCAACGGTCAAAAGGCATTTGCCGTAAACCTCGCGCCCTGCAAAAGGCGTGCTCTTGCCAAGCGAAACAAAATCCTCCGGATTTACGGTGTACTTTGCCTCCAAATCCCATACGCTAAAGCCGTTTTCTTCAAATCCGAAACGGCGGCGCGGTGCATATGCCATCAAGTCAAGCAATTTTTCCAAAGACAGTTTCCCCGTTTTTACAAATGCAGTATATAAAACCGGAAACGCCGTTTCAATGCCGACAACACCCATCGCACTGCCTGCAAGCCCCTTTGCCTTTTCTTCGGCGCTGTGCGGCGCATGGTCGGTGGCAATCATGTCAATCGTGCCGTCCAAGATGCCCTCGATGAGCGCATCACGGTCTGCCGCACTGCGTAGCGGCGGATTCATTTTAAATCTGCCGTCCTCCTGCAAATCCGCATCGCAAAGTGTTAAATAATGCGGACCTGTCTCACAAGTCACATCAATACCTTTGGCTTTTGCCTGGCGGATAATCTCTACACTCTCCTTGGTCGAAATGTGGCACACATGGTAGCGCACACCGATTTCTTCTGCCAACTTCAAATCTCTTGCAATCGGCGCATACTCACTCTTTGAACAAATCCCCTTGTGACCGTGCGCTCTGGCATAGTCGCCGTCATGAATATAACCGCCGTTTACCAGCGTCATGTCCTCACAATGCGCCACAATCATTTTCCCCAGCGCCTTAGCCTTTTGCATTGCCTGACGCATCAAATCCTCATTTGCGACGCCGCGACCGTCATCCGAAAAACTGCAAACATACGGCGCCATCGCTTCCAAATCTGCCAATGCTTCTCCCTTTTCGCCTACGGTAATTGCGCCATAAGGCTGTACGGCAATACAAGCATCTTTCTCAATAATATCCAGTTGTAATTTCAAATTTTCATACGAATCCGGCACCGGATTTAAATTCGGCATACTGCACACCTGCGTATAACCGCCGCGCGCGCAGGCGCGTGTGCCGCTCGCAATCGTTTCTTTATAAGAAAAACCCGGCTCACGCAAGTGCACATGCACATCTGCAAAACCGGGTAAAACAGCATATCGACTTAAATCCACACAAATACCGGTATCGTTTCCGCCATCAGAAAACACGCACCCCTTGGTCATTGGCGCATTTTGGTATATCGGCGTATTTACGAAACTGTATTTCATAATATCCTCCAAAAAAATTCACATTTTCTCATAAAAAAATCCTGCCACCGGCAGGAGCTTTTTTCGTCATAAACACTAAGTGTTTTATTCTCTTTTGGCCGTCTGCCGATACTCAGATTTTTGTAAATTATATCATATTGTATCAACCTTGTCAACTTTTCTGAACAGATAATTATAAATTAAAATTGCCGCATCTGCAAACGGGAAAATGCAGATACCTTCAAGGTTTGAAGCGACCCGAACCCCATCGCCGGCCGCAGGCAAAGTCCCCTTTTTTCATGTGCATAATCTTATTTCCTTTCCGATATATCTTTGTATAGATGTAAATGCCTAATTTACCGGAATTTCCAGCTTACAAAAAAAGAAATTCAATAAAAATATACAAATTCCCTTGCAAGTTTTGTATAAGTTTGTTAAAATAAAGATGAAATTGTAAGCCGAGGAGGCGTAAGTGAATGGATAAGCGCATTTTAATCGTAGATGACGAAATTCCGATTGCGGAAATTTTGAAAATCAATTTGGAAAAAGAAGGCTATACCACAATGGTTGCCCACGATGGTCAGACCGCGCTCGATTTGGCACTTTCAGAAAATCCGGATGCCATTTTGCTCGATGTGATGCTGCCGAAGATGGACGGTTTTGAAGTCTGCCGTAAAATCCGCGAAAACAAGATGGCTACGCCGATTCTGATGCTGACCGCTCGTGACGAAGAAGTCGACAAAGTGCTCGGTCTGGAACTCGGTGCAGATGACTATATCACAAAGCCCTTTTCCGTACGCGAGTTGATGGCGCGCGTAAAGGCAAACCTGCGCCGCACGGTAACGGAAGGCGCAGAAGAAAAAAGCGCAAATGACGGCAGCATCATCAATGCAGGCCGTATTGTATTAAACTTAGATCGTTATGAAGTGCGTCGCGACGATGCACCGGTGGATTTGACTTTGCGCGAATTTGAACTTTTGAAGTTTCTCGCCCTGCAACCGGACAAGGTGTTTACGCGTGAGATGCTGTTAGAAAAAGTCTGGGGCTACGAATACTACGGCGATGTTCGTACCGTCGATGTCACCATTCGTCGCCTGCGTGAAAAGATTGAAGATGACCCGAGCATACCGAGCTTCGTTTTGACCAAGCGCGGCGTGGGTTATTGTTTTAACAAAGACAACATTAAATAAACAGGTATTTTTTCCGGGTGCGATACACCATCGCGCCCGATTTTCTTTTAGACTTTCTTTTGGGTGGTGAGCGCATTGTTTAAAAGCCTGCAATGGAAAATAATTGCAATGTTTGTGCTGTTGGTACTTTCCGTCATGATCATTACGGGTACAGTTTCCGTATCCTCTCTGGGCAGTTTTTACGCACAGCGATTTGCAGACAATATGGATGCCGTGTTTGCCGATGCGATGGTTGCGAAAGATTTATCGGACGCCGCTGCGGCCGAGAACGCCCCCCGCCGCATCGCCGACATCATTGAGGCCTATGCCGATGCCGGCCGCCTCGGTATCACCCAAAACAGAAATTACTTTATTTTTGATGCCGCAACCGGTATATGTCTGGACGGTTCGAGCAACTTTTCGGGCGACACCGTACTGAAAACGGAAAATCTGCTGTCTGCCATGAACGGTAAAGTCGGCAAAAAAGTGGGCAGTCACAGTTCCATTATGGATTATGCCTACCCCATACATTTTGAAAATACCGTGCGCTATGTGGTCTATATCACAGACAACAAAGACGAAGTTACCGATGTATCGCAAAGTATCATTGCCGTTGTGTTTCAAGCGCTTTTGTGGGGCGTGATGATTTCGCTCGTTCTCGGCTTCTTCATTTCCCGCACCATTACACAACCCATTGTGGAATTAACGCGTCGCGCCGAAAAACTTGCTTCCGGCGAAGAAAACGCCTTGGTAATGAGCACCGGCATAAAAAAGCCGGATGACGAAATTGGAATTTTGGCCGATACATTTTCATATATGTCCGGCGAACTGATGAAAACCATCCGCGAAATGGACGGCGAAAAAACGAAACTCGGCGCCATTTTGGAAAACTTAACCGACGGCGTTATCGCCTTTGATACCGACGGCAAAATTTTGCACATCAATCCGGTAGCAGCAAAGATGCTCTCTATTGCAGAACCGTCTTTGGTGGATTTTGATACGCTGATGAATGATGTCGGTATCAACTTAAAACTCGGCGATATTTTATATGTAAAGAAAAAGCAGACACTTGAACATACCATCACCCTGCACAGTCATGTTATCAAGGCCTTCTTTGCAACTTTTACGCAAACCGTAGAAAAAACAACCAAGAAGGTCGGCGGTATCGTGGTTGCTTTGCAGGATATCACAAAACTGCAACGACTCGATGATGCACGCCGTGAATTTGTGGCGAATGTATCGCATGAGTTGCGTACACCGATTACTACCATCAAAACCTACGCCGAAACGATGCTCGACAGCAAAGAAGAGGGCGATATGGATGCCCACTTCCTTGCAACCATCAATTCCGAGGCCGACCGCATGACGCGTATCATCAAAGACCTTTTGACCCTCTCCAAACTCGACCATAACAAAGATACCGTCAAAAAGACAAAAATTGATATGCGCGAGATGCTTGAAAATGTTGTGGAGAAAATGGCCATGAGCGCGCAAAAGCAAGGGCACAAACTCACCTTCGTGGCAACAACGGAGTTGCCACCGGTTACCGGCGACCGCGACCAGATTGAGCGTGTGCTGACAAACCTCATTTCCAATGCAATCAAGTACACGCCGGACGGCGGTGTAATTGAGGTGTTTGCAGGACACTTATACAACGAACTGTATGTCAAGGTCAAAGACAACGGTATCGGTATTCCCAAAAAGGATATCGCCCGTATTTTCGAGCGTTTCTATCGCGTGGATAAGGCGCGCACCCGCGCCGCCGGCGGTACGGGTTTGGGCCTCGCCATTGCAAAAGAAATCGTTGAAGCGCACGGCGGCAAAATTCAGATTACCTCCGAATTAAACGAAGGTACTGAAGTAATGCTGACCTTGCCGGCAAAACGCAGGGCATCCAGAAAGAAAAAAGAAGCAGAGGAAAATCAAGCGTGATTAAGATAAAAGAAACCATTGTGGTGGAAGGCGTGTACGACAAAATCCGTTTAGAAAGCGTTGTGGATGCGGTCATCGTTGCCACCAATGGATTTACGATTTTTAAAGACAAGCAAAAACTTGCATTTCTGCGAAAAATGGCAGATACAACCGGTCTTGTGGTGCTTACCGATTCGGATGCGGCAGGTTTTGCCATCCGTAATTTTGTAAAGCAAGGCATTGACAAAGAAAAAATCCGACACGCCTACATCCCCGATATTTTCGGCAAGGAGCGGCGCAAAACCGTGCCTTCCAAAGAAGGAAAACTCGGCGTAGAAGGTATAGACGGCGCTCTTTTATGTGCTGCACTTCGAAAAGCCGGAGCAACCATCCTCGGCGAAGATGCCACCGTGCAGGAAATCCGCAACCCGATTACACGCATGGATTTGTATAACGATGGGTATACGGGCGGCGCAGGCAGCGCCGAAAAACGCAGGGCTTTACTTGCCCGGCTCGGTTTGCCGAGGCGCATGAGCACCAATCTTTTGTGCGAGGTCATCAATCAGATTACGGATAAGGAAAACTATAAAAAAATAACTCAGGAATTAAAAGAGGATGCCAAAAACTAATTTTCAGCATCCTCTTTTAGTTTAATCTTCCGCTTTCAAAAGTTTGTACGCATCAATTTCCAATGCATCCGCAATGCGAAATAATGTATCCATAGATATTGCCTTATAAATATTCGGTGCTTCAATTTGCCCGATAAAGGAAATATCGCAATTCATCTTTTCCGCCAACTGCTCTTGTGTCATAGATTTCAGTTTTCGATAATAAGACACTTTCAACCCTATTTTGATATAGCGTTCTCTGTATTCTGCCTTCATATGCATCACCATATATATTTTAACGCATTGACGCAAAATAAATTATATGATATAATTGCAATATTTATTACTATTCAAATAATAATTATTATTTGATAATATGGTGATTTTTCATGAAACATAATAAACCAGGCTATATACCGGGAAACAAAGTTTTCCTTATCCGTTCAACGGCAATTTGCCAAAAACGAATGCCGCTGTGATAATTGCGACTTTGCATTATGTTGTCTTGCGGAAGAACCCTCTTGTTCTCCTTGCACCTTCCCAAATTGCAACTGCGCTAAGGACAATTTCAAAAATCGGCACAAGCGAAATTATTGGCAATGATAAATCATTGCCCTTCATAAAAACGAATTGCATTCTCAATGCATTTACATTTACATTTGCATATACAAACAATTCATGCGCCACCGGCGCAAATCATGAAACCGCAGGTTTCAAATCATGCCGCAAGGCAGCAAGGGGGTCTTGGGGGGATGCAATCCCTCCCAAGCCGTTTTAGGGGCCCGGGGGAATCGGAACCCCCGGGACTTTTGGTGCTTTTGGTCACAAAAGTACATATCCCCTTCCGTCCGGCGGAATAAAATGGTTGCGTTTGTATGAAACCGCAGGTTTCAAATCACATGCCACAGGGCAATTCACTTGTCGCAACAAGCGACCTATGTGTCGCTTACGAAAAGTTGATAGTCGTAGCCCTTTTTTCCTTGGTATAATATAAACATTCGCAAAAGCGAAAATTTATATTAACGGGAGGTACAATTATGTATCAGAAAAATTATTTACCGAATCCGCAAAAACGCGGCTAATGCTGGACAAAAATGCGAGAAAAGCGTATAATGAGAAAAAAGGAAGTATTTTCGATGAGGACGACATTGCAGATTCTGCGCTTAGTTATCTCTACAACGATGCAAACAAAATAAAAACGCAAGACTTTCTTAAAAGCAACGGATTTCCAACGGCGCAGCAACGAGCGCAAAATCAACAGTTGTATGGTGCAGCGCAAGAACAAAAACAAATCCGAGCTTTGCTGAAAAGCACAGCGAACAACACATTAAATCCCAATGTTACCAAACTCGACCATGGATTTTTACAAGGTATATACGGAGACGAAGAAGGCGACCGAGCATATTACAAAATGCTATCCGATGCAAGCCAAAGACAGAGCGATATGTATAATGCCTTCCAAGGCTCGCCGTTTGAAAGTATTTTAAGGCAGAGTACATCCATCCGTGAAATATCACCTACCTCAAAAAGCGCTGGCAATACCTTTTCGGCAAACATGTACAAAAGCTCATCCAAAATCGAACCGGAAAAAGCGTATCATCTCGCGCAGTACCCCGAAAGCAACAAGGCGTTGGCGAGTGCTAATGATCGTTCGTATAATGATTTTGCATTCCCACACAAGAATTCTGCTGCGTTGTACGCGGACAGTACGACAGGGCAATCCCAACCACGCGGTGAGTTAAACCGAGAAGGAAACGCTTGGAAAGTAACTGAACCTGCTCCAAAAGCGGTCAGAGCAAATGTTGAAAATGCCGGCGGTTCTGTAGATTGGGACTCTGAAAACAAAAAAGCCACAATAAAAATCAATGGTTATACAGAAGAACTGTATGTTGGCGATGAGTATGGCACTTTCATTAAAAATGGTGTAATGTATACAGATGACCTGCATTTGAATAACATAATATATGCGCCAACATACAGTTTTGCAAAATCTATGTACGATGAAATTAAAGACGATTTTGGAAAATTCGTCCTTCGAACATGGTTGTTCGGAGATGGCAGCGAAGTCAAAGTGTCCGGAAAAAGATGGAATAATTATATGAAGAATAATCCCGTAATAAAGCAAAAATTTTCAGAACAAACCAAGCAGTCTATTCGCGCGGGACAAAAAACATTTGAAGCCACCATCTCCGTAACGTTAGATGGTGAAGGTGGATATAAAACAGGGTATGAATTGATTAATGGTTCCAATGCGGATGTAGGCAACTTTAAGATGAAGGGGAAGATCGAGCCAAGAGAAAACGATAAATACAGTGTCACGATTGCGTACATATTTAATGACATCATTGACCCAAATGAAGAGTATAGAACGGACAGGTACTACAGTAAGGCTGCGGACTTTCTTGGAGTAAGTGGCAAAGACTATGTTTTAAGAATTTCCGGAATCGCAACATTTACATATTCCGACAGGGAGGGTATCGTATATGAATAACAACACCAAAAAGGTTAAATGCATTGTCTTTGTGACTGCAATTATTGTTTTGCTTTCTGTGAGCATAGCTTTATTTTTTACTTATTTTCCGCGGGTTTATTTATCGTCAGTTTTTCCAAAAGAAGAATATACGGAGTGTTATGACGGAAAATACGGATACTTACAATTGAGTTCGCCAAAAAAATTATCCTGTACTTTAAATGTATACGACTTGAGTGATCCCATGCATACAGCAGTTCGCAAACAAACCTTGTCCAGGTTTTTTAGGGATAGGGAGATGAATGAAATCTCATGGGGCATTTGCAGTTATGACTTGTTTTTTGACACGCCGGAGGCCGGACCGTATATTTATAAATTTGATGCAGAACATGAACTTTGGATAGGACCGCTGTATTTGGCCAAAGAAGAAACTGCTGAAAAACACGCGCAGGGTGACGAGGCGTCCTATTGTTTTGAAGCAAGTTATGATACAAATTTGGCCGAGTTTCCTGAATTTGATATTTATGATATTTTTGTTCTTCCAAAAGATACAATACCAAAAAGTTTTTTAAAGGAGTTTGGGCGTTCTATGGCAAAATAGAATTATAAAAAACATGATGTACATTTTTAGGTCCTTTCACTATAGAGGAGTAGCTCCGCTACTCCTTTTTGTTTGCAACCCTACATTACCGTATTTTAAAAGAAAAATCCAACTAAATAAGCCGCAAGGCACGAAAGCGCCGCCACCGGCAAAAGCGACATACCGCGAAACGCCAGCAACAAGGCAACAACAAAGCCGCAAACGGCGGTATAAACATTGCCCGTCGCATAAAAGATATACGGCACCGTCATCGCACCAAGCACCGCATAAGGTACATAATACAAAAAGTCCTGCACAAAACGACTTCGGATGCGAAAACGAAACAACGCAAACGGAATCATACGAATGAAATAAGTCGTCAGTGCCATAACAACAAGCAAAACCCAATAATTACGCATCGTTTGCCTCCTTTCGCGGCATCAACCACGCCATCAACGCAGAAGAAATCACCGCACAAAGGATAATGGCAAAGCCTTGTGAGATGTGCACTTTCAGAAACGGCACATAGTATAAAATACAACTGAGCGCCACCGATACAAGCACCGTAGAAAGCACCCCTCGGTTTTCCTTTGCCGGTGGCACTACAATGGCGACAAACATCGCATAAATGGCAAGCCCGAGCGCCGCACAAAGTGCAGACGGCAAAATCTGCCCCGCATATGCACCGAGCGCTGTACCGAGTGTCCATCCCAGAACAGGCAGTAAAATTAAACCGTACATATAAACCGGCGTAAGTTTTACCTTTTCATCCGCCGCCATTACAAACACTTCATCCGTAATGCCGAACGCACAAAAAAGTCTGTGTATAAATGTAAATTTATCGCCGAGTTTTTGCGTAAGTGCAATGCCCATCAGCGAATAACGAATATTGATAACCAACTGCGTAAGCATCATTTCAAATGCCGCACCGCCCGCCGCCATTACGGCAACACCCGCCTGCTGGCCTGCCGAGGTAACATTCATCAGTGAAATGAGCACCGCCTGCCACGGTGCAAGTCCCATCGCAACCGCAGAAATACCGAAACCAAAAGACACGGACAAATAGCCGAGCGCAATCGGTAAACCACGCTTTAATCCATATGTAAATTTCATTGTATTACCCTCTTTTTTCTTTCCCCGACACTTCCTGCCCGCAAAGCGCAACCTTTAACAGCGAGTGCGCTTTATTCGCTACAATTATACTACAAGCCGACACCTATTTCAACCCATATAGCCCGTTAAAAAGTTTTTTAAAAAAGTGCTTGACAGAGAAAAACTTATGTGCTATACTTTAAAAGTCGCATTTGAGGACAAACCCGTTAAATGCAAACGCAATTGAAAATATGCTGGTGTAGCTCAATTGGCAGAGCAGCTGATTTGTAATCAGCAGGTTGCGGGTTCGAGTCCCATCACCAGCTCCATACGGAAGAGTTCCCGAGTGGCCAAAGGGGGCAGACTGTAAATCTGTTGCTTTCAGCTTCGATGGTTCGAATCCATCCTCTTCCACCAAATAAAATAGGACATCCATTTGGATGTCCTATTTTATTTGATTTATCTTCGAGGATGGATTCGAAGGGGAGCGGTAACAAATGACTGTCCGGTGGACAGTCAGAGCCGCGACCGGGCCTTGCCGCAGCAAGGCGAATCCTCTTTCTTCTTTTTCTTCCTTCCCTAAAACTGTTTATCATTCATTCGGATGTTTTTGTTTTATAAGATTTCATTATTGAAATATCTGTGTTTTATGGTATAATAAATACAACAAGCCTTGCGTGGCAAGGCTTTGCGACTTCGTCGCAAATGTACTTCGTACATTCTGTAATATTGACGGCTGCGTAAAAATGCCCTTGCAAGCAAGCATTTTTACTTATGGTATAATGGCGACAGGAGTTGATAAAGCATGACAGATAAACGAAATTACGGTGTAGACTTATTAAGAATAGTGTCGATGTTTATGGTATGCATATTGCATGTACTCGGCGCAGGTGGCGTTCTTGGCGCAACTAAACCATTTTCTGCACATTACAATACCGCCTGGCTTCTTGAAACGCTGACTTTTTGCGCCGTAAACTGCTATGCAATCATCTCCGGTTATGTGGGCGTATATGCCAAACACAGATATTCCGGCATTGTCAATTTATGGCTGCAGGTGTTTTTTTACTCCTTGCTCATCACGATACTTGTCTGCAACCTGCGCCCCGGTTTGATAAACGAAGAAGTGCAACTCAAAGCGATTTTCCCCGTTTCGATGGGACAGTACTGGTACTTTACCGCATACTTTCTGCTCTATTTCTTTGCCCCATTTTTAAACGCCGGCATTTTGGCATTACCGAAGGAAAAATCGCGCAGTTTACTTGCGGTACTGTTTGTCTCCCTGACTGTTTTGCCCCTGCTGTTTAAGAAGGATATTTTCTCCACGATGCAGGGATACAGTGTGCTTTGGCTTTTGTATCTGTACTGCATCGGCGCTTACATCAAAGTGCACGCCATCGAAACCAAGGCGCATACCTTATGGTGTCTGCTTGTCTTTGTGCTCTGCACGCTTTTGTCTTGGGCAATCAAACTCGGCATAGATTACAAACTGCTTCAGACTCCCTATAATCCGGACTGGGACTATCTGATTTTAACCTACCCCGCCCCGTTGGTGACAGGTGCGGCAATTTCGCTTTTTTTGATGTTTGCGAAAATGAAGGTGCGTTTCGGCAAAGGACTGATTCGCTTTTTTGCTCCGCTCTCCTTTTCCGTATTTTTAATTCACACGCACCCTCTGCTGTTTGGCAATTATTTATGGAATTCTTGTGCTTTTTTAGCACAGAAAACACCTGCACAGATGGTTGGCGGCGTTTTTCTGATTGCCTTATGCCTACATATAGGCTGCAGCATCCTCGACCTGCCGCGTCACTACCTGTTTAAATACGGCATTTGCAAAGGCACGGCGTGGATAGAGGACAAGCTTTCATAATAAAAAATATCTCCTCAGGCTATTACCTGAGGAGGTTTTTTTGTTTTTATATAATTTCAAACTGCATGCTTTTCATTACATCCAGCGCCTTTTCGTGCATCGTTTCATCGTTGGACGCACAAAGTTCGGCGTTAATTTTAATCGTCGCATTCTTAAAGTGATTTTGCAAAATGACCGCATTGGAAAGCACACACAAATTGGTAACTACACCGCACAGTTCAATTTCATCAACCATGCCACAATGCTCTTTAATCACAATCGGCAAATCTCTAGAACCGAAACTTGTCTTGCTGACCGTATGTACCTGCGGCAACTTTAAATAATCATTCATCATTCCGGAAATCTTTGCTCCCTCGCTGCCCTTGCGGCAATGCATGACGGGCAAATGCTTTCCTTCGCGCGTATTTAAATACGCATCATCGTGAATGTCTAAAGTAAAAAATATCTCATATCCGTCACGAAGCGCCTCGGCAATGCGGTTATAAATCGGGCGTTCCAACTGTTTTGCTTTCAAAAACCCCAATGCGCCGGTAATAAAATCGTTTTGAAAATCGACAACCACCAAAACCTTTTTCATCTGCTTTCACCTCTTTTATATTTTACACAATTCTACAAGTTTTGTCAACCAAGCTGCGTTTAGGCACAAATTTTTACTTACAATCGGTATCCACGAATCAAACCCAATACCACTTTTAATTTATCAAAAACATTACTTTTGCAAAGCGTAGAATATCCTTTGAAAAAGCAATCGACGGAAAAGCATGCCCCTTTATCTCTTTTGTAGTGAAGGCGGTAAAAGTGGCATTGGAAAACATTGAAGAAGAAAAGTAATTATCCGCAATAAAAAAGCACCCTGCGGGTGCTTTTTTATTGTATCTTAGTTATTTTGCAAATACTTGGTGATATCACCAATACCGCTGTAAATTTTCTGGCTATCGCCTTCTCTTACAACAAGCGTCGGTGCCTGCGTGATGCCAAGCGATTTTGTAAGATCGGCCACCTCTTGGGCATCCACCTTGGTATACTCGATGCCGGCACTACCGAGCATGGTTGCCGCAATCTTACAGTTCGGGCAGGTCTTTGTTGTAAACAACAAGGTCTTTTCTACTGCCGGGGCACTTACCGGAGCATCCTCTGCGCGAATCGGGGTTGCCGGTGCACGCAAATCGGATTTTTCTATATCGTAAACCTTTCTGTCCTTAAATTCCTGACTCTTACCATCATTCCAGTTTTGTACCGGACGATAATAGCCTGTGATACGGCTGTAAACCTCTGTCTTTTCGCCGCACTGCGGGCAGGTATAAACCTCACCGCTTAGGTAACCATGATTTTTACATACGGAGTAGGTCGGCGAAAGTGTGTAA
This sequence comes from Clostridia bacterium, assembly GCA_045578865.1. Classification (GTDB taxonomy): domain Bacteria; phylum Bacillota; class Clostridia; order UBA1381; family UMGS1253; genus RGIG2041. The sequence continues at coordinate 47,032 of JAZNLB010000003.1, read as the reverse complement.
TACGGCAAGCGATGGTTTTGTGCAATCTTGCGAACCAATGTTGCTGCGGCTTTCCAATCCGGCAACTTCTCGCCAAGGAAGGCATGAAATACAGTCCCCGAAGTATACAAGGTCTGCAAATCATCCTGAATGGAGAGTGCTTCAAAAATATCGTCGGTGTAACCAACCGGCAAATGCGACGAGTTGGTGTAGTACGGCGTACCATTTTCGTTTGCGGTAACAATGTCACCGAACTGCTCTACATCATGCTTTGCAAGACGATAAGAAGTCGACTCGGCCGGTGTTGCTTCCAAGTTGTACAAATCACCGTACTTTTCCTGATAATCGGAAAGTCTTTCACGCATATGATTTAAAACATTCTGCGTAAACTTCTGTGTCTTTTCGCTCGTCATATCCGCTTTGAGCCACTTTGCATTCAAACCCGCTTCGTTCATACCCACCAAACCAATGGTCGAAAAGTGGTTTTCAAACGAGCCGAGGTAACGCTTTGTGTACGGATACAAGCCTTCGTTTAACAGTTTTGTGATAACCGTGCGCTTGATTTTCAAAGATCGCGCGGAAATATCCATTAAGTTGTCCAAACGCGCATAGAACTCCTGCTCGTTTTCAGACATATACGCAATACGCGGCATATTGATCGTTACAACACCGACGCTACCGGTACTTTCACCACTACCGAAGAAACCACCGGACTTTTTACGCAGTTCTCTTAAATCCAGACGCAGACGGCAGCACATACTGCGTACATCACTCGGCTCCATATCGCTGTTGATGTAGTTAGAGAAGTACGGTGTGCCGTATTTGGAGGTCATCTCAAAGAGCAACTTGTTGTTTTCGGATTCGGACCAGTCAAAATCGCGTGTGATGGAATAGGTCGGAATCGGATACTGGAATCCGCGACCATTTGCATCACCCTCAATCATGATTTCGATGAAGGCCTTGTTAATCATATCCATCTCGGCCTTACAGTCTTTGTACTTAAAGTCTACTTCCTTGCCGCCTACGATACAGTTCTGCTCCGCAAGGTCGGCCGGAACGGTCCAATCGAGAGTGATATTGGAAAACGGTGCCTGTGTACCCCAACGGCTCGGGATATTTACACCGAACACGAAGGACTCAATGCACTTTTTCACTTCGTAATAAGAAAGGTTGTCCACCTTTACGAATGGTGCAAGGTAGGTATCAAATGAAGAAAACGCCTGCGCGCCTGCCCACTCGTTCTGCATGATACCGAGGAAGTTCACCATTTGATTGCACAGTGTGGATAAATGGCTTGCCGGTTTGGAGGTAATCTTTCCGTTGACGCCGCCAAGACCTTCCTGAATGAGTTGTTTTAAAGACCAACCCGCACAATATCCTGTCAACATCGAAAGGTCGTGAATGTGAATGTCTGCGCGACGATGTGCGTTTGCAATATCGTCATCGTAGATTTCGGATAACCAGTAGTTTGCGGTAATCGCACCGGAGTTGGACAAAATCAAACCGCCTACAGAATATGTAACCGTTGAGTTCTCCTTTACACGCCAGTCCGTTACCTTAACATAACTGTTTACGAGGTCTTTATAGTTTAATAAGGTTGCTTTCGTTGCGCGCACCTTTTCGCGCTGACGACGATAAAGAATATATGCCTTTGCAACATCGGCATAACCGCCCAAAATGAGCACGGACTCCACGCTATCCTGAATGTCCTCCACTTTAATAACATCATTTTTGATTTTCGGCTCAAATTCTGCCGTCACTTTAAGCGCAAGCAAATCAATTACGCTCGGATGATACTGCTTGCCCTGTGCATCAAAGGCTTTTGTGATGGCTGCACTGATTTTCGAAATATCGAACTCCACAAGCTCGCCGTCGCGTTTCATTACCTGATACATCTTGTATACCCCCCACTTTCTCAATTTTTCGGATTTTCGCTCCGATCAGCGATTATGACTTAAAATAAAAATGAGTACTCTCCCACTTCTCTTATCGGAAAAAGCGGGATTGTACCCATTATAACACTACTATATTTTGTTGTCAATATATTGTGTAAAAAAATTTTTTAAACCACAACATTTTGTTATATGCCACGCAAATGCACTTCCCCGACAAAAGGCGTTACAGCAGCTTCAAACGCCTGTAAATCCGCACTTTTCGGGGCGTGCAAGCCACTATGTATCACGGTTTCTCCATCGCGAAACACTGCCATATAGTAGCGTTTTGCCCCCGAAATCCATTTTCCTATATCCACAATATCTTGTGGTGTGTGAAATTCCGCTACAAGGGTAGTCCGAAACTCATATTCCACCTTACCCGAAAGCAAATAATCCACACTTTTTTCGATTTTTGCTATATCAAAATTTTCGACGCCGACGGTAAGTGCATACTTTTCTTTGCTGTTTTTGATGTCCATCGCCACATAATCTATAAGCTCCTGCTCGCAAAGCGCTATCAGTTTGTCGGGCATCGTGCCATTGGTGTCAAGCTTCACGCTGTAATCAAGTGCCTTGATTTTGCGGATAAATGGTTCAATATCCGGTTGCAAAAGAGGCTCGCCGCCACTGATGCATACGCCATCTAAAATTCCCTTGCGTTTTTGTAAAAAAGCAAAAAACTCCTCTTGTGCTACTTCCGCTATCGGCTCCTCCAGTACAAGCGGTCCATTATGACAAAACGGGCAACGCAAATTGCATCCACCGGTAAACAATGTGCACGCCATCTTGCCCGGGTAATCGTTTAAGGATAGTTTAATTAAACTGCAAATCTGCATAGCATTCACTCCTTTTGCTCATTGTACCTTATGGCCTTTGTGCTGTCAAGCCTTCGCCGTAGTATTCGTTCATAAGCCGAGGGGAATACGGTTTATTTATTTTTTAAAGCCCTCGCCCACCACCCGATGTGCATCTGTAATAATGATAAAAGCCGTTTTATCAATTTGTTTTATTCCGTGCACAAGCATGGGCAGTTGTTTGGGGCTGACTGCACACAAAAGCATCAACCTGTCTTTTTTTGTATACATGCCGCGACTATGCACTCCCGTTACGCCGCGCTCTATTTTTTCATGGATATATCCTGCAATTTCATCTGCTTTTTCGGACAGAACGAATACGGATTTTGCCATATCACCCATGGTCAAAATCATATCCGCCGTCTTAGCTGCAACCGCAAGCGCCAACACAGAATAAAGCGTCACCGCCACACTTTCAAATATAAATCCGCTGACAAACACAACTGCCAAATCCAAAAGCAAAAGCAAAATCGGCACCGACAGATGTGCAAATATATGATGCAAAATCACCGCCGCAAAATCGCTTCCACCCGTAGAGCCTTCAAAGCGCACAACGATACCAACGCCTGCCCCACACAATAAACCGCCGAACAGTGCTGCCAGTAAAACATCGTCCGTAAAGGCAGGCAGCTTTTCTGTAAGCGATAAAAACAAGGACAAAAACAAAATACCCGCCACTGTTTTTACAAGCATCGCCTTGCCAAGATACTTATATCCTACAACAAACAGCCCTGCATTTATAACGAGATTGGTCACCGAAAGAGGCAGGTTTATAAGATACAAAAGAACCGTACCGATCGAGCCGACACCGCCGACCGACAGCTGCATCGGCACTAAAAAGACATTAAGCCCCAACGCCAGAGTCAGCGCACCCAGCGCAACGCAAGCATACTCCACAAAATAGCGTTTCCACATAAAAAATCACCTGATATATTTTTTGCAATCACCATGCTTTTTATACTTGTCATTTTGCGGCGCTTCCTGTTTTTAAAGACAGTGCACTCTTGAATGCCTCCGGCTATCAGTTGTATGCCTCTTTATTCAAAACCGCACTGCTCAGGAATTAAAACGATATTAAAAAATTGCATCCCATATTTTTTATGGGATGCAATTTTTGTTTTTTATTGAACGATGCCTGCACTATCCGTTAAAAGTCTGTCCAGTTCCGCCAATGCCTTGCCGGCATTTTCAAAATCTCCGGCGGCGTTGTATTGCTTATAAGTTGCATACAACTGTCGCACCTTCTCCAATACATCCTGTTGTGCAATCGGCGGTACTTGCGTTTCGCTCTCGTCCGGCAAAAGCACCTCGGTCTCCTGCTGCAACGGTGGTGTCTGCGCTTGTACTATACCGCCATCTCCAAACAATTTTGCAAGACAGGCCTGCAAAGTTGTCTCCATCACAATATTTTCCTTATACCCTACAATAACGCGCTTCAATTCCGGGAAGGAAGCCGCATTGTTGGTAGTGATATACACCGGCTCTACATACAGAAGCGAATCCTTGACAGGTACAATAATCATGTTGCCTCGCACTACATTGGAGCCGCCCTGTCCCCACAATGTCATCTGACCGGAAATCTCCGGGTCGTTATCAATGCGATTTTCCATCTGCATCGTGCCGTAGGCATTCTTTTCAGCGTTAATAAACCTGTAACTCACAAGTTGACCGTAACTGTCACCATCCGAACCGGCAACAAAATAACTGCTGATGTAGTCCTTGTTTAAAATCGTAAACGGCATCGTCAGATACAAGCTCAAACCATTTTGCTCAAGTCCGTAAAGGCGCATCATGTTGTAGTACGGTACAATATACTGCGCGTCCTTATCTCCGGACTTTTCCTTGGCGATATCCCAGATATCACTGCTGTTATAAAATACATGCGGGTCTGTGATATGATACTTTTTATACATCTGTGCCTGCACATTAAACAGATATTCCGGATAGCGCACATGGGCGCGGATATCCTCCGGAATCGCACCGTCTTCAAACAAAGACGGATAAATTTTTTGATAGGTCAGCGCAATCGGATCGGTTGTATCGGCAATATAAAAATGCACCGTTCCATCATAGGCATCTACAACCACTTTGATGGAATTTCGGATATAGTTAAAGCCCGCCGAATATGTCTGAGCATACGGAAACTGGTCCGACACGGTATAGGCATCTATAATCCACTTGAGTTTTCCATCCGCCGTAACTACCAGATACGGATTTTCGTCATAGACAAAAAATGGCGCTACACTGCGTACGCGTTCGCGCACATTGCGATTGGTTAAAATGCGAGACTGATTGGTCACCTGACCGGACATAAGCATCTTGTAGTCGCCTTCTAAAAAAGCAAACAATATGCGGTTAAATCCGTCAAGCGCAATACCACCTGCACCATCGTAGGAAAACTCCACATTGGTCTGACCTTCGGAATAGTCAATTTCCCTGAGTTTGGTATTTACAATCACATGGCTATTTGTATACTCACCATAATAGATACGCGGCTGTGTGATGTTCGGAAAGCCCTCAATCGTTTCCTGCGGAATATCCTTTGCCACAAAATCCGGCTGCCCCTCGGCCGTCGCACGGTGCATCGGGCTTACCGCAACACCGTAACCATGTGTATATTTATAGGTTTTGTTTACATAACTGTCGTTTGCATCCGTTGCAAGTTTTTCGTAATCCAGTTCTCTTGCACCGATGGCAAGCGTAGTTTTTCTGCCATTCATCGTATAGGCAGATACATCCGTATTTTTAAATGTGTAATACGGTTTGATGCCCTGCAGCTTGTTAAAAGCCGTCACCGTTGAATTGTAATCCAGCACTCGAATGTTGTCTATCGTTTCTTGATTTGCATCCAAATCACTTTGGGTCAGCGTATTGTTAATCGGAAGCGCAATTTCTCTGATTTTGTCCAAACCGTAGGCACTGCGCGTCATAAGGATATTGTTGCAGATATTGTCCGACTCAATGGCAATGTCATTAGGTGCAACCACAAGCGTTTGCACGCCAAGCGAAATCACTGCCGTTAAAACCCAAGCTGCCGGAAACAACAGTACGCCACCGATTGCGCCCTTGATTTTACCGCGCATCAGCATAAATACCGTAACGGCAACCGAAAGCAAAAGAACAATCGGCGCACACTTATAATATGCCTGCCATACATAAGTGTCCGTATAACCTGCGCCGTTTAAGTTGTTGCCAAAGGCGCCATAAAGCAAATTTTCCGAATTAAATTTAAAGGTGAGCGCAATGCAAAGAAAAATCAGAAAAACATCTACGAAACAATGCACCAGCACCGGACGGCTTTTAAAGATATCTCCAAAACTATCCACACCCATACGCGCATATAAAATGCAATATGCAATAACCGTATAAGCCGCCTGAATAATCAAAATCACTTTTGCACTATCCACCACAGACATGATAAACGGTCTTTGGAACATATAATAGCCGATATCCTGCCCCAAAAGCGGATCCGTCAATCCGAAACTCGTTGCATTGGCAAATTCCAGAAAACGCGTATAGACACTTTCGCTGATAAAACGACTGGCGACAAACGCAATGACCGCAGTGACCAAAAGCATCGGCAGCAAATTCGAAATTACTTTTAAATCGCTATGTTCTCTCCACACAATCTTTCGGATAACGAGGTTGTTGACCGTAAAGAGCACGAACACAACAAGAAAACTCGCAATTTGTGCAACAATGCTCGTACGCAAGTTCGTCCAGTACACTTCGGTAAACTGTGCGCCGACTTCGTAAATGCGGATATAACGAACATACATCGTCAAAGCCGCCACCAACAATACGCCAAGCAAACCAAGTACAATCCAGATCGTTAAAAGGCGTTTTTCTCTAGGGTGTTTGGTATTTACCGTCTTCGCATTTTGAAAATCTTTTTCGTTAAAAGCCACTGTTTCACATCCTTTCGAAAACAAAATCCTTTACTGTTCCAATAATGCTTTTGCAAAATCCGCAGCGTCAAACGGCTGCAAATCATTTATCCCTTCTCCAATCCCGACAAACCGTACCGGTATACTCTGCTCACGGCAAATGCCAATCACAACGCCGCCTTTTGCCGTTCCGTCAAGTTTTGTCAAAATGATGCCGTCAATGCCGGCACTTTCCGAGAAAAGTTTTGCCTGGCTGATGGCATTTTGCCCCGTTGTCGCATCTAAAACAAGCAGGACCTGTTTTTGAAAATTCGGTGCTTCACGGTCAATGATGCGCGAAATCTTGCCAAGTTCATCCATCAAATTCTTTTTGTTGTGCAGTCTGCCTGCCGTATCACAAATCAAAAGGTCGCAACCCCTCGCCTTTGCCGCCGCAAGCGCATCAAACACCACAGCCCCGGGGTCTGCTCCTTCGGCGTGTTTGATAATTTCGCAACTGCTGCGCTGCGCCCAGATGTCGAGTTGGTCTATAGCTGCCGCACGGAATGTATCTGCCGCCGCAAGCATCACTTTCTTTCCCTGATTTTTAAAATGCATTGCCAATTTACCGATGCTCGTAGTTTTACCCACCCCGTTGACACCGATGACAAGCAACACCGCCGGCTTATCGTCATGTAAAAACGGCGTCTGCGTTTCGGTAAGCATTTCGGAAATAACCTCGCCGAGCATCGTTTGAACCTGTTGCGGTTCTTGCGTACGCTCTCGTTTTACACGCTCACGCAGATTTTCAATAATTTCCATGGATGTTTCAAATCCCACATCCGCCGTAATGAGCGCCTCTTCCAGTTCTTCAAACAATTCTTCATCCACATGTGTAAATGCAGAAAAGATGATGCTTACCTTTTCCGAAAAGGCATCTCTTGTCTTTGCAATCCCGCTTTTGAGCTTATCTAAAAATCTCATTTCCTTCATTCCTATTCTAAATTCTGTGCTTCATCAAGACGCAATGCCAAAAGCTTGGATACGCCCTTTTCCTGCATGGTTACACCATAAAGCAGGTCTGCCGCCTCCATCGTACCGCGACGATGCGTAACCAAAATAAACTGCGTCTTTTTGCTGTAATCACGCACATAGTCTGCAAAGCGGTATACATTCGATTCATCGAGCGCCGCCTCAATTTCGTCAAGCACGCAAAACGGAGTCGGACGCACCTTCAAAATTGCAAACAACAGCGCAATCGCCGTAAATGCCATCTCGCCGCCCGAAAGCAGACTCAAGTTTTGCAGTTTCTTGCCCGGTGGCTGTGCCTCAATTTCAATACTGCTTTCAAGCACATTGTCCGGGTCTACCAATTTCAGCTCCGCGCGGCCGCCGCCGAACAGTGCCGTAAATGTCTCTGAAAAATGCTTGTTAATAACCGCAAACTGCTCCTTAAACTGCTCCTTCATCTTTTCTTGGATGGAAGCAATCAGTTTTTCCAAATCCACCTTGGCTTCGGTAAGGTCGCTGAGCTGCTCCGACAAAAAGTCAAATCTTTCCTTAACCGCCTTATACTCCTCAATGGCATCCACATTAACATTGCCCAGTGCTCGAATTTGACCGCGCAGGGATGCAAGTTCCTTTTGTGCCTCGGTCACCGTGCCGATTTCCGCCTTATATTCGAGTGCAGCGGAATAGGTCAGTTCGTATTCCTCCCAGATGCGTTCGGAAAGTGTTTCCAATTCTTCGGAAATCTTTATGCGGCGCGCATTGATTCGGTTTTGCTCTTCGCGAAGCGCAAAAATCTTTTCGCGCGCCTCCTTGCTATCCTCCATAAGTTGCGCTGCCGCCGCCTTCGCTGCCGCACGCGCTTTGTTTGCCGCATCAATGTCTGCATAAATCTGCTCGGACTTCTTCTTCGTTTCTTCTACAAGCGCCTGTTTTTGCTCAATTTGACCAAGCATTTGAACCGCCGCATCGTCGTTTGCACGAATATCAGCCTCACGGCTTTCAATATCCCGTGCAACCTCGCCGATTTGCATAAGCACATCCGCCGCACGCTGTCTGAGCGCAAAAACATCACGACCGATGCTCGTAATTTCAATTTGTTTGTCCGCTACCGCCTCGCCGGCCAAAGCGCGCGCCGCCTCACAATCCGCAAGACCGGCCTCCATCTCGGTGATGGTTTTATTGGTGGCTTCTACCGCAAACTCATTGGAGGTAATCTGATTGATAACCAGCGCAATGTTGTCGTTGGTCTGTTTCATCTGCAATTCGATTTGTTCTTTTTCGAGTTCTGCCGCTGCTACTGCATTTTCACCGCTATCCAGCTCCTGCGCCGCATAATCGGCATCCGCCCTCAGACGCACGCTTTCCTGGCGGGCAAGATTAATCGCCTGCGCTTTTTCCGCCTTGTTTTCCTCAAGCGAAGCAATCGCCGCTTTTATTACCTTCATCTGTTCGTCCGCCGCATCGACTTTCTTTTGAAACTCAGCAGCTTCTTTTTCCAAAGTCTTAATTTCACCTGCACGGCTTAAAAGTCCCGTGTGCTTATTTACACTGCCGCCCGTAATCGCACCGCCGGCATTGAGCACTTCGCCTTCAAGCGTAACTATGCGGAAACGATACCCGAATTTGCGGCTGATGGCAATCGCATTATCCATACTGTCCACTACAACGGTTTTTCCGAGCAAATGCGAAATAATCTGTTTAAAGTGAACATCGGTGCTCACCATAGCATCTGCCATCGCCACAAAACCACGCATGTTCTTTACTTCTTTTTCTTCCTCTAGCTGCATCCCCTTTACCGAAGATACAGGCAAAAATGTTACTCTGCCGAGTTTGTTTTGCTTTAAATAAGCAATGGCTGCTTTGGCATCTTCTTCGGTTTCTACGACGATGTTTTGCGCCGCCGCACCGAGCACGGTTTCAATCGCAATCACCGCTTTGGGTTCCACTTCAATCAAAGCAGAAAGTGCCCCGTGCAGACTCACCTGCTTTAATTCGCCGCGGCCGTATGCTTCCAGCACACCTTTTACGCTGCGATTAAAGCCTTCAAAATCCTTTTCCATTTCACGCAGCATCGACAAGCGGGATGCCTTTTTCCCGAGCGTCTCCGTTGCTCCAATGCGCGCAAATTCCGCCGCCGCAAATTCGCCGTCACGAATCAGAATATCACGCTCCAGAACGGAAATTTCCTTTTCCATTTCTACAATTTCTTCTTGCTTTTTGAGTAACAGAGTCTCCGCCCGTTCCTTCTTTTCCCGGAGCGCCGCTATTGTCTGTTCTCCCACTGCCTGCGTCTGCAAAAGCGCCTGTTTGCGCTCTGCAAAGCCCGTCTTAAACGCCTCGTAAGAACTCAGTTTCGCCTTGAGTTCTGCAATCGCATTTAGTTTTTCAATCATATCGCTTTTGGCATCATTGATGGAGCGCACATGCGTTTCATACTGCTGTGCCGCCGCTCTGCTCTCCTGCTCTAAATCCGCAAGTTCTTTTTTCTTTGCATCAAGCTGCTCTTCCAGCGCACGGCGTTCACCCTCAATGCCCGCATGATTTTCCTGCGCCGCCTGCAAGCGTGTCTTTAAATTCTGCACATCCGCCGCACTTCTGCCCGAAGCAGTCTTACCCGATTCAACTTTCTGGCGCAAAACTTCGATTTCGCCCAAATACTCTCGGATGACAACCTCCGTATCCGTGCTTTGCGTATGCAACTGCAAGGCAAGGTGCTCCTGTGCATCTGCCTTTGTATTTTCTTCTTCAATTTTTCGTTCCGTTTCGGAATAAGCACCCTGCGCCTGCGTCAGTTGCTCTGTCACGATAATAAAATTCTTGTCCGTTTCGTCCCCGTCTTTTTTTAGGCGGTCTGTCGAACGGATGAATAAATTGAGGTCAATTTTTTTAAGAGATTCACGCAAGTTGAGATATTTTTTCGCCTTTTCGCTCTGCTTAAACAGCGGTTCTACCTGCGTTTCCAGCTCTGTCACAATATCGCGGATACGCACAAGGTTTTCTTCTGTATGCCCCAATTTACGCTGTGCCTCTTCTTTGCGGTGACGGTATTTGGAAATGCCGGAGGCCTCATCTAACATAATTCGGCGTTCCTCGTTCTTGCCCGACACAATCTCGCTGACCTTGCCCTGTCCGATGATGGAATATCCTTCACGGCCGAGGCCTGTATCCATAAACAGTTCATGGATGTCTTTTAAACGGCATTGTGCGCCATTAATATAGTATTCACTTTCTCCGGAGCGATATACGCGCCTGGAAACGCAAACCTCATCAAAATCCACACAGAAAGCACGATTGCTATTATCCAGAGTCAGACTCACCTGTGCATAGCCGAGCGGCTTTCGCTTTTCCGTGCCGTTAAAAATAACATCTTGCATATTGCCGCCGCGCAGAGCCTTGGCGCTCATTTCGCCCATAACCCAACGAATTGCATCGGAAATGTTACTTTTACCGCTGCCGTTCGGACCTACAACGCCCGTTACACCCGGCTCAAAATTTAAAATTGTCTTGTCTGCAAAAGACTTAAATCCCACAAGTTCTATGCTTTTTAAATACAAAGCCATTCTCCCCTTATCTGCCAAAAAAATGGTAGAATATCATAAGTATATTCTACCATAAAATCTCGCCGGATTCAACTGTTTCATTCTCTTTTATTCGAATGTTTACACCTTGTTCACTGAAAATGCGTTTTTTGTTTTCCTTCTTGTTGCCCAGCGCCTTCGACACTTCGCCCGGATGCACATAAAATGTGATTTCTCCGCCGGTTTTTCCGGCAAGCACCTCTTGCATTTTCCAAAGATATAATCTGGAAAATACCAATTCGCCGAATGCCGGATGTACAATGCCCGCCACAGCGTTTTGAAAGAAGGACTCCGAAGCCATCAACCCCATACGCAGCACACGCACGCCCCCTTGCTTAAACACCATATATGCCTGCGCCGCTCGCGTTACCGCATCCTCCAGTTCAAGCGGTATGTACCGACCACTTTCATACAAGTCACACAGCGCACTGTTGCGAAGCACCACCGTCGGATAAATTCGCGTTGTATCCGGCATAAGCGCCGCCAAATCACGCGCCGTCTGCAAATCTGTTTGTGCGTCCGACCCGGGTAAGCCAAGCATCATCTGCAAACCAACCTCAAACCCGGCGTCGCGCAAAAGCGCCGTACCTGCACGCACATCCGCAAAGGTGTGTCCGCGCCTGTTTTTTTCCAAAACTACATCGGACGACGACTGTGCGCCGAGTTCCACGCTCGTTACACCGTAGCGCAAAAGGCGATTAACCACCTGCGTGTCTATACAGTCCGGTCGAGTGGATATGCGAATTCCGTCTATTTGCCTTGCAGACAAAAAAGGCAATGCCGCACCGAGCAATTCTTCTTGCAAGCAAGCATCAATCGCCGTAAAACTCCCACCGAAAAAGGCGACCTCTGCGTGCGTATTTTCCCTTGTAATGCTTCCAAGCGCTTTTTCAATACATTCACACACTGACTGCGCCGTCACCGTTTCTTGTACGCCCGTAATCGCTTTTTGATTACAAAAACTGCATTGATGCCTACATCCCTGATGTGGCACAAAAATAGGAATATTTACTTTTCTTTTTCCCTTACTCATACAGCTTCAATGCCGCTGCGGCAGCTGCCTGCTCGGCATCTTTTTTGCTGGTGCCCCTACCTTCGGCAACACACCGATCGTCTACACACACCTGCACCGTAAAAACCTTTGCATGATCGGGGCCATGCTCGTCTATCAGACGGTAAGTCACTTTGCCGCTCTTGCCCTTTTGCGTAGTTTCCTGCAAAAGCGTTTTAAAATCCTTACCTGCTTTGCCTTCGCTTGCCAAAATCAGCATCGGCTCCAAGCGCGCCTTCGTCCACGCGAACGCACACTCTATGCCGCCATCGAGATAAATTGCCGCCACCACTGCCTCAAAGCAGTCCGCCAACACCGAAGCACGCTTGTTCCCGCCGCTCGCCTGCTCGCCACGGCCAAGCAAGATATACTCTCCAAAACCCATCTCGCTTGCCAGTTTGGCAAAAGATGCCTCACAAACCACACGGGCACGCGTTTTCGTCAGCACGCCCTCTTGACTGCCCGGCATTTTGCGAAACAGGCAATCACTTGCCACCATATCCGCAATGGCATCGCCCAAAAATTCCAATCGCTCATTGCACATTGTTTTTGCAAGGCCGTTCTCATTGGCATACGACGAGTGTGTCAGTGCCAAAACAAGCAACTTTTTGTCTTTAAATGTATAGCCGATTTCTTTTTCAAAAGCCGCAATCTTTGTTTTTTCCATTTTTTCCTCCATAAAGTAAAAAGCAAAGGGGAAACCCTTTGCTCTCAACGCAACTTAATCAGCAATGTAGTTCACAGCATCGCCCACTGTTCTGATTTTATCCGTATCTTCCTCGGCAAATTCAATGCCGAACTCCTCTTCCATTGCCATAATCAAGCTGACAATATCGAGCGAGTCTGCGCCCAAGTCATCTACAAAGGAAGATTCCATCGTAATCGTTTCTGCATCTATGCCAAGTTGTTCAGCAATAATTCCTCTAATTTTTTCAAATGTCATTTGGTTTTCCCTCCATTTTCCTGCTGAATCGGTACAAATATCATACCTTATTTAATGTATATACCAAATATGGAGCTTTTTGTCAAGTTTTTTTAAGATTTTCATAGAAAATTAAGCATTCGTTTCCGCCATTTTTTCGATTTCTGCTGCAATTTTACGCACGATATCCGCTTCCACAATACGCGCTGCCTGACGAATTGCACTAAAAACAGCTTTTGCATCAGACGCGCCGTGTCCTTTTACAATCGGATACTTTGTGCCGAGCAACAGCGCACCGCCGTGCTCGGAATAATCCATCTTTTTTTTCAAACTCTTAAAAGCATCTTTTGCCAAAAGCGCACCGATTTTAGTTTTAAGTGTACTCATCATCGCACTCTTAACATTCTTTAAAAGTGTAGATGACACACCTTCAATGACCTTTAAAATGACATTTCCCGTAAAGCCGTCGCACACCAAAACATCAGCTTCGCCACTCATCACATCTCGGCCCTCCATGTTGCCGATAAAATGAATCGGCGCCCGCTTTAAAAGCGCATGCGCTTCTTTATAAAGCGTGCTGCCCTTATGCTCCTCCGTGCCGTTGTTAATCAGCGCAACTTTTGCATCCTTTTTTCCCAAAACAGCTGCGGCATAGATGCTGCCCATCACACCGAATTGCGCTAAATACTGCGGCTTACAATCCGCATTGGCACCGCAATCTATCAGCACTCCATAGCCACGCTGCGTCGGATACACCGGCGCAAGCGCCGGTCGTTGCACGCCCGGAATTCTGCCGACGATTAAAAGCCCTGCACACAACACGCCGCCGGTAGAGCCGGTAGAAACCAACGCATCACCCTCGCCGTTTTTAAGCATATTTGCCGCCACCACAATAGAGGCATCCTTTTTTCTTCTGAGCGCAAATGCCGGATCTTCATCATTGGTAATCACTTCAGAGGCATGCACCAATGTAAGCCCTTCCGGTTTTTCTTCTCCCATCGCTGTCATATAGCCGTCAATCAAGTCGCTATCGCCCACCAAAGCCACTTCCAATCCAAGCTCACGAACGGCGCGAAGTGCACCCTCCAGTTGTGCTTTCGGCGATGCGTCACCGCCCATGGCATCTACAATAATTCTCATATCTTTTCCCCCTTCGGCTATACTAACTATGTAACCTACTACCTTCTGCCTTTCATCACCGGCGAAAGCGGTTTATAAATTGCAAACGCAATCAATGCACAACAAAGCCCTTTGACAAAAGTAAACGGCAAATTAAAAATGAAAAGTGCCTGCCACATATTGCTGACCCACGGCAAAATCATTTGATACGCACCCAAGATTATTTCCTGTTTCCAACCAATCAATCCAAACAACGGGTAAATAATAAAATAATTTGAAAATACGCACAGCACCGCAGATGCCAACGCACCGATTACGGAACTGACGATTGCGCCCTTCCGCGTTTTTATCCGATCATAAATCCAACCTGCCACGAAAACAAAAGCGCTGCTGATAATGAAATTCGAAAGCTCACCCACGCCGCCCGTGCTAGACGACAAAGCATGCAGAACATTTTTAATCAGACATACCACAACGCCCCATATCGGACCGAGTGCGAAACTCGCCAAAAGCGGCGGCATATCCGAAACATCAAATGAAATGAACGATGGCATAAACGGAAACTTTATTTGCAACATCATAAGCACCGCCGACACCGCAGACAGCATCGCTACCACCGTAATTGTTCTTACTGTGATTTTTTTCATTGTTTTTTCTCCCTCCGTTGCTTTCGCTGATGCGAAAAATTTAAAAAAACCCTGAAAAATCACAGGGCACACAAAAAAAGAAAAAACATATCTTCTTTCATCCGGACTTTACCGTCGGCCTCGGAATCACACCGAGTCAGTCTTTCGACTCGCGGGCTTGAACTGATTTTTAAAAAACCAATTTTTACCGCCGGTAGGGAATTGCACCCAACCCTGAAGATTTCTCTATATTTATTATATACAAATTTTTAAACTTTGTCAAGGTAGCATGACAAATACCAGTTAGCATTTTTTAGGAATTTTGTATGGTTTTATAACACATAAACACGCCACCGACGGTTACATTAAAAACGAAGTCTGATTGCTTCAATTTTCTGTTCGGGATGTGATAGAATTGCGTTTTAAACGCCTTTTGTCCTGCCTATGTGCAGTTGCTCTGCTTTTGTCGCCGTTTGCCCTCGGCGCGCTGTGCGTGTATCGCACACTCCCTGACAGAATTTGCGTTTCCAAAGACGCATCCATGGCTTTGCCGCTTACGGCAAACAGGCAGCCGGATAAAATTTCCGCCGTTTATAACTCATTATCTGCCGCGCAAAACAAGGGAATCGTATTGGATACAAGTACCGTCGGCGAGTACAATCTCGATGTAAAACTGTTCGGTTTTCTGCCCTTGAAAAAAGTAGCGGTCAGCGTGTATGATACATGCACAGTTATTCCCGGTGGCGAAAGTCTGGGCATCCGCATTTATACCGACGGCGTTTTGGTAGTTGCGCTTACCGATATTACGGACACAAACGGAAAAAGCGCCTCTCCCGCCAAGGCTGCAGGTCTGCAAACCGGTGATGTGCTTTTAAGTTTAAACGGTCAAAAAATTGTGGATGCAGATCATTTTTCTGAACTGCTCGGACAAATCGGCTCTGCCGAAGTTACACTCGAGTATGTGCGCGCTGGTGAAAAAAACAACCTTAGCATCGTTCCCGCGCATACACACAGCGGCATCAAAATCGGCGCCTGGGTGCGTGACAGCACGGCAGGTCTTGGCACGCTCACATTCGTCCGGCCGGATAAGGGCGTGTATGCAGCACTCGGGCATGGTATCGCCGACATCGACACCGCTCAACTGATGAGCGTGCTTGACGGTTCGGTTTCCCCTTGCGAGGTCACCGCCGTCACACGCGGCCAGAAAGGAAGCCCCGGTCAACTTTGCGGCACATTTTTACCGGGCAATTACGGCAGCGTGCTTTCCAATTCCGCTGCAGGTATTTACGGTATCTGGAACAGCAAAAATTTACCGGCAACCTCTCCCGTTTCTGTCGCAAGCCGCTTTGAAATCCGCGAAGGCGAAGCAAAGTTAAGGTTTGCACCGGACGGAAAAAACGCAAAAGAATTTGATGTGTGCATCGAACGCGTGCTCACCGCCGCAAGCGATGAAAAAGGGATGGTGCTGCGCGTGACCGACCCGGAACTTCTGGAGTTGACCGGCGGTATTGTGCAAGGCATGAGTGGCAGTCCGATACTTCAAAACGGCAAACTCATCGGTGCAATCACGCATGTCTTTGTAAACGACCCCGCCCGAGGCTACGGCATATTTGCAGAGCTCATGGTGGACAAGACAGAAAAAATCAGATAAAAAAATACTCACTTCATCGCAAGTGAGTATTTTTCCTTGTTTTTTTGTTTTTCATCGCTTCAATAACCTACGCTCTTGCATAGAAGAATACATTTGTGCTACACTAAATAGGGTGAACTTTATGGAAAAACAAAATACTTTTGAAAAAATTTATAACATCGTTCGTCGCATACCGCGCGGAAAAGTAGCGACTTACGGTTTGGTTGCGCGCCTTGCAGGCAATCCGCACTGGTCGCAGGTGGTCGGCTATGCACTACATGCAAATCCGGACCCGAAAAACATTAAGTGCTATCGTGTCGTCAACCGCTTCGGTGCGGTATCCCCCGCCTTTGTATTCGGCGGCGAAAACGAACAAATCCGCCTTTTGCAAAACGAGGGAATCGAGGTAAAAGACGGCTGCGTGGATTTAAATAAATATTTGTGGGACGGAAAATAAAAAACACTTGCGGCAACAATGCACCGCAAGTATTTTTATGTTATAAAACCTGTAAAACCATTTTTTCTACCAGCGCTTCAAAGGATATCCCCGCCGCCTTGGCAGAATCCGGCACAAGCGAAGTCGCTGTCATGCCCGGGATGGTGTTGATTTCAATCACATACGGCGCAAGGTCAGCATCCACAAAGAAATCAATCCGAGCAATGCCTTTGCATCCCAAAGCTTTATAGGCCTTTACTGCACACACTTCAATCTCTTTTGCAGTCTCCGGTGGAATGCGCGCCGGAATAATATGACGGCTCATTCCAACAGTATACTTTGATTCAAAATCATAAAAAGCATTTTCCGAAACAATCTCCACAATTGGAAATACAATCGTTTTATCCCCATCCTGCATCACCGGCACGGTTAATTCCATACCGCAAATAAATCGCTCTATCAAAATCTCGCCGTCATACACAATATTTTTTTCAATCGCGCCCAGCAAATCCTCGCGTGTGTGAACAATTTCCACACCTACGCTTGAACCCTGACACGGCGCTTTGACAACGAGCGGAAAACCGAATCGAGAAACTACACTTTCCACAAACGGTGTTGCATCCTCACCTTTACGGATAACCGAAAACTCCGGCGTCGGAATATTTTCAAAAGAAAGCACCTGCTTTGCAAGGATTTTATTCATGCAGTTTGCACTTGCGGCAACTCCCGACCCTGTATAGCGAATGCCCATCAGTTCAAGCATGCCCTGAATGGTGCCGTCCTCACCGCCTTTTCCGTGCAAAACAAGAACGCACAAATCCGGTGCCTCCTCGGCAATTTTGCAGGCATTGTTTTCATCAAGTATAAATTTTTTCGCATTATAGCCCATGGAAACAAGCGCATTGTAAATCGCTTCTCCGCTACGCAGCGAAACCTCGCGCTCTGAAGAACAACCGCCCATAACCACCAGTATTTTCTTTTCTTTCATTTTCTCTCCCCTATATTAGTTTAAAATAACCTTAAAATGCCACATCAAACGCGGGGTATAATATTTGATTGCCTGATACATATAGGCAAACGGAAAAACTGCCGCAATCGATTTGTTTAAATGCCCGCTGTGACTCGCTTTGAACAAAACGAGGTCACCGCTTTTCACCTGTGCTTTCAGCGCGCGGTTCATTACCTTTTGCTTTTCAAAGGTCAAAACCAGCAAACCATCACGCATCTTTGTTTTTGTCAATGCCTTTTTAAGTTCCGTACCGAAAGTCATCACAACATCAAAATCGGACGCATTGATAATTTCAGCAATTTCCATATGTGTCGATTCCGTATAATCCCCTGCTTCAGCAACATCACCGAGCACAGCAATTTTCTTGCCACGCACCGGGATTTGCTGTGCACCTGAAATCGCAGAGCGAATGGATTTTGCAACTGCATTATAGCAATCGGCATAAACAACTTTGCTGCCCGCCTTATATACATTCTGGCGAATACCCGTCGCACGGTATGTTTTCAAACCGGCCACGATTTGCTTATAACCGACACCGGCTGCCACGCCTGCGGCAAATGCCAAAAGTGCCGTAGATACATTATGGTGTGCAAATGCATTGATTAATTCTACCGGATAGACATTTCCGGTTGCCTTTTCGTGCACATGAAATGTAAGACCTGACGGCGTTACTGCAATATCGGATGCCCAAAAATCCGCCTCCGAATTTTTATCAGAAACATAAATCACACGCTTGTCCGTAATCAACGCCTTCGCATTCGGTTGGTCCAGACCGATGATGCATACTCCGTCTTCAGGCATATATTTTGTCACGGAACGAAACTCGTTGAAAATATTCTCTTCACTGCCATAATGCTCAATATGAGATTTATCAATCGTTGCAATCACGGCAATGCTCGGTTTTGTAATCTTCGACATTTGTTCAATCAAACCGGGCGTATCTTCGGAAAGTTCCGCAATATATTGCTTTGCCTTACGCGGCAAGTGCTGACAAATTGAGCCCACGCTATCTAATATATTATCATTTCCCGAATCGCACATCGTATAAAACGCTTGGCGGTATACCGATTCAATCATTTTCTTCGTCGTTGTCTTACCAATACTACCCACAACAACTGTGGCTTCCGTCTTCGCATTTTCACGAAGGATGGCACACAAATCTGCATAAACAATCTCCGGATGCTCAACTACAATACAGTCCACCCCGTCGATGCCATGGTCGGTCACACAAACCAAAGCGCCGCTTTGTGTAGCCAGTTTCATCTCCGCATCGCTGTCTCCATAGAGTTGCACACAGATGCAATCTTTTGTAAATCTGTCACCCCAACGGCATACATACGAAACGGTTTTGTCCAGTTTTGCCTGCACATTCCCATCGGTGTTTTCCATGTTCAATCCTGCGCGCACGCAAAGTTCTCTCAATGTAAAAAACAGTTCCGGATATTTTTTTGCTTTTTTCTTGTATGCGCCATTTCCCAAAGCATGCGTTATCTCTCTAAGTACCTTTCTTGGCCAAAATCCCATCTGACTCTCCCCTTATTAACCCATATAGCACCATTGTATGCCATAATTTGTATTTTGTCAATCTGCGAAAGCATGCAAAATCCGCACAACTGGTTGATTGTGCGGATTTATACGAGTCAGACAATAACTTTTCTCGGGCATTTTTCTTTACAAGCACCGCAACCGATACATTTATTGTAATCAATCACTGCGCTGGCGGCGTCTACACGGATCGCCTGCACCGGACACGCCTTTTCACAAAGTTTGCACCGGATACAACCTGCCGAGCAAAACTTATTAACCATAACGCCTTTTTCGTTGTTGTTGCACGCCACCTTGACAGGGGTATCTGCCGCTACGATTTCAATAACGCCCTTCGGGCAGGTTTGGACACACTTGCCGCAAGCGGTACATTTATTTTCATCCACCACGGCAACGCCGTTTTGGATATGTATTGCATCAAACGGGCACGCCTTTACGCAACTGCCCAAGCCAAGACACGCCGCCGAGCACACTTTCATGCCTCCGCCCAGTCTTGCCGCAACCAAACAATCCTCGACACCGCTGTAAATATATTTTTCCGCAACGGTATCTTTAGCGCCGCTGCACTTTACAAAAGCAACCATGCGTTTCTTTTCCACGGCGCCGCTTCCCATAATTTCAGCAATTTTTGCCGTGTTTTCTGCGCTGCACCCCGGACAAGCCGTAATCGGTGCTTCCCCTTTAGCAATCGCCGCCGCAAGATTTGCACAACCGGCAAAGCCACAACCGCCGCAGTTCGCACCGGGCAAAAGTTCGGTAATCTGCGCCACGCGCGGATCTTCTTTTACATAAAACAAAAGAGATGCTATGCCTAAAATCGCCCCGAAAAGAATACCGAGGCCACCAAGCACTCCTACTGCTGTTAAAATCTGCATCACCCGTGTACTCCTTTCTTACTTAAATCGAAAAACCGGAAAATCCGCCAAATGCCAACGCCATCAGACCTGCGGATACCAAGGCAATCGGAAAACCTTCCATGCACTTGGGCGGTTTGGAAAACTGCGTGCGCTCACGCACGCCCGCAAACAGAACAATCGCCAGCGTAAATCCGAGCGCCGAACAAAGCCCGAACAAAACAGACTGTATAAAATTATAGCCGTTTTGCACATTCAAAATTGCCGCTCCAAGCACCGCACAGTTCGTCGTAATCAATGGCAGATAAATGCCAAGCGCATTGTAGAGTGCCGGCAAAAGTTTTTTGAGTACCATTTCCACAAACTGCACCAGTACGGCAATAATTAAGATAAATGCAATCGTCTGCAAATACTCTAAACCGAGCGGTATGAGAATGTAGGTCCACGCAAGGTAGGTCAGCGCACTGGCAAGCGTCATAACAAAGGCTACCGCACCACCCATGCCCACGGCGGTATCCACCTTTTTGGAAACACCCAAAAACGGGCATATACCCAAAAACTTTACCAATACGAAATTTTCAATCAAGATAGCGGTCAGTACGATGTTGATAAATCCGGAAAAATCCATTATGCCGCACCGCCTTTCTTCTTGTTTTTATTGCGAATCATCTGAATAATTGCAATCAGCAGACCAAGGACAATAAATCCACCCGGCGCCAAAATAAACACGAGCATCGGCTCATACGGCGCGCCTAGAATCTGCATGCCCCAAATCGAGCCTGCGCCCAAAAGTTCACGCACGGCGGAAATCAAAGACAGGGCCAGCGTAAAACCAAAACCCATGCCCAGTCCGTCGAGTGCCGAAAGACCTATGCTGTTTTTCGATGCAAATGCCTCTGCACGCGCCAAAATAATACAATTTACAACAATAAGCGGAATGAAAATGCCCAAACTTTCCGAAAGTTCCGGCAAAAACGCCTTCATCAGCATTTCAATCATCGTTACAAAGCCCGCAATAACAACAACATACGCCGCAATACGGATTTTGTCGGGAATACATTTACGCAAAAGAGAAATCACCACATTGGATGCCGTTAAAACCGCAGTTGCCGCAAGGCCCATCATAAAACCGTTTTGAAGCGAGGTTGTGGTCGCCAATGTCGGGCACATACCGATGAGTTGTACAAAGGTCGGATTATTCTCTACAAGACCGGCGGTAAATGTATTTACTGCTTTATTTGCTTTCATTTTGCCGCCTCCTTTTCAAAATCCACGCCCGGTGTGTGCGCCAAAAAATTCGCTGCATCCAAAGCTGTCTGCGCGCCGCGCGCCACAGCTTTTGAAGATATGGTCGCGCCGGAAAGCGCCTGAATTTCATTGTCTTTTGCGCCCGATTTTACCACACCGGCAATTTCCTTTTTACCTACAAAACGGCTGCGGAATTCCGGTTTGGTCATATTGGCACCGAGGCCGGCGGTCTCGCCGTGCGAAAGCACGCTGACACCGGTAATCACCAAATTATTATCCACCCCGAAAATCAGTTCCATCTCGCCGCCGTAGCCGGACGGTGCTACCTTAAAACACCAGCCAGCCGGTGCACCATCTTTTTGTGCAACATACGCCGCCGTAATCGGCTCCGCCGTTTCCAGAAGCGCCAAATCCTGCGTCACTTCAAAGTCGTCGGCATCTATAACCTCTGCAAGCGCCTCTTGTTCAGCCAAGAGACTGTTTTTAGCAATCTTATCTTTCGTTAAAAGGTTTGCTCCGGCCAAAAGCGCCGCCACGACTGCCGTAATCAAAAACAATACAACGGCGTTTTTTATGATTTCCTTTACATTAGCCACGCTTTTTCACCTCCCCGAACACTCGCGGATGCACCAGTTTGTCTATAAGCGGTGATGCAATATTCATAAGAAGGATAGCATAGGTTACACCCTCCGGATAACCACCGAAGCGACGGATGGCGAAGGTAATAATACCGCAACCCAAACCGAAAATCCAATGCCCGCCCTTCGTGACAGGCGTAGTGACATAGTCCGTTGCCATAAACCATGCACCGAGCATGATTCCGCCCGAGCAAAGACTTAAAAGTACAAACTGCAAATCATATTTGTATGTACCGAAAAAGAAGGTCAGCACGGCAAAAGTACCAAGAAACATCAGCGGAATACGCAAATCAATCACGCCGCGCATCAAAAGGTAAATCGCACCGATTAAAATTGCCAGAGCACACACCTCGCCGATACAACCGCCGATGTTTCCAAAGAAAGCATCCTGCAGCGTTGCAGCCGCATTGCCCGTCTGTTTCAGTGCCGAAAGCGGCGTTGCGCTTGATACCGCATCTACGCTGAATTTTGCAAAACTGCCAACCGGGCCAGAAAACGATGTCATCTGCACAGGCCACGCCGAAAGCATAAATGCTCTCGCCGCCAATGCCGGATTGACAAAGTTATGCCCAAGACCGCCGAAAAGTTGCTTTACAAGCACGATGGCAAACACACAGCCAATCATGACCATCCACAAAGGAATGCTCGGCGGCATATTCAATGCCAGTAACAGGCCGGTTACTGCAGCGGATAAATCGCCGATCGTGCTTTTCTTTCCCGCAAGCGAAAGCGCTTTCCCAAACGCCATGCCTTGCTCGTTTTTAATTTGTACACCAAAATAGAGCCACTGATAAACAAATTCCGCAACCACACTTGTGCACACACAAACAACCGCAACCAAAAGCGCCCTAAGACCGAAGATATACCAACCGGCAAGCAACGCAGGCATCAACGCTATAATTACATCCAGCATAGCACGCTGTGTCGTATTTTCACTGACGATATGCGGCGATGCCGAAACTACAAATTTTTCGTTTGTCATATACACTTTTCCCCTCAACTTATTTTTTCGCCGCTTGCGCTCTGCGCTTTGCAAGCACAGCCTGTTTTGCTACGCGGATATTAGAAACAAGATGCTTTCTTGCAGGGCAGATATATGCACAACTGCCGCACTCGATACAATCTGTGACATGGAGTTTGTCGCACATCTCCAAGTCATTTTCCTTTGCGTAGTTATTAAGCATCATCGGTACCAGGTGCATCGGGCAAGCCTTTACACATCGACCGCAACGGATGCAAGCCTGTGTGTCATCATATACCGCTTCACTGCGTGCAAGCGCCAAGAGTGCCGATGTGGCCTTCGTAACCGGTACATCCAGGCTCGACTGTGCAATACCCATCATCGGACCGCCCTGCAAAATCTTTACAGGTTCAACGGCAAAGCCACCTGCCTCGGCAAACACATGACGAAACGGTGTGCCTGTACGCACTTCAAAATTGGCGGTTTTCTTCATGGCATCACCCGAAACCGTTACAATTCTGCGAATGGCCGGCATACCCGTCATTAGTGCAATACCGATGCTGGTCACCGTATCCACATTGAGCACAACCACACCCACATCTGCAGGCAAACCGCCCGACGGCACTTCGCGTCCTGTTACCGCATAAATAATATGCTTTTCAGAACCTTGCGGATACTTTTTCTTTAATACCTTAACCTCAATGCCGTCTCCTGCTGCCGCGCGCACCGCGCGAATGGCATCCGGCTTATTGTTTTCAATCGCCACATAACCGTTTTTTAAACCGAAAATGTGCATCACCGCACGCAGGCCGTAAATGATCTGGTCCGGGCGCTCTACCATGGCACGATGGTCGCTCGTTAAATACGGCTCACACTCGGCCCCGTTGACAATCACATGTGTAATCTTTTTGTCTGGAGGAGGCGAAAGTTTTACATGCGTCGGAAAGCCTGCGCCGCCCATGCCGACAATACCTGCCTCACGCACAATTTCTATAATCTCCTTCGGACTTAAATCCTCTATTTCACCCTTGGGTTCAATATTCTCATCGAGTTCATACTCAAAATCATTTTCCACGATAATACTTAATATCCTGCTGCCGTTCGGGTGCAGTCTCGGTTCAATCGCTTTCACCGTTCCTGAAACTGAACTGTGAATCGGTGCAGATACAAAACTTTCAGCATCTGCAATTTTCGTGCCGACATACACACGGTCACCCTCAGCCACCGTCGGCGTCAGCGGTGCACCAATATGCTGTTGCACCGGATAGATATGCTCGCCACAGCCACCGATATTGCGGATCGGAATTTTATTGGACTGTTGCTTGTTGTCCGCCGGATGCACACCGCCTTTAAAGGTTAATGCCATATTGTACGCCCCCTTTTTTCTGTTATTATATAATCTTATCACACTCTTCTTGTTTAGGCAACCATAGTTATTATTTTAACAATTTGACGGATATTCTTATGTGAAAATCCATATAGTTTAGTACTATGACCCAAAGGAGCAAAGTCCGTATGCAGAAACGAACATTCGTCAAAAACGCAGCCATTTTAACCATAACCTCCCTGCTTTTGCGTACAGCAGGCATGGGCATGCGTATATATATCGCAAGTCAAATCGGTGCTGAAGGTATGGGACTGCACGCATTGATTTTCTCCGTCTATACTTTTGCCGGTGCCCTTGCAACCGCCGGCCTCAGCCTTGCGGTTACGCGACTGATTGCACAAGATGCCCCCATGGGCGGCAAAGAGGCAGTCCAAACCATTTTAAAAAAGGCTCTGCCGCTTGCGCTGACTCTCGGTTGCGGCGCTTGCCTGTGTCTGTATCTGTTTGCAGACACACTCGCCCTGCATTGGCTCTCCGATAGCCGCACCGCACTTTCTTTGCGGATTTTATCGCTTGGTCTGCCGTTTATGTCTGTCAGCGCTTGCTTTAAAGGCTACTTTATGGCCAGACGCAATGCCAAAACACCATCAGATTCCCAACTACTTGAACAAATCATTCGGATTCTTGCCGTATGGCTTTTACTTCGCCCGATGGCAAAGCACGGTCTGGGCTATGCCTGCGTCGCCATTGTGCTCGGCAATGCAGTCAGCGAAGTTGCCGCCTGCATTTATCTGGCAGCCTTCTATAAAAAGGACGAAAAAAACCTCATGCCCTCCACACACAAAATCACTTCTGTTTTTCCCCGCCTGCTCGCTGTGTTTTTGCCCATCGCTTTCACAGGACACATCAACACTGCCTTGCATACAGCGGAAAACTTGCTTGTACCGCAAGCGCTGACAAGTTTCTCCGGCGATAATACGCACGCTATTGCACAATTCGGTATGCTCAAAGGGATGGCTCTGCCTGCTCTGTTTTTCCCGGCTTCTTTTTTAAACGCACTTTCGACACTCTTAGTCCCCGAACTTTCGGAATTTGATGCAAAAAAACAAAAAACCGGCATTGTTCGCTCCTCGCACTTTGCACTACGCATCACTTTTGTTTCCTCGCTTTTGATTGCCGGCGTGTTTATGACTTACCCGAACGAAATTGCAAACCTACTCTATAAAGACGAGCATGTAGGCTATCTGCTCGCTTTCCTCGCCCCGATTTTGCCGCTGATGTATTTAGAGAGCATTGCTACCGGTCTTCTACACGGCCTCGGTCAGCAAATGTCCACACTGCGCTACAATTTAGCCAATTCTGTCCTTCGCATCGTCGCCGTATGGTTTTTTGTTCCGCGCTACGGTCTTGATGGCTTTTTATGGATTATGATTGTAAGCAACCTGTATACTTCGCTTGCTTGCCTGCGCCGCCTTGTGCAGGTGAGCGGCATCCGAATCCGCGCACGCCAAATCTCTATGCCGATTCTGTCCTGTGCCCTTGCCATGCTTTGTCTGCAAGTCTATAAGCAATTTTTTGCAGGTCCGTATGCGCTGTTTGGCGGCATTTTGATTTTTTCAGCCGTCTTTTGTCTGTTTGCCGTGCTCAGCGGCACGGTCACGGCATCGGACATAGCCCTGCTGCGACAAATCAAAAAGAAGCGGTGAATTAAAAATCACCGCTTCCTTCAACATATACTGTATTCAAAATTCGCATATTTTAAGAGCACACCCAAATCCGCACCGAACGGCAGAAGT
The DNA here is from genome assembly GCA_045578865.1 of Clostridia bacterium. GTDB lineage: Bacteria > Bacillota > Clostridia > UBA1381 > UMGS1253 > RGIG2041. The sequence continues at coordinate 20,648 of JAZNLB010000003.1, read as the reverse complement.
GCAAGCGCGATAAAGACTTCGCCGCCGTCCTGCTCGTTTTTTAAAACGGCATACTCCCCTTCAATTCTTGCTACCGTATAAAATTTCTCGTCCATGCCGCCCCCGTTATTTACGAATATACTCGCAAGCCGCAAGCGCCGCCACCGCACCATCCGCCGCCGCAGTTACCAACTGACGAATCTGCTTTGTGCGACAGTCGCCTGCCGCAAAAATGCCCTCAGCGCTCGTCTTGCAATCTTCACCTGCTACGATATAACCATAATCGTCCAGCGCCACAAGCCCTTCGGCAATCTTGGTTGCCGGAACCTGTCCCACCGCAACAAATATGCCGTCAAGCGCCAGGTGCTCCACCGCCTCTGTCACCTTGTTTTTTATAGTGACACCCGCCAGTTTATCTTCACCCTGCACGGCTTCAACCACACTGTCGAGCACAAATTCAAGATTCTTCTTTTCTCGTAAAAGTGCCAGTTTTGCTTCCTCGGCACGAAAGCCCTGTCTGCGATGAATTAAATACACCTTATTACAGTAGTCCGTCAAAAACAACGCATCGTCAATGGCCGTATTACCGCCACCGACCACCGCCACATCCTTGCCTTTGAAAAATGCGCCGTCACATGTTGCACAGTACGAAATGCCGCGCCCCACAAATTTTTCTTCACCGTCCACGCCGAGCGGTCTGTTCTTCGCGCCGACCGCCAAAATCAGCGACTTAGCCTCCAGCGTCTTGCCGCGTCTGGTCTGCACGACAAAACCATCCGTTTTTTCTACCGACACCGGGGCATCAAACATGACTTCTGCACCGAGATTCGTTGCCTGTTCAAAAAGACCGGTCGCATAATCCACTCCCGAAACCTTAGCAATGCCAGGATAGTTTTCAATCTCCAAGGTATTCACAATCTGTCCGCCGTACACGCCCTCCTCCAAAACAGCAACCTTTCTGCCTGCACGAACGCCATAAATCGCCGCCGTAAGTCCCGCCGTTCCGGCACCGAATATCAAAATATCATACATGATTGTTCCTCTTTTCCACATCTAACTTTAAATTACATTATAATTATACCCAATTCAGCCGCAAATTTCAATCTGTTTGTTGACTTTTTTCTGCCATATTTTTTTGCAAATTTTGTCGAATTATATCGACAAATTGTATTTTCTCCTTTATAATGAATTTAAGATTTGCTATAAAGGAGAACCGTTATGAACAATTCCCTCGAAATATCCAGAGAAGATTTGCTCGAATCCATCGGCGCAGTGCAACCGGGAAGACCGCCCAAAAAGCGAAAAACACACTTGCCCTGGCGCTTAATTATACTGTTACTCGGCGCGCTTGTCCTGATTGCGGGTCTCGTGCTTGGTATACAAAGTTGCATGCAAAACAGCGGTCAGTCGTCTGCCTCCAAACTCGATACAACGCTCGAGGAGGCAAGAGCACTCTCCAAAAGTTATTTTTACGATGAGGCGCTGACGCTGCTTTCCGAATCCAAGTATGCACAAAAAGAGGCAGTGCTTACATTAAAACAAGAAATCGAAACGGCAAAGGCGGCTCTTGTTCCCTATGACGGACAGTATTATCATGTCTTTTTCCACAGTTTGATTATCTACCCCGAACTCGCCTTTGACGGCGACTACAAACACGAAGGCTACGATATGTGGATGACCACCGTTTCCGAGTTTAAGGCGATGCTGCCGCAACTCTACGAGCGCGACTTTATACTCTTTCCGCTCGACCAAGTCAAGGCAGACGGTGAAATTTTACTGCCGCCGGGGAAAAAACCCCTCATCATTTCCATTGACGATGTAAACTACTACGAATATATGAAAGGCGACGGCTTTGCAGACAGACTTGTAATCAATGACGAAGGAAATCTTGCGTGCGAAGTAACCACGCCGAGCGGCGAAGTTATCGTTACTTACGACGGCGATGTAATGCCGATTCTCGATGAATTTGTGCGCGAACACCCCGACTTTTCTTGGCGGGGAGCAAAAGGCATTGTTGCCGTGACGGGGTACGAGGGCGTTTTTGGCTACCGCACCGTAAAGCTTGAAGGTGAAGAACAGGAAAAGGCAAAGGCTGAGGCGCTCAAAATCACGCAAAAACTACTCGATACCGGTTGGCTTCTTGCATGCCACAGCTACACGCACAACGACTATTTTCGCGACGGCGGTGTGGAAATGGAAGACCTAACCTATGATACAAACCGCTTTAAAGAGCGCATCGCAGACTTGATCCACAACACCGATATCTACATCAGTCCTTTCGGCTATTTTCTCCCGGAAGGCGATGACCGCTTGCAATACATGAAAAATATGGGCTACAACATCTTTTGTCCGGTCAGCCCGGCGATGCGTACCTATGAAACGGACGAGGGGGTACTCTTCTCAGAGCGTTTGAACCTCGACCGCTACAATATGCGTACTAAAAAGGATTTCATCAACAAAACCTTCTTTGATGTAGACAGCGTGTATTATAACATGCCTTAAAAAGTTATGCCCGATTGGGCAAAGACAAAATTAAAGTAACCAATTAAAAAATCTCTCCGCATAGTGGAGAGATTTTTTGTTTCCTCAAATTATTTCTTTGCAATAAGTGCCTTAGCTGCTTTTTCAATATGCGAAGCACTCATTTCAAATTTTTCCAACAACTGCATTGGATCACCGGAGCAACCGAAGGTATCCTTTACGCCGATAATATCCATAATGGTTGGGCAGTTTTTAGAAAGGGTTTCTGCAACCGCGCCGCCGAGACCACCAATCACATTATGCTCTTCACACACCAAAACGGCGCCGCATTTCTTTGCAGATTCAATTACCAATTCTTCATCAAGCGGTTTAATGGTCGCAATATCTACCAATCTTACGCTAATACCTTGCTCTTCAAGCGCCTGTGCAGCCTTTACAGCCTCATGAAGCAAAAGGCCGGAACCGATAATTGCAATATCGCTGCCCTCACGCAACACCTTGCCCTTTCCAATTTCAAATGTGCCGTATTCGTCCGGATCAAATAAAATCGGCATAGCCAGACGGCAAACACGCAGATACACCGGACCCTTGTAGTCCGCAATCGCACGCAGAGCCGCTTTGGTTTCCGTACCGTCTGCCGGAGAAATTACAGTCATATTCGGCATTGCACGCATCAGCGCAACATCTTCAATACATTGATGCGATGCGCCGTCCTCGCCAACAGTGAGACCTGCGTGCGAACCAACAACGCAAACACCTAAATTCGGGTATGCGATAGAGTTTCTGATTTGCTCATATGCTCTACCCGTAGAAAACATCGCAAAAGAAGCCGCAAATACTTTTTTGCCTGTGGAGGCAAGACCTGCCGCCGTTGTCATCATGTTGCCTTCTGCAATACCACAATTCACAAAACGCTCCGGATACTTTTCTTTAAAAATGTAGGTCATCGTTGACTTACTCAGGTCTGCATCCAAAACTACAATATCTTCTCTGCCGCCAATCTCGGCAAGTTCTTCACCAAACGCAAGTCTGGTTGCAATCGGTTTTAATTCTGCCATGATTAAAGCACCTCCAATTCTTTATCAATGGCTTCCAATTCAGCCATAGCCTTATTGTACTCGTCTTCGCTTGGTGCTTTACCGTGCCAGCCGTAGTTGTTTTCCATAAAGGAAACGCCCTTGCCCTTTATCGTCGAGCAGATAACCGCTGTCGGCTTGCCCTTTACGGTCTTTGCTTCAGCAATCGCATCTGCAATCGCTTCAAGGTCGTGACCGTCAATACAAATTACATGGAAGCCAAATGCCTTGTACTTTTCATCAATCGGATGCGGATTCATTACAGTGCGAATGTCACCGTCGATCTGCAAATTGTTGTTGTCCACAAAAATTGTGAGGTTATCGAGTTTGTGGTGCGCTGCAAACATTGCTGCTTCCCATACTTCACCTTCTTCGATTTCACCGTCACCGAGTGCCGCATATACACGGTAGTCAGAGCCATCGATTTTTGCTGCCTTCGCCATACCGCCTGCTGCCGCAACACCCTGACCGAGCGAGCCAGTGGACATATCTATACCCGGAACACCCTTCATGTCCGGATGTCCCTGTAAAAAGTGCCCCATCTTACGCAAATTCACAAGCTCAGACGGGTCAAAAAATCCACGCTCTGCCAACACCCCGTACAGTGCCGGCGCACAGTGACCCTTCGAAAGCACGAAGCGGTCACGCTTCGGGTCCTTCGGATTTTTCGGGTCTACATTCATTTCATCAAAATACAGTACGGTCAGCACATCTGCAATGGACAGCGAGCCGCCCGGATGACCGCTTTTCGCGCTGTAAACACCCGTTAAGATGCTTTTACGAACACGATTGGCAATTTGTGCCAGTTCTTTTACTCTTTCCGGTTTCATACCAGATTCCTCCTCAGTTTAGTATATATTTGAAAACTATATTGTTTCCTGTGCCTCTGCAGCCTCGAATGCCAGAGATAAAATTTCGCTAAGTCGTTTTGGCGCATCCTTTAAATACAAATACCCCAAAAGTGCTTCAAAGCCCGTTGCCGCACGATAATCGGACACGCGCGCGTTTTTCGGTACCGTCGCGCTGTGTGCATTACGCCCGCGCTTAAACACCGCCAGTTCGTCTTCGCAAAGCGCGTCCATAATGGCATAGACGCTTTTTGCCTGTGCCGCCGCCTTAACATAGGAAGTCGCCGCTTTATGTATAGTATTCGTCGGCAACGACCCTCCCTCGCTTAAACGCGTACGCACATATAAATCATATACACTGTCGCCGATAATCGCCAGCGTCAGCGGTGCATAAAGTTGAGGATTTTCAATCCCCAGTTCAGAAATCAATTTCATAACGATTGCCTTTTTCTCCTGTTTTTATTTAAAAACGGATTTTTCAATACAGCGCCAGGCGCAAACGGCGACACAGTACTCGGATACGAGCCGTCGGTTGCAACGACGCAATGTGCGAAATTTACTTTTTAGACCATTTAACGCCTTCTCTGGTGTCTTCTAACACAATGCCCATGTCCAAAAGTTTGGCACGGATAGCATCGGCAGTTGCAAAGTCTTTCGCTTTTTTTGCGGCAGTACGCTGTGCGATTAAATCTTCGATTTCAGCATCCAGCGTTTCTTCTTCCTGCGCGGTTTCCACGCCCAAAACAGTGCAAAGCTCGGTCAGAGCAGAGAGCAGGAGAGAAAGTGTCTGCTTAGTTATATTTTCGCTTGCGCTGACAGTGTTGGCAGTTTTTGCCAATTCAAAAACGACTCCGATGGCCGCAGCAGTATTGAGGTCATCATCCATAGCCTCTTTGAAGCTTGCCACATGCTCCGTAACGAGCGTTGCCGTTTCGCTGTCCACTTCACCCTCCGGTGCGTGTTCAATTTTAAAACGCAGGCTAGAAACACAATTCATAAGGCGCTCAAGCCCCGCTCTTGCCTGCTGCAAAAGTGCATCGGCAAAGTTAATCGGACTTCTGTAATGTGCAGAGAGCATGAAGAAGCGAATAACGGAATAATCAAAATGTTTTACAATATCTCGAACGGTAAAGAAGTTGCCGAGCGATTTGCTCATTTTCACGCCGTCCACATTGATGTAACCGTTGTGGAGCCAGTAGTGTGCAAGCGGCTGTCCGTTAGCTGCCTCACTCTGTGCAATTTCGTTTTCATGGTGCGGGAAAATCAAATCCTTACCGCCGGCATGAATATCAATGGTTTTACCAAGATACTTGGTTGACATCGCAGAACATTCAATATGCCAGCCCGGTCTGCCCATACCCCACGGGCTTTCCCATGCAGGTTCACCCGGCTTCTGCGCTTTCCAAAGCGCAAAATCCATGGGATCGCGCTTGCGCTCGTCTACGCTGATGCGTGCGCCGGATTCCAAATCCTCGAGCGGCTGATGCGAAAGTTTACCATAATCTTTAAATTTCTTGGTCGCATAATAAACATCGCCGTCCACCTCATAAGCATAACCCTCAGCGATAAGTTTTTCTACGATTTCAATAATCTCCGCAATATGCTCGGTTGCGCGCGGATGTACGCTCGCTTCACGGATATTTAAGCCCTTTGCATCTACGCGGTACTCTGCAATAAAGCGGTCTGCCAACTCGCGCACGGTAATGCCCTCTTTGTTGGCACGGTTGATCATCTTGTCATCAATATCCGTAAAATTCTGCACAAAGGTTACTTTGTAACCGCTGTACTCAAAATAACGGCGAAGCGTGTCAAACACAATAAACGGACGCGCGTTTCCGATATGGAAAAAGTCGTATACAGTCGGGCCGCAGGCGTACATTTTCACCTCACCCGGCGTAATCGGAATAAATTCTTCTTTTGTTTTGGTTAATGAATTATATAATTTCATTGTTTGCCTCCCTCTGACTCAGCAAGTTTCTTTTCTAGTTTTTCTACGCGCATAAGCACTTTACAAAGTTCCATGCTGACGGGGTCCGGAATGTGAATCTGGTCAAGGTCTGCACTGACTCTCTGCCCTGCACGCTTCACCATTCTGCCCGGCACGCCCACGCAAGTGGAATTTTCCTCTACCTCGGACAAAACAACCGCATTTGCGGCAATCTTTGCATTGTCGCCAACCTTGAACGGCCCGAGCACCTTTGCGCCGGCACCGACCATGACATTGTTGCCGAGTGTCGGATGTCGCTTGCCGACATCTTTACCCGTTCCGCCGAGCGTTACTCCCTGATAGATAGTACAGTTGTCGCCGATTTCAGCAGTTTCGCCGATAACAACACCTGCGCCGTGGTCGATTAAAAGGCCTCGCCCGATCGTTGCCCCCGGGTGAATTTCAACTCCCGTCCAGAATTTACCTGTCTGCGATACCCACCGTGCCATAAATTTCATGTTGTGCTTATAAAACCAATGTGCCACACGATGATATAAAAGGGCATGAAATCCCGGATAGAGCAAAAAAACTTCAAAGCCGTTTCTTGCCGCAGGGTCGCGTTCCAATATAGATTTTATATCGTAACGAATATTTTTAAACATACCCGTCTCCTTTACAATTTCTCCTTATACACCACACCATATTATATAATTTTTTCGCACTCTCGTCAATACACTTGGTGCACATTCTTTCGCGTTTTTTGTAGGTTTGTCAATGATGTGTTACAAGATGAATTAAAAATTTCACCATCTTCGGTCGTTACCCTTTCCAATCGCGTGCTCCGCAAGCGCTTTAACACTTGCTTCGGATGCACGATTGACGAACACTCCCGCCGAAAACTCGGTTTTATACCCGCACCTGCTTAAGCAAAACTATCAAAAAGCATTTTCGTTGCAACGCAGAAAAAATAAAAGGGAATGTAAAAACCAAGTTTTACACCCCCTTTATCACTAAAAATCAGCGGTCGGCACAGACTCAAATCGGCGCTTAATATCCTCATCAATCAATTCCTGCGGCAACATCGAGCAGTGACATTCTCTCATCGTTTCACGAAGCCACTCCGGCAAGCGATTTAAAAAATATCTCCTGTCGCCCTTTTCCTTTTGAATTTCAGCTTCCAACCCTTCCAGTTCTGCCTGCTCCGTCTCCAGTTGTTCAAGCAAAACCGGTATTGGTCCGCAAACTTCAATCGCCGCTTTTGTACCATCGATTTTCGTTTGCAGTTCATGACGAAGCATACGAGAAACCCACTCCTCAACACATACGGTTCTTTGTGCATCGTCTACGAACTCAAATTTACCATCCCTGCTGCGCGCTTTGGAAAAGTATGTCATTGCCAGAAAGCCATAATATAAATTGCCGAACGGCCGCGCATACCAGTCGAGAATTTGCCATTCCCACTTCCGAATTATACTGCTTTTATCGGCATACTGCATTTCTCCGATATAGACAATAACGCGATGAATAACTGCACAAAGTTCATCGGAAAGCACTTCCAATGCACTGTCTAAAACCTCGTAATCTTCTTCCGTTTCCGGTTGAGGTTTTGAAATCTGTTTCTTAACCCAAATCTCGTATTGCTGCAACTGCTGTTGTTGCTCATACCCGTTTTCCTCAGCATTATTATGATCAACTACAAAACGCAGCAGTTCAACCAGTTTAACCTTTGGTTCAAGCTCTTCTTCCAGCATAGCCTCAAGATTTTTATGCTTCTCAAGTACATGCTTCGGCAAAATTTTTTTCATCTTGCGTACCAAATCGCCACAGTCCGCGACTACTTTATATAGCTCCTGAATTCGAATTAAAAACCTTGTACTTGCATGAGGCGCTGCCATCGGCACCGGCTGATAGTTGCACACCAGAAACAGATGCTTGGCAATCTGCGTCTGAACTGCAGAATTGAGCAGTTCTACATGATTGCCCATCAAACCATTTCTCATACCGACTCACCTCGTTCCTTCCTGCCCTGTTCGGTATAAGCAGTCAAGCCCATATATCCCAGGCCGAGTTCAAGGTCATCATATCTTTTATTCAGCGGCGGCATACTCTTAATGCCGAGATTCTGACATACAAAGTGCACGCCATACTCTCCGCCAATCAAGCGATCAGGAATTCCTGCAATCTTGAAACTGCCTTTTCTGGTGTCCTGAATGTAATTTACACGACCGGTAAAGGTTTCCAACTGCCCGCTGCCATCCTTCTTACAAATCATATACGGCGTTCTCATTCTGGACAAATTAAAGAATCGGCCTTCACTGAGTTTTCGTAAAATATCACTTGCTGCCCGATAATCTGCATTGACCTGAATTTCGGACAACGCATAAATCAACATAATAACCGGCTGATAGCCGATATGGCTTGCCGTTTCCTCGTAGGTGCGGCAAAGTCTTTGAACTTCGCGCCACTGCCTATCGTCCAGATATGTCAACTGTCGGTCACGACCACCCGTTAATGGACGCTTGTTTGCACACATCCATGTGGTGCGTATCAAAAGCGCCATCGCATTGGCTTTTGTGGAAACACAATCGTAGTTGTCGGAACTGCTCATAAATTTGCGTACCTTTTGACAAACCTCCAACTGTGCTGTACTGAGTTCATCCACTGTTTCAGAAGAAATCTGTGCCGCTGCCAGTTCCTTTTGACAAACAAACAAGATTGCCGCCGGATTATTCGACTCCATAAGCGCATCATAAAGTTTAAAGTATACCTCCATCGCTTCATCGGCCATTTCTTGCTCGCCACGCGCTAAAATTCGATCAATTGTAATCGCATAGCCTTTACTGAAATCATAAATTCTTTGCACATGCTTGCTGAGTTCATCTTCTCTCTCGCCACGGTTAACAATATCCGGATTGGTCGCCAAGTCCACAAGCGGCATAATCTCACTTAAATGTTGCAGCTTCTTTTCTTGCGAAACACTTTCCTTATTATACATCTGCTCAAAAGCACTAAAAAGCGCATTATAGGCATAACCGTTGAGCGGGTTGTAATAAATCACCTTTTCAAGTTGACGGAAAGTTTCCTGATACTCTGTATGCAATACACAATACTTTTCTTCCGGTGTCTGTCCGTTTTCCTTGCAACATTCGCTATATTCTTTTTCCAATCGCTCAATGGTCGCATTAATCAGCGCAGTTTCCACTGCCAACGAATTCTTTTCTTCCGCCATTCGTTGCTTGTTTTCCCAATGCATTGTCAAGTCATCAATCTTATTTTTCAGCGTTTCCACACACTCATCTGCCAAGCGACGCGCCTTACTTAACTGTTCGATACGCAGTTCGTAGGTTTCTTTATTAAAGTGGTCCGGACATGCTTCCCACTTCTTTACGCCGCGCTCCGTGCTTCTGGCATCCCAAAGTTTACCGAAAAACTCACGCATAAAAGTAACCGACAACTGAGTAAATCCGCCATCCTTATTTGGCACATCAAGCGCTTCCACTTCTGCAACCAACTTATCCAGATTGCCCAAGATATACAAATGGTCAACATCATATTCATGCTCTTTGCCTTTATAATAATCCGAGTTCGGACCAATAAGGCGCAAAAAGTCAATCAAACTCTTTTTAAAGCGCTCGTCTTCAAAACGGTTTCTCTCATATTCTTCATTGTAAAGACGGATAATCTGCAAAATTTGCTTCAACTGCTTTTCGCCCGTCGGGTCTTTACGCTCCAAGAATAATTGTGCTTCAAACGCATTTCTGAAACGGAAAGCATAATCGCCGTCCGCCTCGCTTTCTCCATAGTAAACGAGCGGAATTTTTGTAATTATTTCAAAAAGTTTTCTGTGCGTGGCAGAATAAACCATATTTGCATTGCTCATCCCCGTCAAACTTTGAAAAGCAATGTTGTATGGTACCTCCAGTTTAAAACGGCTGAACATCGCAATGCAAAGGCAAAATGCCTCCATGTCGATATTGTCCGTCTCTGCATCATTTTCTCCCTGCTCTGCATGCAATGTTGAGATATCCAGCCCTGCACGCTGCAAAGCAAGCTCCATTGCCGTGAGTGGCTTTTCCTCCTCCGGCGCATCCAAAATCTCGCGCACCTGCGCTTCCACATACTGCCATATTTTTTGTTCTTCGCGCGAAAGACCGCGCTCCAGATTCGGTCGCAAAAGTGCAATCAGTCGATAAAAGTACTGGAAAATACTCGTTTCATTTTGCTGCTCAAAACGATTTTTCCAATAGCGGATGGTCTCCGGACTTAATCCTGAATAGTCCGAAATACGATTCCACAAATCCACAATTTCACGCTTGGTCATATCACGGCAAGCATTGATATAATAGCAGGAACGGCTCTTGACAATCTGCGCCTCCTCTTTTTTGCAGGCAAACAACTTGCTCGGCTCTTCTGTTCTAAAATACTCATTGGTCTGTCCGCTCTCAAACGGGCGGCCGTATGCACTGCACACCAACACAAAGCGAAATCCCTTGTTTTGCAGCTGTCTGGTCAGGCGCAAAGCATTGACCTCTACTGAACGGTAAGACGAACAGTCCCATACAATCAAAATACGCATCTGCTTTTGCGTTTTTTCATCAATAAGACGCATCAACTCTTCAAGTTTATTCATTTCCTCGCTTTCATTATAAAACAAAAACGAGTCCTTTTTGATAAAGATAACCGGACAAAGACCTTCGTTGAATATGCGATATGCGAGCGCCGCAAGCGTTACACTCTTACTGCTGCCGGACGGGCCTTCCAAAATAACCGGACCGCGTTTTTCAAGCGGAATTGTACCGTCAAGCATCTTGCGAACCAGCACCGCAAGCGGATCTTCAAAACTTCTCTTTACATAAAACTTCGACAGGTAGCCATACCACTGCGGACCTTCCGTTGAACTTGAATTTAAGAAATTAAAAAACCATCTTTCATACATTGACTTGCCGTACGGGCGCACCGCATTAACGGTTTTTTCCGTCAACAATGTTGCCATATGGCGAAACTGCACAAGGTCATCTTGAGATATACCGATCGGCGCTTTGTCGCAATAGAAAACATCATCGCCCGTCTCGATATAACTCGGCATCATCACATCTTCTTCCGTTTTACCTGCCTCGATAAGCGCTTCGGCAAGCGATGTAGGAATCAGCTCAAATTTCTTTTCGGCAGCCAGCATCTCAATCGGCTTGTTATTTTCATCCTCGGCATCTATACCCCAGATATGCACGCTGCCGTTCGGGATGCGGTCTCCAAGTAATGTGGAACAAAAATCATAAAGCGAAAGCTCGCCTTCGTTGGTTTGGTCGTAACCAACTACCACCAACTGACTGGCACAATCAAGCAGGGAATTTAAAACACGAAACATTTCTGCCGCAACCGTCTGTTTTGCAGAAATTCCCGAATCCCTGCCCGAAAACATCTGTGCTAACAGCTCGTTTTTTTCATCTTCCTCGCCTTCGATACCATACAAACGCAACACATTGAGCATCTGCTTATTAATCGGTTTTGCCGGAATATCTTCTTTTTTAGCGCAATCTCTTACTTCTCGAGATTCCGTGGCAAATAAACCGGCAAATTCCGGTTCCCGACGGCTGGTCAGCACGCAACTCCACGGCAAGCCGACAATATGCGCCTTCAAATCCGAAACGGATATGTTTTGCCCTACATATAAAATGACGGGATTACAGTTGAAACTTCTGTAAAAATTCGAAACCTGCTTTTTAATATCCATTTTTCTTCCCCCTCGCATTCGTTTGCAATTTGTATCCTTTGTATAAAGTCAATATCAGCCGATATCCTTCAACTCACGGATGTCTATCGGCGCTTCATCATAATTTTCAATATAGTCGAGCAGGTCCTCCGCCTCATCAAACACTTCGAAAAGTTCTAAGCTTTTTTTCGTCATAAACTTGCCTTCCGCCGTCTTGTTGAGCATTTCAATCATCAAGTCATAATAGCCCTTTACATTGAAAATTGCAATCGGTTTATTATGGCGCTCTAGTTGTTTGAGCGTTAAAATTTCAAAAAACTCATCAAAGGTGCCGATACCACCCGGTGCAATTACAAAGGCATCGGAACGGTCTTCCAAAATCCTTTTTCTCTCTCGCATGGTCTCAGTGAAAATAAATTCCGTACAGTTGTCATAGAGCACACCATCCACCGTGAAAAATTTTGGTGAAATGCCAACAATCTTGCCGCCATTATCGTTTGCTCCGCGCGCACAAGCGCCCATCACACCATTCCCGCCACCGCCGTATATAAGCGTATGGCCGCGTTTTGCCATTTTGGACGCCAATGTATAGGCAGTCTCCAAATAAATTTTATCAATACTGTTACTCGATGCTCCGTATACACAAATATTCATACCGTTGTCCTCCTTCTTAATTGCAGAAGCACAATTAAACTTCGCTTATTATTTGAATATCTATGTATAATGTTATCACAGTATGCCCCGATTGTCAATTCACCCCCAAAGACCGGAACACAAAAAGAAAAAAACATCCAAGCCCTTTGTCTTAGATGCTTTTTTCTTTTTTACAAGTACGCTCGAAGCGACACCGCCAACTGTTCTTCCAAATGAATGAGCGATTTTGTGATGTCCTTGCTTTTTTCGTCCGCCGCCGCATACTGGTTTAAATACTTGGAAAGCGACTTTACGCCCATGTTGCAACCGTCTGTCATCAAATCTGCCACCGTTGCATCCGATTCGTCCATCGCAAGTTTAAAATTGGTTTTCATCCACGACATACCCTTGGCAATCGGTGCAGGCTCTTTGCCTTCATCGCGGTATGTGTCTAAAAGAGCCTGAATCTGCACATCCAGTTTGTCATGCTCCTCTTTGTTTTTCGTGAGAATTTGTTTGAGCGAATCACTGTCCACATAATCTAACACCTCTTCAATGGAGGAAACCCCCATCTTCACACCCGCATCACATTCACGCAAAAGTTTAATTGTATCTGGTTCTACCATGCTTTCACATCCTTTGTTTTAATACGGAAAGTATGTCCGTCTTCGGATGTAATTATGCAAGTTATCCTCTTTTTATAACCCAAACACTGTAAACCACAGAAACAATCGCATACGGAATTAAAAGCAGTAGGCACGCAACATTAAATGCCGGCGGCAGAAAAATGCCGAGGATAAACAAAAGCCCCAGCACAAAACTTTCATAACCGATAAAACGGTTAATTTTTCTCGACTTCTGCGTATCAAGATCATAGCTTTTAACATAATCGAGTTTCGGCAAATAATTGCCGATTACCAAAAATATCACGCCGACAATCCCGCAGGCAACCCTGCGGATATCAACGGCTCTGCCCAGTGCGTACGCAAGCGTTGCGGCTTGCAGAAGTATACACATTATAGGAATAATCCATTTTGTTGCATGCTCAAATTTCTTGCGCTCGCCATACTTGAACGCGTTAATATCGTTAATCAGGCAGCTGATTGCCTGCAAAAACGCCATCATAACAGGCAGCCCGAATACTGCAAAGCCTTTGGTTGTAAACCCGTCCGGCTCATTGTATAAATTAAAATGTATTGCAATGGTCTGCGGTAATTTGTCCCATAAAATTATGCCAAAAATAATCGGCAGCAGGCAAATTGTACAGGTCAACATCATATATTTCCATTTAATCTTTTTCATTTTAGTCTCCCTCCCAAAGTATAAATCCAACTCAAAACTTCCTCAAATACAGATGCATTGAGTTCATAATAAATGAAGTTTTTGTGTTTTTGCTCAGCAATCAAATCCGCACTTTTTAATTTTGCCAAATGGTATGATACCGTCGCTCCCGTTAAATCAAACCGCTCGGCAATTTCACCTGCGGATTTTCTTCCGTCTCTGAGTATCTGTAAAATCTCGCGGCGCATCGGGTCGGAAATCGCCTTTAATGTTTCATTTATCCCCATAATTCCACCTCTCCTCAAAGCATTTAGATAATTATCTAAATATAGTATACCTCAAAACCCCTTGCCTGTCAACACCTATTTAGACAATTATCTAAATAACTTAAAAAAGCACTTCTTTATAATTGCTCTGTTAAAGACAGTAAAGGCTCTCACAACTTTGTGAGAGCCTTTACTCGCCATACAAAATTTCCTATTCTCTTGTCTATTGAGGAGACACAACATTTTAAACTTTAACTAAAACTGATGGGAAAATCATGTGGGCTCCAAAGGACAGTTTCGCAATTTTTTAGATAGTTTATCCGCATAAAGCATATCATCTGCATACCCAAATGCTTTCTCCTGCGTATCTTTAATCATTGAATATCCTATTGATAAACTGATATCGCCATTATCGTTGAGTATCTTTCTTAAAATAATCAACCGTTCAATCATTTCCTTTTCTGAAACGCCTTTGGACAAAACAGCAAATTCATCTCCACCTATACGAAAAACACTATATTGAGGCTCTAAAAAAACCTCCGTAAGATTTTTCGCCACATTCTTCAACACAGCATCTCCAGCCAGATGACCTTGTGTGTCATTGATTATTTTAAAATTATCAACATCGAAAAGGATAATTCCCCTTTCTTTATGTTTCGCGTCTACTTTGGCCCTCTCCATATATATGTTATACGCATTTCTATTATAAATCCCTGTTAAGTCATCTGTAACGGCAAGTCTATGCCACATATTTGCTTCATCAACATATTTATTTTTTTTGCGAAGAACTCGAATTTTTAATAAAAGTTTTAATATAATAATCATTAGTAATATTGTTATGACCGCTGTCAATCCCAATGCTGTTCTCATTTTTTCCCCTCTTCATGTATGATTATAATGTAGGTATGGGTACAGTTTAAACCGTTGAATGTAATATACTCATTTTTCTAATACAACGATTATACTCATTTTGTTGAGTATTGTCAATACTTTAAGTATGATAATATTGTTTTGGTGATATTAATGATTAGTTACAAACCTTTTTATAATACTCTTTTTAAAAAGGGATTAACTGAATATTTTTTGATATTTAAACAAGGTTTTTCTGCAAACACTCTCCACAGAATAAAAAAGGGTGAAGCAATCAGCACCAAAACTCTTGATGCCCTTTGTTATGCACTTGATTGCAAAGTAGAAGACATTATTAAGTTTGAAAAAGAATAGCACATGATTGTTTTGAACAAATCATGTGCTATTCTTTTAGGTCGAGCCAAATGATTTTTATAGTTTCTTTTGTTTTATATTTCTCTACCGCCGTCTCCTATTTCTGTAACATAAAATGTAGCTTCGTGTCCAAATTTTTCTTTATATTTTGTCCCAACAATTTCAATGTACTTATCAATGCTCTCATCCTTTATGATAGCCACAGTACAGCCGCCAAATCCTGCCCCGGTCATTCTTATTCCAAGAACACCCTCGATTTGTCTTCCTTCCTGTACGACAAAATCTAATTCAGGACATGTAACCTCATAATCATATTGCAAAGAATTATGAGAAGCATTCATGAATTCCCCGAATTTATCAATTTCATTGTTTTTTAGAGCTTGGGCGCTCTTTTTAACTCTGTCGCACTCATATACAACATGCTTTATGCGTTTTTGCACGATCAAATCTGCTATTAGGTCTTTATGTAATTCAAATTTTTCAGGTGAAACATCAGCAAGCTGATTAATATTCGGCATGGCAGTTTTTAATACAGATAAGCCTTCTTCACATTCTTTTCGTCTTTCATTATACTTGGAACTGCCAAGAGAATGCTTTACATTGGTATTTGTAAGCACAATTTTGTATCCGTCCATTTTTAGCGGTATGTGCTCATACTCCAATGTGGCACAGTTCAAATATATTGCATGGTCTGCTTTTCCCATAGCAGATGCAAACTGATCCATAATTCCGCATTTTACATCAATAAAATTATGTTCTGCTTTTTGCGAAAGCAACGCCATTTCTATCATGTCGATTTCTTTATTGCTTCCCGTCTTTTCATTTGCAAAGGTGGCAAACATGAGTGCAGTAGATACCTCTATTGCGGCAGATGACGAAAGCCCGCCGCCATGTGGAACTGTGTCATCGTATAATAAATCACAACCACAAATATCATATCCGGCATTTATGAGTTCCAAAGCCACACCTATTTGGTAATCTCCCCATTTTATTTTACCTTTGAGTTTCGCCATTTCAGGTATAGTTGTTTCAACCATCAAATCCAAATCAGTTGCTTTCAAACGAATAACATCGTCATTTCTTTTTCTTGCAATAATTGTAGTTTTCATTGTAAGTGCCGCCGGCATTACACAACCGCCACAATAGTCAATATGCTCACCAATAAGATTCACTCTGCCCGGCGATTCAAATATACGAAGTTCTAAATCATCACCACCATAAACCTCTAAAAACATTTTTTTCATATCTTGAACTGTCATATGAATCCCATCCTTATATCAGAATTTATATAAATTTATATGTTGTGACCGTGTCGTACTTTTCGCCTTTTCTCAAAATTGCATTTGGGAAGTGCGTAATCTTCATGCTGTTTGGAAAGCTTTGAGTTTCAAAACATATTCCGCAATGTTTACCGTAGGTTACGCCGTCCTTGCACACACGATTTTCATCTATCCCATTCCCTGAATATACCTGCATACCACTTTGGTCGGTATATATCTCCATAACAATACCAGTCTTATTGCCTGTGCATTTACCAACCTTTCTATACCCTCGACCATTGAGAATAAAATTATGATCAAAACCGCCGAACTTTTTAATTTGTTCGTATTCTGACTTCAATCTTTCTTTTAGGGTATCTTCAGCAGAAAAATCAAATGGCGTATTTTTTACACTAAGCACTTCACCGGTTGGAATACATTTATCTGAAATTGGAGTATAAAAATCACTGTCAATCCAGAGCATATGGTCATCAACAACTCCGCTTGAATGACCATTTAGATTAAAATATGTGTGATTTGTCATATTAAGCACAGTATCTGCATCACTTTCACCCACATAATGAATTTTCAGACAGTTATCATTTGTTAGTGTATATGTTACCTGTATGTTCACATTCCCCGGAAAGCCTTCTTCGCCGTCCTTGCTTATAGTAGACAAAACAAGCGAAGGTTCTTCTTCATCAACGATTGTGACATCCCATATTTTTTTATCAAAGCCTTCTTTTCCACCATGCAGATTGTTCTTTCCATCGTTTGCAAAAAGGTTGTATACTTTGCCATTGAGTTCAAATTCTGCGTTTTCAATACGATTAGCATTTCTGCCAATGAGCGCACCGAAATACCCGTCATTGCCGAAGTATTCCTCTAAATTGTTGTGCCCCAGCGCCACATCTACTCCATTATAAATGAGCTTAGTTATTATACCACCATAATTAAGCATCTGTGCTGACAAACCTTTTTTATTGTCGATGGTATATAAACAAATATCCTCATGATTATAATAGCCGATTTTCGTCTTAACTACATACATTTCTTCTCACTTATATTTGATTTATAAACTTATCAAATGCATCCTTTCCCGATTTATCGCGTTTATACACAGCTGCGTGTTCAAGAACGGTAACAAAAGTTTTGCCAATCTCCTGTCTTAATATTTCATTCACATTATCCCTATTTATTTCAGAATAATTATTTTTAAATTTCTCAACCCATTCCTTGTGCGCTTTTGTCTTTTCGTTTTTGCTTAAATCCAAACCATTTACAAGAGCATCTGCAACTGCATTCATTTCCTCAACAAGTCTTGATGGCAAAACCGCCAGTCCCATAACTTCAATCAAGCCAATATTTTCCTTTTTGATATTATGAAGTTCTTTATGCGGATGATAAACCCCTAATGGGTGTTCTTCGGTTGTAATGTTATTTCTTAATACCAAGTCCATTACATATTTACCATCACTCATACTTGCAATAGGCGTAATTGTATTATGTGGTTCACCCTCTGTTTCGGCAAAGATAAACGCACTTTCGTCAGAATAACTTCTCCAACTATTTAAAATTCTGGCGGATAATTCAATTACCTTATCTTTATCATCACTCTTTAATCTAATAACCGACATCGGCCACTTTAATCGACTTATTTCAACATCTTCAAACCCTTTTATATCATAAAACTTTTCACTTTCTGCTCTGTGCATTGCAAAAATATGATTACCGCCCTGAAAATGTTCGTGTGTCAAAATTGAACCGCCAACAATAGGCAAATCAGCATTTGACCCAACAATGTAATGGGGAAACTGTCTGATGAAATCAAGCAGTTTTGAAAAAACAGATTTATCAATAATCATAGGTGTGTGTTTTGCATTAAGAAGAATGCAGTGCTCATTATAATAAACATAAGGTGAGTACTGAAATCCCCATTGTTCTCCGCATATTTGAACAGGGATAATCCTATGATTCTGTCTCGCAGGATGATTTACTCTTCCACCATAGCCCTCATTATCAATACAAAGTTGACATTTGGGATAAGATGACTGTTTTTGAAGTTTCGCAGCAGCTATTGCTTTTGGATCTTTTTCCGGTTTTGAACAATTAATCGTTATTTCAATCTCGCCATATTCAGACTCTACATTCCATTTTATGTCTTTTTTAATTCTGTCTCGGCGAATATAATTACTATCACACGACAAGCTATAAAAGTAATCTGTTGCTTCTTTAGGACTTTTTTCATGCTTTTCATTGAAAGTTTTTATAACCGTAGACGGATACGGTGTCAGAATATCCATAATCTCAGTATCAAAAATATCTCTGTATATGATACTATCTTCAATTATTCCTCTTTCTACAGCAAAATCTGTAATATCCTTTAATATTCCGCTTATTTCACTAATGGATTCACAGCTTTCGTTTGTTTCTTCATATGAATCCAAACCGAGTCTTGTAAGAATTTTATTGCGTACATATATTACATCATTTTCATATATAAGCCCCGTCATTAATCCGTATGATATTAACTTGTCAATTCTTCTATTTATCATTTCTATCCCCTCTTTCTGCAAATTTCTAAATGTGCTTTATAAAATATTTTTACTGCGCGACAAAGGTCCAACGAGCATACCACAAAAGTGGTATATCCTCATAACTTGTATCCTAAGGCTGTTCCCATTTTTTCTCTCGTTATGTATGATTATAATCTAGACATGGGCATCGTTTAAACTGCTATCTGTAATATACTCACTTTCTAATACTACAATTATATTCATTTTATCAAGTTTTGTCAATAATTTGACAGCGCTAATGTTGTTCTGGTGATATTAATAATTCGCTATATGGAAAAGCAGAATGGTCTAAATGCAGAGTGCTAATGCTAAAGTTCTTTTCATTGTGATTCTTCCTTATAAAATTTGCCTGTACAAAAACCACATTTATACAACATTATGAATAACTTTTCTGAAACTGCCAAAAATAAATAAAACTATATAAATTGGAGGTAAAGAAAATGTTTAAACACGAAAAAATGCTTTTTCATCCTGTAGAAGTAGAAAAAGCAAACCCACAATACGCTGTTTTGCTCCAGGAACAACTCGGTGGCGGAAATGGCGAACTCAAAGCGGCTATGCAGTACATGTCACAAAGTTTTCGTATTAAAGATCCCGAAATTAAAGACTTGTTTCTAGATATCGCCGCCGAGGAACTAGGTCACATGGAAATGATTGCACAAACCATTAATTTGCTCAATGGCCATGACATAGATGCAACAAATGTGCAGGCGGGCGAAATTCAGTCACATGTTATATTAGGCTTAAACCCAGGCCTCATAAATGCCTCAGGTTACTCCTGGACTGCAGATTATGTTACAGTAACAGGAGATTTATGTGCTGATATTTTAAGTAATATAGCATCCGAGCAAAGAGCAAAGGTAGTTTATGAATATTTATATCGCCAGATAGACGATAAAAAAGTAAAAGAAACCATCGACTTTCTTCTTAACCGCGAAGAGGCGCATAACCAAATGTTCCGCGATGCATTTAATAAAGTGCAAAACAGTGGTTCGAATAGAGATTTTGGTACAACAAAAGCAGCTAAAATGTACTTTTCAATGTCCGATCCCGGTCCCAATGCTTTTGCAAATAATGAAACCACTGCGCCGAAATTCAGCAATTAGTAAATTTTGTAATGAATTAATTTTTCTGGCTCAAATCAAAGAGCGTTGCAGTTGCTTTTAATTTGTATTGCTGGTTTGTATACAATTTAAAAAAGCAAAACAAAAAAAGAAGAATCACGCAGAGCGTGGTTCTTCTTTTTGGTGGGCCTTCAGACGAGGGCGTTAAACAAAACAATCCGGCGAATTGTTTTGTAGCCCGAGAGTCCCTGCGAGCTGAAAACGAGCACATAGTGCGATGTTTGAAGCCGTCCTGACGAAAGTCAAGGAAAGGTGCAGCAAACA
>JAZNLB010000002.1:0-41156 GCA_045578865.1 Clostridia bacterium | reverse complement strand
AAAACATTACAAGAGAAGAATTTGCATATTTAACAGTAAGTTTTGTAATGACAAATCTTTCCCTTTCCTTTGAACAGTTGGAGAGCCAATCTGAAAAGTATTCTGCACCGAGAAATAAATTTGATGATTCTGACAATGAATATGTAATGTTAGCTGCACGCATGGGGATTATAAAAGGTATCGGAAATAATATGTTTGATCCTACTTCACAAATTACGAGAGAACAGGCAGCTACAATGCTTCATCGTACATATTGTTTATACAGTACCAATCAAAATTCGATGAAACAAGTTGTGTTTGATGACAGTGATAAAATATCGGAATGGGCATTAAGAGGAGTTGAATTTTGTGTTTCTTATGATGTTATGAAAGGAATATCAGATACGCAATTTGCTCCACAAGATTCTTATACCAAAGAGCAGGCAATTGCAACATTTTTAAGACTTTATAAAATTCGTGAATGGGAAGAACAAAATCGCTCAGCACAATATAAGAAAATAGCCCAATCGAAAGAAGAATTAATTTCGAGTCTTATAAAAACCGGTACAGAACATATCGGTATCATATAACACAACTGATGTTTGTTTTACTTGTGTCAAGTCCATACAATTTAAAAGATTAGTTTGCCGATTTATAATATTTACATATACTATCGGATGCGAGAAAATCCAGTATTCTCGCGGGTTTTAATGGATTTTGTTCAAAGAAAAAAACAGTGAAAATAGTAGGTCCTATTATTCACTGTTCACCTAACTTGACAAAATCATAAAGTTTGATATACAAGGGACAAAAAAGCCTTCCCCTTGAGGGGAAGGGGGACCGCTTGCGGTGGATGAGGTGGAGATGAATAATACAAACAATTCGAAATTAACAGGTAATGCCAAAACTTTAAGAAAGAATATGACAAAAGAAGAACGACATCTTTGGTATGACTTTTTGAAAACCCTACCTGTAACCGTAAACAGACAAAAGGTTATTGGCAACTACATTGTTGACTTCTATATTGCCACAGTGAAACTTGTTATTGAACTTGATGGCTCACAACATTATGAAGAAAAAGGCATTGAGAATGACGCGAAAAGAGATGCTTTTCTAAATGGTTTAGGAATTAAAGTGTTAAGATATTCCAATCTTGATGTTAATCAAAGATTCGAGAGTATTTGTCAAGACATACTAAATAATCTTGACACCTCATCAGTCACTTCGTGACAGCTTCCCCTCAAGGGGAAGCCTTTGGAAAGGCATTTTAATCGTATGAATTTATCGCCGATAAAAATGTGCCGACAAACTATCAAATTTTTTGTCCCTAACTTGACAAAAGTATATAAGAGATGTCGGAAAAAGACGAGAATAAAAAAGCCTCCCCTGTGTAAGGGGAGGTGGGTTGCGAAGCAACTCGGAGGGGTTGTAAATGTAAGACAGTAACAATCCCTCAGTCAACTTTGTTGACAGACTTCGGCCCGGGTCGCAATTATAAATCGCTCCCCGCTTTGGCTAAAAATATGCCACCGGCATATTTTCTTAACGCGTTGCGCCCTTTACACAAGGGAGCCTTTGAAAGTTGCATCTAAATCTTATGCGTCGCAATATCATATATTTGTTTTGTGAACATGGAAATTTGTGAGTATATTGTCCGTTGTTAGATTTGTATTCAAAGAGGTGTAAAGTATGAAGAAAGAGAGACTTATAATTTCAATTATAATTTTACTAATTCTTATTATTGCGAGTTTCATTACTAACTACATTGACACCGCAAATGTATCAACAGGACACGAGCCGGAATGTTGTATAAAAATCGTTAGTCACGATGGCGGCAAGGTTACATATTGGGGACTTGGATACAAAGTGGTGAGATATGTCGGTGTTTCTCCTGATGAGCCATATGAAAGCAACATCGGTGTTAAAATGGGCAGTTGGTTTATGAAATATGAAGATCCGACAAATGTGATTTTAGATGTTAAAAATTTTGGCGATAATAGCCCCTTTCAAATTCGTGAAAAAGCTGATGTAGATTTTGTCGCCAACTTATTAAAATATTCAAAATACATAAACGAGCCTTGTGATGGAATTATTGATTACGCAATTACCTATGATGATTACACTTACGATGTTTTAATAAGTTGCAGTGAAATAAGAAAAGGTAATCGGCAAGCAAAAATATCTGACAAGGATATGGAAGAACTTGAAAGAATCCTTATAACTGCTGCTGGTAAAAGACGCGTTTACGCTTATGAGGAATCTGTAGAGCAAATTTCAAAGCCTTATCTCTCTCTTGACAAAGAAACTAAAAAATTTCAGTTCTTTTGGTCTATGTTCTCAAGTTATATCGCACAAGGAACATACGAGGTCAAAGACAGAGAGCTTATCTGTAAAACAGAGGATGGAAATAATGTATATACCTTTGAGATCTTAGAAGAAGGCTATAAGTTTATCGAAAGCAAATCATCAAAAATACCGAAATATAAATATTCAGGGGATGCAAAAGAAGCGCTTGCACCCGTTGTAGATGGAGCAATATTTGATTAAAATGCAACTTTTCGGTATTTAAAATTGTATTATATGTGAGGGAACTTTTTCCTTGAAAAAGCGTCTAAATCGTATAAATTGATTTGGAGGTGCAATATGAAAAGACATTTAATTCTATGCTTAATTTTATCCATTGCGATTTTTTCGGGATGCGATGGTACGAAAACAGATGTAAACGGACCAACAGAAAATCAGGTGTCCTATCTTGATGAAAAGTACGAACATAAAACACTTAAAATTGTTGACGGTGCAAAAAGTGGATGCCTTATTCTTGCCGGAGCAGAAAATAATTCCGTATATTCTCTTGATGTAAAGAGTATTGATATTTTGCTAGATGGTAAAAAGGCAGGACTTAAAGATTTAGAAGATGGTATGCCATTAGATATTTATTATGAGGGTGATTTTGATAATATAAATAAGCCGATGGGTGCAGTCATTGATATTACATCCTGGTGCAACTCCATTAACGGTCATTCTATTGGAACAGAAAGAAATCCTGGCGGAACATGTTATGATTTGAGTGGTCTGTACTTAAAAGTTCTTGAGGATTTATGGAAGACCGATGCAGGACTTAATGAAGATATAAAATATATCAGCATTGATTTGAGCAAAGCTCCCGGCGAACTGACAGAGGGCGAAAAGTCAGCAATCAGCTACATTTTTGCAAAAACACATGATAAACAGTGCTTAGAACTTTCGTATGAAGAACTTGTTGAACAAGGATATTTAAAGGGGGATAAACCATATTATTTTGAAGATGGAATTCTCTTTTCGATTACCGACAGTATGGAAGTTGGGGAGCAGTATAACGGACTTCGTGTAATAAAGTTTGATGCCCAGAAATGGCGTAGCGGACTTGGTGCATATATCTTTACAGATTGTACTGCATCCTGGCCGCAAATGGGAACCTGGACAGATTATAATGTCGGTGCTCATGCTATTTCGTAAGGAATTTGATGAAGAAAATAACTTTAATTTTGTCGATAATAAAATTGCTTACGATTACTGGTGCAAAGCCAATACTATACAAACAGACAAACAGCTTTAACGGATGATATAGAGCGGTGGACATAATAACGCGAATGCTTACTAAAAAAGGGGAAAGTGCCTTGAAGATTATTTACGGAAGAGCGCACAGCGGTAAAACTGCATCTATGCTTGAAGAAATTGAGTTTAGATGTGCGCGCAGCGAAAAGTGCATAGTGATTGTGCCGGATCAGATTAGTTTTCGCACAGAACAGATGCTTGCTGAAAAGTCGTTTTTCGGCGGTTTTGCACAGGTGCTTACTTTTACCAAATTGGCGAAACAAACGGCAGAGCAACTGCCGGAGGGCCGAAAGACGATTTCCGCTTGCGGAAAAACCATGCTGATGTATCGGGCAATCGCCAAGGTGAGTTCGAAACTGAAGATGTACCGTGATGCGGCAAACAAGGCAGGACTTGCGCCTAAACTTTTGAGTCTTGCCGAGGAGTTTTCGCATCTCGGCATTGATCGTGCGGCACTGGCGGCGTGTATAAAAGATGAGCGTCCGCTTTCCGTAAAGCTGGGGGATTTGACGCAGATTTTTGGCGCTTACGAGCAACTGTTATCTGCTGATTATGCAGATGCGGACCAGTTGCTTTGTCTCAGTGCGGCGGCCATTGAAAACAGTGATGCTTACATAGATACGCATATTTATATTTCGGGTTTTTCGGATTTTTCTCTGCCGCATTTTTCGGTTGTGTCGGCGCTGGAAAAGCGAGCAAAATCCGTGACGGTATTGGTGTGCGCGGATGAAAATTTGGATACGCAGGGCTTTTTTGCACCGGGTGCGCTGACGGTGCGTAAATTCCAAAAAGCCTTTACAGATGCCGAAGTTGTGTATTTGCCCAAGGCATACGGCAAGGGCGCGCTTGCACATTTTGAGCGTGGCTATACAAAATATGCATCAGCACTTTATGCACATGAGCAATCGGAACTTTCGGTTTTTGAGGGTAGAAATCCCTATGCAGAAATTCATTTTGCCGCAAACGAAATTTTGCGCCTTTGCAGAGAGCATGGATATCGTTTCCGTGATTTTGTTGTGGTTGCCGGAGACGGCGACCGTTATTTTGATACGGTTTCCTATATTTTTTCTCGCTATGGAATTCCATTTTTTGTATCTGCCAAGAAAAGTGCGGCATCGCACCCCTTGGCGCTGGCAATTTGCTCGGCGCTCGAAATTATTGAACGCGGTTTTCAGCACGATGCGGTTTTTGCTTATTTAAAGTCGGGCTTTTCCAATTTAGAGGCAGCTGAGGTTGATTTTTTGGAAAACTATGTTTTGGCGACGGGCATCGGGGCAAAGCACTGGACAAAGGACGAGGTGTGGAATTACAAAACATCCTATTTTGATGGGAAAAATACAATGGATGCCGCTCGGGCGGACGCCCTTCGCCGTCGGGTAGCGGAGCCGCTTTTGGCGTTGAAGGCAGGTATCGGCATCAGCAAAACCGTAAAAGAAAGTGCACAGGCGATTTACGAATTTATGTGCAAAGTCGGTATGCGTGAAAAGACGGACAAGCAGATAGCATCGCTTCGGGAGCAGAAGGTGTTTGCTGCAGCAAGCATTTATCGATCCACTTATAACGGCATTGTGCATGTACTTGAACAGATGGCCTCTTTATGCGGAGAGGAAAAATGCGGCGTTGCGCGATTACGCAATATGCTGTCGGCGGGACTTTTGGGGCAAAACCAGGCCATTGTGCCGCAACGAGCAGATGAGGTGAGCGTAACGGATGTGGCACAGGGCAGATTTTCAGCGTGCAAAGTCATGTTTGCCTTGGGCACGAATACGGGCGCATTTTGCGGATTTTCCGGAAGCGAGGGCATCTTATCCGATGCAGACCGTTTTGGCTTGCGGGAAAGCGGATTGGAGGTTTTGCCGACGGCAAGACACAAGGCGTTTGACCATCGCTTTACCGTATATAAGACGCTTACTGCGGCAACGGATAAACTCTATATTTGCTATGCGGCATCGGATATGGACGGAAAGCCGTTTTCCGTTTCGCCGGTGGCGATGAAGGCAAAGAAATTATTTTCCGATTTGCCGGTAATTACACAAGATGATTTTGAGGGTGTTGTGCGCTCGCCGCAGGAGGCAAGAGCGACTTTGGCTGCAGAAATCGGGCGTGTGCGCGATATAAAACGCATCGGCGCAACGGGCGCAGCGATTTATAAGGTGTTAAAAGAGAAAGAGCCTGCATTTGCTAAATTGCTTTCGCACTGTACGGACGGTGTGGTGCAGGCAAACAAACTCGACAAAAAACAAGTGGAAATCTTATATCCGCAGGATATTTCCATGTCCATTACAAGATTGGAGCAGTACAGCGGATGTCCGTTTTCGTATTTTATGACATATATGTTGTCGGCAAAGGAGCGAAAAATCAGCCGTATCGGTGCACCGGATATCGGTACGATGGTGCATCGTGCCCTGGAGTATTTTGTGGCGGCGGCGCACGAAAATGGTGAAAGTATTGCCGCTATGGCGCCGGCGCGCGTGCATGCGCTCATCGGCGAGGTCAGCGGCCGCGTAACGCAGGAAATGTTTGAGGGCATGGCGGGTGTAAGCAAGGCATCGGAATATTTTGCAAAACGCCTTCGTGTGAATTTAGAGCGCTGTGTGCAGATTTTGGTGCGCCACATTGCACTTGGTAAATTTGAGCCTGTCGGCAGTGAGGTGCATTTTGGCGATGACGGTGAGCTGAAAGCGGTGGCCGTCAGCCTGACAAGCGGTAAAAAAGTCAAAATTCACGGCGTGATTGACCGCTTGGATAAATACGAAGGCAGCGACGGAACCTACTATCGTGTGATAGACTACAAGACGGGTTCGAAGAGTTTTTCACTTGACAACATTGCCAACGGACTTGATTATCAACTCATGGTTTACATGGAGGCGGCGCTCGAAGGCAAGGCGGACAAAAAGCCGGCGGCGGTGATGTATTTTAAAATTAAAGAGCCGATGCTTTCTAAAAATGGGATGACGGATACCAATACCATTGCGTCAGAAATCCGAAAAAGTATGCGCTTAGACGGCAGGTGTATCGATACACCGGAGATTTTAGAGGCGATGGATTGCACCGGTGCGGTGGAAAGTGAAGTGTTTAAACTCAAATATAACAAAGACGGCAGCATTTCTTCGCGCGGCGTAGATGTGTGCAGTATGCAGATGTTTTCGTGTATGGCAAAACGCGTGCGTCGCAGTATCCGCGAGGTAGGCGATGCGCTTTTGCGCGGTGAGATTTCTATTTTGCCCGTGCGTACCGCACAAAAAGATGCCTGCCGCTACTGTCCGCACAAACCGGTGTGTTTAAATGCGGGTGAGCGTGCGTATGAACGCAAGTTTGCCGATAGTGATTTAAGTGCGGAAGATAGAATTTTAAAGGAAGGCGGTGACGGGGATGCAATGGACAGTTGATCAGGAAAAAGCAATAACCCTGCGAGATTGCAATGTGCTGGTTGCCGCGGCTGCGGGCTCGGGTAAAACGGCTGTGCTCGTCGAGCGTATTATCCAGTTGATTACCGACCCCGAAAAACCGACCGATATTGACAAAATGCTGATTACCACCTTTACGGAGGCGGCGGCATCCAAGATGAAATATGAAATTGCACAGGCGTTGGAAAAGCGGTTGGAAATCCATCCGGAGGATAAAAATCTTTCCCGTCAGCTTGTGCTTTTGGACAATGCCAAAATTTGCACGGTGCACGCATTTTGTATGCGTCTGGTGCGTGCAGGCTTTCAAAGTCTGGACATTGAGCCGGATTTCGGCATCGGTGATGACGGCGAAATGAAATTACTTTTAAATAAATCCGTAGATGCGTTATTTGAAGAGCTTTATGAAAGCGGCGATGCGGGCTTTCTCGATTTGATGGAAAGTTATGCGACGGCGCGCAGCGATAGTGGGCTTCGGGAGATTTTGCTTGCGTTGTATCGGTTTTCTTCGAGTCTGCCGTTTAAGGACAGTTATTTTGATGCGGCAAATGCCTTATATACCGTCAAACAAGCGCAAACGCATCCGTGGTATGTGCAGATTGCACAGATGGCAATTTTGAGGCTGCAAAGTTGTATTGTGCAGATGCGCCGTTTGTACGCAAGTGCCGTTTTATATGACGGTATGATAAAATATGCCGCCGCTTTGGAAGACGAAACCAACCACCTTTGTCATATGGAAACGGTGCTCCAAAAAGGAGATATACAGCGTGTGGGCGCTTTGGCGCGCAGTTTTGCGCCGGCTTCGCCCCGTGTGGTTAAGGGCGATGTCAACGAACTTTTGAAAGCGCAAATCAGCGGTGCGCGCAGTGCGGCAAAAGAGCTTGTGCGTGAAATCGGTGAGAGTTGTTTTCCGGAAGAAATGGCGCGTGTGCTTGATGACCTGAAAACCTGCGGTGAAAAGGGAAAAACCATCAGTCGTATGGTGCTGCGCCTAGACGAACTGTTTTTCGAGGAAAAAAAGCGCCGCGGCGTATTGGATTTTTCGGATTTGGAGCACATGGCGGTACGCCTTTTGTGCCAAAAAGATGCTGCGGGTAATGTTGTGCAAAGTCCGCAGGCAAAGGAAATTGCCGGGGGGCTAGACTACATTTTAGTCGATGAATTTCAGGATACAAATGAATTGCAGGAAACAATTTTTGCCATGATTTCCCGTGGGGATAATTTGTTTATGGTTGGCGATGTCAAGCAAAGCATTTATCGTTTTCGCCATACGAACCCGTATATTTTCAAAACAAAAAAGGACACTTTCAGCGATGACGAGGGTGTCAACCGTCGCGTGATTATGTCGAAAAATTTTCGCAGCCGTGACAGCGTAATTGATGGTGTAAACTGTGTGTTTGAGCGGGTGGCCAGCGAACAGGTAGGCGAAATTACCTATGACGAAACAGAGCGGCTCAATGCGGCTTTTCCGTATCCGCCTGCGGATGGCAAAACATGCGGCGGCAAGACGGAAATTTTAATCGGTACCGGTGCGCGCGAAGATATGAGCGAAGATGAAATGGAAGCGCATATG
Organism: Clostridia bacterium; assembly: GCA_045578865.1. GTDB lineage: Bacteria > Bacillota > Clostridia > UBA1381 > UMGS1253 > RGIG2041. Next base: position 32,606 of record JAZNLB010000002.1, on the reverse strand, counting down.
ATTGCACAACGCATTGTGAAACTTTTGCAGGAGGGCTATATGCTCTATGATGCAAAAAAACAAACGATGCGCCCTGCAACATATAAAGATATTGTAATTTTGATGCGTTCCTACCGCTTTAGCGCGCCGACCTATGTCAAGATACTGGAAAGTTACGGTATTCCTTGTTATGCGGATTCCGGTGGCGGTTATTTTGAGAATAATGAAATCACATTTATGCTTTCTTGGCTTAAAGTGATAGATAATCCGTATCAGGATATAGAACTCATTGCGATGCTGCGTGGCGTTTTATTCGGGTTTGATGAAAACGAATTGTTGCAAATCCGCCTGACAGATAAGCATGCGCCGTTTTATGATTGTGTAAAAAAATGTGCGTGTGGGGAAGATGCGCTTGCACAAAAGTGCAAAAACTTTATTCAAAAACTGTCTTTGTGGCGTGGTTATGTGCGCTATATGTCCACCTATGAGTTAATCGGTGCGCTGTATCAGGAAACAGACTATGATTTATTTGCGCTCGGACAACCGGGCGGTGAATACCGAAGAGAAAATCTGAATATGTTATTTGAAAGGGCGCGCGCCTTTGATTCGACCGGATTTAAAGGCTTGTTTAACTTTATTACCTATGTGGACGGATTGCGAGATGCACAGACGGGCGACGGGGATGCAAAACTCATATCCGAAACGCAGGATGTTGTACGCATTATGAGTATTCACAAAAGTAAAGGTCTGGAGTTTGGCGTAGTCTTTTTGGCGCACGCCACGAAAGCCTTTAATATGCGTGATTTAAATTCGGTGCTTTTGATGCACAAAACGCTCGGACTCGGGTTTGATGTGGTGGACAAGGAAAACTGCTACAAGTACCCCAGTATAGCCAAATTGGCTATCCGCGAAAAATTGCGAATGGAAAATTTGAGCGAGGAATTGCGTATTTTATATGTCGGTATGACACGAGCGCGTGAAAAACTGATTGTGACGGGTGTGCGGGAGAAATTTGAATTTGAGGCATACAGCGTGGAAAACGAAGGCGGAGCATTGCCGCTGTTTGTACCGGCGACGGCAAATTGCTATATGGATTGGATTTTGCCGGCGATGCTGATGCGTACAAACGGTGTAAGTGAGGCTTCTGTATGGGAAGAAGACCGCATTGTCACCAAATTGTTTGAGGCGCGTACCTTTACGCAGACGGCGCTTACAAAAGCGGCGCAAAAAAGCGCAGATATGCAAAATGAAATGCCCAAACCTGATGCAGGGGAGGTGGCAAAGGCAGAAAAAGTGCTTGCGTATCAATATCCATATATGGCAGATACGACTTTGCCGAGCAAGGTGTCCGTTACAGAAGTTAAGCGCATGACACAGATGCAGATGGACCCCGAGGCCGTAGGTTGGTACGATGCGGGTGTGCTTGCCGAGCCGCAATTTGAAAAAGAAGAAAAAATTGTCGGCGCAGCGCGCGGCAGCGTGGTGCATTTTGTGATGCAGCATTTGGATTTGGCGCAGGCGACAGATGAAAAAACAATCGCCGCTCAAATTCAGAAAATGCAGACGGATGGATTTTTGAGCGAAGCGGAGGCTGCAGCGGTGTCGCCTGCGGAGATTGCAGCATTTTTCAAGACGCCGCTCGGTCGCAGAATGTGTGTAAGCCATGGGGTGCAACGCGAATTTTTGTTTGAAATCCAAGTGTCTGCCGCTGAACTTTTCAAAGAGTATACAGGGGATGCTCATCTGCTTTTGCAAGGTATTATCGACTGCTTTTTTGAGGAAAATGGCGAGATTGTCCTGCTCGATTACAAAACCGACCGTGCGACAACGGAGGCGGAGATTGCGGATATTCGTGCGCGCTACGCAGTACAGGTGCACTATTACAAGCAAGCGATTGAGCAAATTACGGGCAAGCGAGTGAAAGAAAAATATTTATATCTGTTTTCGGCGCAACGAGCCGTAGAGATGTAACGGGAGAGAAGAATATGATACGAAACGGAATTTATAGTACAAATGTAAAAAAAGAAAAGCCGATAGCGCGTATTTTAGCAACTGTATTTGGTATACTTGTTGGACTATTGCTGATTTTTATCATCTGGTGTGCCGTTTCGTTTTCCGGCGAGGATGCTTCTTATGTACCGCAGGCAGAGCAAATCAGCGCACTGAAGGTCCAGTTGGAAGAGCAGGTGCAGACCATTGATGCACTGCGCGCAGAAAATGTTGAGTTGAAAGCCGCATTGGATGAGGAACGAAAGAAACTCGAGGCATTGGTAAAACCAGAAGAGACCGAAGAAACTTCCGAGACAAATGAAGATGAGGGCGAAAACCAATGAATTGACATGAAAAAAGGACTGTAAAAACAGTCCTTTTTATGTTTGGCGGAGAAGGAGGGATTCGCTTTTCTGCGGAAAAGCCCGGTCGCGGCTCTGTCAGTCCACCGGACTGTCATTCACTCCCGCTCCCCTTCGAATCCCACCCTCTTGATTCACAAAACAACAAAAGCACCCACTTGCGTGGATGCTTTTGTGTTTGGCGGAGAAGGAGGGATACTCTGCGCTACTTGCTTTTTCGACCGCTTCGGGCGGTGCCCGAAAAAGCGGCGCTGCTCGAGACTTCGCAGTCCGCAAAGCCTAACGCGGCTTTGCGTCTGCTCCGACGAACCCTCTGCTCGGGTTCAAATCCCTTCCCAAAATACCCTACAAAACAACAAAAGCACCCACTTATGTGGATGCTTTTATTGTTTGGCGGAGAAGGAGGGATTCGAACCCTCGAACCGCTTTTGACGGTTACACGATTTCCAATCGTGCGCGCTCGACCAGCTACGCGACTTCTCCAAAAGTGTTGTCATACAGTCAACGCAAATTAGTATACCATATCTTTTTATGTGTGTCAACATCTTTTTTTGCTTTTTCACAGGCCTACATTTCCCGTGAAATACATTTATTTTTGTATTGATTTTTTGCCTGAAAACTGATATAATATATGACATAATATCCATTCTCTGCAAAAAGATAGAAGTTGCAAACTTTTTGCAGAAATATAGAAATCACAAATTTCAAAGAATGGGGTATTGTTAATTTAATACATTCACACAGAGTGTCGATTATACTGCAAGCTCTTCAGCGAGGTGTAATCGGTGGAAAGGGAATGGGGTGAGAATCCCCTGCGGTTAAACTGTCGGTGTGTGCATCGAATGTTTTTATATCCGTTATCGAAAGATAGTCATTGGGAAACTGAGAAGGCAGGATATAAAAATGCGGACATTTGTCTATATGGTGCGAGTCACAAGACCTGCTTTGATGTTATCTCGTAAGTGCTCATTTGCATAGAGATAATATTTTCAGTTGCGATTCAACTGAATTGTGATTCATCACAGAAAAACTCAGCTGTGGTAATTTTTCAAAGAAAAATTGCCGCAGTTTTTTTATTGCCTGCGGTAAGAAAAACCGGAGGTGAAAAACATAGCATTTACTGTTTGAACATTTTTGAGTTTTTGATGAAAGGATTGAATTGAAATTGAAAAAAGGATTTAAAAGTTTTGCGGCTATTTTATTAGCATTCACAATGCTTATGTCGTTTCTTCCCATGGGGATTATGGCGGCAGACAGCATTACCGTTTATATCAGCGTGGTAAGAAACGGAGAGTTTACAACCGGAAAAAACAACGAGACAATGGCGTATGTTCCGGTTACATTGGATAGTCAATCACCAACGATTGATGACGCATTTGCCACCCTGCATGAGACCTATTACATGGACGGAGCAAGTGGTTACAGAACAACTCAGATGTCTTCGTACACCTCTATCACGAAATTTTGGGGACTTGAATCTGAATATGTCAGCTATTATAATAACAACAACTATGCGATGGGCCTGACAGATATCGTTGAAGATGGAGCACATCTCGTTTTTTGGTTCTATCAGGATACAACAGGCTGGTCTGACGCATACACATTTTTTGATAAAACTACGGCTACGGTTGCCTGTGGCGATACTTTGGATTTAACTCTTACGCAGGCAGGCTATTCTGGAAATTCACCTTTTTCCGGTGCAATAATTACTGTAGATGGTGAAGAGGTTTCAGATAGAATAACCGATGCCGAGGGTAAGGTTTCTCTGTCGTTTGAAGAGGGTGGTACATATACGGTTTCTGCTAAATTCGCAAATTTCTACATTGTGCCTCCCGTTTGTATTGTTACTGTAACGGAAGAAGGCAAAACAGATGCGGAGTATGTGGCAGAAGACAAAGAAGGGTTAAATGTCACTTACACCAACGGACAAAATCTCAATCTTCCCAAAATCGGTAAGAGCGGAAAAACCAGAATTGAATGGATTTCTAATCGTGCGTGTGTAGATACCGATACCGGTGTAGTGACTATTCTCGATGAGGATACAACAGTCACTTTAACAGCTACAATCCGGTGCAATGATGTATGGGATACTGAAACATTTACAATCAAAATCCTTGGGCGCTTGAGTACAGCAAAAACAGCCATAGAAGCAGATGTTCTTCAACCGGTGGAATATACCAATGCCACAGAGTCAGGCTTCAAATATGACTCTGTTTCAGATGACACCAATATACTGACACTGGCGCGTGAAGTAATCAATGACGATAATATTACTGTGGCGTTTGCTGAGAATTTTACTGCAACTGACATTATTGCATCTGACGGTACTATCACTTACCCCACAGATGAGGCAAAAGAAATCACCCTGCCTCTTTCGTTAACTTTCAATGGGCAAAGCGAGCAGATAGATGTGAGTGCCGTAATACCAAAGCACGCGCAGACCAAAACAGAGGCCATAGATGCTATGAAAGCAGCTATGACGGGGTATATGAACGATTCGAAAGTGCTTAATGGCAACACTTCATTAGATGCAGTGAAGGCCACACTTTTACTGCCCGGCGGCAAAACCTCCGGACTGTATATCACCTGGGCTTCTAACAACGAAAGTGTAATTAAAGTCACCGGAAATCCCAGCAGTTCTTCCTCTCACCCCTCCGGCGGTAAGTATGAGGTTAAGATTAACCGCCCAAATGTAGGAGAAACGGATGTAACTGTTACGCTGACAGCAACACTTGTTTATAAAACAACTTCCGTTATGTGCGGTGCAGGTCCTATGCCTGAAGAATCAGATCGTCAGATTACCTTTGATGTAGTAGTTCCCGCTGTAACGCATGAAGAAATGCAGACCATTTTAGACAACGCAGCATCCGATATTAAAATTACAGATAAAAATGGTGTAGTTGCAGATTTATCAAACATCAAAGATAACCTGTATTTCCCATCTTATGAGGGCTACACTACCACATGGAGTACAAATCTGCCAATCACGATTCCCGATAAAGGATATGACAAATCCACAGTGACTCGCCCTGTTGCTAGCGAAAATGCATTAGGAACAATAACGCTCACGCTCGCCAAGGGAAAAACAAGTATATCTAAGAACTTTGATGCCGCAGTCTTGGCATGGACACAATCCGAACTGGAAGCAGAACGCGCCAAGTTACAAAGAATCGCGGATGCACTGACATTTGATGAAATAAAAAATAAAAATACAGATGCTAATACAGTTGTTTCAAATCTTAATTTAAGACAGAATGCCAAGATGGATGGGGAGAAAGTTACCTTCAATACATATAATTCCGCTTCTTATCCCTATCAAATCACATGGAGCATTACACCAACTGGTGTAATTACATTCAATAACGGCACAGGTAAGGTTACTGCACCCCTGCATAATACAGAGGTTAGCCTCGATGCTGAAATTTCTTTGAAGACTTCTATTGCAGGGGTAGAAAGTGTTAAGAAATCGATAAAAGTTACAGTTCCCGGCTCTCGCAATGCAAACACCGCTGAATCTTTGGAAGCTTTACTCGACGGTATTGCGGCACAAACAACGGCTGCAACCAACTGGGAGTCTTTTATGGCTATGGCTGCCTATGAAAAAGCGCGTCCTTCGGGTTTGAAACTTACGGATACGGCAAAACAGAACATGATCAACACCTCACTTGGCAATATTTCCACCGAAAATCCGGATGAGACCGCTTATTCCAAAGCAATTTTGGATATGCACAGTATTGGAATAAATCCCAAAGAGATGTATCCCGTCAACAGCAACACACCCGTTGATGCGGTTGCAAGACTAAACGGTGTTTCTCACTCAGCTGCAATCTGGACTGCTGCTTATACTCTTCTTGCTTATCAGCAAGGTAATTACAGCATCGGAACACAGGAAGCAGATTTAGTTGCTGCACTTTTAGATACACAGCTTGAAAACGGTGGATGGACCGCATTTGAAACAGCAGAGGCAGATGCCACGGGCACTGCAATCTTGGCTCTGGCTGACTACTATGACGAAAATGCGGATGTTAAGAGTGCGATTGATAAAGCGATTCTTTACCTTAGTGAAGTTCAGCTCAGTAACGGTGGTTTTGGCGGAATGTGGGGTGAGAACGCCAACAATTCTGCCTGTGTTATTATGGGACTATGTGCGATGGGCATCAACCCTGACACCGATATCCGTTTCATCAAGAACGACAACAGTGTTGTGGATAGACTTTTAGAGTTTGCATTGGAGAACAAGAGCGGTTTTAAGCTTAATGCAGGCGATACCGAAGCAAGCGATTATGCAACACAACAGGGCTTTCCTGCTCTTATTGCAGCATATCAAGTCATTAAAAACGCTGCAGCCTACAATGTCTATGACTTTAGTGGTAACAGCCTGACTCCGGGTCGTGCTACAGGTAAAGGCAGTGTTACAACGCCGTTAGATCCAAGTGGGGACAACATTAGCGTCACCTTAACCATAAAGTCTGATACAGGTTATTGGCTCAATAACAAAGCTGTTACCATATCCGGTACCGGTGCTACCGTGTATCATGCCCTTATAAAAGCACTTGAAAACAGTGAAATAACACAGGTGGGCGCTGAAAGCGGATATGTTAAATCCATGACAAAAGGCGGGCGCACATTATCTGAGTTTGACGATGGTAAAAACTCCGGTTGGATGTATAAAGTCAATGATGCCTTGCCGAATGCGGGACTGACAGAATGCAGTATTGATGATGGGGATAAAATTGTTTGGTTCTTTACCGATGACTGGACGACTGTTCCCGGCATAATAGGTTCCTTTGACGGAAGAGGAACTTCACCGGAGGAAGAAACTAAAAAGGAAGACAACGAATCTATAGAAAAACCTGCTTTCACAGAAACCACATTTGCTGATGTTAAAAAAGACGATTGGCATTATAATTGCGTGAAGTATGTATATGAAAACAATCTTATGCAGGGTACGGGTAACGGCTTTGAGCCTGAAAGCAAGATGTCAAGAGCTATGCTCGTAACGGTTCTTTACAGAATGGCAAAGCCTGAAAGTGCTGAAAATATCCATAGCTTCGCAGATGTTTCCGAAGGTCAGTGGTATTCTGATGCGGTTGCATGGGCGGCGTCAAAGGGTATTGTTAGCGGTATCAACAGTGCCGAATTTGCACCCGATAACGATATATCCCGTGAACAAATGGCACTTATTATCTATCGCTATGCAAAGATTCAAGGATTTGATGTTACAGATGCTTCAAATGTTGCAAACTTTACGGATGTAAATGATGTAAGTGATTGGGCAATAGATGCACTTTCTTGGGCAAACAAAACAGGGCTTGTAAATGGTACAAGTGAAACCACGCTTTCACCGAAAGCTACGGCAACCCGTGCTCAGGTTGCGGCAATTCTTACGCGCTTTTGTGAAACGCTCACAAAATAGCAACTTACGGCAATCAGCGAACAGTCAGCTTGAAAACTGACTGCTCGCTTTTGGCCGTTTTAAAAGGAGCATTAAAATGAAGAAATTTATATCAATACTTTTGAGCTTCACAATTCTCTTCAGCCTTTCATCAGAGGTTTTTGCTTTTGATACGGATAAAGTAAATGTTACTTTAGAACGCGTTGGAAATTACCTATATGAAACTGTAAAAGAACCGATTGTAGGTTCCATTGGCGGTGAATGGGCGGTTTTAGGCCTTGCACGAAGTAATATGGATATTCCCGATGCATACTTTGAGAATTACTATCAGACGGTTACAAAATATGTGAAAGACTGTGGCGGCGTGCTTCATAGTAAGAAATACAGCGAATATTCAAGAGTGACAGTCGCGCTCACATCTATCGGCAAAAACCCCAAAGATATTGCAGGCTACAATCTTTTAACACCGCTTGGTGATTATGAAAAAACTATATGGCAAGGTGTAAATGGTGCTATTTTCGCACTTATAGCTCTTGACAGCGGTAATTATGAAATGCCAGTAAATCAAACTGCAAAAACACAGGCAACAAGAGAAATGTATGTAAATTATATTCTCGACAATCAAAAGGCAGACGGTGGCTGGGCATTATCGGGCAATGTGGCTGTTCCTGATGTTACAGGAATGGCACTTCAGGCACTTTCAAAATATCAGGGCAATGACAAGGTTAAATCTGCAACCGAAAAGGCACTTAATTGTTTATCCAATATGCAGAAAGAAAACGGCGGATTTTCAAGTTATGAAGTTGAAACCTCCGAGAGTAGTGTTCAGGTGCTTGTTGCCCTTTGCGAACTTGGTATTTCGATTGATGATGAACGCTTTGTGAAAAACGGAAAGTCTGTGCTTGATAATCTTTTTTCATTCTACGATAACAGAAAAGGCTTTAAGCATATTCATGGAGATTCTACAAACTTAATGGCAACAGAACAATGCTTTTATGCTCTTATTGCATTAAAGCGTGCAAGCGAAGGCAAAAACACACTTTATGATATGAGAGATGCCAAAAAGCTTAATGTCAGCTCAGAGAAGATAGGACTTGCAGGAAAGAATACAGATGTGAAGAAAATGAATATCTTAAGTCCCGATAAAACCTTTGCGGATATTGTCGGTCATAAAGACAAAATAGCCATTGAAGAACTTGCATCAAGAGGAATTATAAACGGCAAGTCTGAAAAAAGTTTTGAGCCGAACAGCACTATGACAAGAGCAGAATTTGCAACAATCATTGCAAGAGGTCTTGGACTTCCAAAAAAGAATAGTGCAATTTTCAAAGATGTAACCCAAAACGATTGGTTTTATAACTATGTGGGTACTGCATACGCTTACGGAATTATAAAAGGTGTATCTGAAAATGAATTTAATCCCAACGGAACGATCACCCGTGAAGAAGCGGCAGTCATGGTTACAAGAGCCGCAAAGCTTTGCGGAATGGATACCGAAATGGACACCCTGGCAGTTCGTGATGTTCTTGCACAGTTTTTTGATTATGTTCAAGCGTCGGATTGGTCACAAGGCTCACTTGCTTTTTGCTATAATGAAAAAATCCTTGATGACAGTGCTATGGATATAAAGCCTAAAGAAGCAGTTACAAGAGCAGAAATAGCATCTATGCTTTACAATATGCTCTCCCTCGCAAAGCTCACATAAGGAGGAATTCGATGAGAAAACATAAAAACAAAATCATAGCAGGTATTGTTATCGCAATCGTATTCGCTTTTGTCTTTTGGTATGGCGGTGATACGCCGGGACTTCGTGGATGGCCCCCGCAGCCTAAGGAAGATGCTATTATCGTTCAAAATGATGCGCCTGCCACAAAAGAAAGCAAACCACTAAAGCAAGACGGAACACCCATGACTCCGGCGGAGAAAATTGCTATGGCAGAAAAAATTGCTGAAAGCACGCAAAGCTCTACCGAAGAAACAACATCTTCTGTCGAAATTAAGACAAGTAACGAAGAATATTTTAAAGAACAAGGCATGGTGAAAAACGAGGTTATTGGACAAGATAAAAACGGCAACGAACCCGTTTTTGAGGGCAAACCCGTACCCATTGAACCTGAAAACGCGGTAATCACAGAAAGAAAGTTTACTTGCACATTATCTGTCAGATGTGATACAATTTTAAAAAACATCGGTTGGCTTGATAGTGGAAAGGTCGATATTGTTCCGAAAGATGGAGTTGTCTTTGCGGAAAAGAGCGTTACCTTCTACGAGGGAGAAAGTGTATTCAATCTGCTTATGCGAGAAATGAAACGCAACAAGATACATTTAGAGTTTGAAAATACACCCATATATAACAGCGCATATATTGAGGGTATCGCAAACCTTTATGAGTTCGACTGCGGTGAGCTTTCAGGTTGGATGTATAAGGTCAATGATTGGTTCCCGAATTACGGATGCTCCCGTTATCAGCTTAAAGCAGGTGATAAGGTAGAATGGGTATACACCTGCGATTTGGGAAATGATGTGGGCGGACATTATTCAGCAAGGAATGGAAAATAAATCAGGAGATTATGTACTATCTCTGAAATCAAGGAGATAAGTCATCCATATACTAAAGGTGTTTCACCAAGAGAAGGAATTGAATTTTAAAATGAGCGAATTTAAAACATATCACCCGATTGTGAATTTCACATACTTTGTATTTGTAATTGGGTTTAGTTGCTTTTTTATGCATCCGATAGCCTTGTGTATTTCACTTGTGAGTGGATTTACATATTCTGTGATGCTGAAAGGTAAAAAGCAGGTTAAGAACAGCTTAATATATATGCTACCGATGATTTTAATGATGGCACTTATAAACCCTGCCTTCAATCACGAAGGCGTTACGATATTACAGTATCTGCCAAGCGGAAATCCGTTGACATTGGAATCAATCATTTACGGACTTTGTGCGGCTATAATGATCGTGAGTGTTATCTGTCATTTTAGTTGCTATAATGAGATTATGACAAGTGACAAGTTTATCTATCTGTTTGGGAAAATGATTCCGGCAATGTCCTTAATCATCTCTATGACACTTCGGTTTGTTCCAAAGTTTTCTTCGCAGCTTAAAGTCGTAGCGAATGCTCAAAGGTGTATGGGGCGTGATGTGAGTAATGGCAGTATTATAAAGCGTGCAAAGAATGGACTTAATATTTTATCCATTATGACAACTTGGTCGCTCGAAAATGCCATTGAAACGGCAGACAGTATGAAAACCCGTGGCTATGGTATTCCCGGAAGAACGGCGTTTTCTATATTCACATTTGATAAGAGAGATAAAAAAGCACTCATCTGCATTTTGCTTTTGGGAATATACACTCTTGTAGGTAATCTGATGGGAGGCATGTATTTTGATTTCTTCCCATCTCTAAAAATGGCGGATGTTTCTGTGTTTGGCATAAGCGTATTTGTGGCGTATTTACTGCTTTGTATATATCCTATAATTCTTGAACTGTGGGAGGTGAGAAAATGGAAAGCTTTAAGGTCAAAAATTTGAGTTTTAGGTATCCGAACAGAAGAGAAAAAGCACTTGAAGATATAAACTTCACAGTAAATCAAGGTGAATTTGTTTTGCTTTGCGGTAAATCGGGATGCGGCAAAACTACACTTTTGAGACTTTTGAAATCAACACTTGCGCCATTCGGAGAGATAAGCGGAAATATTCTCTTCAACGGCAAACCTCTTGCAAGCTATGATATCAGGCAGCAAGCATCGGGTATTGGTTTTGTAATGCAAAGCCCCGACAATCAGATTGTGACAGACAAGGTGTGGCACGAGCTTGCATTTGGACTCGAAAGCCTTGGATATAAACAAACCGAGATAAGAACGAGAGTATCCGAAATGGCATCCTTCTTTGGTATTCAGAATTGGTTTTATAAGAAAGTAACAGAGCTTTCGGGTGGTCAGAAGCAATTATTAAATCTTGCATCCGTTATGGCTATGCAGCCTGATGTGCTAATTCTTGATGAGCCTACAAGTCAGCTTGATCCAATCGCTGCAGGAGAATTTCTAAAAACACTTGAAAAAATTAACCGTGAGCTTGGAACAACCGTTATTCTCACCGAGCATCGTTTGGAAGATGCTTTCCCGATGGCAGACAGGGTTATCGTAATGGATGAAGGCAAAATCATTGCAGATGAAGTTCCAAATGAGGTTGGCAAGATTCTAAAATCACAAAACCATGATATGTATAAAGCGCTTCCGACGCCCATGCGAGTTCACGGCGAAGTAGCAAATGATTTGCCTTGCCCGCTTACAGTTCGTGATGGAAGAACATGGCTTGAAGAATATTCAAAGGAAAATGCTTTGAATACACAGATGATTCCGAAAGATAAGGCGCAGAGTAATACCGATACTGTAATTGAAATTAAAGATGCATATTTCAGGTATGCAAAGGAACTCCCCGATGTAGTAAAAAAATTTAATTTAAGTGTACATAAGAGTGAATTGGTTTGTCTTGTTGGCGGTAACGGAACCGGAAAGACAACGGCACTTTCGCTTATATCAGGACTAAACACTCCTTATAGAGGCGAGGTCCTGATCAAAGGGCAAAGTATTTCTAAAATTAAGAGCTTGTATGACGGACTGCTCGGTGTACTTCCTCAAAATCCGCAGAGTGTATTTGTTAAGAAGACAGTTTATCTTGATTTAATGGAAATACTTTCCGATAAGAAGCTCACAAAGGAAGAAAAAGAACAAAAGCTGCAAAATATAGCTGCACTTTGCAGAATTGAAAATCTTTTAGACGCACATCCTTATGATTTGTCAGGCGGTGAGCAACAAAGAGCTGCGCTTGCAAAAATACTTTTGATGGAGCCGCAAATTTTGCTTCTTGACGAGCCGACAAAAGGAATGGATGCACATTTCAAAGAAGAATTTGCGGATATTTTAATGCACTTAAAAGCAAACGGTGTTACAATTCTTATGGTATCTCACGACATAGAATTTTGTGCGGAATACGCTGACAGATGCGCTCTTTTGTTTGACGGCAGTATAACATCGGTTGATACACCAAGAGCGTTTTTTAAGGGTAAGAACTTCTATACCACCTTTGCAAATCGTATGGCAAGAACAAGGCTTCCTGATGCGGTTTTAGCAGAAGATATTATTCTTGCCTTGGGTGGAAAGGTGGAAAAAAGAGAAAGACAAACACGGCACATTAAAATCCATAAGCATCAGGAAGAATTAGAACCCAAAAAAGAAAAAGTGAAGAAGCTGACTTTTGCAAGAATTATAAGCGGTAGCATATTTGCTTTGCTTTTCGTATTGATGTTGTTGCCTTTTAAAACCGATATAAACCTATTAAATATCCATGTAACAAGTTTTGCGGGACTCGGTGTTTATGCGATAGCTATGATCATGGCATTGTTTGCCTGCTTTTTCTGCTTCTTTCCCCAACGGGAGATTGGAATAGAGGTAATACAAGTCCCAAAGTCCGACAGAAAACTTACAAAAAGAACCCTTATCGCAACATGGTTGATCCTGCTCTTAATACCGCTTACAATCTATGTCGGCATTTTCTTCTTGGGTGACAGAAAGTATTATTTTATTAGCTTACTTATTATCCTTGAAACAATGATACCGTTTTGTATGGTATTTGAATGGGGAAAGCCAAAAGCAAGAGAACTTATTGTAATCAGCGTGCTTTGCGGTATTGCAGTAGCAGGCAGAGCGGCTTTCTTTATGCTTCCGCAGTTTAAGCCGGTTGTTGCACTTGTAATTATTGCAGGGGTGTGCTTCGGTGGAGAAACTGGATTTTTAGTAGGTGCAGTTACCGGATTTGTTTCAAATTTTTTCTTAGGACAAGGACCGTGGACACCGTGGCAGATGTTTGCCTTTGGTATTATAGGTTTTGTTGCAGGCATACTTTTCAAAAAAGGATTTCTTCGCAGGACAAAAGCATCACTTTGCATCTTCGGATTTCTTGCAACACTTGTGATATACGGCGGAATTATGAACCCTGCATCCGTAATTATGTATCAGGCAAATCCAACAAAAGCAATGATAATCTCTGCATATATTGTGGGAATACCATTTGACTTAATTCATGCACTTGGAACTGCATTTTTCCTTTGGTTTATATCCGAACCTATGATAGACAAACTGGAAAGAATTAAAGTTAAATATGGATTGCTGGAAAGGTAAATATAAACAAAACGGGGCACGAAACTTTAAAGGCATTTTATCTCTGATTGAAAATGCTCATGGATGGTTTTTATTGCAAAAGTGGTGGATTTGAAGTCGGAAGAGCGGCGTGAGATTGCAAAATAATATGGACAGAAAATGGGAGGCGGATGGTGTGACGGAGAAAAGAAAAATGCTGCTGATTTGTGCGGCAGCGCTTGTGTGTTGCGGATGCATGGCGCTGGTGGACTGTGTGTGGCAGCCGCACTATTTTATAAAATCCGTAATCAAATTGGTGTTGTTTTTGTTGGCACCCGTTTTATATGCGTGGTCGGATAAAACTTTGCGACTCGCAGAGATGTTTCGCATAGAGAAAAAAGGTTTGACTTTTGCTTTGATACTTGGGGTTGCGGTTTATGCTGTAATTCTGGGCGGATATTTTTTGCTTAGGGGCGTATTCGATTTTTCAAACATTACAAAAAGTCTGACCGAGGGCATCGGCGTGAACAAGGAAAATTTTGTCTATGTTGCGTTATATATCTCTTTTATCAATTCGTTTTTGGAGGAATTCTTTTTCCGTGCCTTTGTGTTTTTAGGACTATTAAACATTGGTGAAAGGTGCGTTGCCTATGTGTTTAGTGCAGGGCTGTTTGCCGTGTATCATGTGGCAATGATGCTCGGATGGTTTTCGCCTGCAGTTTTTGTTTTGGCTTTGGCGGGCTTGTTTGTCGGTGGTTTGATTTTTAATTCTTTGAACGAGACATGCGGCTCGGTGTATCCGTCGTGGTTGATGCATATGTTTGCAAATTTTGCTATCAATACGGTCGGATTTATCCTGTTTGGAATTTTGTAAATAAAAAAACTTGACAAATTGGGCGTGTTGTGCTATATTTATTTCATTATGAAACGCTGTGATGCGGAATAGTAGGCAAAAATCTTTCGCCGGGAGAGAGATGCCGGTTGGTGCGAGGCATTGGGAAAGTTTTGCAGAACTCACCGCGGAGCGGCTGCCGTGAAGTTTTAGTAGGGGCAGACGGGAACTCCCGTTACAGAGTCAAGATGTGTTGGCATCTAAAGGGCATCCGAAGGATGAAGAAGAGTGGTACCGCGGAAGCAAAAACAGTCAAAGTTGCGCTTTCGTCTCTTTCAAAACCAAAAGAGACGAGGGCGTTTTTTATATCATTCGTCCGTATTCGCCTCAAAGAAGAAAGGGAGAAGAGTTATGAGAAAAATCCATGTAACAGACATTACGCTGAAGAAATTAGCCGTTGAGCGCGATATTTCGCTTTTGTTTCGTGAGAAAACGGCGATTGCGGCATGTGCAGATGCGATTGGTGCGGATGCGATAGAACTTGCCGCGATTGCAAGTCTCAGAGAGGATACGATTATTTATAAAACGATTGCAAAAAATGTGCAAAACAGTATTTTGGCGATTCCGGTCGGTTTTTCGGAGCAGACGGTATGCGAGGCATGGGAATGTGTCAAGGAGGCCGCAAAGCCGAGACTGCAAATTGAAGTGCCGACTTCTACGGTGCAGATGGAATATATGTATCATATGAAGGCGGATAAGATGGCAGAAAAAATCGGCGCACTGACGAAGCAGGCAAAGGCGCTTTGTGCGGATGTGGAGTTTGCTTGTCTGGATGCGACTCGTGCGGATGTGGACTTTTTGATTGCTGCATGTAAAATTGCACAGGAAAACGGTGCAACTCTTGTGACGGTTTGTGATGATGCGGGCTTGGCTTTGCCGGAGGAGATTACAGATTTGGTACGCAAAGTTAAGGCTGCGGTTTCGGTGCCGGTATATGTTTGCGTCAGCGATGCCATTGGCATGGCAAATGCATCGGCGGTAGCGGCGATTGCGGCAGGCGCAGATGGCGTGAAGTGTGCAATGGCAGGCAAGGATGCGTTGCAGACGGGCGTGTTTAGTGCAGCGATTGCGGCGCGCAGTGATGCCATTGGCGCAAATTGCGGGCTGGTAAATACCAAAATTCATGCCAGCATCGAGGATTTGTTGTCCAAAATCAACCATGATGCCTACGAAAGCGTAGACAGCATAAGTGAAAAGAAAAAGATTTTGCTCGACGAGGACGCTACGATATCCGATGTGGCGCATGCTGCAAATGTGCTTGGTTACGAATTGTCGGACGAAGATAACGGCAAGGTACACAAGGCACTTATGCAGGTTTGTGAGAAAAAAGGCTCTGTCGGCGCAAAAGAATTTGAGGCCCTGATTGCAAGCAGTGCGATGCAGGCGCCGTCTACTTATCATTTTGAAAGTTATTCGACGAGTTGCGGCAACTTAACGAGTGCAATGTCGCAGGTTACGCTGCGTCGCGGTGATGAACTTTTGTGCGGTGTCAGCACGGGTGACGGCCCGATTGACTCGGTATTTCGTGCCATTGAGCAAAGTATTGGTTATCACTATGAACTCGATGATTTCCAGATTCAGTCTGTAACGGACGGCAAGGAGGCATTGGGTTCGGCGCTTGTAAAACTGCGCGTAGGCGGAAAGTTGTATTCCGGTAACGGCAGTTCGACCGATATTGTGGCAGCCAGCATCCGTGCATATATTAATGCGCTCAACAAAATTGTATTTGAGGAGGCGTAAGCGATGAAACTGACCTTTTCAACGAAAAATGTGCATCGTCCGTCTTTTCTGGATACCTGCCGTTATGCCTACGATTACGGATATGCAGGTTTTGAAATTTACGATGCTGTCAGCGAGCGTAAACAACATCACGACAGCGTTTTAAGACCGGACCGTGTGGCAGATGCAAAGCGCAAGCTCTTTAACCGCTCTTTGGCGGTGGCTGCACTGCACTATCCTTATGCGGTAGAAAGCGAGCAGGCTACGGCGGAGGCGATTGAAAAATATGTAGATATGGCAAGAAATGCGGGTGTCGAGCGCATAATTTTGCGTGTGTGGGAGAAAACGGACAAGGAAATTTTAGCACAAAAACTGACACCTGCCATCCGTCGTGCAGAAAAAGCAGACATTCAGATTTTGCTTGAAACGGCGGGTTATCTTGCTGAAACTGAGAACATAATTGACCTTATCAATTTCTTTTCGTCAGCGGCAGTCGGCGTTTCCTGGAACACGAGAGAAACATATTTTCGGGCAGGCGAGAGTGCAGATACGACCATCAAAACTTTGGGTGCGTATATCAAATATGTGCGATTGGGGGATATGTCAGATGGCAAGAAGGTGCTTATCGGCGAGGGTGCATTGCCGGTAACCAATGTTATCAATGCGCTTTCTTCTCTCAATTTTGACGGTTATATTTGCGTGGCGTGGAATGAGGAAATTCAGGATGCGGATATTGTTTTGACGCATTTTACGAATTATATCGCCAGCCTTTCGCGCAGTCGCAAGGAAAAAGATGGTGTGTATTATAACCGCGACAAGTCGGGCACATTCGTATGGAAAAAGTACGATGTGATTGATGCAACTTTTTCCGATGTGCTCGATACCATGGTGGAAAAGTATCCGGACCAGTATGCATTTAAGTATACAACACTGGATTACACGCGTACATATGCACAGTTTCGCCGCGATGTAGACGAATGTGCGGCGGCGCTGATTTCACTGGGGGTAAAGGCGGGCGATCATGTTGCCGTATGGGCAACGAATGTGCCTGCGTGGTTTATTACCTTCTGGGCGAGCACGAAAATTGGTGCGGTGCTCGTCACAGTAAATACCGCATACAAAATCCATGAAATCGAATATTTATTAAAGCAGTCGGATACGCATACACTTGTGATGATTGAGGATTGCAAGGATATCAATTATAAAGAAATTATCGAAGCGTTGTGTCCGGAACTTAAATCTCTTAAGCCGGGAGAGGCATTGTATTCGAAAAATCTGCCGTTTTTGCGTAATGTCGTTACGGTTGGTTTTGAGATGGACGGCTGTCTTACCTGGGAGAAAATGCTTGCGCGCAGCAGTATGGTGCCACAAGCGGAAGTGCGCCGCAGAGCATCGCTGGTTAAGCCGGATGATGTGTGCAATATGCAGTACACTTCGGGTACAACGGGCTTTCCGAAAGGCGTTATGCTGACACACAGAAATATTGTAAACAACGGTAAAACCATTGGCGACCGTATGGATTTATCCACGGCGGACCGCATGATGATTCAAGTGCCGATGTTTCATTGCTTCGGTATGGTTTTGTCAATGACTTCGACGATGACACACGGCGGTACACTTTGTCCCATGCCGTACTTTTCACCGAAATCTTCGCTGGCGTGCATAAATGATGAGCATATTACCTGTTTTAACGGCGTGCCGACGATGTTTATTGCGATGTTTAACCATGCGGATTTTGCGAAGACCGATTTTTCGTATATGCGAACGGGTATTATGGCCGGTGCAAACTGTCCGGCGGACCTGATGCGCCGTGCGGCAGATGAGATGAATATGCGCGAAATTATTTCCGTATACGGACAGACCGAGGCTTCGCCGGGTTGTACGATGGGCGAGGTCAACGAAGATATTGACCACCGTGTTGAAACGGTGGGTTCGCCTTTCCCGGGTGTAGAATGTAAGGTTATTGACCCCGAAACAGGTGAGGAGTTGCCGGATGGCGAGAGCGGTGAGTTTGTTGCGCGCGGTTTTAACATCATGAAGGGTTACTACAAGATGCCGGAGGCAACTGCACAGACGATTGATGCAGACGGCTGGCTCCATTCCGGCGATATTTGCTGCCGTACACCGGACGGTTATTATAAGGTAACCGGCAGGCTCAAGGATATGATTATCCGCGGCGGCGAAAATCTGTATCCGAGAGAGATTGAAGAATTTTACCTCACACACCCAAAGGTAAGAGATGTGCAGGTGGTTGGCGTACCGGATGAGCGTTACGGCGAGGAATGTTGTGCGTGGATTATTCTGCACAAGGGAGAAGAAGCGGATGAAAACGAAATGCGCGAATTTGGTAATGCTTCCATTGCGCGTCATAAAGTGCCGCGCTACTTTGTCTTTGTCAAGGAATTCCCGATGAATGCGGCAGGCAAGATTTTAAAATACAAGATGCGTGAAGAATCCGTAGAGATGCTTGGGCTGAATAAACAATAAAAAAAGCACGGTCTTTGGAGACAAAGAACCGTGCTTTTTTCTATTCGTTATTTTTGAGGATGGCGTTAAATTCGTTTAAAACTCTAATCTGAATCGGAATGGCACACAGCACAGCGACAAAATCAGCACATGTTTGTGCAATCTGGATGCCGAACAACCCCAAAAACCTTGGGAGAATCAGAATGGCAGGGATGAAGAATAATCCCTGTCTTGCCATGGCCAAAAACGAGGCGGAAAGCGTGCGCTTAATGGTTTGCAGCATCATATTGCTCATGAAGGACCACGACAGAAGCGGCAGGACAATGGCCTGCATACGCAGGGCAAAGGCACCGATGGAAATGACACTCATTTCGTTTGGAACCTTGTGGAAAAGGGCGATGAGTTGGGGCGCAAAAACCAGTGCGATGACCGCCATGATTGTCAAAAAGATGAAACTTATTTTTACAGAAAACCAAAAGGCTTTAATCATACGGTCGTAGCGTTTTGCACCGTAGTTAAAACCACATACCGGCTGAAAACCCTGACCGAAGCCGATTGTGGTGGATACGGCAAACATCATAATGCGTGACACAATCGACATCGCCGCGATGGCCGCATCGCCGAATGGGCGCGCCATTGTATTTAGTGCAACTACGGAAAAGCTGTTTAATCCCTGGCGCAGCAGAGACGGCAGCCCACCGCCGAATATTTCTTTATAAAAGTATAAACCTGGTTTGAAATTTTTAAAACGGATGCGGATGTTTTCGCCACGGTGGCACATGATGAACAGAATGATGAAGCTGATGATCTGTCCGCAGACAGTCGCAAGTGCCGCGCCGGCAATGCCCATATTAAAAGTGAAGATAAAGAGCGGGTCGAGAGCGATGTTTAAAAGCCCGCCCGTTGTAATGCCGACCATAGCGTAGGCGGCGCTGCCCTGAAAGCGCAGTTGGTTATTGAGCACCAGAGAGGCAATCATAAACGGGGCGCCCAGCACAATGATACGCATATAATCGAGTGCATAGGGAGCAATGGTGTCGGTTGCACCGAGCACCCATACCAGAGACGGCGCAAACAATGTGCCAAACAGCGCAATCATAATACCGAAAAGGACGGCGGAGAAAAAGCCTGTTGATGCCATAATTTCGCTTTCACGACGGTTGTTTGAGCCTAAATTTCGCGAAATAAAATTGCCCGAACCATGCCCGAAGAAAAATCCGAAGGCCTGGATTACAGTCATCAGCGGCAGGACCACGCCAACGCCGCCTGTAGCACTTGTAGAGCGCATCTGCCCTACAAAATAGGTATCTGCCATATTGTAAAATGTGGTAATGAGCATACTTAAAATGGTCGGAATGGCCAGCGAGGTTATGAGCCGTTCCACCGGATCGGTGGTCATCCGTTCGAACTTGTTTGTCTTTTGCATTATATCCACTCTTTTCCTATCGGTTTGCTTCTATTTTATCATTTTTTTACCAAAACTGCAAGGTTGGTTTTACTAAAAACATATTCAAAATCTTATTTTCAAATTACAGATTGAATTATAAATACAAACATGGTAAAGATTTATGCGAACATAAAATTTTTAAATTTGTGCATACTTAAAATGAGGTGGGGATATGAAAAGAATTATTGTAAAAAAATCACCGCCACTGTGCGGCAGCATAACCATCGGCGGTGCTAAAAATGCTGCATTGCCGATTTTGGCGGCAACGCTTTTGTGCGAAGGCAAATCGGTGATTTCCAATGTGCCCGATTTGTCAGATATAGATACAATGTGTGAAATTTTAAAAGAGCTCGGCGCAAGAGTGGAAAAGGAAAAAAACACACTTACCATTTTGCCACGCATCGTCAAATCTACAGTGCCCTATGAGCTGATTTCCAAAATGCGCGCGTCATTTTTAGTGCTCGGACCGCTTTTGGCAAAAGCAGGGAGTGCATATCTTAGTCTGCCGGGCGGATGTCCAATCGGGGTGCGTCCGGTAGATTTGCATCTAAAAGGTTTTGCCACACTTGGCGCACAAATCAAACATGGACACGGCGGTGTTTGTATTCATGCACGCTCGCTTGTAGGCAATAGAATTTATCTTGATTTTCCGAGTGTAGGAGCGACGGAGAATGTTTTGATGGCAGCGGTGCTTGCACAAGGCAAAACCGTGATTGAAAATGCAGCAACGGAGCCGGAAATTGAAAATCTGGCAGCGTTTTTGAATAAGGCCGGCGCAAAAATTAAAGGTGCGGGCAGCCGCATGGTGACCATAGAGGGCGTAAAAAAACTTACTGGCGCAGTATACAACATCATTCCGGACCGCATTGAAGCTGGTACATTTATGACTGCGGCGGCGATTACGCGCGGTAATATTCATTTGCGAGGTGTAAACTGTACGCATTTAAAGCCGGTAACCGCGAAATTTCGTGAAATCGGCATTGAAATTCGTGAAGGGAAAAATCAACTGTCGGTGGATGCCACCGGCAAGTTGCGCCCCGTGCATATCAAAACACTTCCGTTTCCGGGATTTCCTACGGATATGCAGGCACAAATGGCGACATTGATGTGCCTTTGTGACGGCACATCCACCGTGACGGAAACGGTATTTGAAAATCGCTTTTTATATGTGTCAGAGCTTGCGCGTATGGGCGCACATATTCAGGTAGAAGGCAGATGTGCCATTGTGGAGGGTGTAAAGGGTTTTGTCGGTGCATGTGTGCGTGCAACGGATTTGCGTGCCGGTGCGGCACTCGTCTTGGCGGGCCTTGCAGCCAAGGGGGATACAGAGGTCGGCGATATTTATCATATCGAGCGTGGATATGAGGATTTTGCCGGTAAACTTTCGGCTTTGGGCGGCAAGGTGGTTTTGGATTAGTGCTCCGATGTTTCACAACCATGACCAATTTTGGTTAAAAGACAAAATTCGCAAAAAACGAAGTAGACGGATAGAGCCGTGACTTTTTTGCTATCTGTTTTTGAGTACCTGCAAGCAATTTGGCACGATTTCGATTTGCAGCGGTTGTGTTTCGTTTACGAGTTCGCCGTCGATATTGACAGGCAAGTTTTTACCTATCGTCAGTGTGCATTTTTTGCAGTGCAGGATTTTTGCGTATTTTTTGATTTCGGCGATTTTGCCCAGGAAGAATTTAATCAGCACAGCGGGCAGTACGAGATAGGTGAGTTTTTTGATAATCACCAAATCCATATAGCCGTCGGTTGCAGTAGCCATAGGGCAAATCGGCAACCCGCCGCCGTAGACATTTCCGTTCGCCGCCGCGAGCAAAAAAATTTCTTCGTTTATAGATTCTCCGGTATCTGTTTTCAGCGTTACGGGTGTGAATTCAAGTTTGAGCAAAGCGCGTGCCAGTGCGAGCGTGTAACTGGACTTGCCTTTATATATTTTGCGGATTTTCTCTTCGTGCAAAAGTACATTTACATCAAAACCCGTTCCTGCAACATTTAAACAACGCTTGCCGTTGACTTTTATAATGTCATAAAGTTGCACCTTACCATTTATGGAAGCCAAAACAGCCTCGTTTGTGTCCGTTGACAGACCTGCGCTGCATGCGAAATCGTTGCCCGTGCCTGCGGGAACGAAGGCAATCGGTACGGATAAATCCATGCCGTTTAACACTTCGCTGAAAGTACCGTCACCGCCGATGGCAATAATACGACGGCAATTTAAATCTGCACAGGCTTGTTTTGCAAGTAGGCAGCAGTGACCTGCATACTCTGAAACGAGTGTAATGAATTCTACATTTTTTTCTCTTAAAATATCCTCTGTTTTTTTTAGGTAAGCAGCACCGTTGCCACAGCCAGAAAGTTTGTTTGCAATGATATAAATCATGGAAAATCCTCCAAAAAAAATCTTTATACAAAGTATAACATACTGTCGTTTTTTGTCAAGATTTGTCGAGGGTAAACTTGACAAAACCGGCGGTTTTTTGTATACTTAGCAGATGATAACACTGCGATGAGGTATACCTATGAAAGAGACAAAAAAATCCACATGGAAGATGTTTTTAAAATTTATACCGTATTACAAGCCATATTTGAGCATTGTCGGCGTGGACCTGTTATGCGCGGCGCTGACGACCGTTTGCGAGTTGGTTTTTCCGATGCTTGTGCGTTATATAACAGACCTTGCACAAAATAACCCCGAGGCGCTCTTATTAAGCTCTGTGCTTCGTTTGGGTGCGTTCTATCTGTTTTTGCGATTGGTGGATACAGCGGCGAATTACTATATGTCCTATGTCGGGCATGTGATGGGTGCAAAACTGGAAACAGATATGCGCCGTGATGTTTTCGCACATTTACAGACACTTTCGTATAACTTTTTTGACAACACCAAGGTCGGACAGATTATGACACGCGTAACAACGGATTTGTTTGATGTTACGGAATTTTCGCATCATTTTCCGGAAGAAATGTTTATTGCCGGCATCAAAATGATTGGTGCGTTTGTTATATTAAGCGGCATCAATTTATGGTTGACCTTGCTCATTTTTCTTATTTTGCCGCTGATGCTCGTTTCCGTTTTGCTTTTCCGCAAGGGAATGAAAAATGCGTTTAAGGCGCAGCGTGTGCAGGTCGGCGAACTCAATGCCGATTTGGAAGACAGTCTGCTTGGGGTACGCGTGGTCAAAAGTTTTGCCAATGAAGAAAGGGAGATAGAAAAGTTTAATCGTGGCAATCAGTGCTTTTTAAAGGCAAAGAAAAAGTCCTATGTCTATCTGGCGCGCTTTCAGGCAGTAAACCGTTTTTTTGATGGTTTGATGTATGTGGTCGGCATTCTGCTCGGCTCGATGTTTATGATTTACGGTTACATACAGCCGGCGGATTTAATTGCCTATATTTTATATATTCAGACATTTATTGCATCCATCCGTAGAATTGTGGAGTTTACGGAGCAGTTTCAGCGCGGCATGACGGGCATAGAGCGATTTACGGAGATTATGGATGAAATTCCGGATATCCGCGATTGCGAAAATCCGATAGAACTTATTGATGTGCGCGGCGAAATTGAATTTAAGGATGTGTGCTTTAAATACAACGACACTACGGAGAATGTGCTTTCCAATATCCATCTGCACGCAAAGCCGGGTGAAAATATTGCGCTGGTCGGTCCGTCAGGCGGCGGTAAGACCACGCTTTGTAATCTGATCGGGCGTTTTTACGAAATACAGTCGGGGGAGATATTACTCGATGGCACAGATATTCGCAAGATATCGTTAAAGAGCCTGCGTGACCATATCGGTGTCGTGGCGCAGGATGTATATATGTTTTGTGGAACAGTGAAAGAAAACATTTGCTACGGCAAAGAAAATGCAACCGAAGAAGAAATTGTTGAGGCGGCGAAAATGGCCGGCGCCCATGAGTTTATCCTGAGTTTGACGGACGGGTATGACACCTACATTGGTGAACGCGGCGTTAAACTTTCGGGTGGGCAGAAGCAGAGACTTGCGATTGCGCGCGTGTTTTTGAAAAATCCGCCGATTTTGATTTTGGATGAGGCAACGAGCGCGCTCGACAACGAAAGCGAACAGATTGTGCAACAGTCGCTTGAAAAACTGGCGAAAGGGCGCACCACCTTTACGGTGGCACACCGTTTGACCACTATCCGTAACGCAGATAAGATTGTAGTGCTTTCCGATGAAGGCATCGTTGAAGAGGGGACACATACGCAACTGCTGGAAAAGGGTGGCATGTATGCCGGTTTATATAGTATGTATACGAACACTAAGTAATAAAAAATCCTTCAAGCAAATCGGCTTGAAGGATTTTTTTGTTTATAAATTGTAATACTTTTCAAATTCTGCCGGATGCGGAATGGTGGAGAGTTGTCTGCACTCTTCACGCTTGGTTGCGATAAAGTTTTTAATGAGTTCCACCGGGAACACACCGCCTG
This sequence comes from Clostridia bacterium, assembly GCA_045578865.1. Lineage (GTDB taxonomy): Bacteria > Bacillota > Clostridia > UBA1381 > UMGS1253 > RGIG2041. The sequence goes on along the minus strand of JAZNLB010000002.1, from coordinate 7,763 downwards.
CAGTGAGGTAGTCATGGTCTGCTTCCAAAGCATCGAGCGCTGCTTCCAAAGAAGTCGGCAGATGCTTGAGTTTCGCCTTTTCTTCGTCGCTTAGATGGAAGAGGTTCATATCGTAAGGACCCCAGCCGTTTTCGTGCGGATCGATTTGATTTTTGATGCCGTCAATGCCTGCCATCAAGATTGCCGCATAGCAGAAATACGGGTTGCAGGTTGCATCCGGATTTCTGAGTTCGAAACGACGAAGTTCCGGAGATTTTGCGTAAGCCGGGATGCGGATTACCGCACTTCTGTTGGAGGTTGCATAACCAACGGTAACCGGTGCTTCAAAGCCCGGAACAAGGCGCTTAAATGAGTTCGTAGACGGGTTCGTGATCGCACAAAGTGATGCAATGTGCTTTAAAAGACCGCCCATGAACCAATGTGCTTCTTTACTTAAATTTGCGTAGCCGCCATCATCAGAGAATACCGGCGCACCATCCTTTAACAAAAGCATGTGCACATGCATACCGTTGCCCGCTTCGCCCATAACCGGCTTTGGCATAAAGGTTGCCGACATGCCGTATTTTCTTGCGGTGTTGTGAATGATATATTTAATCATCATGGTTGCATCCGCCATTTTAGACATTTGACCGAGCTCCGGCTCGATTTCAAACTGGCCGCCTGCACCGACCTCAGGATGGTGGTAGTTTAAGGCAATACCTGCGTCGTCGATGAGCATGCACATTTCGCTTCTCGCTTCATACGATACATCAAACGGTTTTGCAATGTGGTAGTTTTTCTGCTTTGCAACTACATTTCCGAGACCTTCTGCGCCGCTGTTCCAATGCGCCTGCGCTGCATCGAGGCTCATGGCGATAGATTCCGGCTTCACTTCCCAGCCTACATTGTCGAACAGATAAAATTCAAATTCCGGCAAAATCAGCATGGTGTCTGCGATACCGCTATCTTTTAAGTATTGTTCTGCCGCCAGAACGATGTTTCTGGGATATTGTGCAAGCGGTCTGTTTTCCGGATTGTCAATAATCATGGCGTTACCCGTCATAGACAATGTCGGGATTTCGCAAAACGGGTCGATTACAGCTGTATCCGGGTCCGGAATAAACACCATATCGCTCTTTTCAACTACGGCATAGCCATAGTTGGAGGCGTCGAAACCAATACCGTTTTTCATCGTCTTTTCCGAAAAGTTTTTTGCCGGAATGGTTACATGGCGGTATTGACCGTTGATGTCCACCATTTTAAAGTCGACCATCTTGATGTCGTGTTCTTTAATCATGGCAATAATGTCGGAAACAGTTTTTTTCATTTGTATTCACTCCTTTTATGGAATTTTTAGCATTGATTATATTTTACCATTAAATATCTGTTTTTTCAAGACAATTAAATTCAAAAAAAGTATTGACAGAAAGAGGGGAATATGGTATCCTTTTTAAGTATTCAATTTCATATGCCGCTGTGGTGGAATTGGCAGACGCGCTGGACTCAAAATCCTGTGGTAGTGATACCGTGTCGGTTCGACCCCGACCAGCGGCACCAGAAAAAAAGACAGATTTCGACAAAGAAATCTGTCTTTTTTTCAGCGATATAAATCTCTGTCGAGATTTTCGATATGTCATAAATGACTCGATATGTGCTGATGCACTTGAAATGTTGCCTTTGGCAACGAGATTTATATCATATCGAGTTTGAGCGAAGCGAGAACATATCGATTTTACGAAAGTAAAAATATCGAGCAAACGAAGTTTGCATATCGACAAAAACTAAAATATCTCTATGGTTCTGCTTTCCCAGAAAAAAGACATTTTTCGCACCCGAAAAATGTCTTTTTTTCATCGTTATATTATATATTTTTTTGAAGATTTCTTGCTACCCAGATGCCGCTGGCGGAGGCGTGGGAGAGGGAGTGTGTGATGCCGCTGCCGTCACCGATGATGTAGAGGCCTTTGTGTTTGCTTTGCAAAGTGGCATCTACCTCAACTTCCATGTTGTAGAATTTAACTTCTACACCATAGAGCAGGGTGTCGTCGTTTGCAGTGCCCGGCGCAATCTTGTCGAGTGCATAAATCATTTCGATGATGCTGTCCAATATGCGCTTTGGCAATACCAGGCTCAAATCGCCCGGTGTTGCACTCAGTGTAGGCGTCATAAACGAGCCTTGCATCCTGCTTTCTGTGGAGCGGCGGCCGCGAATTAAGTCGCCAAAACGCTGTACCAGCACACCGCCGCCGAGCATATTGCTCAGGCGCGCAATGCTTTCGCCATAATCGTTAGACGATTTAAACGGCTCGGAGAAATGTTGTGCCACCAAAAGAGCGAAATTGGTATTATCCGTTTGCTTTTCGGGGTCTTCATAACTGTGGCCATTTACGGTAATGATGCCGTTGGTATTCTCCGTTACCACACTGCCTTTCGGATTCATGCAGAAGGTACGAACTTTGTCGCCGTACTTTTCCGTGCGATACACAATCTTACTTTCGTAGAGTGCATCGGTTAAGTGGGAAAAGACTTCCGCAGGCAATTCTACACGCACACCGAGGTCTACACGGTTGCTTTTGGTTGGGATTTTTAGGTGTCTGCACACTGATTCCATCCACTTACTGCCGCTTCGTCCGACCGAGATGATGCAAGTTTTAGCGGTATAGAGATGACCGTTGCAATCAATGCTGTAACCATCCTCGGTTTTATCGATTTTTTCTACGGGATAACCGAAATAGAACTTTACTTTGTCTTTTAAGAAATTATACAGATTTTCTAAAACTATATAGTTAATATCTGTACCCAAATGGCGCACAGAGGCATCTAACAGGTGCAGGTCGTTTTGCATACAGATTTTTTTGTATGCTGAGCCAGCGGTAGAATAAAGTTTTGTGCCTTCACCGCCGAAACGCATATTGATATCATCCACATAGTGCATTAAATCCAGCGCTTCAGTTTTGCCGATGTATTCATACAATGTGCCGCCAAAATCGTTGGTAATATTGTATTTGCCGTCGGAAAAAGCGCCAGCGCCGCCGAAACCGCTCATAATGGAGCAACGCTTGCAGTTTACACACGCCTTAACTTTTTTGCCGTCGATAGGGCACTTGCGTTTATGCAAGGGGTGGCCGGCTTCGAAAATGGCAATTTTCAAACCTTTATTTTGTTGTACCAGTTCATAAGCGGAAAAAATGCCGCCGGGACCGGCACCGATAATGATTACATCATATTTCATGACGGAAAACTCCTTTACTAAACTTGCTTATCCAAGTTTAGTATAACATAACGGGTGTTGGGTTGCAATAGTACATTTTGGTGTGTGGACAATAAAAAAGCGCTTTCAAAAGGCAAAGGCCGGAAAGCGTTTTTTTTACAGTAATTCTTTTGCTTTTTCTTCAAAATCCACCGGCAGAGGAGCGGTGAATTGCATTGTTTGCTTAGTGTATGGATGCAAAAATGTCAATGTATGACAATGCAGCATCGTGCGGCTGCCTTTTTCTTCCGTTCCGTAGAGGAAATCCGCGTAGAGCGGATGACCGAGGTGTGCCATATGCACGCGGATTTGATGCGTGCGCCCTGTAATGGGTTCGGCTTCGATGAGCGCATGTGCCTTGCCTTGCTCTACAAGGCGGTATCGTGTCTGCGCCGCTTGTCCGTTTTCATCAATGCGCCGTTTGATGATACCTGCATCGCGCGCAATCGGCGCATCTATACAGCCGTCGCTTTGTTTTAGGTTACCGCAGACGAGCGCAAGATAGGTTTTTGAGATTTGCCTTGCACGCAACTGTGACGATAATCCTTCGGCGGCAAATCGGTTTTTGGCAAGTAAAACGATGCCGCTTGTATCCTTATCTAAACGGTTGACCGCACGAAAGGTAAACGGTCTGTCTGCATAGTAAAACGCAATGCCGTTTGCAAGTGTATCCGTATAGTGTCGAATGGACGGATGTGTCGGCAAGCCGCTCGGTTTATTGACGGCTAAAATATCCTCATCTTCGTAGAGTATGTCGATGGGCATCTGCGTGGGAACGATGGCATCGCTTCCGTCTTCTGAAATACGCAAAACCAAAGTGTCGCCTGTGTGCACTTGGGCGGTAACAAAGGCGTGTGCTCCGTTTAAGGTGATGCCGTCTTTGGATTTGAGCGCCGTTATTAAAGCCGAGGACAAACCAAAATGCTTACGGAGCACAGATTTAATCTGTACTCCGTCGTATTCATATGGGATTATAAGCGTTAAAATACGCATATCAGTTCTCCAACATAGCCTTGCCTGCGGCAATGGCATTTTTTACGGTTTCTGCCGCCGGACCGCCGATGATGTTGCGCCCGTCCACGCAGGTTTTCATGGAGATTGCCTCGTAAACATCTTCCTCGAAAATATCCGAGCAAGCCGTAAATTCGTCCATGGTAAATTCGTCGAGGGCTTTGTCATTGGCAATGGCATAGGCCACCATTTTACCGACAACCTCGTGCGCCTCGCGGAAAGGCAGACCTTTTTTTACAAGATAGTCTGCGGCATCGGTTGCATTGGTAAAGCCGCCCTTTGCGCCACGCAGCATGTTTTCTTTGCGAATTTTCATGGTTGCAATCATATCGGTCATGACCGGCAGACAAAGTTGTACGGTGTCAATGGCATCAAACACACCCTCTTTGTCTTCTTGCATATCTTTGTTGTATGCGAGTGGCAACCCTTTCATTGTGGTGAGCATAGCGATCAAATCGCCGTATACACGGCCGGTTTTGCCACGGATAAGTTCTGCGACATCCGGATTTTTCTTTTGCGGCATAATGGAAGAACCGGTTGAGTAGGCATCGTCCATTTCGACAAACGAAAATTCGTGACTGCTCCACAAAATGAGTTCTTCGGAAAAACGACTCAAATGCATCATGATTACAGAAAGCACAAACTCCACTTCTAGCACAAAGTCGCGGTCGCTTACGCCGTCGAGTGAATTGAGTGTAACACCGTCAAAGCCAAGTTTTTCGGCTACAAATTCACGGTCGAGCGGATAGGTCGTTGCCGCGAGTGCGCCCGAGCCGAGCGGCAGGATATTGATGCGCTTTTTTGCATCGGCAAGGCGTGCCAAATCCCGCTTTAACATCTCAAAATAAGCCATTACATGATGTGCAAGCGTAATCGGTTGCGCCTTTTGCAGATGGGTATAACCCGGCATAATTGTATCGGTGTTTTCCTCTGCAACGGCGAGCAGTGTACGCATCAGGTTTTTAAGCATTTCTTCGATTGTGCCGATTTCATCGCGCAGATACATACGGATATCGAGGGCCACCTGGTCGTTGCGGCTTCTGCCTGTGTGCAGGCGTTTGCCTGCATCGCCGATGCGCTCGGTTAAAATTTTCTCGATGTTCATATGGATATCTTCTGCATCAATTAAAAATTCTACCTTGCCGGCTTCAATATCTTCTAAGATTTCGCCGAGCGTTTTTACAATCAAATCCGCATCCGACTTTGGAATGATATTTTGCTTGCCAAGCATCGTGGCATGGGCAATACTGCCCAAAATATCCTGTTTATACATCCGTTGGTCAAAGCGGATGGAGGAGTTAAAATCGTCTACTTTTTTATCTGTTGCTTTGGAAAATCTTCCGCCCCAAAGTTTTTGCATGGTTTTTACCTCATTTCATATAGTCAAAATTCGGACGGAGAGTTCTCCGTCCGAATATGAAGTAACTTATTTTTTGTCTAAACCGTTCTTACGAAGCATTTGTGCACGCACTTTGAGCGGCAAACCGAAGAGATTGATAAAGCCTTCGGCATCCTTTTGGTTGTATACTTCGTCTGCGTCGAAGGTAGCGATATCTTCGTCGTAGAGGGAGTACGGGGAAGAGGTGCCTGCCGGTGTGCAGTTGCCCTTATAGAGCTTCATTCTTACCTTGCCGGTTACGGTTTCCTGTGTCTTGTCTACGAAAGCGGACAGGGACTCGCGCAGCGGTGTGTACCAAAGACCGTCGTATACGAGGTCTGCAAATTTGTTGGCAACATCGAGCTTGTAGTGGAGAGTCTGCTTGTCGAGGCACAAATATTCGAGTTCTTTGTGTGCAGCGTAGAGCAGTGTGCCGCCCGGTGTTTCGTATACGCCGCGGCTCTTCATACCAACCAAACGGTTTTCAACGATATCGTCAATGCCGACACCGTTTGCGCCTGCGAGTGCGTTTGCTTTTTTCAAAAGTTCAACCGGCGGCAATTTTTCGCCGTCGATAGCAACCGGAATACCTTTTTCAAATTCGATTTCTACATAAGTCGCTGTGTCCGGTGCTTTTTCCGGAGAAACCATTAACTTCAAAATCTTATCGAGATTCGGTTCGTTTGCCGGATCTTCTAAGTCCATACCCTCGTGGCTTAAATGCCAGATGTTTCTGTCCATGGAGTAGTTATCTTCTTTTGTGACCGGAATATCAATGCCTCTTGCGAGTGCGTAGTCGATTTCCTCTTCACGGGATTTGATATCCCAGATACGCCACGGAGCGATAATTTTAAGGTGCGGAGCAAGTGCCTTGATGGTGAGTTCGAAACGCACCTGGTCGTTGCCTTTACCTGTGCAGCCGTGACAAATTGCGGTTGCGCCTTCTTTTTCTGCGATTTCCACGATGCGCTTTGCGATACACGGTCTTGCGTGCGATGTACCGAGCAGGTACTTGCCTTCATATACTGCGCCTGCCTTGAGTGTCGGCCAGATGAAGTCTGTTACATATTCTTCCTGCAAATTTTCGATGTAGAGTTTGGATGCGCCTGTCTTTAACGCCTTTTCTTCCAACCCTTCTGTTTCTTTGCCCTGGCCTACATCGCCGCAAACTGCGATTACTTCATAATCGTAGTTTTCTTTGAGCCACGGAATGATGATAGATGTGTCCAGACCACCCGAATAGGCCAATACAACTTTTTCTTTTGCCATTGTAAACCCTCCAATTTTATGTTAAAATAAATATACTATGTAATTTTGGAATGAATAATAATTTAATTTTATGCATTTTTATGCATAAATATTCAAACCATAGTGTATTATACACCAACCGCAATTAAAATGCAATAGGAAATATTAAAAAATTTTACTTTTTTAAAACAGGAGCGAAAATATGCGTATTTTAGGGATTGACCCCGGTATTGCTACCACGGGTTATGGCATTTTGGATTTTGACAATAATAAGTTTTGTCCGGTGGACTACGGTGCAATTTTAACCAAGGCGCACACGCCGACACCGTTGCGTTTGGCAGACATTTATAAGGCCATTGGTCAACTCATAGATGAATTTAAACCTGATGCGCTTGCCATCGAGGAACTTTTCTTTAATACAAATGTTTCTACCGCCATCACCGTCGCCCATGCGCGCGGTGTGATTTTGCTTGCTGCAACCCACAAAGGCATTCCCATTTCGGAATATACCCCCTTGCAGGTCAAGCAAGCCATTACCGGCTATGGCCGCGCTACAAAACAACAAATGCAAACTATGGTCAAAGTCATGCTCGGCCTAAACGCCGTTCCCAAGCCTGATGATACGGCGGATGCGCTCGCCATCGCCATCTGTCACGGCCATAGTGCTCAATTTAATAAATATAACCAATTTTAGTACATATTATTCACAATTGTTATCAAATTGAAACTTTACCTTATATGTAAAAGGGTGTATAATTATAGCGTAATATAATGCTGAATTATGCCCCTTTTTCTTTTTAAAGGGCGAATTGAGCGAATTGCGTCGTTGTTGCTTTGCCGCATACAAAAGTATAGCGCCAAAGCAGCCGCCTAGCACTTCATCTCAATTCACGCCTT
>JAZNLB010000001.1:0-9127 GCA_045578865.1 Clostridia bacterium | reverse complement strand
GCGAATCCAGTTTACACAGTCGTCTTTTACCTTTTGCACATTAAACATTTGTTTTGCCTCCCGGAAAGTATATCTGCAGTTTGCTTTGTGCTTGCCTTCTGCCGATAGTATAACACAATCTTTGAAAAAAGAAAAGGGGGGATTGTATTTTGCAAACAGAAAAAGCAACCATCTTACGATGATTGCTTTTTTCTTGGTTGCGGGGATGGGATTTGAACCACACGACCTCCGGGTTATGAGCCCGACGAGCTACCAGACTGCTCTACCCCGCGATATAGTTCGCTCTTGCGACTATGATAGTATAGCACACATTTTTTGATTTGTAAAGACTTTTTTATAAAATTTGTGATTTATCTGTTTTTAGTATTTCCGTTTTTGGCAGTTTTATTCCGCAAATATTTTTCGCGGGTGGCCATGCCGCCGCGGATGTGGCGTTCTTCTTTGTTGTTTTCAAGTACCGCTTTGACCGCACCGTGCAAAGCGGAATTTACATACATCAGCCGCTCGGTAACATCTTTATGTACTGTGGATTTGGAAACGCCGAAGCGCGCGGCGGCATCGCGCACAGTGGCTTTGTTTTCGACAATGTATTCGGCAAGGATTTTTACGCGCCGACAAATATATGCATTCATTTGCATCCCCCGAAAGCCTAGTTGTTACATCTATATGCAAAGAAAACGGGGAATAGAAGAAGAGTTACAAAAAAAGGTATCTTCCAAAGAGAAGATACCTTTTGCATTTTGATTATTCCTTTTCGAGTGCCAGTGTTCTGGTTGTGATATCACAAACCTCTGCCGGACCGTAGTACTGAATTGCGCCCGGATACTGGTAAGCGGTTTCAACAGCCCAGGTTTCTCTGTTGGCCTCAAAGAACTTAAACGGCTTGCCATCAAGTTCAACGAGTGCCTTTTTGATAACCGGCTTGTCTTCGCCGTGTCTTCTTTCGATGTTCATCATCTTGGTAATCGGCATACCGCCTGCAACCCATTCGTCTGCCGGTTTTGCCAGATTGGAAATCTTGGAAAGATAACCGTTGTATCCGTACTGGATGAGCATAAATGCGTTGTAACCCAAGGAGTAGCAGTAGTCCGCGTCAAAGTTGGACGGGAACGCACATCTGCCTTCGTAACCGAAGAAGTGATGCAAAGCGGAGAACTTACCTTTGTAAGCGCCTGCTGCCTTTCTTGCGGCGAGCTTGTCTGCAACGAGTGCGGAGAAGAGTTTCTCAGACTCGATGAGGGACACCTGAACATTGCCGTGCGGGTCTCTTTCAAGGAACAACTGCTGCTGGATGCTCTGCGGCAGAATCGCAAATACTTCCCAGGATTCACCAGAAAGACCATCTTTGATAAATGCGCTCTTTTCGTCCCATGTCGGCAGTGCGTTAAATGCTTCTGCTTTCTTACCTGCGAGCAGCTCGTTGATTTCTGCAATCAATGCGGAGAATTCCGGCACGAATTCCACAACGCCTTCCGGAATGATTGCCACACCGAAGTTCATGCCGTTTGCAGCTCTCTTTTCAACAGAGTCTGCGATATAGTCTGCAATCTGCGAAAGCGACATCTTCTTTGCCGCAACTTCCTCGGAAACGAGGCAGATGTTCGGCTGCGTTTTTAGTGCACATTCGAGTGCCACATGGGAAGCGGATCTGCCCATTACTTTGATAAAGTGCCAGTACTTTTTCGCAGAGTTTGCATCTCTTTGGATGTTACCAATAAGTTCGCTGTAAGTCTTTGTTGCCGTGTCAAAACCGAAAGAACATTCAATGTCTTCGTTTTTAAGGTCGCCGTCGATGGTTTTCGGACAACCGATCACCTGTACGCCTGTATCGTGTGCTGCAAAATACTCTGCGAGCACTGCGGCGTTGGTGTTGGAGTCATCCCCGCCGATGATTACAACTGCTGTGATGCCATGCTTTTTGCAAACTTCGGCAACAACGGCAAACTGCTCATTGGTTTCCAGTTTTGTTCTGCCGGAACCGATGATATCAAAACCGCCGGTATTTCTGTATGCATCAATGTAAGCGTCATCAAAAATAATATAGTTGTCTTCCAAAAGACCGCTCGGGCCACCCTTAAAACCGTAGAGTTCATTTGCCGGATTGGTAGACTTTAATGCATCATACAGACCGCAGATTACATTGTGTCCGCCCGGTGCCTGACCGCCGGAGAGGATTACGCCGACTTTCTGTACTTTTGCTGCAGAAGTGTTTGCGCCCTTCTTAAAGGTAATTTCCTTTTTACCATAGGTGTTCGGGAATAATGCTGCGATTTTTTCACAATCTGCTGCACTTGTTGTAGCCGCACCTTCAGAAACTGCGATTTCCGCAATGCCATTGCGAAGCATCTTCGGGAGCTTCGGCTCGTATGTGTATCTTGCTTTCTGTAATGGTGAATAGTTCATGTTCATTACTCCTTCTTTTTTAAACATCTGTTGTAGTATATCACAACCACTTATAAAAGTAAAGCGGAATTCGTTTAAAATTTCACAAACCATTTTGCAAATTTGCGGACGAGTTTAAATGGTGTGCGTTCGAGTTCTTTTTGGGCATCAGCGAGTTTTTCGCGGATGGGGATGTTTTGCGGACAATGCCCTTCGCATTTACCGCAACCGATACAGTTGGAGGCGGCGGTGGAGGTTTTTCTTAGGGTTGTACACATTACATACTCTTTGGTGCCGGCAAACCAGCCTTCAGAGTGCAGGCGGTTGTAGGCAGCAAAGGTGCCCGGAATATCGACATTTTTCGGGCAGGGGACACAGTAGCCGCATCCCGTGCAACCCACCTTCATTTTTGCGTTGATGGCATTGCTGACCGAACGAAGCATCGCCTCGTCTTCTGCTGTAAGGTCGCCGACCTTGGCATCGGAGGCGGTATTTAGATTATCTTCTACCATTTCCAAAGAATTCATACCTGACAGTACGCAGGTAACCTCCGGCTGATTATATAGCCAGCGAAACGCCCATTGGGCAGGGGTGTGGCGGATGGTGTGGTTTTCAAAAATGCGCTTTGCCTCCTCGGGCAGACGGCTAACCAACTTGCCGCCGCGCAAAGGTTCCATAATCATGACCGGTATGCCTTTCGCATTTGCATAGCGCAATCCGCGCTTGCCGGCTTGGGAATGCTCATCCATATAATTATACTGAATCATACAAAAATCCCAGTCGTATGCATCTATCAGGCGGCAAAACATTTCGGTGTTGCCGTGGTAGGAAAAGCCGATTTGGCGAATTTGGCCTGCCGCCTTCTTTTCTTCAAGCCACTTGTCTATACCAAGCGATTTCATGCGCTCCCACGCATCGATATCCGTGAGCATGTGCATCAGATAATAATCTACATAATCGGTACGCAGGCGGCGCAGTTCTTCGGCAAACAGTTTTTCTGCGCCTTCACGGCTTTTGATTAAATAGTGCGGCAGTTTGGTGGCGATATTTAAGTTTTTGCGGATGCCGTTTTTTTCAAAAATTTCGCCGATGAGCGCTTCGCTGCCCGGATAGATATAAGCGGTATCAAAATAATTTACGCCGCCGTTGTAGGCAGCTAAAATCTCGCGCTCCGCTTTTTCAAAATCGATCTTGCCGAGTTTGCCTGTAAAACGCATACATCCGAAACCGAGTATCGAAAGGTCGTTTCCATATTTGTCCTTGCGGTATTGCATAAAAATCACCTCGTTTTTATTATAGCATAATAAAAGAGAAAAAGAAACAAATGAGTGCTTATTTTTGTTCAATATGACAAAATCTGAGCAAGCTGCAATTTTGCATTGATTTTTTTGTAAAAAAGTGGTATGCTATTTAGGTAGTGAATTGAAAACAATTTTGTTCTATAAAGGAGTTTTGTTGTATGAAGAAGTTATACGAAGGAAAAACCAAAGATGTTTATGAACTGGAAAATGGTAATGTGATGCTCAAGTTCAAGGATGACTGCACCGGTAAAGACGGCGTGTTCGACCCGGGTGAGAACAGCGTCGGCTTGAAAATCGAGGGTATCGGCAAGGCAAATCTCCGTACATCCGTATATTATTTCGACCTTTTAAAGAAGGCGGGTATCAAGACGCATTATGTAAATGCGAATGTGGAAGAGGCTGAAATGGAAGTGCTTCCGGCAACTGTATTTGGTCACGGACTGGAGGTTATCTGCCGTCTGGTTGCAACCGGCAGTTTCATCCGCAGATACGGCGAGTACATTGAAGACGGTACCGTGCTTGAAGGCGGCTATGTAGAATGTACTTTCAAAAATGATGAAAAGGGTGACCCGCTCGTAACAAGCGAAGGTCTTGCGGCGCTCGGCGTAATGAGCGAAGAGATGTTTGCAAGCATGAAAGAGCAGACACTCAAAATTACAAAGATTGTTGCAGATGACCTAAAGACCATCGGTCTGGATTTGTGGGACATCAAGTTCGAGTTCGGTTATAACAACGGCGAGGTTATCTTAATTGACGAAATCGCTTCGGGTAACATGAGAGTATACAAGGGCGACAAGATTGTAGAACCGGTTGAACTCACAAAGTTGATTTTAAACAGATAAATTGAATTTTAAAACATATGCATCGCTGCTTGCAACGGTGCATATTTTTATGTGCAAAGTTAAACCAACACCGTAGGGCAATGATTTAGCATTGCCGCAAACTTTTACTCATATGTACGGCGCGGATAAATCCGGCGCCCTACTGGACAACGAAAACAAAAGGTAGTTTCGTTTCAAATTATTGGACAAGTTAAAAAATCCTTTGTCTGTTATGGACAAAGGATTTTTTTAACATACAGTTTTAGTTTTTTTAGCCACAAATCTTTATATTGGCTCTTCCTTTTTGCAAAAGATATCGGATTGCCGTTTACATCTTTGGCGGCAATGACTTTTGCCAGCATGTTTTCCGGATAAATCGGATATTCGATCACATTTTCATTGTCGCCACACAACATATAGCCACCGCGCAGTTTGCCGACGATGCGATGGAGCGTATACTTGCCGCTCGGCCGTCTGTAAAAGACCACATCATTGATTTTGGGCTTTGCACAGAGCGCAAGCGTTATCGTATCCTCACCATTTTTGAAAGTGGGCAACATACTGATACCGAAGGGGGTAAATGAAAAAGTCTTACCGAGCGCAAATGCATCTTGCATACATTCGACAAGGACTTCAATATCTATGTGCTGCATACGCTTATTCTTCTTCGAGCATATTTGAATCGCGTAGTTTGTTGATAAAACGCTTCAAATCTGCCGCTGCATAATCGCGCTCCACATTATATTCAGCCAACAGAGCCTCCAAAAGTTCTGTTTCTGTTGCTCCCGCCTGCAGTTTTTCCCAAAGATAAGCTGCGCTGCCGGAGAGCGTAATCACTCCGTTGAATACATCGGCAACCTCGCCGATGGGCACAACAATTTTACTGCCGGCTACGGTTTTGAGCAGGAAACCATCTTTTAATTTCATACGACATACCCTCCTTATATCAATATGGGTACCAATACTATACCAGTATAGCAAATGAAATTTTAACTGTCAATGAATGGCAAAAGAATGTAAGAAGAATGTAAAAAATCAGATTACTTTTATGCAAAAAAGGAGTACAATACAAGTATAATATACGAAAATGGGGGAATATTTATGTTTTATTTCGGAAAAAAGAAAGAAAAGGCTATCTTGTAGAGCGTGTGGCTTGCCCGCGTTGCAGTGCGGAGGTAGAAACGGCGCTTGGAAAACAAAGGCGTGAAAGCGGAAATTGATTTAATAAAGGGTTCGGGAAACAAAGTTACCCGAACCCCTTTTTTAGCTGCTCAAGCAGGTATAAATTATGTTTTTAAGCCTCGTCATATACCAATCTCCGCACGGATTTAAGCAATGTTGTGCAAAGAATACGGCGAGATTGATTTCGCTGTCAATGATGCACTCGGAGCCTGCCGCACCGCCCCAACCGAATTCGCCGATGTTGCAGGTGTGCCCGCCTTGCGCCTTTTCTATGCAGGTACGCACGCCGAGACCGTAACCGTAGCCGATAAGTTGTTTCCAGTCCATATATTTTCTTTGTTCTTCCGTTAGGCGGTTGGTTTTCATCAACTCGACGGTGTTTGGCGACAAAATGCGTTCGCCAGATAAGCCCTTGCCTTTGTTTGCCAAAGCCGCAAGCAATTTGACATAGTCGGAAATTGTTGTGGCGATACCGGCGCCGCCGCTGTCATATTCGCTGCCGAATACAAAGCTGGGTATTTTGCTGACTTTAATAAAATGTCCATCCCTGGCATTGCCGCTCTTTTGTGTTTTGGCATCATCGAGATTGCCGTCACTGTCATATGGCTCAAATCTGTACAGTGTTGCCAGATTGTCCGAAATCGTGGGAGTATGGTGATATACCGTTCGGTTCATGCTGAGGGGGTCAAAGATATTTGCATCCATATAGTCGCGGAATTTTTTGCCGCTGACCACTTCTACCAGGCAAGCAAGCACATCGTGACACATGCTGTATTGCCAGCGTGTGCCCGGTTCGAAATCGAGCGGCTCTTCTGCCAGCATACGAATTACCGTACGCGTATCCATCTTGCCGTTTGTAGCTGCATGTGCCTTTTCGATGTATGGCGCATCTGAGGCATAATTAAATCCGGCGGTCATGGAAAACAAATCCCCGACAGTAATGGGATTTTGCGCCTCGGTCAGCGCGCCATTTGCCTGTTTAACGGACATATGCCGAAATTCGGGCATATATTCATAGAGCGGGTCGGTTAAAAGAAATTTGCCTTGTTCCAAGAGTTGTGCACCTGCGGTGCAGGTGGCAACTTTGGAGCAGGAATAAACATTAAAATGCTCCGTTCCGTGCAAAACTTCTTTGCTGTCTAAGTCAGCATAACCAGCCTCATAGCGGAAAACGCGCTCCCCGCCGAGATATACCTGTACGGCACAACCGGGTGTGCGCTCGCGCGCCATCATATCCATAAATTCTTTTAAATATGTAAAATCCATGATGTACCCCCTTTTTTTGTGATTATAATTAGTTTAGCATAAGGAAAAGTCCTTGTCAAAGGGAATGTTTTTTGGTACAATGTTAGCAGAAAAAACAGAGGGGAACTTGCATATGGATTTGCAAACCGCAATTAAGAAAAATAATATATACGAAGTGCAAATTATCGACCAGGCCTCCAGCGGAGACGGTGTATGTCGCATCGGAAATTTTGCTGTGTTTGTACCGCGTGCGGTCAAGGGGGATGTGGCGCGCATCCGCATTGTGAAGGTGCAAAAGACCTATGGCTATGGTCGCCTTGAAGCGATTTTAAAACCGTCGTCGGCGCGCGTGCAGGCGCGTTGCGCCGTGTTTGACAAGTGTGGCGGATGCGACTTTATGCATATTGATTACAAAACGCAACTTGCCCTTAAACAAAAGCAGGTGCAAGATGCCCTTTCGCGACTGGGCGGATTTAAAGATGTTGTTGTTGAACCGACACGCGGCATGGCAGAGCCGTATGCATACAGAAACAAAACACAGATGCCGGTCGGTATGGATAAGGACGGCAAGACCGTCTGCGGTTTTTACCGTCGCCATAGCCACGATTTGGTGGAGACGGCGCAATGCTGTGTATGCAGCGATGCGGCGATGTGTGCGGCAGAGTGTGTAAAGGAATATATGCGTATTGCCAAGGTGAAGCCCTATGATGAAAATTTGCATTCGGGTGTAATTCGTAATGTGTTTGTCCGCACGGCAAAGGACGGATCGGTGATGGTGGTTGTGGTTGCAAATGCACTGTTTTTGCCGAAAACCGATTTGCTTGTCTCTCTTTTGCGTGAAGGCGTGGAAGGTTTGGTGAGCGTACAACACAACATCCACACCGATAAAACCAATTTGGTGCTTGGCAAAAACAACGATGTTTTGTGGGGAAGAGAAACTCTTTGCGATGGTATTGGTGATTTGGAATTTGAAATTTCGCCGCATAGTTTCTTTCAGGTGAATCCCACGCAGACACAGGTGCTTTATGAAACGGCGGTTGAGATGGCGAATATCCAAAAGACGGATACCGTCTTTGACCTTTATTGCGGTATCGGTACGATTTCGCTTTTTGCGGCAAAGCATGCAGGGAAGGTTATCGGCGTGGAAATCGTAGAAGATGCCGTGCGCGATGCAAAGAAAAATGCGGTGCATAATGGGATAACAAACGCTGCATTTTACTGTGGGGATGTGCAAAAAAGTATACAGGATTTATACAGTCAGGGTGAGCGTGCCGATGTGGTGATTTTAGACCCGCCACGCAAAGGCTCGGATGAAACAACGCTCGAAATCATACTGAATATGAAGCCGGAGCGGATTGTGTATGTATCCTGCAACCCGGCAACGCTCGCGCGCGATTTAAAATATTTGTGCGCCGTCGGCGCATATAAAATCGACACAGTTGTACCGGTGGATATGTTTCCGCATACTGTGCATGTGGAGTGCTGTGTGCTGCTGTGTCGCACATAGCACTCCCCGATATAAATCTCTTACGAGATTTTCGATATGTTCTATCAGAACTCGATATGCCTTACGGCTCGATATGTTGCCTTACGGCAACGAGATTTATATCATATCGAAAACGAGCATAGCGAGTTTATATCGAATTTTGCGGAGCAAAATATATCGAACACGCAAAGCGTGTATATCGACAAAGGAGAATCGATCATGGAACAAAAAAATATGTTAAGAGAAGAAACTATTAATTTTGCTATAGAAATATCGGACTTATGCGACAATATTAAAGGGTGTTCTGTTTATGTTAATCAATTATTAAGATGTTCTTCATCAATAGGTGCAAATCTTCACGAAGCAAAATATGCTCAAAGCAAAGCAGATTTTATAAACAAATTAGAAATTGCTTTAAAAGAAAGCTTTGAAACGGAATATTGGTTAGAGTTGTTGTTCCGTAAAGGTAAAATTGATGAAATAACATATAAATCTTTAACAAACAAATGCGGAACAATACGAAGAAAATTGATTGCATCCGTCACTACCGCAAAGAACAAACGATAAAATATAGGAGATGATAAGTATGTATATGCCTATATGGATATTATATTGGTTTCCATTCTTTTTGCCTATAAACTATGGAATCAAATTTGCTGCTATTAATATCGTTTTATGGATTTGCAAAAAGGTGATAAATATCAATGATG